>DASPVV010000049.1:0-81505 GCA_035622175.1 Terriglobales bacterium | reverse complement strand
ATATCGAAAAACCACTGAGAGAGAAATAGGCTGCTTCCCTCTCTTGCCGCCCGCTCGATTGCAACCAGCCGCGAAGACGTAATCGTCTGGCGCCTTGAAGAGTGAGACCTCCTTCCAGCGCTGGAAGAATGGCACAATCCTCAAATCGAGTGGCACCGCCTTTCTGCTGGCTTCGGTCTTGCAAGGATTCTTCAGATTGTTGTCCACATCGCGGTTTACGCTGATCCAACCGTTGACGAGGTCCAGATCTTCCCAGTGCAAACCTGCCAACTCGCAATGACAATTCACTTCAAACTGCGAAGATAGTCGATCAGCGCCTTCATCTCGTCGTCCTTCAGATTAACTGGCGGCATTCCACCTGCAGTCATTTGTTCGTTCGGCTTCTGGAGTAGGACTTCAATCTGAGTTGAGGTGTACTTCTCTCCGACACCGATGAGTTTAGGCGCCGCCGCCGTGCCAACGCCATTGTCGCCGTGACAAGCATTGCAACTCTGTCCTTCAAAGATTTCTTTGCCTTTCGCCGCGCCAGGGTTAGCCAAGGCGGCGTTTTCTGCGAGGAGTGAACCGCCGGAAAGTTCAGGCTCGAACTTCGCTTGCATGAATTCCTTCGTTGCGTCGCGCTGCGCCTTCAATTGCGCTGCCAATCCGGGATTACGCAGATCTTCACGATGACTGAGTAAGCCGAGACCTCCTAGAGCAAGCAGAATAACGGCAAACAATCCCACGCTGACCGGCCGCTTCCATGGACGCCGTTCCAAACTGCGATCGAAAAATGGAACGGTAACTAATAGTAGACCCACGATTCCTGGAATCAGCAAAATTCCAATCAACGACGTTGATCCGTGCCAGTATTTTAGGTACTGGAAGACCGGAATGTAATACCACTCTGGACGAGGCAGAAACTGTGTGTCGGAAGGGTCGGCTTTCGGGCCAAGCTCAGTTGGCCAGAAGTACGCGATAATTCCCAGAGCCACGATGATCAAGATGGTGAAGCCCATGTCCATCACAAGCTGCTTAGGGTAGAAAGGTTCACTTTGCAGTTTCGGTTCGAGAGGATCCTCACCGATCGGGCCTGCAGCGCCAGACTTCCGGAAGAAATAAACGTGTATGGCGACGAAAGCGAAAATGAACGCGGGAATAAGAAAAACATGCAGCACGAAAAATCGCGAGAGTGTCAGTGTTCCCATTTCCGTTCCGCCGCGCAGCAAGCGCTTGAGTGCGTTACCTATCCATGGCAACTCGCTCAGAATGTTCGTTCCGACCGTAGTTGCAAAGTAAGCTTTCTGGTCCCATGGAAGCAGGTATCCCGTGAAAGCCATCCCGAGCATGAGCATAAGAAGCACGCATCCGGCAAGCCACACCAGCTCGCGGCGCCCTTTGTATGAGCCGTAAAGAAACGTCTGGGTAATATGGAGCAAGAGCACGATTATGATTGCGCTCGAACCGTAGGCGTGAAGGCCTCGCAAGAACGAGCCGCTGGTCACTTCCTTGGTGATGTATTCAACCGTAGTGTGGGCGTGATCTGCGGAGGGTACGTAATACATGGCGAGAAATACGCCGGTTACTATTTGTGAAACAAAAAGAAACAGCAGCCCGGAACCGAACACGTACGCGATCTTCGCTCCGCCGGGAATTGGTTCGTCGAGGGCATGGCGAAGCAAAGAGTCTAGTCCGGTGCGGCTGTCCAGCCAGGCGCGGAACCGGGAATGTCTTTCCTCCGGGGGGGGATTCAAGCGAGCTCCTCTTCATTATGGGTAAGCTGACGAAAGAATTGATATTGAGTCTTCAGAATTCCGCCTTCTATTTTGCTTCGGAGACGATCCATATTTCGCGGCGGTGGGCCTCCTAAGAGCGTGCCATCAGCACTGAACACTCCGCGATGGCAGGGACAGATGAACTTGCTTTCTTTCTCCAACCACGGCACTGTGCAACCCAGGTGGGGGCAAACGGCTGAGAGGACGATCAGACCACCTCGTGTGTCCTTGCTCACATACACTGGCTTCTCGATCAAGGTTTTGCGCCAGCCGTCCTGCTCCTCGATGCTGACCAACCTCTTGATTGGTGCATTGAGACTTTGGAATTCCTGTATCTTGCCGACATCTGACCATGATTTTTCGGTCGTCCGGGCGAGGACAGGATGAAGCGTGAATCGGATCACAGGAACAGCGAGCAGCACGCCAACCGTGGCGCTTCCGGCAGCCAACAGAGCGGCGAGAAATGAGCGGCGATTCTTACCATCTGGGGCTTTGTCGTTTGGCGGTTCAAGAAATGGCATTGGGTCACGTCGGGATCGAGGGCTGCTACTTTTTAGCCAATTGGCGAACATAAACCACAAGTTGCTGAATTTGTTCTGGCTTCAGCTTCTGTCGGAAGGCTGGCATTTTGTTTCGTCCTTTGGCAATCACCTCTGTAAGCTCGGCGTCCGACCTCTGCTGCGTTTCTTCAGATCTGAGGTCCCTCGCCTTGAGTGCCTTGCCGGTGGGCGAATTGCCGCTGCCATCTTCGGCGTGGCACAGCGCGCACTTCGATTTAAATAGGCTGACAGCGTCGCCCTGGGCTGCGACCCAAGAAGAACAAGCGCTGACGAACGCAAGCAGGATCACTCTCCGAACGATTCGATTCATAGCGTCCCTCGCTAACGATGCGCGTAATAATCTATCAGAAGACCAACCTTGCCAGCAGGTAAATAGAGTTGTTTCCGTCCGCATAGCGGTGGGCCCCATCATAGTTCGAGCCCGCACCGTTGAACCGCAAGTAGCCGATATATTGAACCGCGAGATCGATATTCTGTTGGGCCACCAGGAAACATTCAGCAGGTAGCTGCTACTTTGCGGCCAGCCATTGCTTGCATATGCCGGAGCCGTGGCGAATTGAAGCGGGTCTGACCTTCCGGTTACGTGAAAATATCCTGCGCGGTTGCCAGACCTGCGTTCCGCTGATATTCGATATGGCTTGTTCACCTATTCGCTCTTTCCGAGCCGATTGTCCGAAATGTGCGAAATCCCCGTCGGTGGGCCAGCGCACAAGAGCTTGTGATCGAAATCATATTGGGTTGAAATCGAGGATTAGAGGGTTGTGGTGTAGATCTTGTCAATTGCTTGCAGCCTTCTTACCAGATCGTCTACGGCATTTCGGACGGCAGAGGACAGTCCGGTTCCGGCTTCGAAATTTCTGCATTCGATGCCGTAGATAAGGAGATCGGATGGAAGCTGTTTCAACGCACGGCTAAGCTCAACAGCCTCGACAAGTCCAAATGCGTGGGTCGAGTCGCGAAACATCGGAAGCGGCAAAGGATCCTGATTGGCGTAAAAGGAGTGAATCGTACCCGGAGCCGCTCCTGATTGAACCGCATCGACCACAACAACTCGCTCGGCACCTTTCCACAAGTCCATCAAGGCTGTTCCCTCGCCGATTTGTTCCCGTACCTCGCAGGAGCTGAGACCGAGTTCTTTGAGGCGACGAACGACCATGAGTCCGGCGGCATCGTCATGACGGTACGCGTTACCAATACCAATAATGAGAACCTTAGATGATTGCGTCATACGCGCAGAACTAAAACGCTTAGGACACAAACCGCTGACCGCCTTTATCCGCGATCGATTTCGAGCTTAAGAAAGTGTGTAGCGCAGGATATGCACGGATCATAGTTGCGTACGGCTTGCTCGCATCTCCAGCCAAGCTCGTTCTCGGGGAGGGTTAAGAATCTTGGTATAAAATGCGACAAATCTTGTTCAATGACCTTCTGATTTTGTGATGTAGGAGGAACAATCTTCGCATCAAGGATGGTGCCTTGCCCATCTACGCGGTAGCGGTGATACAAAATACCCCGGGGAGCCTCTGTACAGGAACATCCACTGGCAGCGCGGACTGGAGTGGGATTTGCCGGTCTCTCGGGCGGTTCGTATTGCGCGATGATACGCAGAGCTTCATCGCAGGCATATAGGATTTCGATGCTACGGATGATAATGCTCTGGAACGGGTTGCGGCAGATCGGCGCAAGGCCGGCCTTGCGCGCCGCCTCCTGGGCCAGCGGTGAGAGCCGGTCGAAGTTCAAATTGTACCGGGCCAAAGGTCCGACAAAATACGGTGCTTGCTGCTTCAGGACTGAATGCAATGCGTTCGAGTACTCAACGTGTTCCTCGGTAAAATTATCCTCATAGTTACCGACAGCGATATCCAAGCCCCTGTTGGATACAATCCTTCCTTCGTTAAAGGGATATTCTCCCGGATGATTCATGGCGACGAACAGGTAATCCTGTTCGAACTCCGGAAAAGGCATGCTCGCGGCCCATTGCACAGTTTCTAGAGCAGCATCCCGCGCCCATTTCAAGCGTTCTGCAAGAGCTCTAAGTTCGCTGCGCAACGGCACTTTGTAGAAACCACCCACGCGTACATTGATCGGATGAATCTCTCTTCCGCCCAGCAAGCTGACGATTTCGTTGCCCACCTTTTTTAATTGCAGGCCCCGTTGAACCACGCTGGCATGGTCCCTTGCCATCTGGATGGCATCCTGATAGCCGAGAAAATCAGGTGCATGCAGCATATAGACATGTAGCGTGTGGCTTTCGATCCATTCACCGCAGTAGATCAGCCTTCGTAGTGCCCGCAACTGACCGTCAACCTTGATGCCGAAAGCGTTTTCAAGCGCGTGGACGGCACTCATCTGATAAGCAATCGGGCAGATTCCGCAGATTCTCGCAGTGATATCCGGAACCTCATTGAAACTGCGGCCACGAAGGAAGGCTTCAAAAAAACGTGGCGGCTCAAAGATTTTCAGCTTGACGTCGACCACGCTATTGTCGCGGAGCTTGATGTAGAGCCCTCCTTCGCCTTCGACCCGAGCAAGGTAGTCAACTCTAATGGTCCTAGTTTTCATGACGGTCGCTTTCACGCCGGAACGGCTCAGCATAGGCGTTAAAGCTGCGAAAAACTCGCAGCAGATCCTGTTCCTTCACTCCCAGCCCAGCCCACCATCCACTCAATGACTTGGTGTTTGGAGTCTCCATGGGACCGAAGCATCCGTAGCACCCACGGTTATAAGAGGGACAAATCGCGCCACAACCAGCATGGGTCACTGGGCCAAGGCAGGGCGTACCCTGCGCCACCATCACGCAAACACTCCCTCGCCGTTTGCATTCGATACAAACGCTATGCGGGGGCGTGTTCGGCTTCCGGCCGTGCAAGAATGCACTTATCACTTCAATGAGCTGGTTTTTGTTGATAGGACAGCCGCGCAGTTCAAAATCAACACGCACGTGATCCGCAATCGGCGTGGACTTGTTCAGAGTATCAATATACGCCGGCGTGGCGTAAACAATGGAGATGAATTCCTTAACGTCTTTGAAATTCTTCAGTGCCTGGATGCCCCCAGCGGTAGCACACGCGCCAATGGTTACCAGGAACTTTGATGACCGCCGCACCTGATGAATTCGCTCAGCATCGTGCGCAGTCGTGATTGAACCCTCGACCAGCGAGAGATCGTAAGGGCCCCTTACAACTGCGCGCGAGGCCTCAGGAAAGTTTGCAATTTCCACTTCACCGGCAAGAGCCAGCAACTCGTCCTCGCAGTCAAGCAGGCTCAACTGGCATCCATCACAGGAGGAAAACTTCCAGACTGCAAGCTTCGGTTTGCGTGTAGGCGCCATCTCAAACCTCTCGAATCGCGAGGAGATGCTGAATCTGGTCGTAGCGAAATACGGGACCATCCTTGCAGATGAATGTAGGACCGAACTGACAGTGTCCGCAAAAACCGACGGCGCACTTCATATTTCGTTCCATGGAGATATAAACACTATCAGTTCGCATCCCGCGTTTCTGGAGCTCACGAAGGGTGAACCTCATCATCACCTCAGGGCCACACACCATCGCCAGCGAATTGCCGGGATCAAACTGTGCTTTTGCAATCAGTGTTGTCACGACCCCAACGTTGCCCGTCCAATCCCGGCCAGCCCGGTCCACGGTTACAAGGGCTTGAAGCTTCGCCTCTTTCATTAACTCCGGGAGCTCCTGGGTATAAAGAATGTCGTCTGGAGTACGTGCGCCATAGAGGAGATACACTCGGCCGAATATCTGGCGCTTGGCAAGCACCTCATAGACCACAGGCCGCAGCGGTGCCAGCCCGATCCCGCCAGCAAGAATCAATATGTCCTTACCAACCGCTTGCTCCATCGGCCAACAGGTCCCAAACGGACCACGCACGCCGAGTTGAGTCCCGCGCTTTAACGATCCCATCGCACGCGTCACGGGTCCAACCGCTCGCACCGTGTGCATGAGTCGTTCAGCCTTAGCCGGATCTCCGCTGACCGAGATCGGAACTTCTCCTACGCCGAATACATAAAGCATATTGAATTGGCCAGGAAGAAAATGAAATTTCGTCCGACCATTCTCGGGCGTAAGCTCAAAAGTGAACGTGTCATCGGTCTCCCACCACAATCGGCGAACACACCAGGGCTCAGGTACCATGGGGTGCAGTGAAGTATGACTTGGCGTATCAAGTGTGGACTTCATAAACGTTCAAGAGCTGCAACCGCGTTGCTTGCAAACGTTCTTCCATGGTAGGGACGACGCGTTTCAAGAGTTCGTAGCCAAGGTCGTGGTCCCGCTCACATTTCTCGCGGAGGCACTTGCCATCGAGTGCAATGGCCCGCGTTGACTGGATCGCGCGAGCGTCGAACCTCCAGCGATAGGGTGGAACCAGCCACGACCAGCCGAGCACTTCACCCTCGGTGAGAGTCAGAATATTGATAGAGCCGCGTTCCGCCGCGAATAGCTCAATCGCCATCTTCCCTTCTCGAATAAGGTAAAATTGATTTGCTTCTTCGCCTTCGCGGAAAACCACCTGGTCCGCCTCAAAGCGAATATTCGAGGCACACCCTACGAGCAGTGCTAGGTGGCCATCCTTCAGCCCCCGAGCAAACGGGTGATCAGCCAGGATTCCCTGAAGTGTTTCCATGATTTTGCTCCGAACTCGTGGCGGGTTCTGACTGCCGGATTGCTGCGACCTCTTCGGTAATATCAATTCCCACCGGGCACCACGTGATGCATCGTCCACAACCAACACAACCGGATGTTCCAAACTGATCGATCCAAGTCGCAAGTTTATGGGTCATCCACTGACGGTAGCGGGCCTTTGACGTTGCACGAATCGCTCCACCATGAATGTAGGAAAAATCCATCGTGAAGCACGAGTCCCACTTCTGCCAGCGTTCCGCATGTTCACCTTTCAGATCGGTAGCATCCTCCACGGTTGTACAGAAACAGGTGGGACAGACCATAGTACAATTCGCGCAAGTGAGGCAACGCGCGGCAACGTTGTCCCACCGGGGGTGCTCATAGTTTCGGTAGAGCAGCTCCTTGATACCCACGATTTCCATTTTCCGGCCCATTTGTTGTGCGGTTCTTTCGTGAATGCGCTGTGCCGCCTGCTGTTCAGCCTCAGCCGCAGGGCTATGAGGAAGCTCCTTCAGAACATCGGCGCCAAGTTGCGTCCCAACTTCTACCAAAAAATAATGAAGGCCTCCATCCAGGACCTCCGTCAGAGCAAGGTCAAAACCAGAACTCGCCTTCGGGCCGGTGTTCATCGATACGCAAAAACATGTGCCACCCGCCTGACCACAGTTCACCGCCACTATGAGAATTTGTTCTCGTCTGGATTTGTATCCCGTTTCAGCACGCTGTCCGTGAATGAATACACGATCCTGGATTGCGATCGCATGCAGCTCGCAGGAACGCACACCCAGAAATGCCATCTTGGGGTTCTGGTGCAGCTCCTCGCGGATCTCCAGGTGGCCTTCCTTACGGGTGGCCTGCCAAAGCCGCACCATCGGCGGATGGAGAAACTTCTTCCAAGAGTGCGGGCCAACGGCATAGCCAAATAAGGCTTGATCGTCACGCCTTCGCAACCGATAAGTCCCGCCGTTCTGCTCGTCCGTCCATCCCGATGGCAGATCAGCCACGGAATTAACCGTGTCGTAGACGATGGCTCCGTCGCGAAGGGTTGGTCCAACGACTCGATATCCTCGCTTGGCCAAAACGTCGAGCAGTTGCTGAAAATTATCGCGTTTCAGAACGAACTTGTTGCCGTTGGTCGGCATATAACCCCGACGGAGTTGAATAACACCCTAGCGTTTGGAATCGTGTGATTGCCGTCACGAAAACCAGTGACAACACGCACAGCGCCCGAGGTCAACACAGTGTCACCCTGGCACCGTCAACTGGAGGTGCGACGTGAAGCTACTAGAAGAAAAGATTAACACTGACGTATCACTCAAGAACATTTTGTTTGCCACAGATTTCTCCGCAGCTTCGGAGGCAGCATTGCCTTATGTAGCTGCAATGAGCCTACGTTATGGCGGTACGGTGCATGTTGCTCACGTCCTCCCAGAAATCAATCTGGTGCGTGCTAGTGCGGTCGACCCAGTGACTCTCGGATCCATCTACGAAGACGCTCACAGCCGCGCCCAGGAAAAGATACAGGAGGTTGCGACACGCCTCGCAGGCTATCCCCATCGTACACATGTTCGCCACGGAAAAGTAAGTGAAGTGCTTTCCGAAATCATCCATGCCGATGAAATTGACTTGCTCGTGACAGGCACGCACGGCCGCACCGGCTTGGGCAAGCTGTTTCTGGGTTCGGTGGCGGAAGAAATCTTGCGCACGGCGACCTGCCCTGTCCTCACGGTTGGTCCGAAGGCTCCGAAGCCTCACGGTGTGCCGAAACATCGTGATAACGGCGACATTCCACCCATTAGCGTTGAAGTTGGCCACATTCTGTACGCAACCGACTTTGGCCTCCATTCTCTCATTGCGGCGCCATATGCATTCTCACTGGCTCGCGAGTTTCGCGCGCGGCTGGTTCTGCTGCACGTGATTGAGGAATACGGGGAGCATCTCCATAACCACCCTGGCCCTATCGCTGCGGCCCTTCGCAAGCTGGAACAATTGCAACCCGAGGATGCAGTTTTGCGCCATTCCCCTGAGCCAGTCGTTCAGTTCGGCTCGCCTGCCGATCACATCCTGCAAACCGCCACCGAACGGGAGACGGATCTAATTGTGTGTGCTGGGTGCGCGGCCACGAAACGTCAAGGTTGTCACACATCTGCCCTGGACTACGGCACACAAAGTCATTACCAATGCGCGCTGCCCAGTACTAACGGTGCGCTAATAGCCCCGAAGTTGTGCGAGTCCACCGGTTTGGCTTGAGCGAAAAAGGAGGAAGGGACATGAATAACCGAGTCTGTTTCTCTACGTTTGACCTCTTCCATGACGTCCCGAACGTTTGCGGCGTCTGTACTTCGAACCCGCCAATCTTCCGATACGAGTTTTGCGATGGCGACGAGAAGCAGGCCGCAGAATACATCAGAGGGTTTTGCTGCGCATCTTGTGCCAGCAAGCTCTTAAGCGTTTTGGAAAATGTGGAACGTCAGGAATGGGCGCGAGAACAGGCTGTTGCTCCAGAATTGATCGTGTCTAGTCAGTGGAAACTCTAGGAGCTCCGAATTGATGCTTTCGGCGTTCGATGATGACTGGTAAGACCGCCCATTGTCCCGAAACACGCCAATATGAGCAGCGTTTGATGCGCGCGCCTGGCACCTTGGATGCTTTTATTTCGGTTCAGTGCGGGACCACTTCTCCTCTCGGGTTGATTCGAAGTCAACTTTTGGACACCCAGTGCGCTTTGGAGAGCCAAGGGTGACCCGGATCTACGCTCGGTCGCTGCAGCCACTTAGTCCGTTCACAGTATTCGTAGAGTTCATCCCTGAACTTTGGGTGCGCAATCTCGATGAGCGCTTTGGCTCGTTCACGGATTGATTTGCCATGCAAGTAGGCCACGCCATATTCGGTAACCACATAGCGAACCAGCCCTCGAGAGGTGACCACGCCTGCGCCGGGGCTGAGCGTGGGGACGATCCGAGAAATCGTACCATTCTTTGCGGTTGATGAAACCGCGATGATGGGTTTTCCATCTCTCGATCTTGATGCACCGCGGAGAAAGTCCACCTGCCCGCCGATGCCGCTGTAGAACTGATTGCCGATGGAGTCCGAGCATACCTGACCGGTGAGATCAACTTGCAGAGCGGAGTTTATCGCTACCATTCTGTCATTGCGTGCGATCAATCCCGGATCATTGGTGTACGCCGTCGGATGAAACTCGAAAATAGGATTGTTGTCTACGAACTCAAACATCCTCTTTGTGCCCAGGACGAAACCAACGATGATTTTGCGAGGTTTGTAGTTCTTACGGGCACCGGTGATCACACCAGATTCAATGAGCGGGATTACTCCGTCTGAGACCAGTTCGCTGTGGACGCCCAGGTCTTTGCGATCCATCAGAAACGGAAGCACGGCGTCCGGGATGCCGCCAATACCAATCTGTAACACAGCTCCGTCTTCGATCAGGCCCGCTACGTTGCGCGCGATCGCAACATGCATCTCAGTAACCACTGGTTGTTTGAGTTCGCATAGCGGCCGTGACGATTCAACCACCGCATCTATGTCGCTCACATGAATGAAACTATCGCCGAATGTTCTCGGCATATAGTTATTGACCTGCGCGACAACGTAGCGGGCACACTTGGCAGCCGTAAGCGTGGTATCGACGCCTACGCCAAAACTGCAGAAGCCGTGGGAGTCGGGTGGGGAAACCTCAGTGAGGGCCACATCAATCGGCATGGCACCGTTCTCGAACAGCTCCTCGATCTCGCTGAGATAGATGGGAGTGTAGTCGGCGCGACCTTCATTGATGGCCTCCCTCACGTTGGAACCAATGAAGACTGCATTATGGCGAAAATGTCCGGCCATCTCTGGTGCAATATAAGGTGCCGCCCCCATCGTCATCATGTGGACTATCTCTACGTCATGTACCTCGGGAGCCCGACGCATCAGCGCCTCAACCAGCGTCTCTGGCTCGGCACAACCAGGCTGAATGTACACTCGCATTCCAGATATGACACAGCTCAACGCTTCGTCCGCCGTTTGCACCTTTCTCGCGTATTCGCGTTCCCGAGGCAATATTTTCTCCCTATTTCACGATTTGGCTTCAGCCACAGCGCTTGTATGCGCCGTCAGAGCTTGTATGCACCATCGTTTGCTCCGCAACCTTACGCTCATACCCGGTCGCGGCGTAGTACAAGGCGCGATCAAAGAACTGGTCTAGCAATTGCAGCATTTCCAGTTCACCGAAGACCTCCACCGGACGCTCTAAAATCGACTCTTTCTTGATGTATTCCCAGAGGTTCTCTTTCGTTAGAACAATTGCCCAAACGAGTTGGCTCAGCGGCACGCCCTGTGACGCCCGCCTTGCCCCAATCTCTGAATAGCGGAGTTCCAAATCCACTTCGTCCATCGTCATCAGCCAGTCCCCCAAGTGCCGATAGATTTCATACACGCGCTCTTGCAGCTCCCCTGGTGGGACATTCTTGTAATCGGGAGTGGCCTCTGAGTTTCGCACACGGTGGAGAAGACAGGCTGCCAACGCGTGCGAGTGATCTTCAATGAGACGCACAAGGCGATAGAGCATCATCATGGCATCCTCCAAGGCTGTCTCCAGTCTCAATGCCCTGAGGAGGATCGGCCATGACGGGAGCTACATGGGAGTGTGACTCGAATCACACCCACCGTAAGCTGGCGAGAACACAAGGGAAACTCAAAGAAGTATATCTAAAGAACTCCACACCAGAAGGCCGACCAGCACCAGAACCAGGAGCGTATTGATGATGCTGCGTCTCAAGCCTTTCCGACGGTCACATGGAGATCTGGTCCCAGTTTGAGATGCTATCTGTGCACGCAAGCCAAGTCTTTCACAGCTCGCATGTATTGCGCCCGTTCAAAGGCGGCAGGAGTCGAGCACCGAATCTGGCTCATGCATCCTTGCAATTGACGGACAGACTCGTATTCGTGAGCTTCCATCCACTCACGTAGACCTCGTTCCACGTGGTGGAGATGATTGATTCCATTGCGCAGCAAGGCGGAGCAAAGCATGGTGACGTCGGCTCCGACCATAAGGAGCTTAATTGCGTCTTCTGCTCGATGAATGCCGCTGGTAGCAGCCAAACTTGCCCGAATTCGGCCATACAAGATGCCGATCCAGGTCAAGGGCAAACGCAAGGCCTGCGGCGTGCTCAGCAGCACATCGGGCTTGAGTTCCAGTTCCTCAAGGTCGATATCGGGCTGGTAGAACCGATTGAACAGGACCAGCCCATCCGCCCCCGTGGCAACAAGCCGTTTGGCCATATGCGCGAAGCTGCTGAAGAACGGACTCAGCTTGATTGCAACCGGAATGTGGACCGAAATCTTTACTCCCCGCAAAATGTCCAGGTATTCCTGCTCCACTTCAGCGCCTGAGATTTCCATCTGCGATGGAATGAAATAAATATTGCACTCGATGGCATCGGCACCGGCGTCTTCTATCTGTTTGGCATAGGTGGTCCAACCACCGAGGGTGGAACCGTTGAGGCTGGCGATGATGGGGATATTTACCGCCGCTTTCGCCTTCTGTATATGGTTGAGGTACTCCTCGGGCCCGGTGCAGTATTCGCTAGCCCGGGGGAGATACGTGAGAGACTCGGCAAAGCTATCAAGGCCGGCGGACAGGTGGTATTCGAGTTCCATCCGCTCCTGGCGCAACTGCTCTTCGAAAAGGGAATAGAGAACGACAGCCGAGGCGCCGGTGTCCTCCAATCGGCGTATGCCCGCAATTTCCTGCGATAACGGCGAGGCCGAAACCACCAGCGGAGTGCGCAATTTCATACCCAGGTAGGTGGTGCTCAGATCAAGCATGCTCCCTCCATCAGATTCCGACGACAGGAGCCTTCTCCTGCTCCTCTCGCTGCGCCTCTTTTGTGGCGGCGTTGCCGCTCCAATGCGCCAGATACTCATACATCCGATAGCGCAGATCGGCATCATGTTGCGCCTGCTGCCAGAGACGTTTGGCATCTTCGGGCTTGCTCTTGGTCAGCATCTTGAAGCGTGTCTGCTGCAGCAGGAAATCCTGCACTTTCTTGGTCGGCGCTCGTGAGTCCAGAGTCAACGGATTCTCACCGGTGAGCGCGCGTTCCGGGTTGTACCGATAGAGCAGCCACTGTCCGGAATCTACCGCAACCTTCTGATCCGACATTGCCGTTGTCATGTTGATGCCATGCGCGATGCAGTGCGAATAGGCGATGATCAGACTCGGCCCGTCGTACGCTTCGGCTTCGAGAAAGGCCTTGAGAGTGTGTTCGTCCTTTGCTCCCATGGCAACGCTCGCGACGTACACGTTGCCGTAGCTCATGGCCATGAGGCCCAGGTCCTTCTTTGGCCCCGGCTTGCCTCCCGCGGCAAATTTGGCTACGGCGGCCCGCGGGGTGCTCTTGGATGCTTGTCCTCCAGTGTTAGAGTAGACCTCGGTGTCCAGCACCAGCAGGTTCACGTTGCGCCCACTGGTCAGCACATGATCGAGGCCGCCGTAACCAATGTCGTAAGCCCAGCCGTCGCCGCCCACAATCCACACGCTCTTTTTCACCAAGACGTCGGCAATGGCCAGAAGCTGCTTTGCCTCGCTGGAATCCAGTTTCGTTAGAGTTTGTTTCAACTGGGTGACGCGCTGCCGCTGCTCATAGATGTCGGCTTCATCCTTCTGTGGAGCAGTGACCAGAGCCGTAGCCAGATTTTCCCCGATGGATCCCGCCAACCGATGCACCAGCTCGCGAGCAAATTCAGCCTGTTTGTCAATTGAGAGGCGGAAGCCAAGTCCGAACTCGGCGTTATCTTCAAACAACGAGTTCGACCAGGCGGGGCCACGCCCCTCCGCGTTTTTCGCCCAGGGAGTTGTCGGGAGATTCCCGCCGTAGATCGAGGAGCAACCAGTAGCATTGGCAACGAGCGCCCGATCGCCGAAGAGTTGGGAAAGCAGCTTGAGATATGGCGTCTCGCCGCAGCCAGAGCAGGCGCCGGAAAACTCGAAGAGGGGCTCCTGTAGCTGCTGCTGGCGGACATTGGAGACTTTGATTTTCCGCCGGTCGACTTCTGGAATCTTCAGGAAGAACTCCCAGTTCTCGCGCTCGGAGGCGCGCAGCGGCGGCTGTGGCATCATATTGATCGCCTTCAGGCGCGTCTCGCTCTTATTCTTAGCCGGGCAGACGTCCACGCAGATGCCGCATCCGGTGCAGTCCTCGGGCGCAACCTGGATGGTGTATTTCAGGGCCTGCCATTCTTTATCGCGAGCGTTGGTCGATTTGAAGGTACTCGGGGCATTCGCGAGTTCCGCTGAATCGTGGACCTTGATCCGGATCACCGCGTGCGGGCAGATCATGGCACACTTGCCGCACTGGATGCAGGTTTTCATGTCCCACACAGGAATTTCCAGCGCGATGTTGCGCTTTTCCCATCTGGCGGTGCCGGTGGGGAACGTACTGTCAACGGGAAAAGTGCTCACGGGGAGCTCATCACCGCGTCCGGCATAGATGGTGCCGAGAACGTCGCGCTCAAACTCTGGCGCTGCCAGGGAAAACGCCGGCGGCGATTCGATCGTACTGGTGACCGTTTCCGGAACCTTCACTGCGAACAGATGTGCCAGCGCTTCCTCTACCGCCTGCAGGTTCTTCTGCACCACTTCTTCGCCCTTCTTGCCGTACGATTCGCGAATCGATTCGCGAATCGCCTCGATCGCCTGTTCTCGCGGCAGAACTTTCGAAATTGCGAAGAAGCAGGTCTGCATGATGGTGTTCATGTGCGAGCCCATGCCCGTCTTGCGCGCGACTTCATAAGCATCGATCACGTAGAACTTGGCCTTCTTGGCAATCAGCTGCGATTGCACCACGCGCGACAGGTGGCCCCAGACTTCGTTCGGGCCAAAAGGACTGTTCAGCAGGAACACTCCACCCGGAGTGAGCGCGCTGAGCATGTCGTAGCGCTCGAGGAAGATCCACTGATGGCAGGCGACAAGGTTGGCGTTGGAAATGAGATATGTGGAGCGAATCGGCTGCGGCCCAAAGCGCAGGTGCGAGACCGTCATCGCGCCCGATTTCTTGGAGTCGTAAACGAAGTAGCCCTGAGCGTAGTTGTCAGTGTTCTCGCCGATGATCTTGATCGAGTTCTTGTTCGCGCCTACTGTGCCGTCCGCGCCCAGTCCGTAAAAGATGGCGCGAACTACATTGTCCGATTCAATCGAGAAGTTCGCGTCGTAGTCGAGGCTCATGTAGGTCACATCATCCCGAATCCCGACAGTGAAGTGATTCTTGGGCTCCTGTGCCGCAAGGTTGTCGTAAATCGCCTTCACCATGGCAGGAGTAAATTCCTTGGATGACAACCCGTACCGGCCGCCTACGATACGGGGTGTGGTCTTCAGCGTGCCATAGCCCTTTGCGATGCCCTCATGAGTTGCGTTCACCACGTCCAGGTAAAGAGGATCGCCAATCGCACCTGCTTCCTTGGTGCGATCCAGAACCGCAATTTTCTTGACTGTGGCTGGCAAGGCCTCCACGAATGCCTTAACCGAAAACGGCCGGTACAGCCGGACCTTCAACAGGCCGAGCTTCTCGCCGCGCTGGTTGAGGTGCTCCAGCGTCTCCTCCACAGTTTCTGCGCCTGAGCCCATCATGACAATCACGTGTTCCGCATCCGGCGCGCCAACGTAATCGAAAAGGTGATAAACCCGGCCAACCACTTTGGCGAACTTCTCCATTACTTCCTGGACTTTGCCCGTGCATGCGTCGTAATAAGAGCTACTCGCCTCTCGCGCCTGAAAGTACACATCAGGGTTCTGCGCCGTACCACGCAGCACAGGATGGTCCGGTGAAAGTGCGCGCTGCCGATGCTCGAACACACGATCCATGTTGATCAGGGCGCGCATATCGTCTTCGCTCAGCACATGAATCTTGTTCACCTCATGCGAGGTGCGGAAGCCGTCAAAGAAGTGTAGGAAAGGAATACGGGATTCGAGAGCGGCCGCGTGCGCAATCAGCGCCATGTCCATAGCTTCCTGGACCGAGTTGGAGCACAGCATCGCGAATCCCGTTGTTCTGCAAGACATCACATCCGAGTGATCGCCAAAGATTGAAAGCGCGTGGGTGGCAACGGTGCGGGCAGAAATGTGGAATGCCGTGGGCGTGAGCTCGCCGGCGATCTTGTTCATGTTGGGGATCATCAACAGCAGCCCCTGCGATGCGGTAAACGTGGTGGCCAGCGCCCCCGTTTGGAGCGCCCCGTGTACAGCTCCGGCAGCGCCACCCTCACTTTGCATCTCAACGACTTGAGGCACAGTTCCCCAGATATTGGGCACGCCTTCGGATGCCCACTGGTCGGCCCATTCGCCCATGGCAGAGGATGGAGTGATGGGGTAAATCACAATGACTTCATTCACGCGGTAGGCCACGTATGCCACCGCTTCGTTGCCGTCCACGCTCTTAGATTCTTTCTTCATGTGTCTCACACTGGCAAAGCAGCCTTAAGCACCTGTCAAGAGCATGCATGACGAGAACGTAAGTGTCGGGAATCAGGGTCACGGATCGATGTGACTGGAATCACAGGAAACCCGCTGATCGTCTTCTCAGGCCATGTTTGTGGGGGATTTCATTCTTTCGGGGTACGCGGTCCGTTATGCGTCCGGCGGCTCGTGGCTTGATGAGCCGCAGTGGTAATCCGGGTAGAAATCTGTTTACAAGTTAAGAGCTGCCTGAACCGAGCCAGGGTCATCGATTGACCATAAACGGAAGCCTAGTCTCTTAAAAATGCTCTGCATAACCAGATTGTCATGTAACATCTCAGCCACAAGGCGGTGCAGTTTTTCGTCACGTGCTACTTGGATAAGTCGGCGCAGCAGTTCTGTTCCAAGACCTTTATGCTGGTACTCGTCCGATACCAGGACGGCTAGCTCTCCTTCTCCATTTACCTGTAGCTTGTTGAGTCGTCCTACAGCCAAAATGTGGTGTTCGCCGGTCTGCGGATCTTTGTAATCCGCCACCAGCACCGTCTCGCGTTCGTGGTCGGAATGACAAATATGGGCTAGGCGTTCGTGGACGGTGCGCCGCGGTAGGCTTATTGAGGTGAAGTAGCGCAAATACACAGTCCGGTCGGAGAGCGTTGCGTGGAACTTAACCATCAACGGTTCGTCATCGGGGCGAATTGGACGGATTGTGACCTGCGTCCCGCCTCTCATGGTCCACGAACCAACGTACTGGGACGGATATGGTCGAATTCCAGGATTCACCTTGGTAGCCACCATGGCAAAGCTTTGCCTGATCACAGAGCAGCATTCTAAACCTCGGCCAGACCATACTCGATACTGTGTTCAGCCCGCTATTCCATGTTTCATAGATGAACCTCCTTTTTCATGCGACTGGCGAGGTTTGCTTAAACTCGATTCGCGATTCACGCACCAGCACTTGCGGTTCAAACGTTTGCTCCACTGACAGAGCCCGCGATATTAAACACGCCGCTTTAGCTTTATGCAGCAAGCGAAACGCACATGCCTGCTCCTCGTCGCCGGAAATCGTCAGTTTGGGGCGGATCACGATTTCGCTGAAGGCATAGCCCGAATCAACCTTTCTAACGGTTCCCTCAACCTCGATTCCCAAGTCCGAATATTCCAATTTCGAATAATCCGCGAGCGCCCGGAGGGTAGTCGTGTAGCAGCTGGCAACAGCGCAGAGGAGCAAGTCCTCGGGCGTCCACCTGCCCTCCAGGCCACCAAATTCGGGTGGCGCCGTAAAATGGATTGCGTTGGGCGCGGAATCAGTCTTCGCAATCCCGGTTTTCCCCGAACTCCACCACGCAATCACGCGATACCTTTGTCCCGTTTCCATTTCTAGTCTCCTTTCGCCGCCGACTGAAAATTTCGATTACGCTCTCCTGGCTCTGCGGTATGTTACTGAGAAAGTTGAAATGTAACGGTGACATTCGTCTCCACTTCCACCGGCAGGCCGTTTAACAGAAATGGCCGGTAACGCCAATGGCTGACCGCCTCCACGGCGGCTGGCGCCAACAGAGGATGTCCGCTGACCAATTCGAGCTCCTTGATCTCGCCGTCCTTACTGATGATTGCTCGTAACACAACCTGACCTTGAATGTGGGCTTGAAGCGCTAACATGGGGTACTCGGGTTCAATCTTTTGAATCAACAGCCCCTTGGTTACGCCTTGAGAGATGCGGATGCGTTTGGGAGCTGCTGGCACTGCGAGTTTTGGAATCGCCGCGAGGCTAGAGGTTTTGCTAATGATCCCACCGATAACTCCTCCCAGCTGCCCGCCAGGTACACCCCCGGGCACGCCTCCGATCACGCCACCCGTGGAAGGTAAAGGCGGCGGCGCTTCCTCTTCACGAATCAGCTGCACTCTTTCCGGTATCCGCCTGGGAGTGAGCAGCTGGCCACTGGTCAATAGATCGCTCTGAATCTGACGAATGACTTTGGCCATCACCTGCGCCGCGGGCGGAGGCGGGGGAGGGGGTGGCAGTGGTGCCACCAGGAATGTCAGCAACTGTTGCCGGGGAAGATCTTCGGTGAACATCAGAGGAATGATCAGCAGGCCGGCGATCAGCAGGCATTGCAGGGTGAAAGAGAAGACCGTGGCAAACCTACGACGGTTTCTATCCGATTTGCCCAAGTCCAGCAGGGTATCGCTAAACAACAACCGTTCCGAAACGCGGGGACTCTCCGCGACCCTCAGCTTCTGAGATACGTGGACGGCTTCCTCAACTTTCAGTCCACCACTTACTTGCGGCTCCGGGAGTTCGATTGCGGCTGGCATGACGACCTCCTGGTCGACCTCAGATTCCAGCCACATTCTTGCGTTTGGGCGCTGTAGGCGCGGTGCGCCAAGTCACCGTTTTTCGTGATCGCAATCACAACAGCGAGGAAGACTGCTGCCCGCACATGTGAAACCGGGCCGAGACCGAGAATGCTAACAGGCTATCGACCGGGGAATGACAAGGCGCATGATCAAGACGGCGCAATGCGCTAAGACGCTTGCGACCATAGGCACAACTTGGGCTGAGAGATAGCAGTTTTCCGGATCATCTGTAACCTGCTTGAGGCGACTGGCCACAATCCTGGCGTGCGGGCATCCGGCCCAGCGCGAGCATCGACCCAGACGAAAGCAAGCCAAGAAAGGAACTTGAACTTGCAGCTACGGTTTACACGGCACTACGAAGTGCCGCCCTTTTCAACGTCTCCGGACAGATGAGAAACCGCCTGCCACACTGCAGAACGCTGAAGTACGCGAGACAACGAAGCCTGAGATCGGAGAGAACGCATGGTTGTGGTTATCAAACCTCCTTACACATCAGACGTTTACGTCAAAACACCTTATGATTTCCCAATTCTGACGCTACACGTGTGGTGAGCAAAGAAACGGTTTTCCCTGATCTCGTCACGATCCGGTGCTACAATTCCCGCGGGTTATGCGCGCTCCTTACGGGTTGACAATCCTGGACAACTGCGTGACCTGCCCGGTCCGCGAGGAACACCTGTTCTGCAATTTACCCCCAGCCGCAGTTCAGAAGCTGAATGAGATCAAATCCACAGCGGTCTATCCAAAATCGGCGATGTTGTTTATTGAAGGACAACAGCCACGTGGAGTTTTTGTTCTTTGTACAGGCAAGGCAAAACTTTCCACTTCTTCCAGTGAGGGGAAAACGATCATCACGAAAATCTCCGAGGCAGGAGACGTGCTTGGCTTGAATGCGACCATTTCCAATCACCCTTACGAGGTGACTGCAGAAATGATGGAACCAGGGCAAGCTAACTTCATCGCGCGTGATGCTCTGCTGCAATTTCTGCGGGAGAATGGCGAGGTTGCACTGCGGGTTGCGCAGCAACTGAGTCGTAATTACTACACAGCCTATGAAGAAATCCGCACCCTGGGCCTCGCGAGTTCCCCTGCGGAGAAGTTTGCAAAATTGCTTCTTTCCTGGGACTCCGGGAAAGAAAACGCGAATGGGCCGTTCCAAGTGAAGGTCACACTCACGCACGAAGAGATCGCGGAGATGATCGGCACGACTCGCGAGACCGTGAGCCGCTTGTTCTCAGATTTTAAGAAGAAGCAACTGCTGCAAGTAAAGGGCTCTACTTTGGTGATCCGCAACAAACCAGCGTTGGAAAAAATGGTTCATGGCTAACAGGTTCTAAGCCGCACCAGGCAGATCGCGAACCCAACAATCGTTCTCTTAAGCCCGGTGTGACAATTTCTCGACCCAAGAAGAACCAGAAGAACCTCAGCATGTGCCTCGCTGTCCCAGGAAAGATTTCTCGACATTGCGCGACCTGCGGCGGTTCCGATCGTGGTGGGGCATCTGAGATCAGCCGTCGATTTCACAATGGATTGATCAAGATGTTGTGTCAAACAGCTGCGGCTGTCCGATTAGGTAGTTCTCTGAAGCGCGTATGCGTGCGTGGCGGCATTTTCCAGAACGCCTACTTGCTCCGCGAGCTGAGCGCCGAGTTGGTCGCTGCGGGGTTTGAGGTGTTCACGCACAGGGAAGTTCCTGCGGGAGATGGCGGCCTGAGCCTGGGGCAGGCGCTGGTCGCGGCCCACTCTCGGCACCAAATACCAGGCGCCGCGGTCTAGGTCCCTGCAAGCTTGCAGATTTCTTTCTTTGTCTCTCTCCCGGATGGCTCCTCATCGCCCCTCCCTTCGCTCTCGATCCTATGAATAGCCGTCCGAAGCCAGTTGCAAAGAGCTTCCTCCAGTTCTAATTGAGTGCCACACCGATTGAAATAATCGACTGTCTCTCCGCTCTGGGTAAGTGGAATGAAGCAGCACGGCACAAGTTCCTCTTTCCGTTCTTCGGGAACGAACCGCATCAGAAGGCAATCGCTACAAGGATGGGGACGCGCCGGATCGTTGAAATTCAGACACGTAGGCGAGTCCTGGAACATGCGCGTGGGCCTCCAGGGTGTACGCGGAGAGCGTCCGTACCCACCATCTTCCAGGAATTTTAGCTCGAACTTCAGCAATTCGAGTAGATCACGGTTCTCTTGCGTCATAGACCACCCCCTATGGCGCAAGTCTGGCTACCGCGGGTGGCGGATGCCATGATCGTACTCACTGTGCGCTGTGATCTTGCTCACGCCTCGGCTAAGGTGCCTCGCCAGGTCCACACCGAATAGCCTCACTTCCCCCCAGTGGATGCACCAAAGCCGACATTGTCAGAGTATGGCCGCTTTTCGGTGACCCCTGGAGGCTTCACAAAAAGCCGGGAACAAACCATCAGCCTCAATGCGGATTTTGGTTTACCCCAATCATCAGTCGAGGATCAAACACACGGAGATCAGGCGCGCATCGATCCGAGTTGGCCGAGTCGGCCATTGAAGCGGTAGTTCGAGCGGGACAACAGAAAGTTGGCACAGCTTTTGAACACGATTCTCCGGTCATCAATGAGTGAGGTACAGACAGTCCAGTAGCATAACCGAAGCCAAATCTCTCTGAAGAGAGTGCCGTCACCTTGCTACTGGCGGGCGGCAGGAGGACGCAGGCGGTTATCTGTGGTTGTGGAGGCGCAATGCGAACGGAGCACGAAACCGTTTGCGAACTCGAACCAAGTAGATCCCTGGAGACCGAAGCCCGCTCCATGTGGTAGTTGCACTGTGTCCATCGGCCTCGAACATGCGCGCAAAAGTTCCTGACGGCTCTTCGTTGTGGTCGACGATGAGGAGATCCTTGTTCACTGGTTCCAAATCTCCGCGTCCCGAGCACGCCTCCCGGGACAACAGCTAAAGCGCTTCGGGAATTCCACGAAGCCCGCTCATCGACTGAATATCGATCCGAAAAAATACAGGCTCAATGGAGAGATCGTCGGCCTGTTCCCGGCGCTCAGCCATTGGGGCCTCCCACCACTCAGCCGACTGCGCAAGCCGCTCCTTGGCATGTTCTTTTTCCGCAGCATATTGTGGCTCACGCAGCTCGACATAGGTTCCGTTGACTACAACGCTCGTCCAGTTTGAGGGATTCCCAAGGTCGTCAATCTGCAGACAAACTTTAGGGTTCTGCCGCATCCAATCGACTTTTTTCCCGACTGTAGAGAAAAGGTATAGACACTCCGGCTCATAGGCGAAGCAAACCGGCACTATGTAAGGCTGGTCGTTGAGCGAGCATGCCAGCCTTCCGAACGACACGCGGCCCAAAAGCTCCTTACATTCGTGCTGTGAGATCTGAACAATTCGCATAAGGCCCGCCTTGAAATTCACGTTGCTTTCGATGGTGCTTGATTTCACGCCAAAATGCCCAAACCTTTAGCGCACGACAGCTACGGAACAAGTCGCATTAGCGGCAACTGCTTCGGCGACGCTTCCCATAAGGAAACGTTCCAGTCCATGCCGGCCGTGCGAACCAAGTACAATCAAGTCGGCATCGCAGGTTTTGGCTTCCTCGAGAATTGTCACACGAGGATCGCCCATGGGAGTTGCATGGTAGATATCCAGACCTGTGGGCGTCAAAGTTTTGCGAGCGCTCGCCACTGCCTCTCCCGCCTGCATACGTGCTCGTTTGCGGAGTTCATCCACCAAATTGGGCAACGGCGCTGAGAATTGGGATGCGAGGGACGGAACATCCGCGGGCACGAGCGGCGCTACGCTAAGGATCCGCACCTCACTACGGGCCGGCCACGGCTGATTCGCTACGAACTCGACTGCCTTGGCGGAACATTCGGAACCATCAGTAGCCAGTAAGATCTTCATTCCCTGCGTAGAGGCTCGAGATTCGGGTACGGGCCTAACAATTTCGATCGGACAATGAGCGCCGTGCAGCACAGCCTGTGCGATACTGCCTAACAGAGCCCGAGTCACCGCACCATGTCCATGGGAACCAACCATGATCAGGTCGGCGCTCCATTCCTTCGCATAAGTAGAGATGGCTTCTTTTGGAAATCCCACAGTCGTCTCGGGGAACGCTCTGTGTCCAGATTTCGTTAGCTTGTCTGCCGCACATTTCACAACAGATTCCGCGGCGTATTTTGCGTCGTGGATGAGTTCCGGCAGGCCTTCCCAATGACGCAAATCGACAACGCTCATCACGCAAAATAGCGTGTCCGGCGGCCATGGACGGCTTGTTACTTGGCTAATTACCTGCGAGTCGCACCTGTCAATTGCCAATAGAACTTTCATATCGTCCACCTTTCGTTGGTCGATTCCGATCCAACAACACCCTTGCAGAAACCGGGGTGCACGCGCTGTGATCCAAATCACAAACGTCGGTGAGGTGGCTCGGATTGTCTGCTGACCGAAGCGGGACGGAAATAAACTGCCACTAAAATTGCGCCCACTGCTGAAACTCCCCAATAGAATCCCACCAGCGGGCAAACCTGTAGGTCATGGCGAAACGATTCAAGTCAACGATTGTGGGGGCCGCCGGAATACGGATCGCGTGGCGACACCACCCAGCAAACGGTGGCATGCCCCGGCTCGCGCATGTTGAGTCGGCCCTGAGGAGGCCAAGGCCCGCAAGGATTTGCCCCCCAATGAGACCCTACCGTGCATCACTTCAGAGAGTACGCGGATGACCGAGAGCCGTTCGAATTGAGGCTCGGGGGCTTTGTACCGCGGTACAAAAGAGGGTGTTCCTTGTGCTTCCCTACAACACTTTATGACGCTAGCCCTGCTCTGCAAGTGGTTGTAATTATGAAACATGGCCCTTGTGAAAGGGCGATGTCCTAGGCCGGGCTAGACGACGGGGACGAGGGAGGCGGGAGCCGACCAAGCTGATCGTAGCAGCGCGCCTCGAGCACTTGCGTGCTTTCCCATCCGGGATGACGAACCCTACTCCCTGCCTGCTAGACTGAATTGCAAAAAGCTGAGAAAGGAGTTTGTCGGCTGCCTGCATACGGGTCCCTCCAGCTCATTGCTGGATGGGAAAACACCAGTGGTCGGCGTAGCCGCAAAGCCTCCTCTCGCCTCAATTCCCGCTTACGGAACCGGCGGGGATGACGAGCGAATCATGGGTGGCCGTTTTGGAATCAAACTAGGGGTAATTGGAAACATCGTGCCTGATCCGCTATACCTCAGTCTCTGGTTCCCAACCTTCGAGTTGGATGATATGCTCCCGCGTGCTTTGTCGGTTCTGCGCGCATTTCCATTTTCGGTTCAGCAACCCGGGATCGCATACGTGGCACTGCATCCGGTTTCATGGAACGAAGCCACAATTCTTGAACGGCGCTTCAACCCCGGAATCCGGCCGGAGGAAGCGATGCTCGTCGCTGCCGATCTGCTGCACCAGGATTATGCCTATCTGTTCGAGGCTGCCTGGGATCTATGGTTCTTGGACGCGAAGCAAAATCAATGGGCTTTGAAACCCTCACCCGTAATCATTGCAGCGCAAGGTGAAGAGTTTGAAGATGGGGCTTACCAACAGGATGGCCACATCCGAGTCGATTTCGGTCTGGATTCCCCTTTTCTGCAAGAATCCATTCCGCTGACCCGCGAGGCCGAGGCGCGAGTTCGCGCCAACATCCAGAAGTTGGTGGATTTCACAATGAAGGCAGAAAAAAATTCCGCAGCCAATTCACGGCTCCTCTGGTCAGAATCGGAGGAGAACCTAGCCCAGAAGTTGATCGCTCGTTTACAAAAGGTCCACTAGCCTGTGTGCAGTCCCTCCGCCAGCCATCTCGCTAAAGTGTATCTTTAAGAACTCGATGCAATCCATTGTGGAAGTATGGTTGTCAGCGATCGACCTGGCCCTTTATTTCGTCCGGTCAGCCGCGAGCTTCAGTTTGTCGCGGGCGCCGGCCTGGGCGGCGGCCAGACGCGCAGTCAGCACGCGGAACGGCGAACAAGCGACGTAATCCATTCCGACCTGGTGGCAGAATTCTACCGAGGCGGGATCTCCCCCGTGTTCGCCGCAGATTCCTACTTCCAGATGGGGCCGAGTTTTGCGGCCACGCTCGATTCCGATCCGCACCAGTTCCCCTACTCCCTCACGATCAAGCACGGCGAAGGGGTCCTGCTTGAGGATGCCCTCGGTTAGATATGTGGGCAGGACCTTGTTGACGTCATCCCGTGAAAAGCCGAATGTGGTCTGCGTCAGATCATTCGTGCCGAAGCTGAAGAACTCAGCTTCTTGGGCAATTTCCCCGGCGATCAAGGCTGCGCGGGGCAACTCGATCATCGTACCTACCAGATAATGGACGGTTTCCCCTTCCTCTTGAAAGACTTCCTCCGCCACGCGCCGGACGATCGCCGCCTGATGCACCAGCTCCTTCAGCGTGGCAGTCAGGGGAATCATCACTTCCGCATGAGTCTTGATACCCTCCTTCTCCACCGCAACCGCGGCCTCAAAAATGGCTCGCGCCTGCATTTCCGTGATTTCGGGATAGGTGATTCCCAAGCGGCAGCCGCGATGTCCGAGCATAGGATTGAACTCGTGCAGCTCTTCTACGCGCCGCAAGAGAGTTCTGAGCTCCTTCAGCTTCGGCGATTTTGGCCGGGTGGCTTCAAGCAGGGCGATTTCTACCATCAACTCCTCCCGCTTGGGCAAGAATTCGTGCAAGGGCGGATCGAGCAAGCGGATGGTGACCGGCAGGCCATCCATGACGCGAAACAGTCCGGCAAAATCAGAGCGCTGCATGGGGAGAAGCTTTTTTAGCGCCGCCCGACGGTCTTTTTCATTCTTCGCCATGATCATCGCCCGCATGTGGGGGACGCGCTTGGGAGCAAAAAACATGTGCTCGGTACGACATAGGCCGATGCCTTCCGCTCCAAATTCACGAGCCTTCTCCGCGTCCCGCGGAATGTCTGCGTTAGCCCGGACCCCAATTTTGCGGAAGGGCTCAGCCCACTTCATGAATTCTCCGAGCTTGGCCAGGTTCTCGGGGTCGGGCGGAAGCAGTCGTTTCCTGCCCTTCAACACGCGGCCGCTGCTGCCATCGAGCGTGATCCAGTCTCCTTCCTGCAACACCTGACCGCGAGCCCGCATTTGGCGCGTTCTCTCATCGATCGCGATTTCACCGGCGCCCGCCACACAGCACTTTCCCATGCCGCGGGTGACCACGGCGGCGTGGCTTGTCATGCCCCCCTTGGAGGTGAGAATGCCAGCAGCAACTTCGATCCCCTGAATGTCCTCAGGCGTAGTCTCGGCACGAACCAGGATCACAGGCTGCCTTTCAGCACCATGCCCGGCCTTGGCGACGGCATCATCTGCGGTAAACACAATCTGACCAACCGCCGCGCCGGGAGACGCAGGCAAGCCATGGGCGGTGAGCACATCCTCGGGCTTGACGTCCTTTTCGTCGAGTCGCGGTACCAGGAAATCCAGGAGCTGATTGGGCTCGACCCGGAAAACCGCCTCTTCTTTTGTGATCAGACCTTCCTCCACCATCTGGATGGCGATCCGCACCGCGGCAATCCCTGTCCGCTTACCGTTGCGCGTTTGCAGCATGTAGAGCTTGCCATCCTGGATGGTGAACTCGAAGTCCTGCACGTCGCGATAATGTCTCTCCAGACGCGTGGTGATCTCGCGAAGCTGGCGGTAAACCTCGGGCATCTTGCTTTCGAGTTCCGCGATGCGCAGCGGAGTACGGATGCCCGCGACGACATCTTCCCCCTGCGCATTCATCAGGAACTCGGCGAAAAACTCCTTCTCGCCGGTTGCGGGATTGCGGGTGAAGCCTACGCCCGTACCACTGCTCTCGCCTAGGTTGCCAAAAACCATGGCTTGCACGTTCACGGCCGTGCCCAGATCGTCCGAGATGTTGTTGATTCGCCGGTAGTGCTTGGCGCGATCGTTATTCCAGGAGCGAAACACCGCATCGCGCGCCATGATGAGCTGCTGGTGCGGATCCTGGGGAAAGTCGCGGCCGCTATGTTTCTTGACCACCTTCTTGTAACCGGCAATGACCTCCTGGAGTGCCTTGGCATCGAGATCGGTGTCCAGTTCGGCCTTCTTCTGCTTCTTCTTGCCTTCAAACACTTCCTCGAACGCGGATTTGGGAATCTCGAGCACCACATTGCCGAACATTTGGATCAAGCGGCGATAGGAATCGTAGGCGAAGCGAGGATTGTTGCTCCGCTTCGCCAGGGCCTCGACCGTTTCGTCGTTCAACCCGAGGTTCAGAATTGTGTCCATCATGCCCGGCATCGAGAACTTGGCGCCGGAACGCACACTGACCAACAGAGGATGACTGCCGCGCCCGAGTTCTTGGCCTTGCAGCTCTTCCAGGCGCTTGAGCGCAATCTCCATCTGCTGGTCGACCTCCTGGGACACTTGTCCCCGACGCATGGATTCGCGGCAAGCCTCGGTCTGGATGGTGAAGCCGGGCGGGACGGGCAACCCTGCGTTCGTCATCTCGGCTAGGCCCGCGCCCTTGCCGCCCAGTTCGTCTTTCATCTTGCCGTCACCCTCAGCCTTGCCCCCGCCGAAAAAGTAGACGTACTTGGCGGTTTTGCCTTGCGCGTTGGTGGTTTCTGCCTCGGTTTCAGAGAAAATGGTGATCGCCATAAGTATTCGGTCCTCTCACGAAGGTTGAGTTTCTTCCCGCTCGGTTACGATTTCGGAAAAGTCGGCGATGGTGGAGAACTCGCCTAACAGGGTCGCAAGCAATGCCAGACGGTTAGCTCGAATGCGGTCGTCCTCGACCATTACCATGACTTTGTCGAAGAAGGCATCTACGGCCGGCCGAAGTTTCGAGATTTCCGTCAACGCCTGCTCATAGTTCTTCCCTTGCCGCAGGCCGGCAACCCGCTCCGCCACCTGCGGAATTCGAGAGGCCAGCTCTCGTTCGGCCACTTCCTCGATTAAACTCGGATCCAGGGCTGCGGCTGTTTTCTTGCCCGCCGCCTCGGCTTGTCGCAGGATATTCTTGATACGCTTGAACGCAATGGAGATGGATTCGAAGTCGGGCGAAGGGCGAACTTTGGCGACCGCTTCGGCGCGCGCGATCGAATCGACGACATCATCGGCGTCAGCGGCCAGTGCCGCATTCACGATATCGTACTTATAGCCCAACCGGTCCGTCAGGTAAAACTGCAGACGCTCGCGGAAAAATGCCCGCAGTTTCGCCGCAGCATCGACCGCAGTGGAGAATTTTCGCTCCGCGTTCGAACCCCGATAGGCCTCGCGTGCATCCTCGGTCAGCTGGCTCAATCGAACGGGCAGTTTATGCTCGGCGAGGATCTTCACGATCCCATTGGCGTGGCGGCGCAAGGCGAAGGGATCCTTCGAACCGGTGGGCTCGACGCCCAAGGCAAACATTCCCGCAATCGTGTCCACTTTATCGGCCAGGGCGAGGACCGCCCCTTCGACGCTACGCGGTACCGAGTCCTCCATGGATTGCGGCTTGTACTGGTCATAGATCGTCTCGGCGATCAACTCCTGGGTCTCTTTTCGCATGCCCGTGTCGAGCTCTTGGATGCCAGCATAAAGGCCACCCACAATTCCCTGAAGTTCGGTGAACTCTTTCACCAATTCGGTCGTTAGATCCGTCTTGGCGAGGTAGGCTGCCTTGTGCACGATCCCGGGCCGCACCGCCATGCCGCTCTGGCGGATGATTTCGCAAAGCCAACTCGAAAGCCGCTGGATGCGAAGGGTTTTTTCGTAGTAGCTCCCCAGGTCCTTCTGAAAAGTCACGTTCTTCAGCCAAGGGGTGCGCTGGCGCAGGGGATGCTTCTGGTCCGTCTGCCAGAAGAATCGCGCGTCGTTGAAGCGAGCGCGCAACACGCGCTCGTGCCCGTGGCGGATGATTCCCGCAGGGTCGCCGTCGGTATTCAGCACGGCCAGGAAGTGGGGCAACAGCCGGCCGCGGGCATCCTCGACGGCAAAATACTTCTGATGATCGCGCATGACCGTGACCAGGATCTCTTCCGGTAGCTTCAGGAATTCGCGGTCGAAGCTGCCCAGAATCGCCGCAGGCCATTCGGTCAGATTGACCACTGTGTCGAGCAGGGGCGGGTCCTCGCGCCAGCGGGCCCCGTCGATCGTGTGGGTTAGAGCTGCAAAAGCCTTCGTAACCTGTGCCTGGCGGGCCTCCCGACCGAGGACTTTGGCTGCTTCCAACGCCTTTCGATAATCCTCGCCCGCCGCCCGGATCTCGACGGGTCCATCGGCTAGAATTCGATGTCCGCGGGAAACATTGCCGGCGCGAATACCATCGAGCTCCATCGGAATCACGTCCCGATCAAGCATCGCGACCAGCCAGCGCACCGGCCGCACGAAAACTTCGCCGGGCCGGCGCCAGTACATGGCTTTTGGCCAGGCGACGGCTTGGATTTGTTTGGGAAGTAAATCCGACAACACCTCGGAGGCTGTCCGACCCCTTTGGGTGACCCGCGCCGCGAGGCGTTCCCCTTTGGCGGTCGCAACCCGCTCCAAGCTTTCGAGATCGACTCCCGCTTTGCGGGCAAAAGCATAGGCTGCCGGTGTGGGCTGACCGTTTTGGAAAGCAGTCGAGACCGGCGGGCCCGTGATCTGTTCCGTGATGTCTGGCTGAGCTGGCGAGATTCCTCGGGCCAGAACCGCTAACCGTCGCGGAGACTCCAGATGAGAGATGGACGGGTGGCTAGCCAGGCGCTCGCCTTCGAGCAGCTTGGCTACCCGTTCCCGCAGATCGAGGGCAGCGCCGTCGATCATCCGGGCAGGAATCTCTTCACATCCGATTTCAAGAAGAAAGTCAGGCATCTTCGGAAAAACCAATTCTCGCAAACCGGGGAACCTCACTACAAAACCCCGGCCTGCGCTGATTCTCGACTGATGGTCGCGAGGACACTTCGAATCATCCCCCCAAGGGACGGTTCACCGGGTGACCGGCATGACCGCCAGCTTTTTCGCCCTCGGTTGTGGCTCGGGCTCCTCCTCCGCACTTGGTTCGCTCTGCTGGTCCACGTAGGCGTTGGCAATCCGCACCGCCAAGGCCCGCACGCGGGCGATGACTCCCACGCGCTCGGTGACGGAAATGGCGCCGCGGGCATCGAGGATATTGAATAAGTGGGAGCACTTCAGGCAGAGATCGTAAGCCGGAAGCAGGGGAAAGCGCCTTTGGTCCCGAGGGCTGCCGTCGTGTGACTTCTTACCTTTGCGGGCGTCGTAGCCATCAAGCAGTGCCTTGCATTCGGCCTCGTAGAACTCAAAGTGCTTCCAGGTTTTGCTTACGTCGGCGGTTTCGAAATTGTAGACGGAAAACTGCTCCTCCTCGGCCAGCCGCACATCGGCATAGGTCGTGGGCCGGCCGGTTTCCGGATCGCGCGCCCACACGATGTCGTAAATCGAATCGACATCCTGCAGGAATGCCGCAATTCGCTCCAGACCGTAGGTGAGCTCGGCCGAGATCGGGTCGAGCGCCAGGCTTCCACACTGCTGGAAATAGGTGAATTGTGTGACCTCTAAACCGTCCAGCATGACTTGCCAGCCGACGCCCCAGGCACTCAGAGTTGGAGCTTCCCAGTTGTCTTCTTCAAACTTGATGTCATGCTGGCGCAGATCGATTCCCATGGCGCCCAGAGACTCCAAATAGAGCTGCTGCACGTTCACCGGCGGAGGCTTAAGAATCACCTGCAACTGCAGGTGTTTGTAAAGGCGATTGGGATTCTCGCCATAGCGTCCGTCGGCAGGCCGCCGCGAAGGCTGCAGATACGCCACCTTGTAGGGCTGGGGGCCGAGAACTCGCAGGAAGGTTTGCGGCGCCATCGTCCCGGCGCCGACTTCAAGATCATAAGGTTGCCCGAGCACACATCCGCGATCCGCCCAGAACTGCTCGAGCCGCAGAATGAGGCCCTGGAAAGTCGGCGGGTTTGACTTGGAGGAGGTCACAAACTTTTATCCCTGCCGGAGCTCAGGCTTCGCAAGAGGGTGCTCGCAAACATCCTAGCGGCTCCCTGGCGATTCAAAATCGCTAGGTGTTGAGTTTCTCGAGCATCCCTGTCGTCACCAGCTTCTTCTCAATGTGGCGCTCTAACGTTTGTAGCAAAAATTTCCGCAGATCCGCAGCTTGCGCTTTCGACCACGGCTCTCTCACTAAGTTCTCGAGCGGAGCGCGAAGCATCTCGGCCGCCCAGGCCCGGGACGTGACCGACATCTCCGATGACGCCAAGCGCTTATCCTTCGGACACACCAGCCCATCCGACAAGCCATGAAAAAACGCCCGGCTCCCGTCCAACAGCCGCCCGCACACCATGCAGGCGGAAAGTTCTGGCAGATAGCCCATCAACCGCGTCATCCAAAGTTCAAAATAGGTAATGGGCAGCCACACGTCTGTGCCGCGTAGCCCTGCCAACACCGAGAGCGTTAGCCGGAACACCGGATCATTCGACTCACGATCCGGCAACAGCTCGTCGAGCAATTCCGCCACGTGGCCCAGCGCCACCGCCCGCGGATAGGTCACTTCGCTCGAAAGCGGCGACTCTAAGACTTCGCAGGCGTCCAGCCGCACCAGTTCGCGCGGCTCGCGATCCGCGTAATAGGCCCGGACATAGGTTAACGGCTCTAGCGCCCCGCCAAACCGCCGCTTGGATTTCTTCGCCGCACGGGCCATCCCGCGAACTTTGCCTTCCAGGCGGGTAAAGAGTGTGACCAGCAGGTCAGCCTCGCGCACGGGATAAGACCGCAGGACAATCGCTTCCGACTCCTTCAGCGCCATGGAAGCCCATACGAGTACGCGTATTCAGGAAGCGCAGAAGAGCAGCACGTCCTCCACCCACTCGATCGAAGTTACGCATTGATTGTAAATGCGAGACAGAAAGATGGGAAGGCGTGACCGAACCCGATCCATCCAGCTTCCCTGCGATTCTCCCCTCTTACTCTCACACCGCCGATCGGTCCGCGCAAGTAGGCCATCCCTTCCCTCTACGCCTTTGGCTTGTGTTTTCTTTGCCCCCGGGGAACGAGCCAAGGCCATTTGCAACCCGGAAACCAATCTTGGGGTTTCTAACCCTACGCAGGTGGCAATCTTGATACACTGCATGATCGACGCTTTGCGGCAACTTCGAGACGCCTCGAACATCAAAATCTTCGAGAACGAGGAGAAACGTTTATGGCAGTGAGTGAGCAAATCCTGACCAGCAAACAGTTGGCAACCCTGAGCATCAACACCATCCGTACGCTGGCCATCGACGCGGTCGAGCAGGCCAATTCCGGACACCCCGGCGCCCCCATGGGGTTGGCTCCCGTGGCGTACATGCTGTGGCAGCACTTCCTACGTTTCGATCCCCAAGATCCGACGTGGCCCGATCGTGACCGGTTCGTGCTTTCCAACGGGCATGCGTCCATGTTGCTGTACGCGATCTTGTACCTGACCCGGGTTCGCGGCACCAACCCTGAATATGAGTCCACCGGCGAATTCGCCATCAGCTTAGAAGACATCAAGCGGTTTCGCCAACTGGATAGCAAGACCCCTGGCCACCCCGAATACCGCATCGCCGGTGGGATTGAAACCACCACCGGTCCGCTCGGTCAGGGAGTTGGAACCAGTGTTGGCATGGCGATCGGCAGCCGGTGGCGAGCCGCCCATCTCAACCGTCCTGGCTTTCAGATATTCAACTACAATGTCTATGCCTTTTGTGGGGACGGCGACATCATGGAAGGCGTGGGCAGCGAGGCGGCATCCCTGGCTGGGCACTTGAAGCTGGCCAACCTGTGCTGGATTTATGACGACAATCGCGTCACCCTGGACGGCCCCGCTGCCTGGTCCTTGAGCGAGGATGTCGGGAAGCGCTTTTCCGCCTACGGCTGGACGGTCACGGACGTAGCCGATGCGAACGATCTGGATGCGTTAGACAATGCCTATCGCCGGTTCCAGCAGACCACGGAAGGGCCAACTCTGATTAGGGTCCACAGCCACATCGGTTATGGAGCTCCCCACAAGCAAGACACCAATGCGGCTCACGGAGAGCCTCTTGGCGAGGAAGAAGCGCGTCTGGCGAAGCGGTCGTATGGTTGGCCGGAAGATTCGAAGTTCCTGGTTCCCGACGGGGTTCTGGAGCATTTTGAGCAGGGCATTGGCCGGCGCGGGCACGAACTGAGGGAAAACTGGATGCAACTGTATGCCGAATATGCAAGGCGATTCCCCGAGCTCGCAGAGCAGATCGCGGGGATGGAGCACCGCGAACTTCCTCCCGGCTGGGATCGGGACCTGCCGCAATTTCCCGCCGATGCGAAAGGCATGGCCACGCGGGACAGTTCGGGAAAGGTCCTCAATCAAGTAGCGCAGCGCCTCCCCTGGCTCATCGGTGGTTCAGCCGATTTGGCAACCTCGGACCGCACCCGGCTCAAGTTCGAGGGCGCGGGCGACTTCCAGGCCGGCAGCTATGGCGGACGAAATCTGCACTTCGGGGTTCGCGAACACGGCATGGCAGCCGCCGTGAACGGATTGGCCCTCGCCAAACTGCGCTCGTATGGCGGAACCTTCTTCAATTTCAACGACTACATGAAGCCCGCCGTCCGCCTGGCGGCGCTCATGGAGATCCCTAGCGTTTTCATCTACACCCACGATTCCATAGGCTTGGGGGAGGATGGTCCGACGCACCAACCGATCGAGCAGCTGGCGCAATTGCGGGCCATGCCGAATCTGCTGGTGATTCGGCCTGCCGACGCCAATGAAGTGGTGGAAGCTTGGAAGGTGATCCTTCCTCTGAAGCATAGGCCAACAGCGCTGGTGCTGACCCGCCAGGCTCTCCCCACCTTCGACCGGTCGAAGTATGGATCCGCGTCAGGTCTAGCCAAAGGAGGGTATATTTTGGCCGACCCGCCCAACGGACAACCAGAAGTCATTCTGATGGGGACAGGAAGTGAAGTGAGCCTTTGCCTGGCCGCCTGCCAGCAACTGCAGTCCGAAGGAATTAAGGTGCGCGTGGTCAGCATGCCTTGCTGGAGCCTTTTTGAAGAGCAGAGCGAACAATACCGCAATCATGTTCTGCCCGCACCGCTGAAGGCCCGTGTGGCGGTAGAGGCAGCCTCCACCTTGGGTTGGGACCGTTATGTTGGCCCCAACGGGAAGACGATTGGCATGCACCGCTTTGGCGCTTCCGCGCCCGGCAAAGATGTGTTCCGGAAATTCGGATTCACTCCCGAGAAGGTGGTCGAAGCGGCACGGGAGGCCATCGCGGAGTCGAAATAGCCATGTCGCAGAACTGCTAAGCTGAAGTCGATTTCAATCTAGAGGTTAGTATGCAGCCCACTGGAATTCTGGAAAAGGAAAAAGCCACGAACCCTTTGAAGGCCCTCTCGAAGCTCGGACAGGCGGTATGGCTGGACTATATCCGACGCGACCTGATCGAGACCGGGGAACTCAAGCGATTGATGGAAGAAGATGGTCTCGCGGGCATGACCTCGAACCCGTCGATCTTTGAAAAGGCCATTGTCGAAAGCACGTACTACTCGGATCGGTTGAAGGACTTAGCCCGCAGGACGGATCTCGATGCCCGAGGCCGCTACGAGCTTCTGGCGATACGCGATATTCAGGATGCAGCCGATGGCCTGCGGCCGGTGTACGAGAGCACCCGCCGGAGGGACGGTTATGTCAGCCTGGAAGTTTCTCCCTTCCTGGCCCACGATACCGAGGCGACCTTGCAGGAAGCGCGTCGGTTGTGGAAGGCCGTAGGCCGTGAAAATGTCATGATCAAGGTTCCCGGGACCCAAGAAGGCATCCCCGCCTTCGAGCAGCTCACGAGTGAAGCCATCAATATCAACGTCACCCTGTTGTTTGCCCAGGAAGTCTACGAGCAGGTGGCCGAAGCTTACATCGCCGGTCTGGGGAAGCTTGCGGCGCGGGGCGGAGATGTTAGCAGAATCGGGAGTGTGGCCAGCTTCTTCATTAGCCGCATCGACACCCTGGTGGACTCGATAGCGCAAGACCGCCTCAAGACGGCAAGCGGGGAAGGGCAGAAAACCACACTCGAGAGCATCCTGGGCAAAGTGGCAATCGCCAACGGAAAACAGACTTATCAACGCTATCAGCGAATCTTCCGCGGCGCGCGGTGGGAACAACTGGCCAGGCAAGGTGCAAGAACACAGCGCGTGCTCTGGGCCAGTACTAGTACCAAGAATCCGAAATACCGCGATGTGATGTACGTCGAAGAGCTGATCGGCCCCGACACGGTGAATACCATGCCGCCAGCCACCATGGATGCTTACCGCGATCACGGGCGGGCGCGCGCGAGTTTGACGGAAGATCTCGAATCAGCCAATCAAACCATGGAAAGGCTGGCACGAACAGGGATCTCGATCAGAGAAGTTACCGACAAGCTGACCCATGATGGAGTTCGGCTGTTTGCGGATTCCTTCACCACGCTGCTCAAAGCCGTGGAAGCCAGTTCGCAGGCGTCTAAGTAAGGAACAAGCATGAGAGTGGGAATGATCGGTCTGGGGCGTATGGGCGCCAACATGGCACGGCGGCTGTTGCGGGGAGGGCATGAGGTCGTAGTGAGCGACCTCAGCTCCGAGCCGGTGAAGCACATGGCCGCGGAAGGTGCCCTGGCTTCGACTTCGCTGGTCGATTTGGCCAGCAAACTGGGGAAACCCAGGGTAGCGTGGCTGATGGTGCCAGCCGGCCATGCAACGGAACAGACCGTCCAGGCGCTCGCGGCAAAAATGCAAGCGGGGGATATTCTCATCGATGGAGGGAATTCTTACTTCAAGGACGACATCCGACGGTCCCAACAGCTTAAAGCCAAGGGAATTCACTATGTCGATGTGGGAACGAGCGGTGGTGTGTGGGGTTTGGAGCGCGGATATTGCATGATGATCGGAGGACCCAAAGAGGTGGTCGCCTACTTGGATCCTATTCTCAAGACCCTAGCTCCCGGGCGAGGAGATATCGCGGCCACGCCTGGACGGGAAAACCAGGCGGGCACGGCCGAAGCAGGCTACCTTTACTGTGGGCCGAGCGGGGCAGGCCATTTCGTCAAGATGGTGCACAACGGCATCGAGTACGGGCTCATGCAGGCTTACGCCGAGGGGTTTGACATCCTTCGTAACGCCGCCAGCCAGCAATTGCCGGAGGAACAACGTTACCCGCTGGCTCTGGCAGACATTGCTGAAATGTGGAGACGAGGGAGCGTCATCAGTTCCTGGCTCCTGGACTTGACCGCGACGGCCCTGGCAGAGAGTCCTACACTCTCAGAATACACCGGCTTCGTCGAGGATTCCGGCGAGGGGCGCTGGACGATTGAGGCGGCGATTGCCGAAGCCGTCCCCGTCGATGTACTCTCCGCCGCCCTGTTTACCCGCTTCCGCTCGCGTCAGCAGCACACCTTTGCCGAGAAGGTGCTCTCGGCCATGCGGCAGAAGTTCGGAGGTCATGTGGAGCCGGTGACCAGCCAGATGGCTTAGGAGATCTGTTCTAGTCCTTCGGTTAGGTTCCCATGGCCAGCACGGTAAGATACGAGGAAAGCCCACGAGGTAGAACGATGCTCGACACAGCCCAAATCTCCCTGACTCAGCCAGCGCGCTCGGGCAGACCCGGGGACCCCTGCGTGATGGTCATCTTTGGGGCTGCCGGCGATCTCACCCGGCGCAAGCTCATTCCCGCGCTCTATAACCTGGCCAGGCAACAGTTGTTGTCCCGCGAGTTTGCCATCCTCGGGCTTTCTCATGGAGCGATGTCCACAGAACAATTCCGCCAGTCGGTGACCGAGGACCTCACCCACTATGCCGGAGCCGATGCCGACCAAGACGTGATCGAGTGGTTCCTGGGCAGGGTCTATTACCTCACCGGGGAGTTTGACAACCGCAACATCTACTTGCAACTGAAAGACTTCCTGAGCAAGGTCGAGAAGGATCACTCCACCCAGGGAAATTGCCTCTTCTACCTGGCGACCGCGCCCCAGTTCTTTGCTGCGATTGTCGGGCAGTTGTCTGCCGTGGGCCTCACCGGGGAAGATGGCCAGCATTGGCGGCGGATTATTGTCGAGAAGCCATTTGGGCACGATCTCGAATCGGCGAGAGCCCTCAACCAGCAGCTTCTGAAGGTGGCCAGCGAAAAGCAGATCTATCGCATCGACCATTACTTGGGCAAAGAAACCGTGCAGAACATCTTGGCATTCCGCTTCGCTAACGGAATCTTCGAACCCATATGGAATCGGCGCTACATCGATCATGTGCAAATCTCGGTGTCCGAGACGGTGGGAGTCGAACAGCGCGGCAGCTACTATGATCATGCTGGGGCGTTGCGGGACATGGTTCCCAATCACATCATGCAGCTCATCAGCTTGACTGCCATGGAACCCCCCATCTCCTTTCAGGCCAATGCCGTGCGTGATGAACAGGCCAAGATCTTGCACGCGATTCAGCCGTTGAGCGCGGAAGAGGTGCTCAGCCGCACGGTGCGGGGACAATACGACTCGGGCATCGAGCGGGCACAAAGGGTTCCAGGTTATCGAGAGGAGGAGGACGTGCCTCCCGATTCCAAGACGGAAACCTTCGTCGCCATGAAGCTGGCCATCGATAACTGGCGGTGGGCGGATGTTCCGTTCTATTTGCGCACCGGGAAGCGTCTTCTGGCGCAGAACACGCATATTGTCATTCAGTTTCGGCGTGCTCCGTTTGTTTTGTTCCGCGACACTCCGGTCGAGAACCTCATGCCCAATCAACTGGTGCTCCATATCCAGCCGGAGGAAGGTATCTCCTTGCAGTTCGCCGCCAAGGTTCCCGGGCCCATTATGCGGCTGGGAGCCGTCGACATGAATTTTGAGTACCACGACTACTTCGGCACGCAATCGAGTACAGGGTACGAACGGCTCTTGCACGATTCGATGATCGGTGACGCAACTTTATTTCAACGGGCCGACATGGTGGAAGCGGGATGGTGTGTAGTGAGCCCGGTGCTCGACGTCTGGAAAGCGCTGCCCCCGCGGAACTTTCCCAACTACGCTGCCGGCACCTGGGGGCCGAGGGAAGCCGACGAACTGCTGGAGCGTGACGGTCGGCGCTGGAGGAACTTCGAGAAATGATCCTCGCCGGCGACATCGGAGGTACCCATGCCAGACTGGCATTCTTCGATGTATCGAACGGCCGTTTTCGCATGGTCTCCGACTCGGTTTTTTCCAGCCGCGACTACCGCGGCCTGGACGAAATCGTGCTCCGATTTCTCGATGATTCCCGCCTCGACGCCGACGCCGCCTGCTTTGGCGTCGCCGGCCCGGTGCACAACGGCCGAGTCGAGACTTCCAATCTGCCCTGGGTCGTCGAGGCGAAACAGCTAGCCAAAGAATTAAAGCTCGAGCAAGCTCTGATCATCAACGACCTCGAGGCAAATGCCTGGGGGATCGCCACCCTCGACGCCAAAGATGTGGTGTCGCTCAATCCCGGGAACGCACAGGCAATCGGGAACCAGGGGGTCATCGCCGCCGGCACTGGACTGGGGGAGGCCGGCCTGTATTGGGATGGATTGGACTATCGAGTCTTCGCCTGCGAGGGAGGCCACGCGGACTTTGCACCCCGCAATGAGCTCGAGATCGAGTTGCAGCGGTACCTGGCTTCCCGCTATGGTCATGTCAGCAATGAGCGGGTGGTTTCGGGACCGGGGTTGGTCAACGTTTTTCACTTCCTTCGCGATACCGGTCGCGGAACCGAACCTTCGTGGCTGAGCCAAGCGATGCACGACGGCGATGCCGCGGCCGCCATCTCAAGCGCAGCCATCGAGGGTCGCTGCGCCCTGTGCGAGCAGGCGCTCACCTTGTTTGTTTCCGCTTATGGAGCCGAGGCCGGAAATCTAGCCCTCAAACTGATGGCGACCGGGGGCGTGTTTATCGGGGGCGGTATCGCTCCTAAGATACTGGCCAAATTGGCCGAGCCCCTCTTTCTTGAAGCCTTTACCAGCAAGGGCAGGATGCGGCCTTTGCTCGAAGGCATACCGGTTCATGTCATCACCAATGACAAAGCCGGCTTGCAGGGGGCGGCGCGTTGCGCCGCGGTGAGGACTGGGAGCGAAACCCGCTCGTCCTGACACCCCGGCGCCCTTGCAGCCGACGGCCGAGCTAGAACACGGGTATCAGGTTGTGTTTTTTCTGGAAAATCTTGCGGTCCAGGTTGCGCAGCACGTCGGCGACGTCACTGCCGAGGATGTAGGGCGCCACGGCCCACGCCAAAGCGAGCTCGTAAGTCCTGCTGCGGTTCGAATTCCATTGTTTGACTGAGCGCAACAGGCGGTGCAAGGCAGCCTCGCCTTCCTCCTCCGAGGTATCCGGCAGGACCACGATAAATTCGTCATCTCCTTGGCGCAAAAGGATGTCGCAGCCGCGAAAATTACTCTTCAGCAGCTTGCCAAATTCCGCGAGCAGCTGGTTACCCTCGTTCATTCCGAACTTGGCGTTGATCTCACGAAAGCCTCGCAGATCCATGGCCAGGAAGGTCAGCGGCCGTCCGTAGCGATTGGCGCGGGCCACCTCCCGCGGAATCAATTCATTGAGCGCACGACGGTTGAGGAGCTGGGTGAGCGGATCTACCAGCGACAGGCTTTCCAGACGTTCGTTGAGCACCAATTCCCCGATGAGTCGACCCCGGGTATGGTTGAGACTGATCTTCTGCTGGAGAAGATAAATGTTAAACAACAAGATGAGAGAAATAAGGCCAAAGAATAGCTGCGGCAGGTAAGCTGTTTGGATGTGAATGGAATGCTCGGCCCAGACTAAATTGGGGAACACCAAGGCCAGAACGCCGGAGGCGAGAACCAGCATCACCAGAATCCCGATGGACCACAATTGCAGGTCCCGGCCCGAGAGCTGGTGAATCTCACGCTGAATGTGCTCCGCGCGTTCGAGCATCGATGGCACCGATGCTGGTGCTTCCTCGATCGGCTGGAACGTCCCACTGGCCGGCATCATCCCCTCTGTGCGCAAACCGACAGGTCCCGGGAACCACTCTTTTGAATTTTCAAGGGCCTGTGGCAGACAGAGCGAGATAGAACTTGCGATCGAGGGTTACGTCGGTAACAGTTCTGGGGCGCGGATCATGAATATTGCACGTCAACCAGAACGTTCTCTCCGCCTTGCTTGCGTAAGGTGATCTGAACCTTCTGTCCTACCGGAAGCGCATTCCGAACATCCCCGGAGAGAACCAGCATCTCCGCCGAACGGCCATCATCCGACAGGGTGACAATCGATTTATTTGGCTGTCCTACATCGGCTTCATAGAAAGTCACTTCCTTCACCCTTCCGCGCCGTACCGAACGCGAGAGAGAGGAGGGGGTTGCCACCCCCCCGCCGCCCCCACTCGCGCCCGACAGATATCTGCGCACCTCGAATAAAGCGGTCATTCCGAAAATGGCGGACGTCGACAGTAGAATCAGGGAGGTGAACAGGGCATCGATGGTCGGCTGCGGGAATAGAGAGCCATAGGCAGCAATCCATGCCACACCTAACAAAGGAATTAGCGCTAGCAGCACAAGTAACACCAGGGCCATAGAGGGCTCTCGGAAGGGCCGACCGCAGACCGCACTCTCGGGCAACAGACTAGCAGAAAATGATGGAGTTTTGCAGATGGGAACGTGACTTGCGTGGGTCAGGAAGGCTTATCGACAGCGGTCGCGCCAGTCCCCGATCTCCCTGAGGCCGGCTCCTTGGCTCTGTTCGAATAATCGCACGCGGTGACGCCGCCGCTCGAACTCATGGATATCAGCCCACACCTCGGCCCGCCAAGGTTCCTCGTGCACGGCCATCTCCCCACACGTGGCGCAGCGAGTGTGATACTTGCTTTCCCGAACCTGGCCGCGCGGGCTGGCTAAGCGAACCTTAGATTTCGCGCGGGGCAATTCAATGAAGATGCAACGTACCTCTTGAATTTCGTCATTCTCATCGATGAGGTGTTCGTAGCGCAACAGATAGCCGAACCCGAGTTTTTGCGCTTCGACCTCGGCCTCAGCGCGGGTATGAAAAGGGCCGTATTCGGCGCGTAACTGCTCGAAGGAATCACAGGTCATCCAGAAGGTTTCTTTATGTTCCATTTTTCCCGGGCCGACCGCTGCCAGAAAGAACTCAGTCGGCGACTTCTCACTCCCTTGAAGCAATTCAGCTGCCGTCGAGTTCCCGGCCAACTGCCTGTTGGAAGCAGGATTGGGAAAGATCGCAGCAGCTTGCCGTGTGCAAGGTTTTGCAGCGTTTTGCCGAATCCAGTCGTAGCTGGGAGGACGGTAGGCTCGCACGGGGGTACTCGAAGGGTCATCACCCGGCGACAGCCTAGTTACGCAAGGTCCTTTGGGCGAAGGCGCGTTTTCGAGTAGAATCACGACACTAACCTAACAGCTCGCAAATTTGGTTTTACTCATGGGAGACCGTCAGCAGCCGAGAAACGAGACGCGCGTCCCGGTGCGAATCTTTGGCACAGATCGCCATGGGCGAATCTTCACCGAGAAGGTCTCTACGGTCAATGTAAGCCGGTTTGGCGTGGAGTTGAGTGGCGTACAAGCCGAACTCAAGGTCGACGAGATCATTGGCCTGACGTACGGCCAAACCAAGGCCCATTTTCGAGTAAGGTGGATCGGCGAAACTGGCAGCCCGAAGTTTGGCCATCTTGGGTTGCTGAGTCTGTCTCCGGAAAAGCCGTTCTGGGATTTTCCCCTGTCGGAGACCACAGCTGTTAGCCTCGCCGAGGAATCGCAGGAGCGACGAGCATACCCACGACTGAAGTGTACGACCTCGGTGGAAATCTATCCCAGCGATCAGTCGGTTCCGATTCGGGCCAGAACTAGTGATATGAGCTTAGGGGGGTGCTTCGTCGAGATGTCGAACCCGCTGCCTAAGGGAACTGAAGCTAGAATTGCCATCTGGGTAAAGGACCTCAAATTATGGGCGAAAACCCAAGTGGTCTCGAGCGCGCCCGGCTACGGGATCAGCGTAAAATTTCTCGCCATGTCTGACCAGGAAAGGCACCAACTGCAGGAGTTTTTGGACAGCCAAGTGCGACTTGCCGTCCGACCTTAGTCAATTCAGTCGGTCAGCCATGGTGGAAGGGTATGTGATGCAACACGTGGCGGTCTCGCTCCCGCTGCCAAGGCAACCCTCCACCGCCGCCGACAAGTACAGACGCGGGACCGGCTTGACGAGGTAAGCCTGCGCCCCCAACAAAATGGCTTGTCGAATGGTTTCAGGATGGTCTTCCCCGGAACAAATAATCACCTTCAAGCCGGGTTGGAGATCCCGCAAGCTTTGCAAGGTTTTCAGGCCGTCCATGCCGGGCATTTGCATGTCCAGCAGCACAAGCTCGGGAGTGCAGCCCTCCTGCATGCGCTGCAAGGCTTCCTCACCGTTGCTAGCGACCTCGACGTGGTAGTAGTCGAGCTCGAGCAAGACACGGAGATAGCGTTGGACTTCTGGACAATCTTCAATCACCAAAACCGTAGCTCTTTGTTGACTTGGCTCAGGACATGACATGGGAATTGGGCCGCTCGGTTCGCCAAGCATGCAAGATCTTGAGCACAGCCCATCGGGGCTTTTTCGAAATGGCGAGATGGCTCAGACCCGAGGAACGAGACGGCATAGACTTCAGATAACCCACTCTTAAATTGCTAAGCTGTTTACCGCATCGAGAGGGCCGCGTCAACCACCTTGTCGTGTTCTCAATCGCTGGTTTTTCTATTACTTGCCTGCTTTCCACAGCCAGGTGCACCCAACCTGGTGCAAGCGGGGTCAGGGAAACGCACCCGGGGAAGAAGGCTTACGTTGAGCAGCCATATTTTCTCTCCTCTTGTCCACGTATGGAAAGATCTTGATCGCTCTGAATGCGCGTTGACCCCCTGTGGAAAACTCCCTTGGCGGCAATACCGACCGAGTCATCCTTCCCCTGCCTTGCTTCCGCCTGAACTCGGACCCAGGCAGGGTCGAAAGAACCAATCCGCTGATCGCTGACGGGGCTGCCCGTCCCGAGCGAAGTCGATCAACCTTCCACGATTATGTGCAAGTAATTGCACATCAAAACGAGACAGTATCGAAGTAACCCGCTCTCACCCTTCGGTAACCTAGCAGTTGAGCTGCGATGAGGAAGAGATAACTCGCTACCCTGGAGTGGGTTAACGGGTCGAAGATGGGCGTGGTCCGGGGGAAGCGCGACTGGTAGAATCGGGAGGCGTCGGGCCAGATCGCCGTGTTTGGTTGGCGAATTGCACCATCCGGGGCGTCAGTTTTTGAAACGACAAAGGAAACGCGACACGGTGGAACCACAAGTAGCCAACGCATTCTCAACACCCGCGCCCGACCAAACGACGTTTGAACCGGTGCTCGACGCCGGCTCCGCCCGGCAGCAGGGCGCGTCGTCACAAAAGCCTCTTGATCCCGCAGCGACTCTGGTGGAGATCGCCGAAGCGCAAGCCCTGCTTCGCTCGCTCTCCGACGCTTCCGCAGCGGCCAAAGTGATCGTGGAGCGACTCGAGAGAATCACGAGTGCAAGCGCGATCGCGGTGGCCTTCCTCCGGAATGACCAGCTCGAGTACTGTGCGGCGGCGGGAACCTTGAAATCACTGGCGGGCTCCATCGTCCCCATTCCAACCAACATCGCAGAGTTGTTGCAGAAGGACAAGACGCGCGAGCCCATGCCGAGCGATTCTCGCCGTGAGCATCTCCAAGGGAGCGCTCCCGATCCGATCCTGTTTCCGTTTTACGACAAGCTGACCATGGTTGGCTTTTTGCAACTGAATTTTGCCCAAGCACAATCGATGACCGCTCCCGAGATGCAAAGCTGCCACGTCATGGCGAATCTGATGGGAGAAGCGGTCCTCAGAGCGGCCGAGTTGCAATGGAAACAGGCTCTGGCCAAGGAGCACGCCGCCGTGCTCGAGGCTCTCGAGCGGCTCAAGCCGCAACTGGAGCGCCTCACCGCGGATGGTTCGGCGACCAGCGCCCAAGAGGTGGTGACCAAGCCTGAGCCGGACGCGCTGCCGGCAAGCGTGGGAGAACAGTCGCTCAGGGAGATCTCTGCCGAACCCCTGCCGGACATTGCAGACTTGCTGGCGCAGCTCACCGATGAGCCTGCGCCGATGGCAACCGCGATTTCGGCCGGACCGGTCGCGCTCAAGGACGAACTGAAGCTGGTCGCGGCCAGCGTGCCTGAGGTCCCAGAGTCGCCGCTGGCAGCGCCCAGCCAGGCGGACGAGTCGGCTGGCGCGAGCCAACTGAGTTCTGCTTGTCAGCAATGTGGGTTCCTTTTTGGCGAGGGCGAGAGTTTCTGCGGACGATGCGGAACCCCGCGTTCGCTCGAGTTTTCTTCCTCACGCAGCGAACTTGCTCCTGCGCCACTGACTCTCGGCGGCGACGACCCCGAACCGAGCAGCAAGTTTCTTCTCGAAGGCGAAGTCGCCCCTGCCGTACCGGTACCGTTCCCCGTTCTGGCTCATGCGGACGGTGGCGTCCCGGACACGCCGGCGGTCGACGGCAGTGCGGCCTTGGCTCTCGATTCACTTCCACCTGCGGCGGAAACAACCGAGACCGAGAGCAAAATCCGAATCCTTCTGGCAAACGAGAAGCCCGCTGGGCAATCGCCCTGGACATCGGCGGCGACAGCCCGCACCTGGCTTGAATCCTTGAAGGAGAACGATTCTCCGGGCAGACGGTGGCTCGGCCGACATCAGGGCGACGTCTCCGTGGTCATCTCTCTCTTGGTGCTCCTCCTCGCGATTGGCTGGTGGAGTCCGCACCAGCCGGCACCAAAATCGCGAACGAAAACTTCTCAACCTTCGCTCACTTTGTTCGAGCGCGCTCTGGTCGGCCTCGGCCTGGCGGAGCCTCCGACGGTAGATCCGGGTTTCGGCGGCAATCCCCACGCGCAAGTCTGGGAAGATGTGCACACCGCGCTCTACTATTGTTCGGGATCAGAAGAATACGGCAAGACGGATGGCGGGAAAATGGCAACCCAACGGGACGCACAACTCGATCAATTCAAGCCCGCCGCGCTCAAGGCCTGCGAATAACTTCCCGCGCGAGGAATCGACGCAGCCCCCCCGCCCCGGACACGGGGAACAAGGTGCCACTCTCCCAAGCAGTCGAAGTCGGGGCAATACCCAGCCGCGGACGGGTTCCTGGCTTCAAGGATCCCCGCCTTACTGGGGCTGCTGAGCTTCTGCCACCGATCATCGACGACTCGGATCTTCCGCCTGCTCGCCCGGCTTCATCGACGCCGGCGCATCAGGGCAATATTTTCAAGGGACGCCGGGCTTCGTACCACAACGCTAATTCGACCCGATTCCAGAGCCCGAGCTTGTCATAGATAGTTCGAAGATAGTTTTTGACAACGTGTTCGGTGGTCCCGATGGCTTGGGCAACTTCACTATTCTTGAGTCCTTGAGCGACGAGCTCAATGACTCGCTGCTCTTTCTCACTTGGCACCCGGTCTCCGCGACGCTCCCTTCCAAGCATAGTTGCCTCCGATATAAAAGTGTTGCGAGCTTGACCCGCTTGATTCCGCTTCTGATTCCAAAGCGCAGAAAAAGCCGATTGAAATGGGCCTTGACGGTGCGCCGGGCCATGTTCAGCTGTTTGGCAATTTCCGCATTGTCGCAACCTTCGAGCAGCAGATCGGCGATTTGCTGCTCGCGTGGACCCAGGTGAATGGGCTTGATTTTCATGATCTCAGCTCCTGGTTTGACAGAATCGCCCTCAGGCGGTTGAGTTCTAGTGGAGAGAGCCACAGTACCCCGGCAAAGGATAGACGCATGCGACAGGACGAACGTCCCTGGCCATCGAGCGTACGCTGACGGCCCCCCCCTGCGCTCCGAACTCCACGTTACCGGCGTCCCCGGCAACTGGTGGACGTTAGTTCTCCCCAGGTTCGATTCGACCACAAGCCGGACAGCGGCTCGACACCTGCCGGTGCGCCTTCGCATCCAGCCAACGAGAAGAAGCGAAATACAATCTTGATTTTCGCCCAGTGGTGCATGTACGCTGCCAGGAACTTCCCGTGAGATGTGGGTTTTTCCACATGCTCCAGGAACCGAAGCCGCCTCGAACGCCAGACCTTCCGCATGGAGACTTCCTTCTCCAGTTTCTCCCCTTCCCCCGACCCCGGGCGACGCTAGGCTAAGTTACGAAAAACTAAAGCCGTAGTCACTACCGAGGGTGAGGACTTGTAGCTCCACCGCGACGGCCGGAACTGATCCCGGCAAATATCGCCCTAGGGCCGAGGGCCGCTTGAGAAACCTTCGGGCTGGACCACTGGGCCGGTCGATCGATACGATGGCCTTCCCTTAAGGGATATCGGGTAGTCAAAAATTTCTGGACCGTGTAAGGGAGGATGGTACTAATTACACTTCTTGACATTGAGAATTGGCCGCTCCTTTGGGCAGGAAAGCGGCATGATGAAGGAAAGCAAGGGAAAAAGTGCGTGTTGGGTAGTGATGATCTAAACTAGAGCGGCTCTTTGCGTCATGAAACTCTCCGTTGTGATGCCTGTCTACAACGAGCAAGCAACGTTACGGCAAGCCGTCGAACGTGTGCTGGCTGTCCCCTTCGAGATCGAGTTGCTTTGCGTCGACGATGGTTCCGACGACGGGTCGCGAGAAGCTCTCCTCGAACTCGAGAAACGGCACCCTCAGATGCGGGTCTTGCTTCACGCCCGCAATTCGGGAAAGGGGGCGGCCCTGCGACGCGGCATTGCCGAAGCCTGCGGTGACTTCGTGATCGTACAAGATGCCGATCTCGAATATGACCCGGGCGATTACCCGGTGCTTCTTGAGCCTTTGATCCACGGCAAGGCCGATGTGGTGTACGGTTCCCGGTTTTTGGGCGGCGCTCCCCACCGCGTGCTCTACTTCTGGCACTCGGTCGGAAACCGCCTGCTGACGCTGCTTTCCAACTGTCTCACCAACATTAATCTCACCGACATGGAAACCTGCTATAAGGCTTTTCGACGGTCCGTGATCCAATCCATTCCCATCGAAGAAGACCGCTTCGGCTTCGAGCCGGAAATCACCATCAAGGTCGCCAAGCGGCGTCTGCGCATTTACGAGGTTGGGATCAGCTACTGGGGCCGCACCTATGAAGAGGGAAAGAAAATCAGCTGGCAGGACGGGCTGCGGGCGGTATGGTGCCTGTTGAAATACTCGTGGAAAGAGAGTGGACGAAGACAGGAGACGCGATCCGCCGAGGATGAGCTGGCGCGAGACAGAGGGGAAACCTCAAGCAAGATAGGCTCCTAGGACGCAGCCGCGACACCTTCGAGCCGGCGCGATGCTACGCCGGTGGGGCGAGAATTTTGTGGCAAAAGTTTGCACATCGCGGCGCCCGCTGAAACTCTCCCGCCAACAAGGCAAGTGCTGGCACGGGGTTAGCCGAATCCTATACCTTAGTAAAGGAATGAGATTTGCAGACTATCGCTCGACCCGACCGGCCCACGTTCTTCTCAGCGAATCAAGCGCCCTGCGGCGTCGTGGGATTCGTTCCTGGTTTGCGGAGACTCCGGCTTCAGAGTCTGCCTGCGGCCAGGCACGTCGGATCGCGCGACACAATCAACCGCCCCGGAGGTAGACGCGTTTGACAGCCCCCAAAAGCCATCTGGTTGCGCCACACGGAGGATCCCTCGTCAACCTGATGGCGCCAGCCGAACAAATCCTCGAACTGAAAGCGCGCTCGCGGGAATGGCCGTCGTGGGACTTGAGCGCACGCCAGATCTGCGATTTGGAGTTGCTGTTGTGCGGCGGGTTCTCCCCGCTGACTGGCTTCCTGAACCGCAACGATTATGAAGGCGTGTGTCAACGCATGCAGCTGGGGTGCGATGTCCTTTGGCCCATGCCGATCACGCTTGATGTTGCAGAGGATTTTGCCCGCAGTTTGCAGCCGGGCTCGAGCCGAGTTGCCTTGCGTGATGCGGAAGGTGTCATGCTGGCGTTACTGCATGTGGAAGATGTGTGGAAGCCGGACCGCCAAGCCGAGGCGGAATCTGTCTTCGGTACCACCAGCCCCGCCCATCCCGGCGTGAGTTACTTGTTGCACCAGGCGCATCCCTGGTATGTCGGGGGCCGCCTGGAAGGCACGCAGATGCCTTCGCACTACGATTTTCGTCCCCTGCGTTTCACTCCCGCAGAATTGCGCGCGGATTTTGCCCGGCTGGGATGGCGTCGAGTGGTGGCGTTTCAGACCCGCAATCCCATGCACCGGGCGCACGTTGAGCTCACCTTCCGCGCCGCCAAACAAGTTGAGGCCAGCTTGTTGATTCACCCCTCGGTCGGAATGACCAAGCCCGGCGACGTGGACTATTTCACCCGCGTTCGCTGCTACCAACTGCTGCTCCCCAAATTTCCCCGGGGGACGGTCAAGCTGTCGCTGCTTCCCCTGGCGATGCGTATGGGTGGGCCGCGCGAAGCCATTTGGCACGCTCTCATTCGCAAGAATTACGGCGCCACGCACTTCATCGTGGGCCGCGATCACGCCGGTCCCGGCAAAGACAGCGATGGCAAGCCCTTTTACGGCCCTTATGAGGCGCAGGCGCTGTTCAGAAAGCACCAGGCTGCCATCGGCGTGACCATGGTTCCCTTCAACATGATGGTGTACCTTGAAGATCAGGGTTATTACGTCCCGGACAACGAGGTGCCGAACGGTTCCCGGGTGCTGAATATCTCGGGGACAGAACTGCGCCAACGCCTCAATGAAGGGCGGGAAATTCCGGGGTGGTTTACCTACAGCGAAGTCGTCGAAGAACTGCGGCGCAGCTTCCCGCCGCGACACAAGCAGGGCCTGACGATTTTCTTTACCGGACTTTCGGGCTCGGGTAAATCCACCATTGCCAACCTGCTGATGACCAAATTCCTGGAGCAGGGGGGCCGGCCGGTGACTCTCCTCGACGGTGATCTGGTGCGCAAGCATCTTTCTTCCGAGCTCGGATTCTCCAAAGAGCATCGCGATATCAATATTCGGCGTATCGGTTATGTGGCGGCGGAAATCACCAAGAACGGCGGCATTGCCATTTGCGCTCCGATTGCTCCCTATGACACGGTTCGCAAGCAGGTGCGGGCCATGATCGAGCCCGTCGGTGGCTTCATCCTGGTGCACGTGGCCACACCACTCGCCATCTGCGAACAGCGCGATCGCAAGGGCCTCTATGCCAAAGCGCGGGCAGGAATCATTCCCGAGTTTACCGGGATCTCCGACCCTTACGAAGAACCCACCGATGCCCAGGTGGTGATCAATACCGCCGAGCTCACGCCCGAGGAAGCGGCGCAGGAGATTTTGCTGCATCTCGAGCGCGAGGGCTTTCTCGGAGTCAACGGGAGTCACGGTTAGTCCAATCCCCGGCGCTCGAGCTCGGGCCCCGAGTGGGTATGCTGATTCTTGCCAAGATCGTGATCGGCTTCTGCGTCGGCACACTGATTGGTATGACCGGCGTGGGCGGCGGCGTTCTCCTGCTGCCGATTTTGATTTTCGCCCTGCACGTGCCGGCCATTGTTGCCGTGGGATCGGATGCGTTGTTCAATTTCCTCACCAAGCTTGGGTCCGGCTACGTACACCTCACCAAAGGGACGGTGCGAAAGAAACTGGTCTTCGGCCTGGCGGCAGGCAGTATTCCAGGCTCGCTTCTGGGTGTCGGATTGCTTCGGGATCTGCGGCTGGCCTACGGCAATGGAGTGAACACCTTCATCACCACGACCGTAGGGATCCTGCTGCTTGTGGTGCCCACCCTGTTGATGTTTCAATCCCAAATTGAGGAGCGGGTCACGAGTCGGCCGCCCACCATGAAGTCCACCATCGGAGTGTCGGCGATCGGATTGCTCGCTGGCTTCCTGGTGGGCATGACCTCGGTCGGTTCGGGCAGCATCATCATGATGCTTTTGTTGCTGTTCTACAGCTTCTCCCCGAAGGTAATGGTCGGCACGGATATTGTTCATGCGGTCCTGCTGACGGGAGTGACCAGCCTGCTTCATTTCAAGATGGGGAACGTCGACTCCTCCCTCGTCGGCTTGCTGGTAATTGGCTCCATTCCTGGAGGCGTGCTCGGCTCTCACTTGAGCACGCGAATGCCCGTGCCTTGGCTGCGGCGGCTTCTCTGCGCGGTTTTGCTGGCGACGGGCGCACGAATGCTTTGGGCATGAACGCCGGGTGCTCTCTGGCTCATGATTACTTCTTCCTGTGAGGAAACGCTGCGGCGCATCCAAGCAGCTCTCGAGGCTGCCGGGGAAGTTTTCCGGCGCTTCACTCCGGGAGACATCGAAGCCGAGTACAAGGCCGGTCATGACCCGGTAACCGAAGCCGATCGCCAGATCGATGGGGTATTGCGCCGGGAACTGCTGCGGGAGCAGGAAGGCTGGCTTTCCGAAGAAGCAGTGGATGATGGCACACGACTCGAGAAACGCCGAGTTTGGGTCGTCGATCCCCTCGATGGCACGCGCGAATTTGTCGCCGGAATCCCGGAGTTCTGCGCTTCCGTGGCCATGGTGGAAGACGGCCGGCCCGTCGCCGGTGGAGTCTACAATCCAGCGACCAACGAGACTTTCTTGGGATGCCTGGGGTGGGGCATGACGTACAACGGAAAGCCCTGCCGATCGAGCCAGCGAAGCGACCTGTCGGGCGCTTTGGTGCTGGCCAGCCGCAGCGAAGTGAACCGCGGAGAATGGAAGCGATTCGAAGGCGCCGGCTTCCAGATCCGGCCCGTCGGTTCGGTCGCCTACAAGCTGGCGCTGGTGTCCGCGGGCTTGGCGGACGCCACGTTCACGCTGGTTCCCAAGCATGAATGGGACATCGCCGCGGGAGCCGCTCTGGTCGAAAGCAGCGGCGGATTTGTGACCACCTTGGACGATGGCCGGCTGAGGTGCAATCAGCGGGATCCCTTGCTCGAAGGCCTCCTTGCCTGTGGCCCCAGGATGGCCGACGCACTCATCTCGCGCCTCGGTCTTGCGGCGCTTCGTTCCAAACACGACCGACTTTGAGCGAGCTCAGGCTCATGATCTGCGGTGCCAACGTCCCGCCTGCAAATGGAGCAAGGCTGCGACCAGCGCATCGATGTCCTCGCAGGTGTTGTAAAAAGCGAGGGAGGGCCGCACCGTACTCTCCACCCCCATGCGCCGCAAAATGGGTTGGGCACAATGATGGCCCGCCCGTACGGCGATGCCCTCTTCATTGAGGGCAACACCGACATCTTCTGTGCGAACGTCATCCAGCACAAAAGACAGGACGCCGGCTCTTTCGCGTGGAGTGCCGATCAAGCGCAGCCCGGGCACAGTCAGCAGTTTCCTCGTGCCATAGTTCAGGAGTTCGTGCTCGTAAGCAGCGATGTTTTCCCTTCCGACCTCCTCCACATAGTCAAGCGCCGCTCCCAAGCCAACGGCATCGGCAATGTTGCCCGTCCCTGCCTCGAAACGTGCCGGCGAGGCCTGGTAGATGGTTCTCTCGAAGGTAACGTCCGAGATCATGTTGCCCCCACCTTGCCACGGGGGCATGGAATCGAGTAGATCCTGTTTTCCGTAGAGCACACCGATCCCTGTAGGCGCGAAGACTTTGTGCCCGGAGAAGACGTAGAAATCGCAGCCGAGAGTCTGCACATCGATTGGCATGTGAGAGACGGCTTGAGCGCCGTCGACGAGCACAAGCGCGCCGTAGCGATGCGCGATCTCGGTCATTTCGTGCGCTGGGGTGATGGTGCCGAGCGCATTCGAGACTTGACTGAATGCCACCATCCGTGTGTGCGGGCCAAGCAACTTCTCGTACTCCTCGAGCATGACCTCCCCTCGATCGTTCACCGGAGCGACGCGCAGACGTGCGCCCTTTTCTGAACAAAGCATCTGCCAGGGAACGATATTGGCATGATGCTCGAGCCAGGTAATGACGATCTCGTCGCCCTCATGCACATTGCGGTGGCCCCAACTTTGAGCCACCAGGTTGATGGCTTCGGTCGCACCCCGCACGAAGACGATTTCGCGGGTGGAGGACGCATGCAGAAAGCGCCGAGTTTTTTCGCGTGCGCCTTCGTAGGCATCGGTTGCGCGCGCCGCCAGTTCGTGAGCAGCGCGATGAATGTTAGAGTTTTCGTGTTTATAGAATTCCGTCAGACGATCAATGACTGCTTTTGGCTTTTGCGTAGTTGCGGCGTTGTCGAGCCAAATGAGTGGACGGCCATGCACGCGCTCTTCGAGAATCGGGAAGTCGCGACGGAGGAGCTTGGCATCGAGTGGCCGCTTCGCAGTCCCGAGTTGCCTCGGCTCAAGATCAGGCCGAAACTCAAAAGACTCCATGCCCGACGTCACTCCCGGCGCCTCACGAGTTCCATGGGCAGGCACGGCGACGGCAGCCCCTGCCGGCTGAGAGGCAACGTCCCTTGTCGGAGGTGGACTCGCTTTGGGTAGGTCCGCCTCCGGTGACAGGGATGGTGGCAAGGATGAAGGCGGCAGCGGAATGTTCGGCACCGCCTGCAAACCAGGCACTCCGGGAAGGGAAAACAAATCGCTCAAGGAAGGCAGCGACGTTGCGGCGGACGGATACGTGGCCCTGGGTACGCCTGTCGTGGATTCCGACACGCCCTTCTGCGGCGTCGGGTCGGCCGGAACCTGGGGTGTTATCCCTTTTACGTCATGACGTTCTATGGGAACCTCAGTTCCGCCTGCGGCACTCGGCGGTACCAGTGACGGCGAGGTAGGCGGAGGTGGAGGATTGGGCACGGTTTCTATGCCGCGCACATCCGGCATCGCGGGGATGCGGGGAAAGGAGAACCAGTCGTTCAGCGGGGGCCAGACTGGTGCCGCTCCCGGAGACGTGCCTTTCTCGCCCTCCACCGCGTAAGGCGACGAACCAGGGAGCGCTGGAGCGCTGGCCGTCGATTGCGGAACAGCACTCACCGCCGCACCGCCCGGCGGGCCGGTTGGCGGTGAGCTGGGGGTTGCCGAAATTCCCGGGAAGGAAAACAGTTCACTGGCTGGCCCCAGGGTTGGCGCGACCGCCAGCGGTGAAATTTTTCCTTCTGCGAAAAAGTCAGGCGGCGCCCCCGGCATCGGCGGCATGGGCGCGGTTCCTGGGGCTCCGGGAATCAACGCCGTCGAGCCCGCCAGCGATGCCGCGATTGCACGCAGATCAGCCTCGGTCAAGGGACCTGGTTGGCTATACGCAGCTGATGCGGGGACGTTCGGGTTAGCTCCGGACGCCGACAGTTCTTTCGCCGGGAGGATTTCCTCAAACCTCGTGACCGGGATTTCTTCCGCCTCGCGCTCTGGAGAAGCCTCCTCAACGATTCCGTCCGCATTTGCCAGATCGCGGGGCATCGCCTTGAAAAACTCATTGGCGAGTCTTTCTAGGGTGGCCGGGTCGGGCAAAGGAAAAGTACCGAAGGGGTACTGTCTCGCCCCTTCGCCAGTCAAGGAGGTTGATTTTGCCGAAGCGGCGCTTCTCGGCCGGTTTGCCCCGTCTCTCGCTCCGTTATTTGTACTCGTGATATTTGTCGACATGGACGTTCTCCAATAATCCAAGTGCGTCCTGGGTCAGCACCACAATGGAGCAATAGAGAGAGATCAAATACGACGCGATGGCTCTGTGGTTAATGCCCATGAATCGAACGGACAAACTCGGCGACACCTCTCCTGGCAGCCCTGGCTGGAACAGGCCAATCACGCCTTGCTTTTTCTCGCCAGAGCGCACGAGAAGAATGTCGGTCGTCTCAGCCTTTAACGGAAGCTTGTCGCATGGAACCAAGGGAATTCCTCGCCAAGTTACAAACGGGGAACCGAACATCGTGACGGTCGGAGGCGGAACCCCGCGGCGCGTGCATTCGCGCCCGAAGGCTGCTATCGCGCGCGGATGTGCCAGGAAGAAGCTTGGCTCCTTCCATACCCGGGCGACGAGTTCATCCAAATCATCAGGCGTTGGGGTACCATTCCTGGTTTTAACTTTCATCTCCGGGGCAACGTTGTTGAGCAGGCCGTACTCCGTATTGTTGATGAGAGCCCGCTCTTGCCGCTCCTTAACTTTCTCGATCATAAGACGCAGTTGCTCCCGAATCTGGTCATGCGGGCTGCGGTAGAGGTCCGAGATACGGGTCTGCACGTCCAGGATGCTGGTCACCGCATTCAGCGCATATTCCCGCGGTTTCTCCTCGTAATCGACATAGATCTCAGGCAGGTCGATCTCTTCGTCCGGATTACATTCTATGGTGCGCGTTCCCGGGCGCGTGGGTTTCACCTTGTTGACCCGGTAGACGCCGGCCTCGACAGGCACCCAGGAGAGGAAGGTGATCAGCCAGCGCGGCGTGATCGCCTCCATCATGGGGACTGTCTTAGTGACGGTAGCGAGCTGCCGAGCCTGTTGCTCGGTCAGTGTTTGACGAACTTCTGCTGTCGCCATGCGGTTAGCTCCTTCGCTGTAGAAATATGTTGTTGCGGCCGCCTCATCAAGGCACGCCGCAGGTCTCTCACTTTGGTGACTGAGCCATTGCGATCTGACTCGTTCCTAGGTTGATAGGGTTGGATGAGCCGTATGCGTACGGGGCATGGTCGGGGCGGACATCAATATCAAGGAAGCCAACTTCTCTGTCTGTGATGTGGATCACCACCCAGTATATTCGCATTCACTCCATTCTCTTCTGGCGACGATCCATCTCTCGATAGCCTCCATTGGACATAGGAATTACCGGACGTCTGCAATCAGAATGCGCAGCAACCTGCAACATCCCTCGAACGATTATTGATAACTTCATGGACTTAATCAAGTGAATCACTGGAGACCCCGATTGCGGCGCCTCCTGTCGGGGTGGCGGGGATGCGAGTTCCTGCCGCTTGCTTTCGGCAGGCAGCCCTGGTCAGTCCTATGACGGACGAGTGGGAGCGCAGCGTGGCGGTTGAATCCGGCAGGATCGGAAGAACAGATGCCTTAGACGCCGGCGGCGTCCGTCTCGTTCTCGGCTTTATAGAACCTCTTCTTGGCCCGGGCGCGAATCTCATCGAGTTCCGCGTGCAGGCGGCGGAGTTCAGCGTCAAGCTCGATGAAGCTCAAGCAATGAGCCGAAATCAGCTTGTCTGCCCGCACGCCGGCATAGTCTTCCTTGCCAGCCGATTTCACGTAGATGCAGGCAGATGGCTGCTTCGTCCTTGGATCCCTCTCCAAGTACAAGAAATCCAGGCTTGATGTTTCCATGACGAGATTATGCCACGGCCGGCCCCGAGATCTCGCCAGAGAAAAACCGACATCACTCTGATGTTCTGGAAACGCGGTATGGGCGTCGGCCAACTGCTAAACGGCGATCTCTTCTCGGGTGGCTAAAGGAAAACCGGCCGCTCGCCATGCATCGAATCCGCCGATCACATTGACGACGTTCGCAAAGCCCGCTCGCCGCAAAAGACCGCAGGCGATCATGCTCCGGTACCCGCTCTTGCAGTGCACGGCAATGAGCCGGTCGTAACCGACCGGCAGCGAAGTCGAGGCGAGCTTGTCCAGTGGAATCCACAGCGCGTTGACCATGTGGCCGGACTGCCATTCCGACTCGCGGCGAACATCGACGATCGAGAGCTCCGGCCGTTTCTCCCATTCGCTGAGAGTTTCGACCGAAACCTGCGGGACTTGGGCCAAGGGGAAGCCAGCCTGCTTCCACGCTTCCACCCCGCCCAACAAATATCCGCGCACCCTTTCGATGCCGACACGGGCCAACCGAACCCGCGCCTCCGACCATTGTTCCGTTGTATCCGCGATGATGATGGGGCAGGACGACAGGCCGAAGACAATGGCTGCCCACGAGGCGAACTGGCCCGACAGGGCGATATTGACTGAGCCGGGCACGTGGCCCGCGGCGAAGCGGTCGCCAGGACGCACGTCGAGTGCCGGGGCTCCTTTTCCCAGTTCAGACGCCAGTTCCTGCGCAGAGATTGGCTCTAAATCCGGCAGTTCGGACAGAGTCCGGGCCCCCTGGCGATTGAGTTCCGCGTCTTCGAGGAAGTATTCCGGACGGGACGGTAGATTGGCTGTGAGCTCGCGGATGAACTCTCCCCGGCTCTTGATTTGCAGCGCATAATTCGTTAAGCGCTCGGTGCCAATCGTGGAAGACCGTTCGGCCCGCATGCTGCGTCCGCAGAGTGAGCCTGCACCGTGCGCGGGGTAGACGATCACCTCATCCGGCAACTGGAGCACTTTTTCGTGCAAGCTGTCATAGAGCATGCCCGCCAATTCGACGGGAGTGTGGGTTTTCGACAGGTCCGGCCGCCCTACGTCCCCTATAAACAAGGTGTCGCCCGTGAGAACTGCCCAGGGGTTGGGCGATTTCTCCTCGTCGATCACCACCAGGCAAATGCTTTCCAGCGTGTGTCCGGGAGTCTCCAAAACTTGAATCCGCATCTTTCCGACCCGCAATGCAAAGCCGTCCTTAGCATCAACGTGATCGAACGACGCGTTCGCGCGAGACCCGATGTAGATATCTGCGCCGGTGCGTGCGGCGAGCTCCTTGTGTCCGGAAACGAAGTCAGCGTGCAGATGAGTTTCGAAGATATGGCGGATCCTGGTGCCCCTTGCCGCGGCAGCGTCAAGATAAATCTCAACATCGCGTTGGGGATCGACGACCACCGCTTCGCCCCCTGACGAGAGCATGTACGATGCATGCGCCAAGCACCCCAGGTAGAACTGCTCAACATGCATGTCTCCATCCTCCTCGATTCACTCATCTCAGGCTGGAACGGCTGCCTGCTCCGATGTCAAATTCTCACTCCGCTGCTGCTCAAACCGCGATAGCAGGTGGGAAGCCAGCTGCGACAATTGCGTACGAATCTCAGGGACCGCGGTTGTTTCCCAGAGAGTGCCTTTGCGCAAAGGCCCAAGCGTGTACAAGAAATTGGACACTACGCCGCGGGCATCGAGCAAGGCTCCATTGTCAGCCGTGTCGAGCCCCAGAAACAGTGGGTCCGGGCGGGCGAGCTTGCGGGTTAAGAGCCAGCTCAGCAATGGATTCTTCACCTTGCGGCAATCGTTCTCCGGGCCAGTACAGTTGATGACGTAATCCGTGCGCAGCGTTTTCAACCCACCGTGACCGCGGTCGCGGTAACGTATCTCCACAAAGTCAGCGTCTTCTCGATATTCGGTGATCCGGCCAGCATGGACTTCCAGTTGACCTTGAGCCATTTCCGTTTCCAATCGCCGGCCAATGTTGGGAGCCACTCGGTGACGGTGTACATCCCAATAGGCGCGCACATGGCGAAGGAACCGCCGCCGCTCCTGTTGCGGCAGAGACCGCCAGATGCTCTGCGCAAAGGGCTTCATGGAATCGATAACCGCGCGCCAGTCACTGTTTTCTCGTTCTGCTTTCGCCATTTCGCTTCGGATCAGTCGCAGCAAGCTGCGAACGCGCCGGGTGGCTGGATCATCCCAACGGGCCGGCCACTGGCCGGCAGGCTTATGAGTCTGGGAAAGTAATCCGTGCCGCGAAAGCATGTGGATCTTCCCCAGAAACCCACGCGATCGCAGCGCAATTGCAACATCGATACTGGTTAGGCCTGACCCCATCAGCAGCACGCTGTTCTCGGGGGCGATTCGATCGAGAGCGCTCACCGACCACGGGTTCGGAACGAAGCGTCGGTTGTCGTCCTTGCGCCCGGCAAGGATCGCATCCTGCGGGGGGAAATTGCCGAAAGCCAGCACCACCGCCTGCGCGTGAAGCCTGCTCCCGCTCTTCAGAAAGATGGTCGCTCCGCCTTCTGCGGGAGTGATTGCGAACACCTCGTCGCGCTTCCATTCGAATCTCCCGGGATTCTCCTCGATGGCCTCGCACAGGGTCGATTCGACGTACTTGCCGTAGACGCGCCGTGGCAGATAATCGCTGGGTTGAGCCTGATCGTCGTAGTGCTCGCGGGCCCAGTCTAGGAAGTGCGAAGGATGGTCCGCGAGGGCGCTCATGTCTTGCGCCCTGACGTTGAGCAGGTGCCCAGCCAAGTGCGTGCTGTAGGCCACACCGCGTCCCGGACACCCTTCGCGCTCGATCAACACCACCGTGACTGCCGGGGTGCCCCCCCGCAGTAATCTGCTTGCCAGGATCGCCCCACTGAACCCGCCGCCGATAATGGCGATCGTGAACGAAACCGGCTTGCCACCGATTCTCCGTCCCATCCGCAATCCCCCTAAAGCAATAATCCCTATCATTCTACTATAGAATGTAGGGCGATCGATCAACCCTTTTGTGACATCTGGCCAGCTTTGTCCGGTGATGGTTAAGCGCACGGCCTAGAGCCGGAGCGTCTTGGCGACGCAAAGCCATACGAGTAAGTCAATAGACATACGCTTTCTTTGTCCCTGCAAGTCATTGCATCAATTCTGCAATTTTCGCGCATCCGGAGGCGCGTATGCGGGATTCACTTGGCAGGACCATGGCCATCAATCTTATGGTTGCGGCATGCGCGGTAGCCTGGTTCGGTCAGGGCGGCGCGACCGGAGCCATGAGCACTACCGTCCAGGATCCGAGCGCCGCATTCGTGCCCGGCGCACGACGGCGCTTGGTGGGCCAAAGCCACCCAAGGCTTCAACTTCAAAGGCCCTGACCTCAACCATGCCGCCTGGCTCAATCGCATTTTGTGGAAAGGGATCATGGGAGAGGACAAACCCTATCCCATATTTCCGGTTCAGCAGTCGAAGAGCAAATCGACCGCGAACGTGACCGTCTTCCAACAACCGTGTAGGAGGGCCGGCAGTGGCAGGCTGCCGGCCCTCTTTTTGGCCACAATCCAGGTAAGATCGATGGTTGGCCATGAGGCTTGATCGGCTACGCGATTGCGATCGGAACCGATACCAAGCCAAAGCCAAGGAACCGCAGCGTCTTGGCAAGCCTCAACCGATCCTCCCCGATACGCTTGAACCGCAAGAAGCAGAGCGCGGCCCGCTGACGCAGGCCGTACACTAGCTCCAGGGGATGATGCATGGATACGCAAGAATTTCGCGATTTGGGCCACCGGCTCGTGGACCTGCTGTCCGACTACTTTGATCAGATCGAGACGAAAAGGGTGTTTCCTGCCGCGGATCCGCGGGCGGTGAATCAGCTGTTTGCCGAACCGCTGCCCCAGGACCCCAGTTCAGCGGACCGTGTGTTGGGCGAACTAGAGGACAAATTATTTCCCTATTGCACCCATGTTGGCCATCCTGGCTATATGGGTCTGATCACGCCCTCTCCCAATCCCATGGGCGTCATCGCGGACTTCATCTGTTCGGCAATCAACCAGAACGTGGGCGCCTATTCCATCGGCCCGTCCGCGGTCGCCATGGAGCGGCGGGTGGTGCGCTGGCTGACCGAGCTCTGCGGCTACGACGAAAAGGCAGGAGGCAACCTCACCAGCGGCGGCATGATGGCAAACTTCATCGCCCTGAAGGTGGGACGGGACGCGGTGACGCGCGATCAAGGACAGCACGACGGGATCAAGGATCGCTGGGCGGTGTACGCCTCGGAAGAGCGCCATGTTTCGATCGACAAAGCTGTCGATTGCATCGGTCTCGGCCGCAAGGCGCTACGCCGGCTGCCAACCGACAGGAATTTTCAGGTTCGGCTGGATGCGCTCGAGGAGGCGATTACCCGCGACAAGGTAAATGGCATCCGCCCCATGGGCATCGTGGGCGTGTTCGGCACGACGAATACGGGCGCCGTCGATGACGTTCGCGCCCTGCGGCGCATTGCCGATCGCGAAGGTATGTGGCTGCATGTGGACGCCGCTTACGGCGGAGGCATGCTGCTCTCGCGCCAATGGCCGATGCGCGACCGCGGGCTCGAGCTCGCGGACTCGATTACCATCGATCCTCATAAATGGTTCTATGCTCCACTCGACGCCGGTGCCGTGCTCGTCAGGGATCAACGTCGGCTCACCGCATCCTTCGGTATAAAACCTTCCTATCTCACCGACGAGCTCGACCAAGACCATGAGCGCTATCAGTACTATGTCCACGGATTCGAACAATCGCGGCGTTTCCGCGGCTTGAAAGTGTGGATGAGCTTCAAACGATACGGGGCTCGCCAGATCGGGGAGTGGATTGATAACAATGTGCGCCAGGCAAAGCACCTTTACAGCCTGACTGCCCAGGATGCGGAGTTCGAGCCCGCCTGTGCTCCACCGATGTCGGCGATCTGCATCCGTTATAAACATCCGGGGCTCGGGGAAGCCGAATCTAAGAATCTGCATGCCGAAGTGGCGCAGCGGGTGGAGCAGGGAGGCCGTTTTTGGATTTCAACCACCGAACTCAAGGGAAAGGCGTGGTTTCGAATCAATCCCGTGAACTTCCGCACACGCCAGGAGCACATGGAGGAGCTGTTTAGGCTTCTGCAACAGGAATGTCGCGCGATCGGTAACCGGAGCCCGACGACCGGCGCAACCGCCAGTTCCTAGTTCGGATCTCGCCTGGGCGGTCGAACTGTCCTGACATCATCGCGCGAGCGAAGAGCCGGCTAACCAAACCAAGGACCGGCTGGGGAAAGCTGGCGGAACCGAGGATCGGGACATGCTCTCACCAGGCGTAGTGCACTTGGTAAGTCAGCACTTTCTCGCTATCCGGCGGAAGTTGCACCGGGAACGCCACCGTCTTAGCGTCCGCCTTGGTAAATGGATCCGATCTTTTGCTGATGTCCCAGGTCGACCAACGGCACAAATCGTGCCGATCCCGAATACAGGAACAAATGGAATTCCGGGTACAACGAGCTCGAACGCATTCTCTCCACCGATTTTGCCAATTCCGGAGACACACCAGAGAATTCTGCCTATTGCAAACAAGCCCTGGATCTTTGCCTTACGGATTTCTGCCGCAACACTCTTCAGCAGCGTATCGCCCGCAGCAAGTTTTGACGGCCGCGCGTGACGGCGGTGATCCTTTCCGGAATCACCCCCGCTTCGGCCAGCCCTACTCAGGTGTGCCGAGGACGGGCGTCACTTTGCCTGATACACGGTCTTGCCCGCCACCATCGTCCACAAGACTTTGGTGTCCCGCATTTCCTCCGGAGCGATCGTCAAAACGTCGCGGTCTAGTAAGACCAGATCCGCACGTTTGCCGGGGGCGATGGTTCCAAGGGAATCAAGATTCATGGCCCGCGCCGAATTACGAGTGTAGGCGTAGAACATGGCCTGCCGCGGCATCGCCTGGGTTGGGTCGAGCACGCCTTCCGATCCCTTGCGCGTCTCTGCCTGATAAATCGCCCAGAACACGTTCGCGCTCGAGACCGGCCAGTCGCTCGCTCCGGAGATCACTCCGCCGTTGTCAAGGATCGACCGCGCTGGATATTGCCACTTGTAGATCTCAGGGTCCAGATAAGGCTTCACAATTTCAATCGTGTCTGGACTCGCCTCCGCCCACAAGAGCTGCAATGCGCTCAGCACACCCAGCTGGCGAAACCGCGGAAAATCCTCCGGTTGGACGAACTGTTCATGCGTCAGCGTATGCGGCAATCCGCTGTCGCCGTTGGCCCTGCGCGCCGCAGCAATCCCATCCAGCGCGGCCCTCACCGCCGCATCGCCAATGGCGTGTACATGGATGATCAAACCTTCTTTGTCTGCCGCTACACACAACTCGGCAAATTTCTTGGGATCAAACAAGAGATCCCCGTAGCGCCCCGTGTTCTTGTAAGGCTTGCTGAGATGCGCCGTCTGCGAGGGATACTCCACCACGCCATCGGCGAACACTTTGATTCCGCTCACATGCAGATTGGGAACATCCTTATAAGCCCCGCGGATCTTCTCGACCCCGGCAAGCTCCGCCGCCGGATCCTTGGCAAACACCTGGGGAAAGGCCGCCACCTGGGAGGTCAGCTCCCCTTGATCCGCCAGCAGCTTGTAGGCTGTCAACACGTCGTCGGTGGCCAAGGGATCGAGCCACGCCGTGATGCCCAGGCTGTAGTTATATTTGAGGGCGGCGCGCCCTGCCGCCAGCAACCGCTCGGCTGTGGGCGGAGGCAGCAGCGGCTCGATCTTCTCAACCCCGGCGTCGACCAGGAATCCGTTCGGCTGCAGGTCGTTGTCCACCCCGTAATAACTCCGTTCCGCGGCGGAAAGCTTCTTTAGAAAGTCGGCCGTGATGCCGGCCCGCTGCAAGAGCGCGCGGTTGGCCCACGCCGTGTGCCCGTCCATGCCGCGCAAAAGAACGCTTTGCTTCGCGTAAGCCCCGGTGCTGAACTGGGTATTGAGGACATCGCAATGCGACCAGAACTCCAGCGGCAGACCAAGGATCTCCAGAATGTCGCCACGCATGCCCTTGCCGGTCCTTTCTGCCTCCTCGGCAAACGCCGGCAGTGCGGCGAGGGACTGCACTTTCTCGCTGGCGTCGGCAGAAATCAGATTGAGTCCGCCGTCGATCGAGTGGCTGTGCGAATCGATGAACCCAGGGAAGAGACTCCCACCCTCAAGGTCAATGCGTTCGGCGTTGGCGGACGCCACCTTTTGGACCTCGGGAAGGTCGCCGACGGCGAGGATCTTGTCACCGCGAATCGCAACCGCCTCGGCGTAAGGATTCTGCGGATCGCCGGTGAAGATTTTCGTATCGAAGAAAATGCGCTCGCTCGAACTTCCCTGCGCCCAAAGCAGGGGATGGGTCGGAACCAGCAAGAAGGGTGTCAGCAAGCAAACAACCCAATCACTGCGGGAGAAGCGCTTCATCACACTACCCTTTCCCGAAAGCGGCCTCAGCCGGTAAGGGGACCACTATACACAAGTTTTTCTAGATTGGCAGGCCCTCCCGGGGGACAGAGGTGAGTCCGGTCGATCCCGTGCCCGTGCGCGCGAAGAGGAACTCGCCGCAAAGCAGGGATGACGCGCGCCGGGACTCAGAGGATCCAAGCGAAGGAACGTACTCCGCACTTTCCATTTTTCACGTAGCCATCCACCCTTAGGCTTAAAATTGGTGTATGGCCAAGAAAACCGGATTCAGCGATTCGTCTCTTTGGATCGTCGCGCTTGTCTTGTTGGTACTCGCCGCATGGACGTATTTCAAGCGATGAGCGCAGGGCGACTGGGGCTGCGCTGCAGGCAAACCCCAGGTTGCGAGGGGGGCGTGCCGATCGGCCGTTGAAAAATTGAGATCCGAGCCATCCCCGAAAGCTGATGCCGTCAGAGTGTGGGCAAAGGATTCCCGCAGCGGGGCATACTAATACGGAACACCCCTCACCGCCTCCGTACGCTGCCTCGGAGGTCGAAATCTTGCGGAGTGCCCACGGGTCTTCCTAGCGAGCGTGCCTTCATCCATCTTGCCACTAGCACACTGAAGGCAGGGTCATTGTTCACGAACTCGATCCCCAGGTTGCCGCGAATGTCTTTCCACACCAATTCGGCAGCCGTGGTGATCGTGTCTTGTTCTCCGGGAAGGCTGAAACTCAGATTCAGGGGCTTGACGCTGGGAAATGGGCGCTGCAGGGATAATGCAGCGCCGCCTTCGCTGATGTCCAAAAGTTTGGCGGAAAACTTTTCCGTCTCGTTCAGCGTAAGGCTCGCCGTGATATTCAACTTGATGCGAGGAGACGAGCGCTGCTGCCGCCGCCCCATCAAGATACGAATCGCCCGCAGCCCGTTTCGTAATCGGTCGTGTGTAAGTGGCTTGTAGATAACAAGATGAGTACCCGCGCCGAACACCGCATCGAGCGGGGCATCGGTTTGGGCCAGTGCAACAATCAACGCCTTGCGGCCACTCGTGCGGGCTTGAATGTCACTCAAGAGCGAGGCCGCACTCCGACCGTCCTGATCGTCGACGATCACCGCGTGGAACCTTTGTAAGGTGAACTTTTCGAGCGCCGCTTTCGCGGTGGAACAAGGTTGCAACTCGACCCCCAACTCGCGACAGACGCGCGCAACCATCGCCACGGTGTCGGATTGCCGACATAACATTATGGAACGAAGTCGCACAAGGTTTCAGCTTAGGAAGTTTGCCGAGCCAGGTGCAAGTTACCAAGGAGAATCGGCGCTGGGGCGACCAAATCGGCAGGTTTGTCGCGAGCAGCCAGTCCGCTATTCCGACGGATGTGGGATGCCCGGCAGCTGGTGAAAGAAGGCTAAGATCTGCCCGGTCGTCTGCGTCCTGGACCGTTCCATTTCCGGCCTGTGCCATGACCCGGCTTCCCCCAAGGGGAGGAGGGAATGCGAACCCCGGGCGGCGGAACAACCTGAATCTGTCAGACTAAGCCCCTCGGCGTTGCCGTTCTAAGCGCGACAATGCCATGCGTGCGGCATGGAAGCCGCACATTCCGTGGACAGAACCGCCGGGCGGGGTGGAAGCCGAACAGAGGTAAAGATTCCTCGCCGATGTCGCGTAATGCCGCCAAGTTGGGCGGAAGCAGAATTGCTTGATATCGAGCCCGCCGCCGATGATGTCGCCTCCTACCAGGTTGGCATCCATGCTTTCAAGATCGGCAGGAAAGAACACCCTTCGCGCCAGAATACCGTCGCGAAATCCTGGGGCGAAGCGCTCGATCTGACCTTCAAGTTTTCCCAGCATGTCAACCCCAGATCCATTGGGAACATGACAATACGCCCAGGCAATGTGCTTCCCGGCAGGAGCGCGAGTCGGATCAAACAAGCTGGGCTGAACCAGCAGCACAAAAGGCCGCTCGCAAGGACGACCCTGACGCATCTCCGCTTCCGAGGCTGCGATTTCCTCGAATGTTCCCCCCAGGTGAACCGTGGCGGCTCGCAAGCATTCTGCCGCCTTCCACGGAATCGGGCCATGCAACGCGTAATCCACTTTGAACACTCCCGGTCCGTAGCGGAAGCGGGCCAGTCGTCCCCTCTCGGACGGTGACAGGCGATGGCCTGCCACCCGAAGCAGCTGGCGGGGAGTCAGGTCACATAAGGTCAGGTCGTTGGCGGGCAGGGTCGCCACATCGTCAATCCGAGCCGAGGTGTAGATGTTTCCGCCGAGCTTCCGCAGGTAAGCGCACAGGGCGTTGGTAATCGATTGCGACCCGCCCCGGGGAATCGGCCATCCGACGGCATGGGCGGGCGCTGCCATCATCATGCCAAAGGCCGCACTCAGCGGGTCGTCAAGGCTGAGGAAAGAATGTGCCGCCAATCCGGCAAACAGCGCGCGAGCACGCCCCTGACGAAGCCGGCGGAACGCCAGGGTTCTGGCGGAGACAACCCCATTCCAGCCGAAGCGCGCCATCAACCAGGGATGTCGTGGAATGGACGGCAGAGGACGCAGCACATCCCTGGCGAAATCGCTCCAACGCTCCGCGAATGGCAGCATAAGGTTGCGCCAGGCTCTGCCATCCGAACCGAGCCAGGACTCCGCCTGCTCGAGATCGCGTTCCAGGGCGACCGCCGTGCCGTCATGCAAGGGGTGTACCAGGGGAGCTGGCGAGTGAATCCACTCGAGCCCGTGTTCGCGCAATGGCAAGGAGGAAAAGAAAGGCGAGCCCGCTCCCATGGGATGCACGGCCGCGCCGAAGTCATGGAGAAAGCCCGGCAGCGTCAGTTCGAGGGTTCGCACCGCTCCCCCGACCGTCGACTCCGCCTCGAACACATCCACGGCTAGGCCGGCTTGAGCGAGGACGATGGCAGCCGCAAGCCCGTTGGGGCCGGCGCCGATCACGCAAGCCTTACCGGTCATGACCTATCCCCGAAAGTAGGCGAATCTCTATCATGCCCTCCGGCCACCGACCAATTCAACCTTCACCGCCGGGATGGGAGATTCGGCAGCTCGATCATCACAATCCTCCCGTCCGGGGCGCGCGCCAAGGTCGGCGCGTAGAGACCTAGGAACTGACGGCGCCACCACAAGCCCGTGGCTCGTTTTTCCGCCATGCTGGTGAACCAGTATTGCCAGAGCACGGCACGGACTTCATGCGGCGGGGCGGAGGGAAATGGGTTCCCGGCAAACAGCGCCAGCACATCCTTGGCACCCTGGAGCAGCCGCACCTCCGTGTTGGGCACGATCGGATACTCTCGCCAGGATCCGAGCGATGCGAACCATAAATTCCAATCCAGTCGCGGCTGATAGGGAGCATAGATGCCGGGCGGCTGGTTTAGATCCTGGGGTTTATAGCGGAAGGGATATGCGACCCACTGTTGCCCGTCCTCGGAACCCTCGAATTCGACTTCATATCGACCGCGCGTCATCACGGCGAACAAACCATATTGGTTCGCGATCCGAAACGGTTCGAGCGCAAGCACCGGAGATGTGGGCAGGGGCGCTCGGCCGAAAATCCAGATCAATTCTGCCGTGCTCACGTAGAAAATCCAGCTCAGCACGCCTGCCGCGACCAAACCTTTGAGCGCATGCGCGGCCCAGCGAACCGGCTGAACGGCCGCTTTTTCTGTAAGCGTCGCCGGCGTCGCGGCTGGCGAGGGGCAGGAACCGCTCTCTCGCAGAGCGGCTCGGCGAAAATCCCTGATGCGACTGGCCCAATCAGAAAAAAAGCGATCATCCAACAGCAAGAACCCCAGGGCAAGAACGAGATAATTCAAGAACGTATAGTTCGCGGTAAGAATCACCCCAATCTGCCAAGGCGTCACGATGAAGAAGCAGAGGGTTTTGAAGCGGCGAGGCAGGAAGCACATCCAGACTAAGCCCAACTCCAGGGCGAGCGTGGCATAGACCGTGGCGGCGTGAAACCTGTGGGGCAGATGCTGTACGTACCAGCCGATCCAGGTCGGCAAGGGGCTATTTTGATAGTACTCGTCGATCGCGGTGAAGTTCCGCCACTGGGGATCGTGGCTTGCGAGCTTTACCACACCCGACTCGAAATAGATGCGAAACCACTCCCACAGCAGCAGAAACCAGCTGGCGTGCGAAGGCGGGTGGAATCGTCCCAGATGAGGTCGAAAACCGGGAGGGGCAAAGAACAGCGAGAGAAAGCCGGCTTCGAGCAACATGCCGTCCGATTGATAACCGGAGAAGTCCTGCGCGGCGCTGACGAAAGAAAGAAAGCACAAGAAGCAGACGACCAGCATCCCGCGTGGCCAAAGGTTCAGAAGCAGAGTGATCGAAGCTGCCATGCCTATGCAGCAAAGGGCCAGAAGCATCCTGGAGCCGCTCGAGAACCACAGCAATGTCGGCGCATACCACACGCGTGTGGTATGCGGGAAACTTGCGGCCACGGCTTCGAGATAACCCGCGGCCGGCAGAATCCCCTCGGGACCGATCAGGCCGCGAATCTGAAAAGCCAACGGAAAGAAGGCGGAGAAGTAAATGAGACCGAGGGCCCGCAGGAAGAGCCAGCGGGCAATGAGACGCTCCGAAGCGCCATGCCGAGAATCAAAGCACAGGCGGATGGCGGATAGAGGAGCCCAATCCATGACCGCGGCAATTATACCGATGGTGGGCCGACTGGGCCCGCCCCCCGCTGAACCACGAAGCTCAGCGCGAGCGCGACCAATCGCACCTGGGCTACGCTGGCATGACGAAGCGCTGGCGCATCCATCCCTCCTACGAAAGCCGAGGAGGCAGGACCCTTCTTAGATTTCTACAACGCCGGTGTGCACGCGCACTGGCACACCGGCGTCGTCATCGCAGCCCATCTTCCGGCTGGCGAAGGTCTGCTACTGAATGGTTCAAAACGGAAGTGGCGGTTCTAGCAACCGGCGTCGAGCTCGCGCAGCACAAGAAAGTGACGCCCCTAGAGTCGGCTCTCTAGGTTTGCTCGGCATCGGACGCCGGCACGGGAGCTTTCAGTTCGGCAACGGTCAAAGGCTGGTCTCTTTGACGAAACCACTCTCCTGGTTCTTTCTACGAAGCCTTCTTCGCGAGCGGCTGAGCCTGGCTCGATTTTGAGTCCTCCCGAACCTGCTCTAAGTGCGCGCGCATGGCAGCGCGAGCCTTCTCGACATTGCGACTCTCAATCGCCTCGAGAATGCGCGTATGGTGCAACTGCCCCCTCTCCGGCCCACCTTCCACGTGGAAGATCCTGATCCGCTGTTCTCGAAGCAGGTCCACAATCGAGTCGATCAAAGACAAGATGAGGGGATTGGCCGCAGCCTCGGCCAGTGCCAGATGGAAATCAAGGTCCGCTTCGATGAATGCGGCAGGATCCTCCCGGGAGCGGTCCATCACGCTGAAGGCTTCTCGCATGGCCGCCAGGTGGCATTCCTCGACGCGGATCGCGGCCAGGGCGGCAATCTCAGGTTCCAAGATGGCTCGCATTTCTGCCAGGCAGGCCAGTCCGTCCTGCTGACCCCGCAACAGCCAATGCAGCGATTGCCGTATGCCTTGAGAGGTACCTTGGTGATAAACGTCCCGCGCCCTGAGTATGCTTCGACCAATCCTTTTTCATGCAGTGCTTTCACCGCCTCGCGGACGGCGGTGCGACTGACCGCAAAGGTCAGCGCCAACTCTCGCTCGGCGGGCAACTGGTCCCCTGGCTTGAGTGCACCTTTGACGATCGATTCCTCGATTTGCTCGACAATCTGCTGGTAGAGCCGAGAAGTTCGAACCGCCTTGTACATAGATATCAACGCCACCCCGGACCAGCACTATACCATGAGGAGGTATAGTGGTCTAACCACAATCGAGGAGAGGTATGCTTTCAGCTGATAGAAACCGTCTTTATGTTTGTGAATTCGCGTATTCCAAAATGACCCAATTCCCTTCCGTAGCCGGATTGCTTCACCCCGCCAAAGGGCAAGCGCGGATCCGAGGCCACCATGCGATTGATGAACACCATCCCGGCTTCAAGTTCATTGATGAGCTGCTCGCGTTCGTGCGCGTCATTCGTCCAAGCGCTCGCACCCAGCCCGAAGCGGCTCTGGTTCGCGATTCGAATCGCATCCTCGGCATCCCGCGCGCGAAACAGCGACGCCACCGGACCAAACAACTCCTCCCGATCGGCGGGGGAGTTCTTAGGAATGTTGGTCAGCACGGTTGGCGCGTAGAAGTTTCCCGGCCGCTCGAGGCGTTTCCCACCTGTAAGCAGGCGTGCGCCGGCCGCCACCGTCTTTTGCACTTCCCGGTCTAGTTCTTCGACCCCCTGAGGCGTAGCCAGCGGACCCAGTTCGGTGCTCTCGTCAAACGGATCCCCGATCTTGAGCGCCTCCATGGTTCTCACAAACTTCTGTTCAAACTCGCCGGCAATCGCCTCCGCGATGATAAACCTCTTGGCGGCAATACAGGACTGCCCATTATTAATGATGCGCGCCTTCACCCCGGTCGAGACAGCTTCTTCGAGGTTTGCGCTAGGCAGAACGATAAATGGATCGCTGCCGCCGAGTTCGAGAACGACTTTCTTGATGCGCTTGGCCGCTCCGGTACCGACCTCAATGCCCGCCTGCTCGCTGCCGGTTAGCGTTGCCGCCACAATGCGCGGGTCGCCGAGGATCGCGTCCACCTGCCGCGAGCTTACCAGAAGCGTTTGGAAGACGCCTGGGGGAAAGCCGGCTCGAGCAAAAATCTCTTCCAGTCGGAGAGCGCATTGGGGAACATTCGAGGCGTGCTTCAGCAGACCAACGTTGCCTGCCATTAGCGCCGGGGCGGCGAAGCGCACCACCTGCCAGAAAGGGAAATTCCAAGGCATTACTGCCAGGATTGGCCCGAGCGGTTGGTACCGAATATAGCTGCGCTTGACCCCGGTCTCGACGAACTCGTCCGCCAAGAACCGCTCCGCGTTCTCCGCATAGTAGCGGCACGCCCAGGCACACTTCATCGCTTCATCCACGGCTGAGCGCAATGTCTTGCCCATTTCCGCGGTCATGAGCCGGGCATGCGATTCCCTTTCGTTCTCCAGGATCTCGGCTGCTCTCAGCATCATGCGAGCCCGCTCGGAAAATGGCACCGTGCGATATTCGCGGAACGCGCAGGCCGCGCGCTCGAGTCGCTCTTCGATGTGCGAATCGGAGAGGGGCTCAAAAGTCTTTAGCAGCTGCTCAGTGGTGGGGTTGATGCTCGCAATCGCCACGATGACCTCAATCTATCTGGTTTCGTCTGCCCTCATGGTCCAACCACCCTACCACACGCCCAATCTAGGTAGCAAAGCCGTCCCCGAACGGCGGCTTTGACCCTAAACAAAGCGTACTGACTGTCTCTACAGCGGATCCAGGGCTCACCAACGAGCGCCGCTAGGAGGCCTGCCTTTACGGCGGTTTGACTGCGCCCATAGCACGCCCCTATTGGGTCAGGTTCTTGATGCCAGGGCTCGGACTTCGGATCTTCCGGCTACGCCGGATGGAAGGGCAGGTGGCGCCAGAGTGAAAGTACCAAAGTAAGCACCGGCGGCGTTTTCTGCTTTCCCTGAGGCAAACTCTAGGACTAAGGTAGCAGCGTCTATTTATTTGAATTATCAGCGAGTTAGGGCTTATCGTTCGACTTTTTGGATGAAATGGAAGCAACAGGCGCGCCAAGATTTTGATTGACTTTTCCGGCGGATCCCGTAGACTGAGGAACTTCCTGTCAGCCTATCTGTGCTGGCGACCGTTCCCACGGGGGTCGAAAACTGGCGTGAGAGGGTGTGAATCCCTAGCTAGACCGGAAGAATCTAACACTTTGCGTAGAGTTTTCATCTAAATGAAGAGGACGTCATCGTATGGCTAAGCGACGTGGAAATCCCAACTGGGGGAAACCAGAGCCGATCGGTCCGATTACCCCAACCATCACTGAGTTCGAACAAGTGGTGCGCGAGTACAAGCTCACGCCGGATCAATATCTCCGATCCACTCGGTTGCGCGAGTGGGCGCGCCGCAACAAGAATTCGAAGTACATTCCCGAGCCCCTGCTCGAGGCGTGGGGATTTGAGATTGAATCTACGCTTTAGTGGTTCTTGTGCTAGCGTAAAGGTCGCCGGCCGGCGACCTTTTGCTTTTCGGGCACCCACGACAACCCGCCTACTGTAGGGGGGACACCGAGCCCCTGACCAAGAGTAACCTAGGGAGTGCTAGAATTGCCTCGTATGACGCCAGTTTCGCCCTTTGCTGATGTTCCCACCGCAATTGAACAGATCCGAGGCGGTCGCATGATTGTCGTCGTCGACGACGAGGACCGTGAAAATGAGGGTGATCTAACCCTGGCGGCGGAGAAGGTCACTCCCGAAGCCATCAATTTCATGGCGAGGCATGGCCGGGGCTTGATTTGTCTGGCCATGACCGAAGAGCGGCTGCATCACCTGCGCATCGGGCCCATGACAGCGGAGAACACCTCGAGTTACGGAACTGCCTTCTGTGAGGCGATCGATGCGCGGGAAGGAGTGACCACAGGGATTTCCGCCTATGACCGCGCCCGTACGATTGCCGTGGCCATCGATCCGGCCACCCGTCCCTCGGACTTGGCCCGTCCCGGCCACGTCTTTCCCCTTCGCGCCCGGAAGGGGGGTGTGCTGGTGCGGGCCGGACAAACCGAAGCCTCGGTCGACCTCGCCCGCCTCGCGGGGCTCATCCCCAGCGCTGTGATCTGTGAAATCATGCGCGACGACGGAACCATGGCCCGCGTTCCCGACCTTTTGGAGTTCTGCGCCACCCACCAGTTGAAGATGCTCACGATCGCGGAGCTCATTCGCTACCGCATGCAACACGAGCGCTATGTGCACCGGGTCGGAGAGGCCATGATCGGCACTTCCTATGGGGAGTTCCGGCTGATCGCCTATGAAAGTGAAATCGACGGCGGGGAGTCTCACATCGCCTTGGTTCGCGGCACCATCGAACGTGGCCAAGAGCCGGTGCTGGTCCGCATGCATTCCCACTGCCTCATGGGCGATGTGTTCGGCTCGACGGCGTGCGATTGCCACTCGACCATCGAAGGTGCGCTGCAGGCCATCGCGCGCGAAGGCAGGGGTGCCCTTATCTACCTGCATCAGACTTCCAAGGGGTTTTCGACCGAGCGAATCGAAGGCCGCGGTGCGCTGACGTTCCACCGTGACAAGCGCCTCCCTGCCCTGCCCGAAAGCGAGCGCAAGACGCAGCGCGAGATCGGCATCGGCGCACAAATCCTCTCCGACCTGAACCTGCGGCGGATTCGGCTCCTCACCAATCATCCGCGCAAGGTTCCGGCGCTCGAAGGATTCGATATCGAAATTGTGGAACAGGTGCCCCTGTCGCTCGATAATGTGCCGCTTCGCCTTCGCTGACGCTCAAGGACGGATGCGGAAGGCGACCCAGCAGGCACGAACCACACTGCGCAGTTGGAATCCCCACCACTCGGCGATCAGATCGCAGAGTCGGGATGAAGGAAAGCCGTTTTCCTCAACCCAGAACAATTGGCAATTCTCCTTCCGCGATAAACCAGGGAGAAACCTCTACTCTCGGTCGTTCGCAGGGCGCAACCCTTCAGCATGTTTTGCGAGCGACGACTCGGCTGTCGTGGATAAAGAACTGGGCGGAACAGCACTGTGAGCCGCAGATGACTGGCAACAAGCCCGCGATTTGCTTGCGCGTGACCAGGCCCAGCGTGCCACACTCCGGGCACGACAACACTGCCCAAAAAGGATCGTCCCTCTCGCCTACGCGGCCTGCATTCTCCAGCACAAAAATGGTGCCCGGCTGCATTTGTTCCGGGATCCATTCGCTCAGGATGTCCAGTTCACCCACCATCTTGCCTCCTCTCAGGCCAACGTATGTGGAACCAAACTTCCCTGCTCTATGAAGCCAGTCCTAACCTTGTTGAAGGAGCGAGATTTCCAATGGCTGCCGTGCTTCCCGCAAATTTCGCGCGGGCCCCCCGCCGAATCGCATCATCAACCGCAAACGGTAAGGTTGGGATCAGCGTCCGCGCTGCCTTACTTTGGACACATTCTAGGCCGAGTCCTCGAAGTTTCAGGCAAACAATTCATAGAAAGGGGGTTACTAAGCGAGTTCTCCGCGATCGAACCGGTGGGCAGAAAATGGGACGGGCAATTCAGAGGCGCGCAGGGAGGGTCGGTGAGAAACGAGCGGGCGGACAAGGCGCATCACCGACCCGGTTGGATGTCGCCTCCCCCGACGAAATGCACGATTTCCAGACGGTCGCCCTCGTTCAAGACCGTACTCGCCCACTCTTCGCGGGGAACAATCCTTCGATTCAACTCCACGGCCACGCGATCGGCTTTCATCTCCAACTGCGCCAGCAGTGCCTCGAGCGATAGCGGAACCGAGCAATCGCGCTCTTCGCCGTTGATTTGAACTTTCATCTTCTGTTGTCATCTTATCAGCGCTTCCTCGGCTGGGCACCAAGGGCCCGGCGGAGCGGAAGGCACGTTCGGCAGCGTTCTTCGCCGCGAGGCGGTCGACTTGTCCGCCCCCAGGACCAACCCAACGGACGACCTTTTACCCTCCGCTGTCCGCCGGCTTTTTTGGAGTACAATGGGGCCCATTTCTGATGACTGAGGCGCACGATATCACGCTGCTACTGTCACAGCTCTCCCGCGGCGACCCCCAAGCGGCCTCCAAGCTGATTCCGGTTGTATACGACGAATTGCGGCATCTGGCGGCTGGCTACATGCGTCGCGAGCGTCCCGACCATACCTTGCAGCCAACCGCCCTGGTGCACGAAGCCTTTCTCAAGTTGCTGGCACAGCGCTCCGTGGACTGGCAGGGACGCGCCCATTTCTTTGGGGTGGCAGCGCAATTGATGCGGCGTATTCTCATCGACCACGCCCGAAGTCACCTCCGGCAAAAGCGCGGAGGAGCCCAGCAAAAGCTATCTCTCGATGAGGCACTGGTGTTTTCCGAGCAGCAGTCGGCCGAAATACTGGCGGTAGACGAGTCGCTCCAGCGTTTGGCGAAGGTCGACGCTCGGCAAGCTCGCGTCGTGGAGTTGCGGTTTTTCGGAGGGCTGAATGTCGAGGAGACCGCCGAGGTGCTCAAGGTTTCCTCAAAGACGGTCAAACGCGACTGGAGCGTAGCTCGGGCTTGGTTGTACGCAGACATCAAGAAGTGCCATGGAACTGACGTCAGCACAGTGGGAGAGGGTTAAGGCTATCTTTGAGGCCGCCCTCGAAAAGCCCCCGTCGGATCGAACGTCGTTCCTCCGGCTGTGCCGGGATGAGCCCCTGGTTTTACAGGAAGTGGAGCGACTGCTCGCCAGCCATAGCGAAGCAGGCAATTTCCTCTCTTCCCCGCTGCCCCGGCTGCTTGATTCCGGTTCGACGGTTCAGTCTCTGTCCGAGGGAATGCTGCTATCGGACCGCTTTCGCATTCTAGGTTTCCTGGCCCGCGGGGGTATGGGAGAAGTCTATGTCGCGGAAGACATGGAATTGCGCGAACGAGTGGCGCTCAAGACCATTCGCCCCGAGCTTGTCCAAGACGACCGTATCCTCGAGCGCTTCAAGCGGGAGGTTCATCTTGCCAAGCAGGTGACTCACCCCAATGTCTGCCGGATCTTTGACCTGTTTCGCCATCAAGTCAGCAGGGCCGAAAGCGGGAGCCGCAGCCTGGTGTTCGTCGTCATGGAGCTCCTCGAGGGAGAGACCCTCGCCGAGCGGCTGCGCCGCAGCCCACGCATGTCCGCCGTAGAGGTGTTTCCCATCGCCCTGCAAATGGCGTCTGCGCTCGGGGCTGCGCACGACGCCGGCGTGCTGCATCGCGATTTCAAGCCTGGCAACGTTGTCCTGGTTCCCGCCGCGAAAGGACTGCGCGCCGTGGTCACCGATTTTGGGTTGGCGCTGCGGGCCGCTACCGATACCAGTGTAAGTACCATGCTCACGGAGCCCGGACAATGGTTCGGGACGCCCGCCTATCTGTCTCCCGAGCAAGTGGAGAGCAAGCCGCTCGCGCCGGCTTCTGATGTTTATTCCCTAGGACTGGTCTTCTACGAGATGGTAACGGGCACGCAGCCGTTTGCAGACGCCACGCCCCTGGCGATGGCCGTGCAACGTCTGCAGGTCGACCCGATGCGGCCGCGGAAATTGGTGCCCGATCTCGACCGTCATTGGGAGCAGATCATCCTGCGCTGTCTGGAGCGCGAACCCGGCCATCGTTTCAAGAACGGGGGCGAAGTTGCCAGGGCACTGAAAGGTGAGATCGAAGCTTCGAGCCGGGAACGACACGTGGCTCGATGGCTGGCCGCCATCGTGGCCGGAATCGTCGTCGTAGCCGGCCTGGGCTGGCTGGCCCCCGCCATCCGCCACCGCTTCCTGCCACCCCGAATGCTCGCGGAACGGCCCATCAAAGTGCGTCCCTCCCTGGCCGTGCTGCCCTTCCGAAATCTTTCCGGACGCAGCGAAGCCGAATGGGTATCGACCGCCCTGCCCGAGATGTTAACCACGGAACTGGCCGTAGGCGAAAAACTGCGGATGGTGCCAGGTGAGACAATTGCGCGGGCGGCTGCTGATCTCGCTCTCGCCGGAAAAGACACGCTGGCCCCCGATACTCTGGGACGGTTGCGGCAGTATCTCGGCAGCGACTACGTTGTGCTGGGATCGTACTTAGACCTGGGCAACACATCCGGAAACCTGATACGAGTCGACCTGCGCCTGCAGGACACAAAGTCGGGCGAGACCATCGCCAACGTTTCCGAGAAGGGTAACGAGCGTGCTCTTGATGAGGTTGTAACCCGCGCGGGCACAGACCTCAGAGCAAGACTGGGTTTACAACCCGAGACGCAGGAAGAGATGACCCTCGCCCGGGCTTCGCTCTCCTCGACGCCGGAGGCGGTCCGCCTCTATTCGCAAGGCTTGGCGAGGTTCCGGGTGCTGGATGCTCGGGCGGCGACTGGTCTGCTGTTGCGGGCCATTGCCCTGGACCCCGGTTTCGCACTGGCTCACTCTGCCCTCGCCGACGCCTGGAGCGTCCAGGGATACGATGAAAAGGCACAGGCCGAATCGAAGCGGGCGCTCGAGCTCTCGGGGGCACTTCCTCGGGAATCGAGGCTTTGGATCGAAGGCCGGTACTGGGCGCTGAATCACAACTGGAACAAGGCGGTTGAGCTTTACCGCACGTTATTTGATTTCTTTCCCGATAACCTCGACTATGGCCTACGCCTGGTGAATGCGCAAACCCGTGCCCGGACTGTCGATGAGGCCCTGGCCACGCTCGCCCAACTACGCCGTCTTCCACCCCCGGCCGGGAACGACCCTCGCATCGATTTAGAGCAAGCGGATGTGTTTGACGTGAAGGGAGCCTATTCGGAGCAGCAGGCTGCGGCCACGGCCGCGGGCGATCGGGCACAAACGATCGGAGCGCAGTGGCTCCTGATCGGTGCTCTGAATCGAGTTGCCAGGTCGCTCGAGAAACAGGGAAAGCTCGACGAGGCTGCGGCCACGGCGCAAGAGGCCAGCAAAATTGCTTCCGCCACAGGGGAGCGCAGGGGGGTGGCCGAGGCCCTGACCATGCTGGGAATCGTGCGCTTCGATCAGGGGAACCTCTCCGGGGCCCGGGAGGCTTACGAGCAAGCGCTTGCCCTGCAGCGTGAAACGGGGAACAAGCGAGGGGAAGCGACAACGCTTAACGACTTGGGAAACGTGGTGGGTGAGCAAGGGGACTTGGCCGGCAGCATCAAGATGTTTCAAGGATCGCTCAAAACTTTTCGCGAGCTCGGAGACAAACACAGTGCCGCGGCCGTGCTGGGGAATATCGGAACCTGGGCTGTCCGGCTGGGTGATCTGGCGGGGGCGAAACAAACGCTGCAGCAGGCGCTGGCAGCCTCTCGCGAGATCGGTGACCAGGAACGGACGGCCACCGCCATCTACAACTTGGGCGAGACCCTGCGGATGCTAGGGGATTTGAAGGCGGCTGCTCGCATGTACCAGCAGTCGTTCGACTTGTCGAAATCGATAGGCGATGTGAGCGGAACGGCATACGCGATTGCCGGCTTGGGCGACGTGCTCACCCTGCAGGGCGAACTGTCCGCCGCCAAGGGGAAATATGAGGAAGCTCTGGCGATTCGCAAGCAAATTGGGGAGAACGGAACAGTAGCGGAGACCCAACTCGCGGTGGCCAATCTGTCGCTCGAAGAGAATCGCCTGGCGGAAGCTGAGGCTCTCCTTCGTCAGGTGCAGGAAGAGTTCCGCAAGGAAGGCAGCACGGATGATGAAATCTTGGCGACGATGCTTTTGGCCAGGGTTCTGCTGGAGGGCGGAAAACCTGCCGACGCCGGGCAACAACTCGCGTCAGCCCGCGACGCTGTGGCGAAGAGTCAGGATTTCAGTGTGCGGCTGAAGTCTTTGATCGTAAATTCCGAGGTCACAGCTCGCTTGGGCAAATCCGACGATGGCCTGCGGGGCCTCAAAAAAGCGATTGAGCTGGGGCAAAGCCGTGGCTACCTTGGGTTCACGCTCGAGGCCGAAATCAGTCTCGGTCGAGTTCAGCTTGCCGCAGGCCAAAGCTCTTCTGCGAAGGCAACTTTGGCAAAAGCAAGGTCCTTAGCGCAAGAAGCCGGTTACCTTCTGCTGGTTTCGAAGGTTGACCGGATCGTTGCGCAGGACGCCTTGGAGAATGGCCGCCGCGCCGGGTGAGCGGCGGCCGCTGGTCGGTGCAGCTCAGTATCTTTGGTTCGAAGCTGCATTTTCCAGGTGGCTAAAAATCTGTCCCCACAAGCGGCCTTTCTTCTTGTCATGGTTCGGCGCAGTTTCCGTAGGGGAGAGCGCATTCTTCGCCGCCTCCGCCAGCAGATCTGTTGCCCTGCTCCTCGCCATGCCCGACAAATCGGGCAGAAAGATCGGATGCGAAGTTGTCCCCTCCACCTTGAAGGGAATATCATTCGTCATCATCCGACAGAGTTTGCAAACCGGTGCCACCACGCGGGTCAGGGGGGTGAGGTGAGCCACCATTTCGAACTGAAGCCGGTTGGCCGCGTCGATGTCTCCCCCACCGGTCACGCTCCCGATGCCCGAAAGTTCACTCTTCAGATTGCTGATCTGAGTAGCTTCGGGCGAGATCCGGAATTGGCTGCTAAGGGTCGCGATCCCTAAGTTGGTGCCGGCTTGCAGTCGGCTGAGACCGGGGATGGAAGCCAGCTTGGAACCCAAGTCAAACCCTTCCAGACGAGCGTTGTCGACTTCCGCCTTACCGGTCGTCAGCAGGCGATCCGCCCGTCCGTCGATTGACAGGTTGGCACTCAAGGTGCCGCCACGGAAAGCTGAGCCGGCCGGAAGCTGGACCCCGAAGGCCGCCAGAACTGCCTCAACGCTTTCCAACGGGATCTGAGAACCGCTCACTTTCAGGTGAGTAGCCACGGTGGCGCCCTGGAGGTTATAGCTCCCTGAAAGCTGAGCTTTGCCCTTGCCCACGGATATTTCGCCGGCGCGAATTACGCCGGTTTGCTTTGCCAGGGAATAATCGGTTGCATAGGAGAAGGAAACCCGCTGGCTGAGCGCAGTTCCTGCCCGGACCAAGCGCAACTTCTCGACGTGGCCATGGCCTTCACTGTGCGCCGCGGAGCCGTCGGATGCGATGGAAGCGTCCATGCTCAAAAGTCCGCTCGGCCCGGAGGAAGCATGGCTCAGCGCCAAGTTTGCCCCAGCTACATGAATCGCGGCATGAAACGGGGTCTTCTCCGGAGTAGCACGGCTGACCGGCCCTGCCTCGCCCCGCACTTCGATACTGCCACCGTCCCCGTTACGACCGGACACCACGAAGGACATGACCCGGTCCAAGGCTACGTTTCGGAGATCGACGTCGACGTGTTGCAGCGCTACCGGAGTCGATTCCTTTGTCTCGGTCGTCCCCGTCGCCGGCAACACTAGGAGGCCATCGCTGATCTTGATCTGATCGAAGGTAAATGCCTGGGTAGACCCGGGAACGCTCGGTGCGAATACATCCTCAGTAATCACTGAGGCCGTGTCCGCGGAATGGCCGATCGTGGAGAAGTTCCACTCGCCTGCGGGGGAACGCACAAGGTTCACGCGTGGCTCGCTCAGAGTCAGGGAAGTCACGTGCAGCTGGTGTGAAAATACAAGCTCCTTCAGACTTACGCCGATACCCAACGACTTGCAATCCAGAAACCGAACCGGGCTGAATGTGGGATCGTCCGCGATGGAGAAATTTTCCGCTCGCAGTCCACCCGCGAGCAGGGACAGCTCCAGTCGCCCGATGTGGACTTCTCGGGCAAGCGCAGAACCGAGTAGGGATTCCACCTTAGGACGCCAGTAATCCAGGCTAATCAGGTGGGGAAGGACAAAAACCACCAGAGCCAACAGCACAGCCAGAGCGGTTGCGACCTTTCTAAGTTTGCCTTTTCCTATTGCGCGATTCATGGTGACCTCCTCTAGAAGCTGGGAGCCGTATCTCGGCATCCACTTGTTAACGCGAGGAAAAACGCAGAAAGGGGTCAAAGATTTCCCCCTCCGAAGGGCTCAGCTGGCTCGAGGCCGGTTCTGGTAGCCGCAGCAAGTGCAGAACATCCTGATTTCCCCGATGGCTCACTGGCTGACCAGGAGCCGGAAACGACTTGGGTTGGAGCCTCGCAAAGCTTAGAAATCGCTCATCTGCGATGGGCTCATCCTGAGGGTAAGAGGTCCGTCCAGCTTGCACATGCGAGGTGATCTTGGCCGTGCGCGTCCCTTCGCCCTGTAACACCCGACCTGTCAACGAGGTTGAATCTGGTGTTCGCTGCGGTTGAGCGTGAAGGCAGTTCAGGGGCAATCCGGGGAAAAGGCCTCCAGAAAGACGCCCTGCCGGCAAGGCCAGGATGACTCTTCCCGTAAGCTCCTTGTCCGAGAACAAAAAGGACGGGGGTTCCCGTAGCCAGTGTCCGGTTGACGGGTTTCTTGACAGATCTCGCCTGGTCGTGCTGGACGCATGTCGATTCGCCGCTCACCGAATGCGGCAGCTCCCCTCAAACGGGGTAACGGAAGGCAGGCCTCAGGAGGGCTGGATCTTGACTTGTCCCACCCTCAGTTGAAAAAGGGTAATGTTGCGACCAAAGGAGTAAACCTTCAGGTTCTCAAATTCTGGATATCGAACCTGGAGCTCGCGCGCCAGAGAGTCTTCCCAAAGCCATCCTCCCTGGAGCACCCAAACTGCATCTCCCGCCTTTAGACCGTAGGTACGTACCACCTGTTCCCAACCGGGGAAAAAATTCCCTGCCGTGAATGTGAATACTCTGCCGTCGGTGGCAGCGATCCGGTACCCTCCGCATCGTAAGGACTTAAGTCCGGGCGTCCACTCGTTGATGAAAAATGGCTGCGGCTGGCAAAGATAGTGTCCCAACAGAAGGCTGGTCTGATTGTCGGCCAGCAGGAGATCGTCCGGAGGGATGCGCTCCCGCACGAAGGCCATCGCCTGTTGCATGTGCGACTTCATTTGATCCGCGCGCGCAATGTAGGGCAAGCGATGCGACGGGAACAGGTTGCATAGGGTAACGATCAGGGCAGCAAGGGCAGGGCCCGCACCCAGATATCGGCCCACCAAGCGATCGAGGGTAACGCTGATCCCGGCGATGGCAAAGATGGCGAGAAAGATCGAGTGCCGCGTCCCGCCGTAGGGATATAGGTCCAAAAGGGCTGCGCCGCAATTCATCGCGAATGGCAACCACAGCAAGGCGATGAGTAGACCTCGTGGGACTGGAATCGATCCGAGTCTGGGCGCCTTCCAAATCAGCACGGTGCCTGCAAGGAATGCCACGAACAGCACATCACCCACGGCCGCCTGTCCCAGTAGGTACTGAAAGACGGAGGCGCTCCTCGTGAATACAAACAGAAGAACATGGTGCCGTTCGGGATCAAAGTACGAGTTGTGGAGGTAGGTATCGCCCATCCAGCCATGCAAGGCACTTCGCCCCAGTGGGGAAATATAGGTGTAATAGAGAAGCGAAGCCAACAGCAGCTCGCCAATCTGGCCCGTGAGCCACACTCCAAAGACGCCCCGCGCCGGAGGTTGTTGCATCATTCTGACCAACGAATAGGCCGTGAGCGCAGCGGCGAGTAAGAACGCGGAGTAGTGAGAGAGCGTTGCCAGCCACAGGCAAAGGAAACAGTACGCCATCTTCCCGGCTGAGTTTTGCGCGAGTGCGCGCTCCAGCAGATACAGGGTCGAAATCGCGAAAAACAGCAACAGGGCGTACTGTCGCACTTCGGCCGAGAGGGCGATCATCGGTGGAAGAAAGCTTGCGAAAATCAATCCCATGAAGCCGGTCTCCGGTCCAAACAGATCCGAAAGCCAGCGGAAAAAGATCCAGCAGAATGCGCTGCCCGCAAGTACGGACGGCAGGCGCAGGATGATCTCGCGGGTACCAAGCATGCGCCAGACATGGAGGACGAAGATCAGCAGAGGTGGATGCGAAAGCGTAAGACTGGCATGGTAGGTCAGTTTCCACGAATCTTGATTAGCCGCCATGAAGTGGAGCGCCTCGTCGGCGTTCAGAAAGGTTGCGGCCGCCAACTTGAGACGCACCACCAAACCAACCACCACCAGGAGCCCGGCGATTCGGCCCGGGTCGAAAGACATCAACCTTCGAAGCCGACTACGCTCAATCCTCTGTTGCTCTGAGCGCCTGATCATGGTCAGAAGGATGTTAGTCTGCACCCGATGGTTATGCCAGCGATTCAGGTGGATTGCCAATCCTGCTCAACTGGTCTCGCGTAGCTCCGCGGACAAGCGTGGCTCGAGCTTCGCCGAGGCAAGGCGTAGATTCTCAAAACGTGGGTTGGGCTGGGCTCCTCCATAACGTGACATCGCCGGTTATCGCCAATCAACGACTTCGGGGCATAGAATCTCTGAAGACTTCACGGAGTCGGCAATCTACATTCCCCGTATAGGCTATTCATGGATTGGGCACTGCATCAGCCCGAAGTGCGCTTCGATATTCGTGCAGAAGGTGCGGAATATGAGCGTTTATTCAGGCATCCGGCAAGAGTGCTTCAGGATCGACTTGCTCGACTCGGGGGCGGCGACCGAACCAAGGAAATTCCTATCGCTGAGTGGGAAAGGCTCTACCAGAAAGAAGTGCAAGCACGAAGATTGCTGCATCAGGCAAGGGT
>DASPVV010000048.1:0-8499 GCA_035622175.1 Terriglobales bacterium | reverse complement strand
AGGCAGCGTGCGGTTCTGTCGACGTCGGTCGCGCGGCCGGATGCTAGAATTCTTAGCTGGCACGGTTTGCTTTGCGAGGCTACGTCTATGCATCCGACTACGCTCGAAGTTCGCCCCCCCACTCCTCTCACCAGCCTCACCGAAGACGAGCTTTTGTTCCGTGACAACGTTCGTCAGTTTGCCGAGGATCAAGTCCGCCCGCTCGTGCGAGAGATGGACGAAAAGGGCGTTTTCGAGAAAGAACTGATCCGCCAGTTCTTCCGCCTGGGATTGATGGGAATCGAAATCCCTGAGCCATACGGAGGCGGGGGCGGAAACTTTTTCGAGGCGATCCTGGCCGTCGAAGAGCTCTCTCGCGTGGACGCCTCCGCCGGCGTGGTGGTTGACGTGCAGAACACACTGGTCAACAACGCGCTGCTCCGCTGGGGCAACGAAGAACAACGCAAGCGCTATCTGCCCCGCATGGCGACCGAGACCTGTGGCGCGTATGCCCTCAGCGAAGCCGGTTCGGGTTCGGACGCTTTTGCGCTTCAGAGCCGGGCCGTCGTCAAGGGTGGAGATTACGTGCTCAACGGCCGCAAGCTGTGGATCACGAACGGCAAAGAGGCCGGGTTGTTCGTTCTGTTCGCCACCGTCGATCCCGCGGCGGGATATAAAGGCATCACCGCCTTCCTCATCGAGAAGCAATGCCCAGGGTTTGCCGTCGGCAAGAAGGAAGACAAGCTCGGCATCCGCGCCTCCTCCACCTGCGAACTTATCCTTGAGGACTGCCACGTGCCAAAAGCGAACGTGCTCGGCGAGGTGGGCAAGGGATATAAGATCGCCATCGAAACCTTGAACGAAGGCCGCATCGGAATCGGCGCGCAGATGCTTGGGGTCGCTCGCGGCGCCTGGGAGTGCGCCGTGCGCTATGCCCAGGAGCGCAAACAGTTCGGCAAGCCCATCGCCGACTTTCAGGCCATCCAGTTCCAGATCGCACAAATGACCACCGAAATCGAGGCCGCCCGGCTTATGGTTTACAACGCAGCCCGCATGAAAGATGCCGGTGTGCCGTTTGTAAAGGAAGCCGCCATGGCCAAGCTGTTCTGCTCCCAAGTAGCGGAAAGGGTGACTTCCTTGGCCATCGAAATCTATGGTGGGTCGGGCTTCACCAAAGATTATCCTGTCGAAAAGTATTGGCGCGATTCGAAGATTGGCAAGATTTACGAGGGTACTTCGAACATGCAGCTCCAGACCATCGCCAAGCTTGTACTGGGAGGAGGTAAGTAAGCATCAGGCTGGGCTGCTCCTCAAGCGCACGCAGCCAGGCAACCAGCTTGCCATTTCGGCTGCCGTTGGCTAACTCCCCGTTACCCTTTATATGCACTCTATTGCAGCCCCTCGCCTGCAAAATGGTTCGCCAGGTCCGCGTAAGTTCTTTGTTGACGATAACTTCCCCGTTTCTCATCCGATGGTTTCGAAGCTGCTCTACCAGCCCTGCCTGCTTGTCTGAGGCACCGATCGAGGTGAAATGTGTTGAGCTGGACGTGCGGCGATGTCCCGCGGACACCGAGCTTGGATGGCAAGCCGATCCTGGGTGCAAACCCGGGTTCTAAGCCAGGCGGTTCCGCACTTCCTATCTTGGTGGTCCTGTTCGTAATCTCCTACAGCCTGATGACCCTGCTTGTCTTCGAACAGGGACGAACCATCGAGAGTCAACGTGCCTTGATTCGCTCGCTTTTTCAGGACAGCTCCCAGTTAAGCCGCTTGAGGAAGCAAGCCATTCAGACGCAGCGCGCCGAAGCTCAGGCCCAGGCTGAGGCACAAGAGCACGCCCAGGTTAAGACTCCGTCGACCCAGGACAAGAACCAGAAGAAGCCGGGACCGAACACTAGCAAGGCAAAGCCGGTCCCCCCCCACCCTGACGCGGACGATGTCACCTTGGTGCGCCGGTTCGTGATCACGATTTAAATTTCAGGGGCCGGGCGAATCCTGTGAACCTTCTGGCAATGTTCGTGGTTGCGTTGTGTCTCTCGGCGGCGCCCATCGCCGCGCCGGTGCAGCCGCCCGCTCAAGTGCGGCCGGTCGCGGCTCGCCAGGGCGGCGGGAAGTGGTACCTCGCCGAGAACGGGCATGCGGTCTATTGCTACGGCCCCGTCCTTTTGGTCAGGGAGCCAGAAGGCGGATTGTCGCGCGTGGCCACGTTTTGTACGGGCGATAAAACCATGGTTCCACTGAAGGATTAGGGCCAGCTCCCCTGTCACCACCTGTCGCCGCCATCGTTCTCTCCATCTCCAAAAACGTTTCTCGAGCGAGCGGCAAGAGATCGCGTCCGCGTTCGTCGCTGGCAACTGCCCAAGGCGACCTGAAGTGTTCTCGAGCATCGATCTGGACGGCGGTCACATGCCGGGGAGTTTCATGCCCGCCAGCTTGCGCGCAAAGCTTGCCTTCCCCATCTCTTTGAACATTTTCCGCATCTGGGCGTATTGACGGAGCAGGTTATTGACTTCCTGAATGGTGGTGCCGGAACCGCGCGCGATGCGTTTGCGCCGGCTACCATTGATGACCTCGTGGTGCACTCGTTCATGGGCGGTCATGGAATTGATAATGGCCTCGATGCGGCTGATCTGCCGTTCGTCAACCTTGTCGGCATGTTTCTGCCATCCGGCAAACGGCCCAACGCTCGGCAACATCCCCATGAGGTTCTGGATGGAGCCCATCTTTTTCACCTGCCGAAGCTGATCGCGGAAATCCTCCAGGGAGTAGCCATCCCCGCTCAGCGCCCGGCTCGCGATATCTTGCGCCTTCTGCTTATCGACATGCTGCTCCGCCTTTTCGATCAGCGAGAGAATGTCGCCCATCCCCAGAATGCGGGAAACAACACGGTCGGGATAAAAGGGCTCGAGTGCATCGTACTTCTCCCCCACACCGATGAATTTGATGGGCTGGCCCGTGACCTGACGGATGGAGAGGGCCGCGCCGCCGCGGGCATCGCCGTCCATCTTGGTGAGCACGACGCCGGTCAGGGAGAGCCTCTTGTGGAACTCGGCGGCGGAATTGACCGCATCCTGGCCCGTCATGGCATCGGCGACGAACAGAATCTCCTGCGGATTGAGCAAGCGTTTCAGCGACTGCATCTCTTCCATGAGCCGTTCGTCAATGTGCAGCCGTCCGGCAGTATCGACAATGAGCACATCGCAGCCGGTATTGACCGCTTCGCGACGAGCTTCTTTCGCCAGCCGCTCCACCGTGGCGGTATTGCTCTCCCCGACCTCTCCTTCATAGAGGTTGGCCTTGATTGCCTGGGTCACGATTTTGAGCTGCTCCCGAGCAGCGGGACGATACACGTCGACTGAGACCAGCAGGGGCCGGTGTCCGCCATTCTTCAGCCAATGCGCCAGCTTGCCCGAGGTGGTAGTCTTGCCCGACCCCTGCAACCCGGCCATCAGCACCACCGTCGGAGGCTGAGAGGCAAACTTCAGGCGCGCGGTGTCGCGGCCCAGGGTTTCGACCAGTTCGTCGCGAACAATCTTGATGACCTGCTGCCCGGGCGAGAGTGCCGTCAGCACTTCCTGGCCGATGGCTCTCGCCTCCAGGTGGGCGATCAGCTGCTTGACAACATTGAAGTTGACGTCGGCCTCGACAAGAGCCAGGCGAATCTCTTCGAGCGCCAGCTGAATATTCTCCCGGTTGAGGACGGCCTGGCCGCGCAGGGTCTTGAAGGCACGCTGGAGTTTTTCTTGAAGATTTTCAAACATAAAGACAGAACCATTCTACCGTCAAGCCGGCATCGCTCGCCCCCATCCGTTCCTAATTCCCGCTCGCCACTCTAACCCCCCGGCTGACTCCTACCGCGCGCGGAGTCGATAGCGCCGCAACCGCTTCCCCCTGCCTCGGAACAGGGATGCTCTAATGGCTCCCCACCGTGGTGAAGACTTCTTTGGCCGCGATTACCGTATTGGCGTGAATGGTCACCGTGTCTTCCACCCGCCGGGCGTATCCTCCGGCAAAGGTAACCATCACCGGGATGTCCTGGGTGCGGGCCACGCGGAACACGAGTTCATCCCGACACTTGAGACCTTCGATGGTGAGCGACAGCCCGCCCAGCTGATCTTCACGGTAAGGGTCGGCGCCCGCGATGTAACACAGCAGGTCCGGCTTAAACTGGCGCAGCCCCGAGCTCAGGGCATGATCCAACCACCCCAAATACTCCTGGTCGCCAACTTCGTCGGGCAGATCCACATCGATCGAGGACGGTGGTTTGAAAGCCGGGTAGTTGTGTTCCTGGTGCAGGGAGATGGTGAAGACTTCTCCGGCGTGTGCCTCTCGTAGTTTGGCCGGAGCCGGACCGAGGAGCGGGGCGCCGGCCGAGGGCAGCGACGGGGAAGGAACGCGCACGCCGGCAAAAATGGCGGCCGTCCCATTGCCATGGTGGACATCGCAATCGACCGTCATGGCGCGGTGAATCTTGTCATCGCGCTGCAGGCGGCGAATGGCGACGGCAACATCATGGATCATGCAAAAGCCCTCACCGTGGTCGGGAAAGGCGTGATGAAATCCACCCCCGAGATTGAACGCCACCCGGTCGCGAAGGGCGAACTCAGCCGCCAGAATCGATCCTCCCGCCGCCAGCCAGAAGGCCCGCACCAACTCGGGCGAATACGGAATCTCCATCTCGAGTTCCTCGCGCGCCGAGAGTGTGCCCGTCTTGAGCTTTTGAACGTAGCCCGGAGTGTGGACCAACAATATGTCCCGGTCGGACGCGGATTGCGGAGTGACAAAGTCGCCGGGCTCGGCGACTCCCGTGTGCATCAGCCGCTTGTACACCTGCTGATACTTTTCCGCCGGGAAGATATGCGCCCCGATCGGGAGATAGTAGTCATCGCTGTAAACCAGTTTGAACGGGAGCATGGACGGCGACCGCGGCTGCGATGGTTCCATCATACTCGATCGCTCCCTGGGCCGAGGGCGAGCCGGACTCAGACGCCTGCGGGCTCAACCAGGTTGGCGCCGCCCCCACCGACGCTGCCGACTCATAATGCGGGGAGCGCCATTTTCTGCTGAATGCCCTGGCCTTCGACGACGGTGTAGATGAAATCAGCTGGAACCTCGAGCAGTTGCTCGCGCCGACCGCTCGGCCAGCGGATCTCGACTTCGTCCATGCGCGCCGCGTTCCCCAGACCGAAGTGCAATCGCGGGTCATTCTGCGAAAGATAGCTTCCGCCTCCATGAACTTCATTCATCTGGACCATCTTCCCCGCTTTCACCGTGACCCGCGCTCCAATGGCAGACTTATTGCTGCTCGTGCCCACCAGCCGGAATAGTACGCGATGATTCTTGGTCGCCGTATCATTCAGCAGCAAGGTTGGAGGCTCACCGGTGTTGAGGATGAGCAAGTCGACCTTGCCGTCATTGTTGAGGTCGCCGAAGGCCACGCCCCGTCGTGACGCAGGCGGTATGGCGGACAGCAGGTAGGAAAGATCGGCAAAGGTGCCGTCGCGCTGGTTACGAAACAGCTGCATGGGCTGGCGGTAAGGGACACTGCCGCGGGCTTGGTCCAATTGCGGGTAGACGTGGCCGTTCGCCAGGAAAAGATCGAGCCAGCCGTCGTTATCCGCGTCGAAAAATCCTGTTCCCCAGCCCACCCACGGATAGGTCGCACGGGCAAGTTTGGCGGCGTAGCTCACATCCGCGAAACCCTGCCTCCCTAAATTGTGATAGAGCTCGTCGGGCTGCTCGGTAAAGTTGGTGACGAACAAGGAGAAGCGGCCCTCGTGCAGGTAGTCCCCCCAGTCGACCCCCATCGATCCTTCTTCCACGCCGTCGCCACTCAAGGCAACCCCGGAGAGCATGCCAAGCTCTTCGAAGGTGCCGTTGTGTCGGTTGTGATACAGGTAATTGGGACCGGAGTCGTTGGCGACGAACAGATCCGGCCAGCCGTCATTGTCGTAGTCGACCCAGATGACTCCCAGTCCGTAATACTTGTTGGGGTCGTCCACCCCTGCCTTCTTCGACACCTCCTCAAATGTCCCATCGCCGCGATTGTGAAAAAGTAGATCGGATTCCCCCAACATGCCCCAGGGTCCGCATTGCACCGGAATGCCCTTAAAGCTGCAGTTCTTCACGTTCGTACCGAAACTGGGAAGTTGGTGCATATCAAAGTGCACGTAGCGGGAGACAAACAAGTCCACGTAGCCGTCGCGATCATAATCGCCCCAGGCGGCGCCGGTGCTGAATCCGCCTCCCACGACTCCGGCTTTCTCGGTGACATCTTCAAACTTGCAATTCCCCAGGTTGTGATAGAGAGCATTGCCGCCATAGCCGGTCACGTAGATGTCGGGCAGCCCGTCATTGTCGTAATCGGCCACGGCGACGCCCATTCCCCAGCCCTTTCGCGTGAGACCCGCAGATTTCGTGATGTCGGTGAACTGGAAACCCTCCTCCTGGTGATACAGAGTGATCATGAAGTCGCCACCCTGCTGATAGCGTTCGACCGTCGAACCATTCACCGTGAGGATGTCAAGCTTGCCGTCATTGTCGCAATCGATGAGGCCGACGCCCCCGCTCATCGATTCCACGATGTAACGCTTCTCGGGAGAGGAAATATGGGGAACGGAAAGCCCAACTTTTTTGCCTACGTCAAGGAATCGGGGAAGCGGCGGGGAGGCAGGAACCTGGGTTAAGGCCACCCCAAGCAGGGGCAACACAAACGCGGCGTAGACCCATCGAGGCATGCGCTCGAAAGATTCTATCGTAGGGGTTCGTCAACCGCAGGAGGTGGCGGCTTCCGAGGTCTCTTCCCCAAGAGGTTGACCCCTCTCCCGCAACGGTTCGGCAAACTCGACAGCGAGAATAGCGTTCTTACTGGCCAGGCCCGCCAGCATCACCCGTCCAACTCGGCAATCGACGCGTCATTTTGCAGGCCGCGCCAAGATTGCGCGAGAAGCGCTCCCAGGCTTGCCATCTGTACCGCATAACACCGCATGATCACCGTGACCGAAGAGCTGTCTGGTGGCATCGCCACCAACAGGATGAGGAATGGGAACTCGAGTCGTGCGCTTGGATAAAAAGGCAATCCAAGTAGTCATTCGTCTCTCGAGGGGAGCTAGTGCGCATGGGCTGTCGGGTAACGTGCCTCGGTATGCGGCAATTAAAAGCCCAAGTCCCTTGACACGGCCGACGTCGTTAGAGATGTTCTGATTTCAAACCCAGGAAGGGCACGAAGGACCGCAAAGGTTGTCGCCGGGTTTCCTTCGTGTGCCTTCGTGTCCTTGCTGATCAACTTATGACACCGCCCGAAGGCGGGTGGTTGTGGACGCGCCTTTCCCGATTTCGGGCTTACTGCGAGATGAAGACCGCAGATGACGAGGCCTTCCTTCAGATCGCCTCGACCGGTTCGCGCAGAACGATCTTTTTCCTATCTTCATCCGGGAACGCAGTGTGAGTTTTGGCGACCAACATGTAGATGGATGGAACTACGAACAGCGTAAAGGCTGTGCCGATAATCATGCCGCTCACCAGCATGATGCCGATGCTGTTGCGCGCTCCGGCGCCGGAGCCGCGCGCCAGCACAAGCGGAACGTGGCCGAACACGGTGGCGGCGGTGGTCATCAGGATCGGGCGGAGACGCGTGCTGGCTCCGCTGATGATGGCCTGGAGTTTGCTTTTGCCGGTTTCCTGTAAGTGATTGGCGAATTCCACCATCAGAATTCCGTTCTTCGAGACCAAGCCGACAAGCGTGATCAAACCCACCTGACTGTAGATGTTGAGAGTCGTGAAGCCGAGGAACGAGAACGTCAGCGATCCGGAGATGGCCAGTGGTACCGACCCCGCGAGAATGATGAAGGGGTCGCGGAAGCTCTCAAATTGGGCGGCCAGCACAAGGTAGATCAGGATGGCCGACAGAAGAAACGTGCCGAGAAACTTGCTGCCCTCAACCCGGAGCTGGCGCGATTCGCCGGCGTAGTCGTAAGTGAATCCCTGCGGCAGAACTTGCTTTGCCTGATCTTCCAGGAACGTCAGAGCTTTGTCGAGGGGAACATTGGGCGGAATCACCCCCTGAATGCGCACGGCGTTCAATTGCTGAAATTTGTTCAGCGAGCGCGGTTCGGTGGTAGTTTTCAGGGTAGCGAATGTAGAGAGAGGCACGAGCTTATCGGCCGATCCCTTCACATAGATGTGCGAAAGCTGATCGGGCGTCAGCCGCTCGACACGCTGTACCTGTGGGATGACTTTGTAACTGCGGCCTTGAATGCTGAAGCGGTTGACGTAATTTCCGCCCAGCATGGTGGAGAGATCCTGGCCGGCCTGGCTCAGGTCCACGCCTTGCGAGCGTAGCTTATCACGATCAAAAACCACTTCCGTCTGGGGCTGGTCGAATTTGACGTCGGTGTCGGCGTAGATGAACAGGCCGCTGGCGATGGCTTTCTGCACGATCTTTTCCGCGAGCTGGCTGACCTGCTCAGGCTCGGCCGCCGACACAATGGCAAAATCGACCGGGAAGTTGCCGCCACCGGGTAA
>DASPVV010000047.1:0-6351 GCA_035622175.1 Terriglobales bacterium | reverse complement strand
AGATGGATTTTGATCCTGTGTGCGTGGACGATTGTAGGACTGTTGTTTGTCGTGCGCAGGATCGTGCTGGTGAAGGTACAGGGTATGCACGTCAGTTGGGTGATCGTGGGTGCGCTCGAACTTGTCTACTGGTACGTATGGGCGGCGTACACACCGCTTGTGATTGGTCTGGCCAAACGGTTCCCGTTGACGGGGCCGAGGTTTGTACCTCATATAGCGATCCACACAATCACGTCGCTCATGATGGCTCCCCTGGCATCTGTCACCGAATACTTTCTGAGCCGTGGACTTCTGCGGTCAGTTTTTCGCGTGACTGATCCTGGCGTGCTGCGCCTTCTCCCGCCGTTCGCAGTCAGTGTTCTATCTATGAGCTTTACTGGCATGCTTACGTACTGGCTAGTTGTGGGCTTGTATCAGTCGATCCACTTTTACCAGGCCGCTATGGAGCGCCAGACTAGAGCGGCGCAACTGGAGACGCAGCTCTCTCATGCCGAACTTGAGAACCTTAAGAGCCAGTTACATCCGCACTTTTTGTTCAACAGTCTTCACACTATTGGAGTCCTGATGCAGGAAGATGTCAATGCTGCGAGCCATCTGCTGGTCTGCCTCGGCGACTTGCTGCGCATGGCCCTGGAACGGCGGGAGAACGAGACCACCTTGCAGAGCGAGCTTGAGTTCATCGGCAAGTATCTGGAGATTGAGCAGACACGCTTTCATGATCGGTTGAAAGTTCACATGGAGGTGCCACTTGACCTTCTCGCAGTCTATGTACCGAGCCTGGCGCTTCAGCCGCTGGTTGAGAATGCCATCAAGCACGGCATCAGCGTCGATTCCGCTGCAGGCCGGCTAGAGATCGCTGCCAAACGCCACAACGGCAGAGTTTGGCTTAGCGTCCGCGATGATGGCCCGGGTCCGGCACCGGGATCGCGCCTGCGATTCGGCGTGGGACTCAGCAACGTGCAGTCACGCTTGAAACAGCTCTACGGGGACGAGTCGTCGCTCGAGCTGATCGGCGGCGACGGCCGAGGCTGTGAGGCCGTCATCACCATTCCACTACGGAGTTCGCATGAAGACACGAGTCCTCATCGTTGATGACGAGCCGATCGCCCGGCGCGGTGTCCGCCGCTATCTGGCCAAACACGACGGCATTGAAGTTGTGGGCGAGGCGGCGAACGGAATAGATGCGGTGGAGCAGATCAATGAACTTCATCCCGACATCGTTTTTCTGGATGTGCAGATGCCGGATCTGGATGGTTTTGGAGTTATCGAAAATGTGGAGCCATCGGCCGGCCCCGCTCCCGTATATGTCTTCGTTACGGCTCACGATGCGCATGCGATCCGCGCGTTCGAAGTGCACGCCGTTGACTATCTCTTGAAACCGTATGACAAGGAGCGATTTGCCAAGGCCCTGGTTCACGCGCGCCAGGTCCTCGAACAGCGTGGGAAAGCCAATCGGGATCTCGAACCACTGCTCGAATCCCTGCGAAGTCTGCGCCCGTTGGAACGCTTCGTGGTGAAGGACAGGAAGAGGATTTTCTTTGTTCCCGTTTCGAATGTTTTGTGGATCGAAGCCTCGGGAAACTATGCCTGCATACACACCGCCAAAGACAGTCACCTGTTGCGGGAAACCCTGGCTCATCTGGAAGAGAAGCTGGCGCCACACGACTTCATTCGCGTGCGGAAATCGGCCATCGTGAACGGTGGCTGCATTAGCGAGATTCGTCCAATGTTCGATGGGGTTTACGACATCGTACTGGGAGAAGGCACTGTGGTCACTTCGAGCCGCAGATACGCTCACAAGTTACGGTCGCTGCTGGAATCCTAGTCTTGGCAACTGGATGCCAGGACGTATCAGTTAACCACTAGGTTCCGGTCGTCGGAGCTGATCTCGAACCGAGGGCTTTCTTACAAAGGTAGCGTTCGGGGTAATTTTTCCCCTAAGAATTCTCAACCCACAACCCAACCCACAAAAGGCGATGTCTTGTAACACTCGGTGGAGGTTCGCCCGCTACTCTTGTTGAGGAAGAAGAACCAATCCCCTGACTGGTATGGAATATGCAACTCGCATGCCACCTAGCCATTGACGATCACAAGCATCACCCCGCTGCTCCCGAAGGGCTAGGCAAGACTGGCTACCATCGCGGAAACGCATAAGCGAGTAAAGCGATGAAAGTGGCTACCCATAATTGTGAACAACGAATTCAAGGTAGCCAAACCCACGATCCAGAAGAAAAACTATGCCCCCTCGCGCACGCGAGTCGAGACCGCGCCCCTTTCATCGCCTAACTCGCGCCAACTCCCCTGGCGCCCGAGTCCTGGGCTTGATGAGCGGCTTCCAGGAAGGCTGCAAGCGCTTCCCGATCCTCGGCAAGCATCGTGTTGAACCTTATTCCATTTCCCACCTGCGGATCGCAGGTAACCACGATGGCGGAGATCAACACCGTGGCTTGGATGGAAAGCTTGATATCCAAATTGGTCCCGATTGGAAATGGGAAAATTGACTCGATGTAGCAGCCGCCCAAGCTCAAATCGGTAGTAGCACCACGAATCGGGCCGCGGCTCGCGTCAGTCTGTATTTCGAACGGCACACTCACTTTTATTCGTGCGTACTCGCGACGGTTTTCCCCTTTGGTGCTCATGGTCTGCGGTCTTGTTTGCGGAGTGCATATGGTCAGCTGTCTTGTCTGCGGAGCACATATCGAAGCTGCGTGTTGAACAGGATCGGGTCGAAGCGTAGCGGAAACCTCATCGGCCGTTAAAGGCTTGCTAAAGTAGTAGCCTTGAATCTCGTCGCAGCAAAGTGCCCGCAGGAACGACATTTGCGCTTCGTTTTCCACTCCTTCAGCAATTACCTTGAGACCCAGACTTTTCGCCATTCTGATGATTGCGGTGGTGATCGCCGCGTCATCAGAATTCACCGCGACGTCGCGGATGAAGGAGCGGTCAATCTTGAGCTTGTCAAACGGAAACTGCTTTAGGTAGCTGAGGCTGGAGTAGCCCGTACCAAAGTCGTCGATGGACAGCTTCAACCCCATGCCCTTCAATTCCAAAAGAACGGAGGCCGTCATGTCTGCGTAAGAGAGCAAAAGGCTTTCCGTAAGCTCCAGTTCGAGGTATTGGCCGAGGAGGCCGGTCTCGCTGAGTACGCTGCCAATGAGTTCTTGAAAGCCCGGCTGACGAAACTGCACCGCTGACACATTCACTGCAACCGGTATTGTGCAATTCCCTTCATCTTGCCACCTTCGAGCCTGAGCGCAGGCTGTTCTCAGCACCCATGTACCGATGGGCGAGATCAGGCCGCTATGTTCAGCAATGCGAATGAATCTGTCCGGTGCCACTAAGCCCAACTCGGGATGCTGCCACCGGAGGAGCGCTTCCAACCCGACAATCGCTCCTGTGGCGATGTCCATCTGCGGTTGAAACATAAGGAAGAATTCCTTCCTATCGAGTGCCGCTCGCAATCCGTGCTCCAACATCAATCGCTGCTCGACCTGGTCGTTCATCTCCTCTGAAAAGAACGTGAACCTATTGCGTCCACTCTCTTTGGCAGAATACATGGCTGCATCTGCATTCTTGATCAGGGTCTCGCTGTCCAAGCCATGTTGAGGGAAAATGCTGACTCCCATGCTGCAGTTGACGCTCAACGAACGGCCTTCAATGACGAATTCGGTAATCATCGTATCCATAACCCGTTGCGCAGCGACCGCTGCATCTGTCATATCTTTTAAACCAGTCAGCACCATGACGAATTCGTCGCCGCCAATTCGAGCCACTGTGTCTTGCTCGCGGGCGTGTCCCATTAGACGATCTGCTACTTTCCGCAACAGCAGATCGCCGAACGAGTGGCCAAGTGAGTCGTTGATGACTTTAAACCGGTCGAGGTCAAGGAACAAAAGCGCAACTGTGTCCTTCCGGCGACGACTACCCGCAAGTGCCTTACCCAAGCGATCCTGGAGGAGAGTCCGGTTGGGCAGTCCCGTAAGAACATCGCAGTAAGCGAGGAATTTGACCTGCTTCTCGGCGGCTTTGCGGTCTGTGATGTCTTCAAGCGTCCCTTCATGAAGCGCGACCTTGCCGTCGCTATCACGCACGGCCCGCACATTTGCCAAAACCCACTTTGTCGTGCGATCTCGGCAGAGAACTTCCACCTCCGCACTGCGCACTACACCCTTTTCGTCCAGTACGCGCTTCAATTCATCGATTTGGCGGAAATCGATAAATAGCTGAGAAAACAGGTTCGAGACCTCCGCCATGAAATGTTCCGGAGAGTGGTAGCCATGAATTTGCGCCAGCGCCCGGTTAATGTTTAGCGGACGACCTTCCGGGGTCATCTGAAAAATTCCTACAACAGCATCTTCGAAGATGGCACGATACTTCTCTTCTGCATGCCTTCGCTCGGTGATGTCGTGATTCACAATTACAAGTTTGTGACTCTGATCTCTGGGGTGTCGCATCGCACACACGATCGATTCCAAAGTGCGCCAGGAACCGTCCTTGTGGCGCATCCGGTATTCCAGTCGCTCTCCCTTGCCACCCAGGCGCACTTTCTCCTCTGCATTCAATAATTGTTGGCGATCATCTGGATGAACTTGCTCATTGGACCAAGTTGCCGTTAACTCTTCCGGAGAGTATCCGAGAATCTTTTGATACGCAGTGCTGTTATAGAGTCGGCGGCCATCGCTGTCAACCACGGCAATCATGTCAGCGGCGTTTTCGCTGACGAGTTGAAATAATTGATCTCGCTCAGCCAATTGCTGTCCAATCCGCCGAAGCCGCAATTGTTGATAAAACGCGTATAAATCGAAAAGTAATACAGGAGCTGCAAGTGCACATACCCATTGCTGGAGGTCAAACCAGTAGGCGGCGCTGGTTGCTCGATCAGACCAGAAAAGAGTGCATGATACGATCCCCAAGGTTAATGCCAAAGTCACAGCAACGGTGAAGGTCAACCGCCGCGCACGACTTACGATCTGCTGCCCCACGTCAACTGGAATCGCCTCGGGCTTGTTTTGGCTGACCTCTTGAAACGACTGCGGATTCATTGTCGTTCGACCATTCGCCGGGTACCTCATGAAATTCTAGATTGCTAAGGAAAGGTAGAACGAGTTACCAAAGTAAGACCGTGCTTGCGCGATCGAGTTTCAGAGGATCATGGGGTTCCCGGATAGCTGCGATAGAGGGGCAGATTCCTTTGGAGAGGTACTTGGTAGGACCGGCAGGAATCGCACCTTTGATGGCATTTATGCGCCAGTACAAAAGGACGCGCCACTGCACATTGTGAGCCTGCATTACGACGCGTTCGGCGTGCAGTTCGTCCTGTCAAATATCTCCGAGAAATCGGTAGTCAACGCTAAGATTGTCGCAGTGTTTGTTGTGCCGGATGGATGCCGTGCCGATCCGAACCGGCTTCTTGTGGTTGGTATTGGCGCCGACAATGTTCATGAGCTGCTGATCTCTCCTCACGAGAGCGCGGTCACTTTTCCCCGAGATCATGGTGTCATTAGTCCGATTCTCCCTCCTTCGATCTTAGTTCGGAATGCTCAGAATTTGGCGGCTGCTTACTTGCACGTTCAAGTCGGAGTGGTAGAAGTTAACTTTGCGGATGGGACAGAATGGAGGCTGCAGGAGGGGTTGCCCAAAACCGATGAGAACTCTGCTGAATGATCGCGACCAGAAGGAGTTGCTGGATCGCCTGAGCAAGGTGCGTCCCGACAGCCAGCCCCGTTGGGGCAGCATGTCGGCTCATCAGATGATCTGTCACTTAAGTGATTCTTTCCAGGCGGCTCTGGGCCAGAAATACGTTAGCCCCGCGACGAATTTTTTCACACGCACTCTTATGAAAACGCTGGCGCTTTGGGTTCCGATTCCATGGGTACACGGCTTCAAAACGCGCCCTGAAATGGATCAGCAGCAGGGTGGTACTCAGCCAGTGGAGTTTGCGTCGGATGTCGAGAGACTTCGCACGCTATTTGACCAGTTCTGTGGCTGGGATCGGGAATTCACTCCTCACGCGGTGCTTGGTCAGTTGTCGCGGACTGAGCGGAAGCGCCACGCCTATCTCCACATAGATCACCACCTGAGACAGTTTGGAGCCTGACGCAATTTCCAAGCACTTAGACCCTGTGTTCCAAAAGGGTTCAGCCACAGCAGTCCGCAAGCAAATGAATCCATCAGCCCAGAAATTTCGGCTTTCGATGGTCTGAGGGAATACCCTCGAACCAGTGGTTACCCCGATTCTTCTAACGCGGCGATTATTTCCGAACGTCTACAGTCCTCAGCCACGGAAAGGTAAAGAGGAAGTCCATGCCAGTCCGTGATGCAGTTGCACCCGCAGCCTGAAAGGCTTTGACG
>DASPVV010000046.1:0-46445 GCA_035622175.1 Terriglobales bacterium | reverse complement strand
CGCTATGAGGAACGAGGTCCGGCAGTATCCGAAAAGTCCAGGCGAGTCCGTACTGCACGAATGATCCGGACACTCCAAATGCTCGGTTATCGAATCGAACCTACGGGAACCCCGGCATAAGGAGGTGGCGATTTTCGACCCAGTTGGTTTACCAGATCGCTTGCTTCTCAAATCGATCCTGAGCCTATTGCAGCTTCGCGTACTCGGCCTTGGCATGCTTCAGGATAGGGATATCAGGATCGGCGTCCTTCCAGAGGGTGAGGAAATCTTTGTAAGCTGCCAGGGCGCGGGCGCGGGCGGCATCGGCGTCTGTCCCTTGCGAGGCTCTGGCTTGCAAAACATTGGCACGCGCCACGCCCAGGTGGGCCAATGCTCCTGTCACGCAGTTCCACACGATGCCGCTGTGGTCGAGGATCTTGCGGAACTCGACGGCAGCTTCTTTGCCCTGCCCAGCCGCCAGGTAAGCTTGGCCACGAATATATGTGGGGTAAAGGCAGGAGGTGTTGACGAGGAACTGTATCTGGCCGTATTCAATCGGCGGCAAGGCGGCTTGCAGGCGGTTGATTGCGCCAGTCGCATCCTTGTGGTTCAGCGCCAGTTGCGCCTGAATCACGGGAAGCCACAGAGATTCGACCTGGGTGTCGAGCGGGTAACGTTGGTTCAGGTCTGGCGCTAGCGATTCGGCATGGGCCGCATCGCCCGCCATGGCAAAAGCCAGCGCGGCTTCGACCTCGACTCCCTGACTGGTCGGAACCAGCTTCAACCCGTCGGTGGCTGCTTGCTTGGCATCCCTCAGGTTACCGACGGCCGCCTCGCGCAAGGCCGAATTCTCCAGCCAGATCGCTCCATTTTCCTTGCTGTCAGCGTGAATCGCGGACTCCACAAACCGCTTGGTCAATTTCCGCGCTTTGCCGAGATGACCCTCGTATGCCTCGCTGTCGGATGCGAGTGAAAGCCCAAAGTTCTCCTCCGGCTTGCCCGCAAACCATTGCTGCTGTTCGGTCATGGCTGAGGCATCGCCCCGAAGAAAAGCCAGAGCGTAGAGCAGGTTGTGAAACATGTAGTAATCGAGCTTCCGCGCCTGCGCCTGCTCGATGGTCTGCCCCGCCTCATCGAACCGCTCGAGGGCAAGCAGGGTGTTGGCGAGATTCACGTTGGGACCTCCACTCTCCGGAGCGAGGCGGAGGCTTTCCCTGAATTCATCCCTGGCCTTTTGGTATTGTCCCTGCTCGCAGTACACGTTGCCGAGACCAACGTGGGGGCCGCTGCGCTGCGGGTAACTGGCAATCCACTCCTGATAGGTTTGGGCTGCTTTCTCCAATTCCCCGGTTACGGTTCCGTAGTACTGTGCGGCGATCGCAAGCTTTTCCCGCTCACTGGCATGCTCCCGCAACTGAAATGCCTTGGTGAAATACTCGCTGGCGCGCCCCGTCTCACCCATGGTGAAGTAATCATTGGCCACTGCCGCATACCCCATGGCGAACCTGGAGTCGAGTTCGATCGCGTGTTGACCGTAAGGCAGGGCAGCGGCTGGGCCTTTCTCCCGGTAAGCACGTAACCCGAGGCTGTATGCTTGCAGGGCCGCGAGCGAGGAGGTGGTGGCCTGTTCCAGCGGAACGTCGAGTTTCTCGACGGAAGCCAGCGATTCGCCCAGTTCGCCGCGCAGCTTGGATGCGACGGTCCCCAGCGTTTCCAGCACCTTTTCCTTGGTTGTGGCTGTGACCTGCTCTTGCGCCAGAAGTTCGCCGCTTTGGCAATTCACCGTCTTCAATCCCAGCACATAGTCGCCGCCCAGGCTGGCGATTGCTCCCGCAATGTACGCTTTGCTGCCGGCGCGCTGGCAAACCTCACGCACCACGTCGGGTGTTAGTTTGGTGTCGCGCGGGCGCATCATCAGCTTCAACGTTGCCGCGACCTTGTTGTCGGAAAGAACGTTCAAAAAAGGGGATTGGTTCAGCGCAATACCGAGCGCAGTTTTCAGGGTATCGTCAAAAACTGCATCGCCCGTGCTGTTGGCGAAGTCGGCAAGAACGACGGTGTCTTTGTCGGTCAGGCGGTTGCCTTGCGGCCGCGAGTGATAGTAATGCACGCCTGCGGTTACAGCTACGATGACCAAGGCAACCAGTCCCGGAAGCGCAGTCTTCCAAATCCCTCGAGAAGCTTTCGGCGTAGTGACTTTTCCTGGCCCTTCGGCCGAAACCTGCCCGCTGTCAGTGTCGCGCTTCAGCCGCAGCAAGTCCGCCCGCATTTCGGAGGCTTGTTGATAGCGTAGCGAGCGATCTTTTTCGAGAGCTTTCGCGATGATCACATCGAGCGCAGCCGCCAGCTGTGGATTCCAGTGACTAGGGGGCTCGGGTTGTTCGTAGAGGATGGCTCCGTAGGTTGCGCCTTGGGTGTCGCGATCGAAGGGCAGGCGGCCGGTCGCCATCTCATAGAGAGTCACGCCGAAGGAGAAGAGGTCGCTGCGTTCATCAAGGGGTTTGCCGGCGACCTGCTCGGGCGACATATAACTCATAGTGCCTTGAGTTGTATTGTCCGTCGTGAGATCTCTTAAGCTGATCGTAGGGTCGTTGGGGCCCGAACTCGATTCTCGGCGGGTGCCGGTCGCGGCTCGCTTCGCCAGCCCGAAATCAAGCACCTTGGCATGTCCGCGTTTGGTGATGAAAATATTGGCCGGCTTGATATCTCGGTGCACGATGCCCGCGGTATGGGCTGCCTCGAGCGCGTCGGCAATGTCAATCGCAAGCGAGAGGAGCAAATCTCTTTCCAGGGGACGTCCGCCGATGCGGTACTTCAGCATGATGCCGTCCAGATACTCCATGGCGAGGAAGACCCGCCCGTTTTGCTCCCCGATGTCGTAGAGGGTGCAGATGTTGGGATGGTTGAGGGCGGAGGCGGCTCGCGCCTCTCGGCGAAACCGTTCCAAAGCCTGCCGATCGCGGGCTAGATCTTCTGGCAAGAACTTCAGGGCGACAAAGCGGCCGAGCTCAGTGTCCTCCGCCTTGTACACCACACCCATTCCACCTCCGCCAAGCTTTTCCACAATGCGGTAACGGGACACGGTCTGGCCAATCATTGGGCTGAAATCTTAGGGCTCGAGGTAAGGCAAGTCAATCACCGCGGCGGTCTCAGCACGATCGCTGGTTTGACGTCAATGTCCGCCGAACGCGCTCGCTAGCGGCCTGGGTCTAGAGTTGTTTTAATGCCGTTCTGCGCGCTCCCGCGATAGGACTTCGCCGACTATACTCGACGCCCGAGAGGATTGTATGGACCGGATCGAAGCGCGATTCGGGATTGAACTCTACTGCGACCATCTGGAGACGGTGAGCGGAAGGGGGCTGAGTCGTACCCCTCGAAAGATAAAGCGGTTCTCTGCTTCGAGGCGCCTGATCTGCCATCAGCGATAGCGGCCATCGGGCAGGATCCCCTGGTTCAGTCCGAAACTAGCTGGGCTGTCCTTTACCATCCCGAAGGTCACAACCTACTACTTCTTCAGCGATCGCGCCGAAGTGCCGGCACCAATTCGCGGTTACAATCGGCAGATGATGGCTGGCTCCATCTTCGCCGGCGCTGCGGGTGCCGTCGCCTCCGTGGCTGGCTATCAAACCATGTCACCGAAGGGGCAGTGGTATGGGCGAAGCCTGATTGGCCTTCCTGGCGGTTCTCGCAAGCTCGCGCTCACCTACGATGATGGTCCAAACGACCCGCACACGCTCCGCCTCTTGGAAGTTCTTGCCAGACACGGCGTCCAGGCTACGTTCTTTCTCATCGGCCGCTACGTCAGCAAGCGGCGCGATATTGTGCGCGAGCTGGTCAACCGAGGACACGTGGTTGGGAACCACACCTTTTCCCACCCCAACCTGATTTTTGCCTCCCCACGGCGGACCAGAATGGAACTCGAACAATGTCAGCAGGTGCTGGCGGACGCGGTGGGGCATCAGAGCTCTTTTTTTCGCCCTCCGTATGGCGGGCGCCGGCCCGGGACCTTTCGAGTCGCTCGCCAACTGGGGCTCGAACCGGTGATGTGGAGCGTTACGGGTAGGGATTGGAAAGAGAAGGGAGAAGACTACATTGAGCAAAAAGTGTGCCAGCAGGTTCGCGGCGGCGAGGTGATTCTTCTCCACGATGGAGGGCCGACTGCCTTCGGTGCCGATCGTTCGCAAACCGTGGCCGCCACCGATCGCTTGATCACCAGGTATAAATCGCAAGGATACCAGTTTGTGACCGTGGAACAGATGTTACGGGAGCAAGCGGGCGATCAAGCGGCCAGTTTCCGCCCGGGTTAGGGGAGAGACGGACCATGCGATGGCCTCGCTTGGCTGAGGATCGGAGCCGGTTGCAACCAACCGAGGATTGCCGCCGACCGCGGTTTTGACCAGGTGTTCGGCAGGCCAGGGAAGTTAGGCGTGTACCAGTTGAAATGCCTGTCTGGCTGCCACAACCGTCTGGCGAACCTCCTCCTCCGTATGCGCAGCACTCAGAAAAGCTGCCTCGAATTGCGAAGGCGGCAAGTAAACGCCGGCATCCAGCATGGAACGGAAGAAGCGGCCAAAAGCTTCGCTATCGGATTTCGCAGCCGAGCTCCAGTCTGTGATCGGACCAGGGGCGAAAAACCATGTGAACATCGAACCCACCCGGTTGTACGACATCGGGATGCCTGCTTGTTTCGCCGCCGTGGCTACGCCTGTCACAAGTTCCGCGCCCAGCCGCTCCAGCCGCGGGTAGATCTCGTGCTTGTGCTCCTGCAAGTATTGCAAGGTTGCCAAGCCGGCTGCCATGGCCAGCGGATTCCCCGAAAGCGTTCCCGCCTGGTACATCGGCCCGAGGGGAGCAACCAGATTCATGATCTCCGATCGGCCGCCATAGGCGCCCACCGGCAGACCACCGCCGATAATCTTTCCCATGGTGGTCAGATCCGGAGTGATCCCGTAGAGCTCCTGGGCGCCGCCGAAAGCGAGGCGAAATCCAGTCATGACTTCATCGAAGATCAGTAGGCTCTGTTCTCGCCGGGTGATCGCGCGCAGAGCCTCCAGGTACCCGGATCCGGGTAAGACGCAGCCCATGTTGCCGACGACCGGTTCTACGATCACGCAGGCGATCTGACGCTTGTATTTGGCAAACGCCTTTTCGAGCGCCTCCGTGTCGTTGAAAGGCAGGGCGAGCGTGAACTGAATGAATTCTTCTGGAACGCCCGCCGATCCTGGAATTCCCAGAGTGGCCACGCCCGAACCTGCTTTGACCAACAAGGCATCGGCGTGGCCGTGATAGCAGCCTTCGAACTTCACGATGTACTTGCGCTCAGTGTATGCGCGGGCCAAGCGGATGGCCGACATGGTGGCTTCCGTCCCCGAGTTGACGAAGCGTACTTTCTCCATCTGGGGAAACGCCGAGGTCACGATTTCCGCCAGATCCGCCTCGCTGGGAGTAGAGGCGCCGAAGCTCGTGCCGTTGCGCCCGGCTCGAGTGACGGCCTCGACGACAGCAGGGGCGGCATGCCCCAGAATCAGCGGCCCCCAAGAACCCACATAGTCGATATAGGCATTTCCGTCCGCATCGAAAATGTGCGAACCCTCGCCGCGTACAATGAACGGCGCCTCCCCACCTACTGCCCGGAACGCTCGCACCGGCGAATTGACACCCCCGGGAAGGAATTGCTCGGCGCGTTTCTGTAGTCTGCGCGAAATCTCGACTTGGCGGGCCATAGCACCTCCGCAAGGGCCGAAAAACCATGGTACCAGTGTGGCGTGCCCGCGAGCGCATCGGCGCGACCGTCAGGAGACCTCCTCTGGGGAAGGCGGCGTCAAGAAAAGCGTGGGGGGCCGAAAGCCGGGCAAGAATTTACGGGAAATTCACATCCTCGCAATACTGGTGACACAAGGCTGCCCTAGTCTTCTCTGAGCAAGCCCTTTCTAACCGGGAGGGTCATAGAGGACGGTCTTGGGGGGCTCCGGGCCGTCCCTTTTTCTGGTTCCCCCAAATCCTAACCAAAGCCCGGGGTCGGCTCACCCTTTCCTTCACGGCCATCAGGATTGCTTTTTTCCCCAGCCCGAGCTTAGATTCCTTGCATGGTGCAGCAACCCGGAAAATCGCTTGTCGATCCGCCGCTGCCCGCGGAGACAGCGCAGTCGAACGGACATTCGATGGTCGATGGGCTGCGCCGGGTGGTGGTCTGCTCGCCGCGTACGGCCGGTTGGGACAAGGCGGAGCGCGCGGCGCGATGGGAACAGCTCGGATTTCTCCACCGACCCGATTTCGAAAAAGCTCAGGCCCAGCATGCCGAGGTGTGTCGGCAACTGGACATGGCGGGCGCCGAAGTATTGGAACTGCCCCCGGCCAACGAGTTCACGCTGGATGCTGTCTACACCCACGATGCTTCACTGCCCACGGATTTCGGATGGATCGTGATGCGCCCGGCGAAACCGAACCGCATCGCGGAAGCCCAGCTGCAGCTGGATTTTGCTCGGATCATGGCCAACGTGGTGATGCTGACGAAAATCACCGAGCCTGCTTCAACCGAGGCCGGGGACATGGTATGGCTGGATGCGAAGACCTTGTTGGTAGGGCACGGCTACCGAACCAATCTGGCGGGAATCGCTCAACTGCGCAGCGTGCTTGCTCCGATGGGGATTGAGGTGATCTCGGCACCTCTGCCTTATGGCTCGGGTCCATCCGCCTGCTTGCACCTGATGTCGCTCCTCAGCCTGCTCGATGACCAGACGGCGCTGGTCGATCTGCCCTGGCTGGCGGTCGAGACCGTGGAACTGCTGCAGGCTCGGGGCTACAGTTTGCTCGAAATAGACTACCGGGAAAGAGAGACCCTAGCCTGTAATGTGCTCTCGCTCGGAAATCGGCGGCTCCTCGCCTTGGAGGAGAACCGCAGCACCAACGCCAAGCTACGGGCTGCGGGATTTGATGTTCGTACCTTCTCGGGCTCCGAGTTGGGGATCAACGGTGGGGGTGGCCCCACATGTCTAACCAGACCTGTGCTGCGCAGCTGAAGCGATCGAGGTTTGGTTTCCGCCGCACAGGTCAAGCTTGCCCGCGTCGCGCACGCTCCTGTTAAAATCAAAAGGCAATGGTTCTGTCCTTCGTTCGCGATCTCTTCGCGGACGTGGAAAAACTACCTCCTTTCTCGCGTGTAACCTCCCATCTGCACGAGGGCACGGGACGGATGAGTGTCACTGGCCTCGTCCCCACGGCCAAAGCGTTGCTTCTGGTCTTGCTGCAACGCGCCTCGGGCCGGCCCTTCCTCGTGGTGGTTCCCGATAATCGCGCCGCAGAGGATCTGGTTCCGGTGTTATTGGCGTTTCGCGGCCTGCTGGGTGGCAATCAGAATTCGATCGCGGCGCTTCCGAGTGGCGATGTCCTGCCGTTTCAAAATCTCTCGCCTCATCCCGAGATCCAGGAAGAACGCGCGGTAACGCTTTGGAAGGCGGCCAGCGGGGCGGTCTCCATTCTGGTTGCGCCCATCGCCGCCTCCGCCTGGCGCTTGCGTGCGGCAGAGTACTATGCCGACTTGGCGCGTGTGGTACGGCGGGGGGAGACGATTGAGCTCGATCGCTTGTTAGGTCATTTGACCACCGTCGGCTATGTCGCGACCGACCTGGTGGAAATGCCTGGGGAGTACGCCCTGCGGGGGGGAATTCTCGACGTTTATCCTCCCGAGGCGGATCGCCCGCGGCGAGTCGAGTTCTTCGGCGACGAAGTCGAGTCGATCCGCAAGTTCGACCCGGCCACACAACGATCTTCGACGCCGATCGACGAGACCCTGCTTCTTCCTCTTACCGAGACCCCGGTCAGCGAAGACCTGCTCGGCGCCATTCATGCCCGGTTGTCCGGGGAGCGCCTCAGCGGTGGCGGGGTGGAGCAGGCAGTCCGTTCCGGCGGCGTCCCGGTTTTTCCGGGATGGGAATTTTATGCACCGGTCGCCGGCGCCAATCGCACCCTCTTCGACCTTCTGCCCAACGCCCTCGTGGTCGCCGACGAGCCCGATCGTTTGCGCGACGAATTTGATCACGTCTGGGCTCGCATCGAGCAGGCGCACGAGCGCAGCGGCGTCGGCAACCTGGTTCGGCCCGACGAGCTTTACCTTCCGCCGCAGGCTTGGTGGGAGAACCTGGCCAGGCTTCCCGGGGTCAACCTCGAACAACTGGAGATTTCGCGTCCCGGAAAAGCGGAATCGGCCGCTTTTCACTGCCAGACCTCCCAGCGCTTTCATGGTTCGGTCGCCGCCCTGCTCGAGGAGGTGAAACAACAGAGAAGCGCCTCGAACCGCGTGCTCATTGCCGTTCCCAATAGCGGTGAAGTGGAACGCCTCGCCGACCTGCTGGGGGAAAACCACCTTTCCTTTCGCTTGGGCAGCCCCACTCGGGGCGGGGGCAGTTACCTTGATGAATCGGCTTACTTTAGCGGTGAAGTTCTGACCACCACGCTGGTCAAAGCCTATGTGCCGGATGGGGTGATCCTTCCCGACGCCCAGCTCGCCATCTTCGGGGCTCGCGATCTGTTTGATGAGTCGGAGCTGGTGGTTTCCGGTCCCCAGCGGCGAACCGCGAAGACCTCGGCCTTTCTCTCCGACTTTCGCGACCTCCAGGTCGGAGACTATGTGGTGCATGTGGAACACGGCATCGGCCAGTATCAGGGTCTCAAAGAGATTCATCAAGACGACGGCAAGGCGGAATTTATGTTGCTCGAATATGCCGAAGGGGCGCGACTCTATGTCCCCTTGACCCGCCTCGACCTGGTGCAGAAATATCGCTCCGCGGAGGGGGTCAAGCCGGCGCTGAACCATCTCGGCACGGCGGCCTGGGCCAAAACGAAAGCTCGGGTGCGCAAGGCCATGCAGGACATGGCGGACGAATTGCTGAAGTTCTATGCCCAGCGCCAGGCTGCCCCGGGACACGCGTTTTCCGCAGACACACAATGGATGCGGGAATTCGAAGACGCTTTCGAGTACAGCGAAACCGAAGACCAGGATCTTGCCATTCGCGACATCAAACTCGACATGGAAGCGTCGCAGCCCATGGATCGCTTACTCTGCGGCGACGTGGGCTACGGCAAGACGGAAGTCGCCATGCGCGCCGCCTTCAAAGCGGTCAACGACAGCAAGCAAGTCGCCGTGCTCGCGCCCACCACCGTGCTGGCGTTTCAGCACTATGAGACCTTCAAACGGCGATTTGCCGCCTTTCCCGTCAACCTCGAGATGATCAGCCGGTTTCGCAGTGCGAAACAGCAGAAACAGATTCTCGAAAGGCTGGAAGCGGGCAAGATCGACGTACTGATTGGTACGCATCGCCTGCTGTCGAAGGACATCAAGTTCGCCGACCTCGGCCTGCTGGTGGTCGACGAAGAGCAGCGCTTCGGGGTTCGCCACAAGGAACGGCTGAAGCAGATGCGCAAGGAAGTCGACGTGCTGGCCATGTCGGCCACGCCGATTCCACGAACCCTGCACATGTCGTTGGTTGGGCTGCGCGACCTGAGCCTGATCGAAACCCCACCCAAGGATCGAATGGCGATTCAAACCGTGGTGGCCAGCTGGGACGAGAAATTGATTCAGTCCGCGCTGCAGCAGGAACTCGACCGCGGCGGGCAGGTCTATTTCGTTCACAACCGGGTGGAGAGCATCTGGGAAATTGCCGCCAAGCTGCAAGAACTCGTTCCCCAGGCACGCATCGTCGTTGGGCATGGACAGATGTCGGAAGGAGAGCTGGAGAAAGTGATGCTGAAATTCATGCATCACGAGGCTGACATCCTGGTGGCAACTACGATCATCGAGAACGGCCTGGACATCCCGCTTTGCAACACCATCATCATCAACCGCGCCGATCGTTTCGGACTTTCCGAGCTCTACCAGTTGCGGGGGCGGGTGGGACGTTCCAATCGCCGCGCCTACGCCTACTTGCTGATTCCGGCCGAGATCGAGCTGACTCCCATCGCTCGCCGTCGGCTGGCGGCGCTCAAGGAATTCTCCGATCTCGGAGCCGGCTTCAAGATCGCCGCTCTCGATCTGGAGTTGCGTGGTGCGGGGAACCTGTTGGGGGGCGAACAGAGCGGCCACATTGAAGCCGTCGGCTTTGAACTCTACACGCAAATGCTCGATCGCGCCGTCCGGGAGTTGAAAGGGGAAGCGGCGCCCGACGAAGCCAAGATTCAACTCAATCTCGGGCTGAACATCCGCATTCCGTCCGATTACATTGCGGAGGAGAATCAGCGTCTGCGCATGTACAAGCGCATCGCCGGGGTTGAAACTGAATCCCAGCTCGGCAACGTGCGAGACGAACTCGAAGATCGCTATGGGCAACCGCCGGCGGCCGTGGCCAGTCTCTTGGAATATGCCTCGCTCAAACTGCTGGCGTCGCGAGTCGGGGTGACGGCGATCGACCGCAAGCGCGAGACCGTCACCCTCAAGTTCCGCCCCGACGCCACGATTGACCCCGCGAAGCTGGCGCGTTTTGTTGCCGCAGAGCGAGGCTCACAGTTCACCCCGGATCAGATGCTGCGATTGACCGTGAAAGCAGAGGGCGCTCGAGCCGTTCTCAACCAGCTCCGCCATGTGCTCGAACAACTCACGCTACTCGAACTGGCGTCCACCTCGCCGTCCTAGACCGACTCGCCGAGGCCGGGTTGCGGCAAGAGAGCGTACCGGGTGCGCGGCCGGTCTTCTAGCAAGGTATTGATGGAGTGACCTATCCGGCTGCGCTTGCCATGGTACTCTCGGGTGTTTGCCAGAATCCCGATGGCTCTGCCTGCCGAGTTCGCTCCGACCAGCTATAGCCTTGCCGCCGTGTTGGCCTGGGGCACGAGCGATTTTTTGGGGGGATATGCCACCCGCCGGGCGAACGCGTTCCTGCTGACTACCCTGGCGCATGCCAGCGGCCTGTTGTTTATGCTGGTGCTGGCCGTCGAGGCTCATGCCCAGTTTCCCTCGCCGCACAGCCGGTTCTGGGCCGTGGTAGGCGGGATGTCGGGCGGGATTGCGCTCGCCATTTTCTACCGTGCGCTCGCCGTCGGACGCATGGGCCTCGTGGCCCCCCTGGCAGCGGTGCTGGGTGCAGCCATCCCGGCCCTGTTTCTCATGATGACCCAGGGCCCGCCGGGGGTGGTTCACCTCGCCGGTTTTGCGGTTGCCGTCTTGGGAATTTGGTTCATCTCCGGCAGCGAAGATGGCCGGGGCCCGCAAGGGATCGGCCTCGCCATCCTGGCGGGGGTGGGTTTTGCCGGGTTTTTTCTGGGTATTTCCCAAGCCAAGGACGGCTCCGCCCAATGGCTGGCGGCAATTTCCCGCAGCGGGTCCCTGATCGTGACGGGCTCGATCGTGCTGGTCGAAAGAAAATTTCGGGAAATGAGCGCGGCCAGTGCGCGCTGGGGTTTGCTGGCTGGATGCCTGGACACTGGGGGTACTGCCTTGTTTCTCTGCGCCACTCGCACCGGACGGTTGGATTCCGCGGTGGTGTTGACGTCGCTCTATCCCGCGGTCACGGTCTTGCTCGCGCGCCTGATACTGCATGAGCATTTCACCCGCCGCAAGGCCCTGGGCATGCTTGCCGCATTACTGGCCGTTCCCATGATCGCCAGACGCTGAGCTTCCGCGATCTCGATCGATCGAGGCTCGGCCATCGGCGGTAAGCTTCTTGGTACCATCTCGTCATGGCGCTGCTGGTTGAAATTCGCCATCTGAGCAAGACCTTTCCTTGGGGCGAATCGGTGTTTGGGGGTGCTTCCCGGGGCGATGTTCGCGCGGTGGACGATGTCTCGCTCGATATCGAAGCCGGCGAAACGCTGGGTTTGGTTGGCGAATCAGGTTCGGGAAAAAGCACTCTCGGGCGACTGATTTTGCGGCTGGTGGAGCCGACTTCTGGATCGATTGTGTTTGAGGGACGAGACTGGCTCTCGGCCGCCCCCCCGGCGATGCGCCGCTTGCGGCGCGATATGCAGATCATCTTTCAGGATCCTTTTGGTTCCCTCGATCCGCGCATGCGGGTGGAAGACATTTTGAGCGAACCGCTGATTATTTACGAGCGATCCACGCGAGCTCAATGCCGCGCCCGAACTGCCGAGCTCCTGCACGCCGTGGGCCTCGACCCATCCGCCATGGGCCGCTTCCCGCACGAGTTTAGCGGTGGACAGCGGCAGCGAATCGGCATCGCCCGCGCCTTGGCCTTACGGCCGAAATTCGTGGTCGCCGATGAACCTGTCTCCGCACTCGATGTCAGTGTGGCGGCGCAGATCGTCAACCTGCTGGCGCAACTGCAACGCCAGTTCGGCCTGACCTACCTGTTCATCTCGCACTCCATGCCCCTGGTTCGTTATCTGGCAACCCGCATTGCCGTGATGTATCAGGGAAAAATCGTCGAAATCGGACCCACCGCGCAGATCACCGAGGATCCACGGCACCCCTACACAAAAAGTCTGCTCGAAGCGACGCCCGGGGTTCTCGAATAACCTGGCAGTCGCTCTCGGCGGTCCGTACCTGGCTTCGGTTCTCGCCAGGCGTATTCCACCTGCTGCGACGCCCATGATCTGCCTAGCTTGGCGTCCCCGTTTCGCTACCCTCTCCCCGCTGCGGTTGGTCGAGCGGCTTCCGCTCGCCAGCTTCTGGCGCAGGGTGGAGCATAGGATTATGCTAGGCGGGGAGGGGAAATCAGCTATGAAAACCGTGATCGCACCTGTGGTCCTTCTCTTCTCCAGTCTGTTGCTTTTGGCCGAGACGAAGAATCCCGTTTCTGATGTGGCGCGGGAAATCCTCCCCCGCCAGCAGAAGAACCTGATCGCCGCTGCCGAAGCCATGCCGGCCGAAAAGTACGATTTCAAACCCACCCCCGAGCAGATGAGCTTTGCCCGTCTGGTGATCCACATTGCGGAATCGAACGATCATCTGTGCGCCAAGATCAGCGACACGCCCGAACCGCAGTCCACGGAGGCGAAGGAATCCGACGCCAAGGATGCCCTCGTCTCCCGGTTGAAAGCTTCCTTTGATTTTTGCAGTTCCTCTTTGGCCAAGCTGGAGGATGCAAAACTAGGCGACACGGTGGACCTGTTTGGCGGACGCCAGGGCCCCAAAGCCTTGGCCTTGTTTGCCCTGACCAACGATTGGGCCGATCATTACAGCGCCGCCGCCATGTATCTCCGGCTGAATGGAATCTTGCCGCCCACGGCCAAGAAAAAGTAAGCGGCTTTGGAATCTACTTGATCTCGACCAGACCGGGGGCGGGGCTCACCGGCGAGGGCGAGGGATGCTGGGGGGCACGCCAGGAATCGAAGACAGAAACCTGGTGCACGCAGGACACGGTGCAATGCGGCGCGCAGGATTTCCTGGTCACAAATTCCCGGCGAAGATCTTCGACCGTGTAGTCGGCCAGGGGAATCGCGGGATAGCCGCGTTGCTGCGAACAGTAGTGCACGAGCCCGTCCTCACAGATGTATAAATAGCGGGATCCGGCGCGGCAGCGCCACTGGTTGGGCCGGCCCCGCGCAACGTTGTCCTGGAAGGCGTGAATACGGGTAAAGCTGCGTTTCTCAAGCGCCTTCATCGCCTGATAGACGCGGCGTTCTTCGCTGCCGAGGGCTTGCAGCTGACCGCCGCCATCATGAATGATGCCCACGGTCGAGCTGAATCCCAGCTCAAGGGCGCGTTTCCCGATGATCAGCGCGTCTTCGGGATGGCGCACGCCGCCCCCGACCACCGAGTTGATGTTGACGTGAAACTCGGCGTATTCGGCGAGGGTTGCGAGTTTCTGGTCTAGGACCTTCAGGCTTTTTTTCGAAACCTCGTCCGGCATCACATTGTCAATCGAAATCTGCAGCCACTCCAATCCCGCTCGGTTCAACCGCTCGACGCGCTCGGGCACGAGCAAGTATCCGTTGGTAATCAGGCCGGCGATCATGCCGTGGCTGCGGATCCGGCGGATGATTTGGTCGAGCTCGGGATGCAGCAAGGGCTCTCCGCCGCTGATGGTGACGACCGAAGTGCCAAGCTGCGCCAGCTTATCCAGGCGCGCGAACATGGTCGCGGTAGGCACGGGCTGGGAAAAGGCGTCGTACTCGTTGCAATACGTGCAGGCCAGATTGCAGCGCCGGATGGGAATAATATGCGCCAACAAGGGATGCTCGGTGTCGACAAGAGCCCGCAGCACCGCCCGCAAACCGCGGGTCTGGCGCAGAACGGCCCCCGCCCGCCGACGCAGAATTTTACCGAACGACGGCATAGGAAAAGCGAAGCTTCGATTCCAGCATGATCGAACACCCCCGGTGGCGGATTCAACCGCGCTCGGCGCGGAGGAAGCACCAAGCTGAGTTTAGCCCAACAGCCGAAGACCAGCTTGCCGTAACTTTTCAGCGGCAGCTTCCGCCAGTTCTTCCTTTACGAAAACGTAGTCGGTATCGTAGGTCGAAATGGCGAAGATCGGAATGTCCGCTTCTGCCAGAGGTTCTACGACCGACGACAAGAACTCGTAAAAAGTGAAGGAGCCTAACAGTTTATAACCAATCCAAGGTGCCTCCGCTTTGCATTTGGCCGGTACGTCTCCTACCGGGCATACGATCGACAGCTCATCCTCGGTTCGGGTAACCGACAGAAATTTGGCGGAGTGGGCCCAGGGCAGAGGGGTGGTGCCGGGTTGGAATCGGCAAATGGCAAATTGCTCGTCGAGCCGACGCAGCTTCAACCTTTTCTCTCGCGTACGACTCATTGCTCCTTCCTGGTTCAGGCGTTCAAGACCAGCGCCCAGACACCCCGAAACCTGCCCGCCATCGCCATACGGTAAAAACCGTATTGAGCTAACCAGACAGATCTGCGACTCTAAGGCGTCTATCTTTGATCGAGGCGCAGCGCCATGGAGAAAATCCCCACCGCCCCGAGTCCAGTTGCGAACTGGCGGGAATTATATCAAGCCGCATTGTTCGAAACCGATCGCCAGAGGTTATCCCGGCGGATTGCCCTCGCAGAACAAGCGCTCATCGCGCGCGGGCGAGAGCTTTTCTTCAACGCGGATGCGCATGTGGCCGAACAACAAGCTATCGAGAACGCCCTCAATGCCCTGCACGCGCTCGAGATTTGCCTCGGCCTCGAGCGCTCGAGAGCCGTATGAGTTCGTCGCTATCGCCGGGGGTTTTTGCCCCCGACACGATACGGGCGATCGAAGAGCTTACTGCGGCGTACGCGATGCCACTGTGCGCCTAAATGTCGAACACCCTGCCCCCAAGATCGACGTTTGGCTAGATCACGCGTGTCGATCCCATTGTCTGCCAGCTAAGTCAAGACAGCGCGCGGCCCAAGTATAAGCCGCCGCTGATCGAGGGCTGAGCCATGGCGGGAAATTGGCCTGGCGGCGGGGAAGGCCTATAATCGAGTGTTCGGCTTAAGGTCTATCGTATTCTTGGAGTTGCAGGGATTGGGGGGGGTGGGAACCTTTGGGTTAGGGGAGCCGTATCTGAGGGTGTGAATGCCTGCGTCGACCGCGGGGCGGGATTTCCACCAAACCCGAACCCCGGCCGGCTCAATGGTAAGCTGGAGCGGACTGGAACGGGAGGCAATGCGTACCGGGAAAAAGCTGGCCTTCGGAACGGGGGCGACCCTGCTGTTGGTGGCAAGCGTTGCGTTCGCGGTCTATCAAAGCCATAAGAACGTAGTGACGGTCGAGACCAGCAGGGTGCAACGGCAGGACGTTACCTCGGTGGTGAGTGCTTCCGGCGAAATCAAGCCGAAGACCTACGTCAACATCGGAGCCAACGCATTTGGCAAGATCACCAATCTCTTCGTCAAGGAGGGGGAACGAGTCAAACAGGGGCAGATGCTGGCGCGTTTGGAAGATGTCCAACCCGAGGCTGATTTGCATGCGACGACAGCTACGCTTGAGGCGGCGCGTGCCGATGCGCTCGCGGCCGAAGCGGGGCTCAATACCGCGCTCGCCGACCTCAACCGCGCCCAATCCGATGCCGAGCGCTCCGCTCTGGATTGGAGCCGCGCCCAAGGCCTGTTCAAGGACGCGCTGATTTCCCAACAAGAGTATGACAGCCAAAAGGCTGCACATCAGGCGACGGTAGCCGGGTTGGCCCAGGCAGAAGCTCGGGTGGCGCAGGCGAAGGCGCAAAAAGAGTCCGCCCAACGCCGGGTCAACCAAGCCAGTGCGAACCTGACGCATGCCGCGGATGTTCTCAACAAGACGATGTATCGAGCGCCATTTGATGGGGTCATTACCAGTCTTCCGGTGCGCGAAGGGGAGACGGTGGTGATTGGCATCCAGAATTCACCGGGCAGTGTGCTCATGACGATCGCGGACATGTCGGTGATCACGGCCGAGGTTCGGGTGGACGAAACCGATATTGTCAATGTGCAATTGGGACAGAACGCCGAGGTGACGATGGATGCGATTCCGCAAAAAAGCTTCAAGGCGGTCGTCACCGAGATGGGAAATAACGCCATGGTGCGTTCGACCGGGGTGTCGACTTCGCAACAGACGACGGGCAGCGAGGAAGCCAAGGACTTCCGCGTAGTCGTAACCCTCGAGCATCCGCCCGAGGGCTTGCGGCCGGGCCTTTCGGCGACGGCCAAGATTACGACTGCGACCCGTAGCCAGGTGCTGACCATTCCCATCCAAGCCTTGACGGTTCGCCGTCCGGAAGACCTGGTTCGCAAAGAGGAGCAAAACTCGGTCCAGGCTGCCGTCCCTAAGCCGACGTCGGACAGCAAGGCAGAGATCCAAGGCGTTTTCGTGGTGCGCAATCACCAGGCGCAGTTCCTGCCGGTGGAGACGGGAATCGCCGGAACCACGGACATTGAAATCGTCGAAGGAGTAAGCGCAGGGGAGGAAATCGTCATCGGGAGCTACAGAGTCTTGCGCACCTTACGTCCGGGAGCGAGCGTCAAGGTGGATAATTCCACCCCCAAGAAAGAGGAAACGTAACCGAATGCCGGGGGGCGAGTCGTCGAACGAGGAGCCCACGCCCGATCGAGCCCTGGAGACAAATCCGGAGAACTTCCAGGTGGCCCACAAAGAGCAGGAGGGAAGAATGGCAAGTGCTGAGCTAATCAAGTGGTCCCAACCCCCGGTGTCGACGGCCCCCGACTCCTTCCTGATCAGCACGGTGGACTTGTGGAAGACCTATGACATGGGCTCGGAGCAGCAGGTCCAAGCCTTGCGCGGTGTCAACCTGAACATTCGCAGCAACGAATATGTCGCGATCATGGGGCCCTCCGGCTCGGGAAAATCGACGCTGATGAACCTGATCGGTTGTCTCGATACCCCCAGCAAAGGCCAGTACTGGCTCAACGGGCAACTGGTGAGCGATCTCGATGAGGACGAGCTGGCGCGCATTCGCAACAAGGAAATTGGTTTCGTGTTTCAAACCTTCAACTTGCTGGCCCGTGCGACCGCCCTGCACAATGTCGAACTGCCGCTGATCTACGCCGGGATTCCTTCCGAACAGCGGGTAGAACGCTCCAAAGGGGTATTGGCGGCCGTAGGGATGGCCGAACGCATGCTGCATAAGCCCAATGAGCTTTCCGGAGGCCAGCGTCAGAGAGTCGCCATTGCCCGCGCCTTGGTGAATCATCCTTCGATCATTCTGGCCGACGAGCCTACCGGCAACCTGGACTCCCAAACCGGCGGCGAAATCATGGCGTTATTTGATCGTTTGCACAGTCAGGGCAACACGATTGTGCTGGTCACGCACGAACACGATATTGCCGAGTACGCACACCGCATCATCAACATCAAAGACGGCGTGGTGGAGCGCGATGAAGTCAAGAAGTAGGCGGTCGCGCCGTTCCCAGCAGCGCTGAGCATCCCCATGGCCAGGCGCGAAGCGCCAGGCGGGTGGGAATTGCGGTTAGTCGATCGCACGTTTGGCGGTGGCCTGCTCGAAGCGTAGTCGCCATTGATCCCCCTGCTTCACCCAGACATCGGAAAGATGTTGGTAACGGGGCGGCAGATCCTCATCCTCTTCGTGCATCTGGATCACGGCGTTGTAGGTCACGATGGCGGCGTTCTCGTCGAGAACAAGCACGTGGAAATCATAAAGGCGATAATCCTCGAGTGCGCCCTCGCGGGCGTCGTCGAGAATATCGCTCTTGTCGTGCAAGCCGCCTTCGTTGCCGACTCGCTCAAAATCATCGGGGAGAAGGCGCTCTAAGGTTCGAAGATCCTTAGCCTTTTGCGCTGCCGCGACGGCTTCGGATTGGCCGATCAGCGTGTGCTCGAGCTGAGTGAGAGGCTTTTCGGTGGCGGAGTTCGGCGCCGTCTGCGCCCCACCAGGGACGGCCAAGCAAGCCAGGATGGCCACTACAAGCTTCTTCATTTCAGCCCCCAAGTCTCGACGCCAAACCTGGCGCGAGAGTACCGTCAACATGTTAGGGGAAGTTCCGTGAACAGGGAAGCCTGCCGGGGCGGGATGCGAACTCCGCAAGGGTGCGCACTTACGTGAGGTGCGATCGCGCGGGGTTTCCAAGCTATAATCGCCACGTTGGCAGGGAGCGATGAGATTTCCGCGTCTGCTCGGAGGGTCGAGGGTCGATGGTGGTGGCAGTCGGCGGTTTTTTTTCGTAACCTTGCCGATGGTAAATTGTTGATGCTGTAGGGAGAGCGATGGTTTTCCGAGCGACAGCAACGCAACTGCAGGCGGACGAGCGAGGGTTGGTCGAGGCTGCTCAGCGAGATCCAGTCGGGTTCGCCGCGCTCTACGAGTTGCATTTCGAGCGCGTGTACGGGTTCATTGCCCGTCGCGTCGGCAATCGTGAAATTGCGGAAGATCTTACGGCTGACGTCTTTCATCGAGCCCTGGCCAATTTGCCGAGTTTTGCCTGGGGGGATGTCCCTTTCCGCGCCTGGCTGCTGCGCATTGCCGCCAACGCGATCATCGATCGTGGCAAGCGGAGCGGACGCGAGTTGGGCGTGGAGGATCCTTCCGAGCTCAGCACCGAGCCCAATCTTGCCGAGGTCGAGGAGGGCGCGCGCCTGTTCGCTCTGGTCAACGATCTCCCTGAGGATCAAAAACGCGTGCTGGTGATGCGCTTCGCGGAACAAGAAAGTATCCGCACGATCGCTCAGCTGCTCCAACGCACGGAGGGGGCGGTGAAGCAGCTGCAATTCCGCAGTCTCGAAAACCTGCGCAAGCGATTGGAATCGGGGCAGGGTCGAACGCCTCGAAAGAGCCCCAAGGCGAAGCCGCCTAGCGGTGAAAAAGATGGATAAACCGAGTTTGGCGGAGCAGCTGGACCGAGCCTTGCAGGCGGTGCTGACCGGGCAGGGAGGGGAACTTGTCGCCGACGACCGCCTGGCTCCGCTCCTGCGCATGGTCCACAGGCTGCGGGATTTGCCGCGTCCCGAGTTCAAGGCAAGTTTGAAATCCGAGCTGCAAGGGAAAACGCCCCGGGCAAGGGCAGTTCCGACCCTAGCGGCAGGTTCGCCCGCCGTTACGCCCTACCTGAGCGTCGAAAACGCGCCCGCCGCCATCGAGTTTTACACGCGGGCGTTTGGCGCCCAGGAAACCATGCGTTTTGAAGATCAGGGAAAAATCGGCAGCGCAGAATTGGTGATTGGAACTTCGACCATCCGGCTCTCCGACGAATTTCCCGAGTTTGGCTCGCTTAGCCCCAAGGCTCTTGGCGGATCCCCCGTCAAATTGCAACTGTACGTCGAAGATGTGGACGGGTTCGCCGAACGAGCGGTGGCTCAGGGAGCCAAGATCGCTCGGCCGGTGGAGGATCAATTCTACGGCGATCGCTCTGGACAGCTGGCCGACCCGTTCGGCCATGTTTGGATCATCGCCACTCGCAAAGAAGTGGTAAGTCGCGAGGAAATGCACCGCCGCTGGAACGCCATTCTGGGGGAGGAGCAAGCCAAAGTGCCCAAGGTGAGTCCGGTGCGCAAAGGCTTTCGCAGCCTCACACCGTACCTGGTCGCCCGCGATGGGCCTGCGCTCTTGGAGTTCACGAAGAAGGTGTTCGAAGCCGAAGAGACCTTTCGCGGCACCGGCTCGGCGGGCGGACTCCACGGAGAAGTCAGGATTGGAGACTCCATGCTCATGATCGGCGGCGGTCTGCCGGGCAAGGAATTTCGGGCGACCCCGACCACCATCGCGCTGCACGTCTACGTAAAGGACACGGACACGGTTTATCAAAGAGCCTTAGCGAGCGGTGCCAGTACCATTCACGGACCGGCGGATATGGAGTATGGGGAGCGATCGGCGGCGGTGAAGGACCAGGCCGGCAATTACTGGTACATTGCCACCCACCAGGGGCCCAGCTATGTTCCCCAAGACTTGAACAACGTGAATGTTTACCTGCACCCGCTGCGCGCCGATCCGGTGATCAAGTTTCTGGAACGCGCCTTTGCGGCTCAAGCGGGGGCGAGATACGCCTCCCCGGACGGTGTGGTTCACCACGCTGCGGTGCACATCGGCACCTCGGTGCTCGAGATGGGAGAGGCGAACGGTCCCTATCAGCCCATGTCGAGCATGCTTTACTTATATTTGCCCGATACCGACGCGGCCTACCGGAATGCGTTGGCGGCGGGCGCAACCTCCTTGCAGCAGCCTGCGGACCAACCTTGGGGCGACCGCCTGGCCACGGTGAAAGATGCCTTCGGCAATCTCTGGAACATCGCCAGCCACCGCGGCATAAAGCAAGCGTAGGAGATCGATTCGATCAGCCGACCCTCGGGCTGGAACCGGAGTGCGCTTGGCGGACCGAACCAGCCTCGCCGTCCCCAACCGGTGGGGGGGGCGACTCAACCGACCGAACTTCCAAGAAGGCAGCTAGCCTACGTTTTCGTGCAGCACGCGAGCTTCTCCTCGACCGGATCACGCATCCAAGCCTCAGCCCGGATTTGCGGCGAACGCCGCGAACGGCTCGACTCGAGGGGACTTCTTACGGCTTTTCTTCGGCCATGCCCCCTGGAATCGGGAGAACCCAAGTTGGACACACGCATCCTGATTGTCGATGACAACTCTCTGGTTCGAGCCAGGCTCCGCCAGATGCTGCAACAGCACCCCCGTTGGAGAATATGCGGGGAAGCTGCGGACGGGAGAGACGCTTTGGAAAAGGCCAAGGGGTCCGCCCCTGACCTGATCGTGCTTGATTTTCTGATGCCCGGCATGGACGGCCTGGAAGCGGCGCGCCAACTTGGGAAGCTCGTTCCCCGGGTCCCGATCTTGCTGTTCAGCATGCACATATCGCCGCAGCTGATCGATGCAGCCCGACACGCCGGCATCCGCGGCGCTGTACCAAAATCCGATCCCCGTTGCCTGGTCGAAGGAGTCGAGGCCGTTCTGCGGAATGAACCGTACTTTGTCTCTTCGAGCGCCGCCGAGCGCGCGGGTCGGGGCGAGAACCGCGAGAACGGCTCGATGGCGTCGCCCCAATCCTAGCCACCGACTGACTCGAGCTTCTGGCGAAGCAACTCGTTGACCAGGCCCGGATTAGCCTGGCCTTTCGAGGCTTTCATGACTTGGCCGACAAAGAAGCCTAGGATGGTCTTCTTTCCCTCGCGATACTGCTCGACCTGTCTAGGATTTGCCGCAATCACATCGGCAACGATCCTTTCGATGAGAGCGCGGTCACTGATCTGCTCGGGCTTTTCCTTCTGGTAGGCTTCCGGGAAGTCTTCCTGGCGTTCGAAGCAAAGATCATAAAGGTGCTTGAGCATCTTGCCGGAAATGGCGCCGCTTTCGACCAGGTCGGCGGAAATCGCCACCCCTGCCATCGAAATGGGGGACTGGGTGATTTCCAGGCCGCGGGCCTTGAGCCTTCCCATCAGCTCCGCCTGCACCAGGTTTGCCACCCGCTTCGGGTTCTTGGCCGCCCTGGCCGCCTGTTCGAACTGATCGGCCAGCTCCCGAGTGTTGGTGAGAACCTGCGCATCGTATTCCGTGACCGCGTATTCCTCGACCAGGCGCTTGCGCCGCGCCTCCGGCAATTCAGGGAGCTTACCCCGGATTTCCCGCTCCCAGTTTTCCGCGAGGGTCAGCGGGGGCAGATCGGGCTCGGGAAAATAGCGATAGTCATGGGCTTCCTCCTTCGAGCGCATGGGGTAAGTTTTGCCCTGACTGGCTTCATAGAGCCGTGTCTCCTGCGTGATTTGGCCGCCGGATTGGAGGATGCCGATCTGACGATCGACCTCATATTCGAGGGCCTGACGGATGAAGCGGAAGGAGTTCACGTTCTTGATCTCGGTCTTGGTTCCCAACTGCTCGTCGCCCCGGGGCCGCACGCTGACGTTGGCATCGCAGCGCAGCGAGCCCTCCTCCATATTGCAGTCGCTCACTCCGGTGTAGAGGATGATTTCTTTCAGGCGGGTGAGGTATTCGTAGGCTTCGTGGGGGGAGGAGAGCTCGGGTTCGCTCACGATCTCGATGAGCGGGACTCCGCTGCGGTTCAGGTCGATAGCCGTCGTGCGGCTGGAATCGGCAAAACCTTCGTGCAGACTCTTGCCGGCGTCTTCTTCGAGGTGCAAGCGCGTGATCCCAATCTTCTTCTGCCCGCCGCCACTCCCCACCAGGATCCAACCGAACTCAGCCAGGGGCTGGTCATATTGCGAGATCTGGTATCCCTTAGGCAGGTCGGGATAGAAGTAGTTCTTGCGGGCGAAGACCGAAGTGCGGCGGATGCGGCAATTGAGCGCCATCGCCGCCAGTACCGCAAACTCGACAGCGCTGCGGTTCAAGACCGGCAAGGCTCCGGGTAGACCCAAACACACCGGGCAGACGTTCGAATTGGGGGGAGCGCCGAAGCGGGTGGAGCAGGAGCAGAAGATTTTGCTGGCCGTCAGCAGCTGAACGTGCACTTCCAAGCCGATGACCGGCTCATAGTTGCTGCGGGCGCGCGGGGAGATCTCGGGCAGAGTCGCCATAGAATGCGATTATATAGGGCAGTCACCGCGCCTGGCCTTGCTCAGCGAGGCGGGCTGGGCGCGCTCAGATAGTTTTCAAGCGCCACATCGAAATACATGAGCTCGCCTCCCTTGGAGTCGCGCACTCCGGTCAGATAAAAGTGAGCTCCGGCAAGCGGGGCATCGATGCCCGCCACATCGAAGAACATGAATCCCGACTGGGCGCTGTGGGGCTCGATGGCGCGAGCGGCGAATTGCGAGTTTTCCACCTCTTCTTGTACTTCCTTGCTCACCGAGCCCTTGGGTTTCCTCGGCCAAGGCAGCGGATTTGGAGCGACAGTCGAAATGGGCCGCGCGATGCGCCGGTAGATGTCATCGGGAGTGGCGGGCGAAATCTTGCTGTGATCGTGGGTCACGAGCTCGGTCTTGCTCGCCGCCAGGGAGACCGGCTGATCCCCGTCATTGCTGACAACGACAAAAATGGGCAGAAAACCGACCTCGCTGTAATGTACCGTGAAGATGCTAGCCTTATCCCCCGTATCGTAAGGGTCGAGGGCCACCGTCACCCCTTCGTTAGAATGCTCGTCGCGGGCGGGATAGCTCCGGGCCGGATGCGCTGTAGGCATAACAAAATGCTTGGCGGCGACGCACACCAGGGCCGACATGCCAAGGGCAGCGAGAGAGGCGAGAAAGCGCCGCCGGGGGGCAAAACCTGTGCCTGCCATGATTTCCGATTATAGATTCTTCTTGCGGGGAACGGTTTCCCATTCTGCCTAGGGTGAGCCAGGGGGTTGGCGGCAGGGGGAGGTACGGGTATCGATCGCAGTTGGCCCGTCCGAGGGCGGTTCAGTAACCCTGGTACCATCCGCAGGATGACCAATAGAAACCTCGCCAGAGGGTCTTCATGGCCCCTAAACTAAAGTCTGGGGAATGGTCGCGTGACAGTTGATGAAGAATTGAACATACTCGAAACGCAACTGCGCCGGCTCAAGATTGAGTATGAGATGTATTTCAGCAATCCGACAAAGAAGCCTCCAACCGACGTCGAGTGGAAGGTCCTCAGCCTTTTGCGCAAGTTCAGCGACGGCGGCCGTCTGAACTTCTCGCAGCGTTTTCGCTACAACGAACTGGCCCAGCGCTATGCAATCTACTCGGATTTATGGCGCAAGAAAGGGCGAATCCGGGAAGAGGGATGTCGCCGTCCGCAAGATGCGTTGCTCTCTGTGCAAGGGGCGCGTTCCTCCGAGGCACGCAAGACGGAATATCGTAAGGTATATGGACTCGCACATGGCGGTGCCGCGGCCGCGGCCGCAGCTACGGCCGAAGCGGAACGTCTCACCTTTCAGTGCTCCGATCCTGAACTCGAGCGTCAGGAAGTGGAGAAGCTGTTTCGAGCCCTCGTCGATGCCAAGCAGAAGGCCGGCGAGGCCAGTAGCGGAAACTTTGATAACTTTCACACCTTTGTCCGCAAGAAAACCGAACAGATCCGCAAGCAATATGGCTGCCCCGCGGTGGAATATACGGTCGAAACTCAAAATGGCCAGGTCCGCCTCAAGGCCAAAGCCAAGGCCTGAGCGAGCGACTCTTCTCGCAGCCGCGATTCAGGCAAGCATCCGAAACCCAGGCCTCCTCTTCCCCTGGGTAAGTCTATGCCCAATCACCGCAAGCATGGCCGCCCGAGGCTGCTGACGTCGCTGCGCCGCGTTCTGACCCAGACGGGTACTCCTGGGGCGGGTTCATCGATCCGATGAATCCCTCGTAACTGGTAAAATCTCCCCTTGTTTCCGACGAAGGCTCCCATGGCGAAGATCGGGCGTGCCATTTTGAGCGTCACCGACAAGACCGGGTTGGTCGAGTTCGCGCGTACCTTGTCTCGACTCCAGGTCGAACTGGTTTCTACCGGAGGGACAGCCCAGCTGCTCCGCGATTCGGGGATTCGGGTCAAGGAGATTTCCGAGTTGACCGGGTTCCCGGAGATGCTCGATGGCCGGGTGAAGACCCTGCATCCGAAGGTGCACGGCGGGATCTTGCATCGCAGAGAGAACCCGGCGCACCGCACCGCGGCCGCGGAACACGGCATCGAGCCGATCGACATGGTGGTGGTCAATTTGTACGCGTTCGAGAAGACTCGCAGCCAACCGAGCGTCGTTTTCGAAGAATTGATCGAGAATATCGATATTGGGGGGCCGTCGATGATGCGCTCTGCGGCCAAGAATTTTCAGGATGTCGCGGTGGTCACCTCACCCGCAGATTACGATGCGATCGCCGAAGAGCTTCTACGGTCGGGCGGGGAACTATCGCTTTCGACCAAATGGCACTTGGCGCAAAAGGCGTTTTCGACCACCGCCGCCTATGATGCCGCGATTGCCTCCACTCTCGAGCAGATCAGCGCCAACAATCACTTTGCCTTGGGCGCCGAATCGGGGTTTCCCCCCGTCCTGCGTCCTTGGTTTCGTAAGGTACTGGACTTGCGGTACGGAGAAAACCCGCACCAGAAGGCCGCGATGTACAGCGATGGTTCCGGTGGAGGTGTCGCCAGCGGACGGCAAATTCAAGGCAAGGAGCTTTCTTACAACAACATAACGGATCTTGACGCGGCTTGGGATCTGGCCCAGGAATTTGAAGAGCCGGTTTGCACCATTATCAAGCATTCGAATCCCTGCGGAACCGCCGTCGGCCAATCCTTGCTCGAAGCCTACAAGAAAGCTCTCGATGCGGATCCGGTCTCGGCGTTTGGGGGCGTTATCGGCGTCAACCGCCCCCTCGACGGCGATGCCGCGGAAGAGATGGCCAAGCTGTTTCTTGAGGTCATCGCCGCCCCGGCGTTCGATGAAGCGGCCAAAGCCAAGTTCGCCGGCAAACAAAACTTGCGCCTGGTGGAGCTCACCCCAGCGCCGCAACCATGGCTGCTGCGATCGATCTCCGGGGGAGTTTTGCTGCAAGACGCCGACCAGCGCCGCCTTCGGGAAGAGGATTTGAAGATCGTGACCCGGCGGCCGCCTCGAGAGGAGGAGAGGCGTGCCCTGAGGTTCGCGTGGAAGGTGGTCAAGCACGTGAAGTCGAATGCCATCGTCTATGCCCGGGATGGACAGACGGTCGGCATCGGCGCTGGACAAATGAGCCGGGTGGATTCCTGTCGCGTCGGAGCCATGAAAGCCGTGCTGCCACTCGAAGGGACAGTCGTTGCCTCCGACGCTTTCTTCCCCTTCCCCGACGGCGTCGAGGAGGTCGCCAAAGCCGGCGCCACCGCCATCATCCAGCCGGGAGGGTCGGTGCGCGACCAGCAGATCATCGAAGCCGCCAACCGTCTCAATTTGGCCATGATCTTCACCGGCGTGAGGCACTTTCGGCATTGAGAATCGCTCGGTCGAGCTCGATGGTGCGCGTCCAATCCTGAGGGGTCCTGTACTTCTGGGTGCGGGATATTGACGCCCTGGAGGCCAGGTTCGTATTCACTACGTAGACGAAGGTTTACAATATAAAGGCACCCGTGCCGGCGCCGTTGAGCATCCAATCGCTATGGCTTGGGCAATTCAAAGGTACTGAATGAAAACCATCAATGTTTTTTCCCCTGCCCTGCTACTGGTTCTCACGGCCAACCTCGGCGCGGCACAAGGGCCGCCGACGGCGGCGGCCAACAACCCAGCGGCGTCGACCACCCAACGCAAACCCGATCGAGCCGCCGCCTATTACCATTACACGCTGGCGCACATGTATGAAGAGCAAGTGGCGATGTACGGACGCAGCGACCTGGCCAGCCGGGCGATCGAGGAGTATCGGGCGGCCATCGACGCCGATCCGAGCTCCGAGTTCCTCAACGCGAGCTTGGCGGAACTTTATGCCAGGACGGGACGAATTCGGGATGCGGTGGTGGAAGCCCAGGACATTCTGAAGCGGGATCCGAACAATCTGGAGGCGCACAAACTCCTCGGCCGGATTTACCTGCGTTCCTTGGGAGATGAGCCGGACGGCACGAGCAGCGGGGCGGAGGATGTCCTCAAGCTGGCCATTGAGCAGTACAAGGAGATCACCCGACTGGAACCCGACAGCGTCGACGATCACCTGCTGCTCGGACGGCTCTACGGGCGCAACCACGACTTGCGATTGGCCGAGAGCGAATTCAAAACCGCGGCCCAGTTGCAGCCGGACTCCGAGGAGGCGGTGACCGCTCTGGCGTTGCTCTACACGGAGGAAGGCGATTCCACACGGGCTGCCGAAGTTTTGAGCAGCGTCCCGGACGTCGCCCGCTCCGCCAAAATCTATTCCGTGCTGGGCTACACCTACGAGCAACAGAAGGAGTACAAGAAAGCCATTGAGGCCTACCGCAAGGCCATCGCGCTCGACCGCGACAATCTGGACGCCATCCGTGGCCTAGCCCAGAACCTGATGAACGACGGCCAGACCGAGGCCGCGCTCGAGCAGTACCAGATTATCGCCGACGCCAATCCCGAGGACCCTCAGACCCACCTGCGCATGGCCGAGATCTATCGTCGCCAGGGCAGATTCGATCTGGCCCTCGATAACTTGAAAGAGGCCCAGGCCATGGTGCCGGATTCGATGGAAGTGCCTTACACCATGGCGGCCATTTATCAGGCGCAGGGGCGCTATGAGGAAGCGGTTCCGCTGATCGAAGATCTGCTCAAGAAGTCCGAGAAGCCGGACGGCAATTACAACAAGGATGAGAAGACGAACCGCGCCGTTTTTCTCGAACGGCTGGGGACGATTTATCGCGACGAGAACAACAACCCGCGGGCGATTGAGACCTTTCGCAGGATGTTGACCTTGGGGGATGACAACGCCGAGCGCGGGTACCAACAGATTATCGACACCCAGCGCGGCGCCAAGGAGTGGCAAGCCGCGACGGACACGGCGAAAGAGGCGGTCGAGAAGTTGCCGGAGGACCGCGAGCTGCGGATGGTGTATGCCGAGCAGCTGGCGGATGTGGGCCAAGTTGACGAGGGCCTGCGGCAAGTGCAGTCGCTCCTGAAAGACAAGCCGGAGGATCGCACCGTCTACATCACCTTGGCGCAGATGTACAGCCGGCTCAAGCGCTGGGACGAAACCGAGCAGGCGCTGAACAAGGCAGAGCAGCTTTCTGTCCGGGATGAAGACAAGCAATACGTTCAGTTCCTCCGGGGCTCGACCGATGAGCGGCAAAAGAAATACGAGCAAGCGGAGTTTGTGTTTCGCCAGATTTTGGCGAGTGACCCGCAGAATGCCGCGGTGCTGAACTACCTGGGCTACATGCTTGCCGACCGAGGCCAGAAGCTTGATGAGGCGCTGATTATGATCAAGAAGGCCGTCGATCTCGAGCCCGCGAACGGTGCGTATCTGGATTCCCTGGGATGGGTCTATTACAAGCTTGGCAAGTATGAACTGGCGGACGACAACTTAACCAAGGCGGCGCAACACATGGGAAGCGATCCCACGGTGCAGCACCATCTCGGGGATCTGTACCAGAAGACGGGGCGTCTCAAGCTGGCCGCCGCGCACTGGGAGCGCGCCCTCGAGGAGTGGAACAAGAGTCTCGGGCCGGACGTCGATACCGAGGAGGTAGCCACCGTCCAGAAGCAACTCGAGTCCGCCAAGATCAAGCTGGCCAAAGAGGAATCCACCAATAAGTAAGTTCCGGTTCAGGATCGTCATCGCGGTTCCGATACACTGAGGTCATGCTCGCCGACTACGCGGTGCGGGTGGAGGAGTCCAGGGGACGGCGTTATCCCGAGCCGCGACACCCTTATCGCAATGATTTTCAACGCGACCGTGATCGTGTGATCCACGCGCGCGCCTTCCGCCGTCTTGAGGCCAAAACCCAGGTTTTCACCCGCCGCTATTGTGACCACTTTCGCAATCGCCTCACTCATACCCTCGAAGTGGCGCAGATCGCGCGCACGGTTGCGCTCGAGCTTGGGCTGAATGCGGATCTGGTCGAGGCACTCGCCCTGGTGCACGACGTGGGTCACCCTCCGTTCGGTCATGTCGGGGAAAAAGCGCTGGATGCCGCCATGCGCGAACACGGGTTCTCCTTCAACCACAACTTGCACGCTCTGCGCATCGTGGAGGATTTTGAACTGCGCTATGCCGCCTTTCGCGGATTGAACTTGACCTTCGAAGTTCGCGAAGGCATCATCAAGCACTCTGCCGACTATTCTTCCCGAGAGTTTCCCCACCTGGCGGAGTATCTGTTGGACTGCCGACCTCCTCTCGAGGCCCAGCTCATCGATCTGGCCGATGAGATTGCCTATACGACCGCCGACCTGGACGACGGATATGAATCCCGTCTGCTCGATGGCGATGACATTCGTGCCCGAATCGAGATCTTTGCCGGCCCCTATCAAGAAGCCGAGAACACTTGGCCGTCGGCCGTAGACAAGCTGAAGTTCAACGAGGCCCTGCGGCGCACGTTGGATCGTCTGGTGAGTGACCTGATTCGCCAGAGTCGAGCCAATCTCGAGGCGGCCGGCATCGCCACCCTGGAACAGGTGCGGACCTACCCGAAGCGCCTGCTTGGCTTCAGTCCCGAGGTCGAAAGCCAACGCCGGCAGGCAAAGGCCTTCCTCTACGAGAAGCTCTACTCCAGTTCGGCTCTCGATTCCGAGAAGAGAGATGGAGAGCGGGTGATCGGGGAGCTGTTCGAATTCTGGATGGAACGACCGGAAAATCTGCCCCCGAGCTACCAGGAAAAGGCCGGCTCCGAGCCTTTGTCGCGGGTTGTCTGCGACTACATCGCGGGCATGACCGACAACTATATCTATCAGCAGTACGAAAAGCACTGCGCGGCCAAGTACGCCAAGCTTGAAAAATGAAGGTCCGGGGGCCTTTTAGGGGCCGGTCGACTTTTTTATATCAACTCCCGTCAAAATTACTCTGGGTGGGAACTTTTGCTGGAACCACCCGCGAGGGAGATCTTGATCCGATTGAAAAGCAAGAACATAGAGGGATATCACTTTGGCATATAATCTGATATAGAAATGCTGAAGATGATCGCGTCCAGGATGCGGTGTCGAGGGTTTTTCTTATAACCAATCATGAGGCATCCCCTAATTCGCGTGGCCGCAGTCGGGTTTCAGAAGCCAGCAGCAATGCTCTCACAATCGGAGGAAGTTGAAATGAAGAATCGTGTATTCGTCGCCTTGCTCGTTGTTGGTGTGTTGGCGCTGCCTGCGCTGGCGCAAACGAGCTCTACCACTCAGGATCAATCCACCGCCAGCCAGCCTACGCAGAGCACCGCTTCCGACCAGTCGGGTCAACCTCTGCAGCCGCTGTCGCTCCCTCCGCGCGAGGGGTTCTGGGGCCGGCTCAACCCATTTGCCCGCAAGAAATATGTGCAGCGACAAGTCCAACCGATCCGCGACCGGCTCAACGAGCTCGATGAACTGACGGCCGCGAACAGCAAGATGATCAAGGACGTCGATACCCGGGCACAGCAGGGCATTCAGCTGGCTTCGACCAGGGCAAGCGAAGCCGACGCGCATGCCGTCGATGCCGGCAACAAAGCTCAGGCAGCGCAGCAGACGGCCAATCAAGCCAATACCCGTCTCACGACCGTCGAGCAGGTGGTGGGCAACATCGATCAGTACAAGGCTACCAACCAGACCGAAATTCGCTTCCGTCCGGGTCAGAGCGTGCTGAGCTCGAATGCCAAGAGCGCTCTCGATGATCTGGCAGCGCCGCTCAAGAGTCAGCGTGGCTACATCATCGAAGTGCAGGGCTTCTCGTCCGGTCGGGGCACGGCCGCGATCACAACTTCCCAGAAGATGGCGGACTCGGTGGTACGCTATCTGGTGCTGAATCACGAGATTCCGGTGTATCGGATCTATGTGGTGGGCATGGGCAATGCTCCGGTGCAGAGCGCCAGCACGCAAGACCAGTCCGCGCGTCGCACCAGCGGCGGGCGCGTCGAAGTTAGCCTGCTGAAGAACGACTTGGAGCAGCTGTCGGCCACTTCAACACAGCCGTAAGAGGGATCAGCGAAGGGCCGCAAGGCCCGGTTCCTCCCCCAGAAAAGCCTCTTGCCGAAAGCAAGGGGCTTTTCCCTGTGTGTCTAGAAACGGACGGGCGCAAAATTTCCCGGCTGGCTTACACCGCACTGGCGGTTTCCTGCTTGAGCCTCTCGGCCTGGAAATGCGTGACCAGGGCCTCGATCAACCCCTGGAGCCTTCCATCCATGACCTCCGGCAGGCGGTGGATGGTTAGAGAGATGCGGTGGTCCGTCACGCGGTTTTGGGGGAAATTGTAGGTGCGGATCTTTTCACTGCGATCGCCGGTTCCGACCATGGCCCGGCGTTCCTTGGCCAGGGCTTCCTGCTGCTTCTCGATCTCCATCTCATAAAGCCGGGAGCGCAGCACGCGCATGGCTTTTTCGCGATTCTTGATCTGCGACTTCTCGTCCTGGCAACTGACCACCGTGTTGGTGGGAATGTGGGTAATTCGCACGGCAGAGTAGGTGGTGTTGACGGACTGCCCGCCGGGCCCCGACGAGCAGAAGGTGTCAATGCGGAGATCCTTGGCATCGATCTTTACGTCGACCTCTTCCGCCTCCGGCAAAACCGCCACGGTCACCGCGGAGGTATGAATCCGACCCTGCTGTTCCGTCTGGGGAACGCGTTGCACCCGGTGCACTCCGCTCTCATACTTCAGACGGGAGTACACCCGCTCCCCCTGAATCGTGGCAATGACTTCCTTCAGCCCACCCACGGTGGATTCTGAGGTCGAGACCACTTCGACCTTCCAGCCTTGGGTTTCCGCGTACCGCGTGTACATGCGGAACAGCTCCGCCGCGAACAAGGTGGCTTCGTCCCCCCCAGTCCCGGCGCGAATTTCGAGAATCACGTTTTTTTCGTCGTTGGGATCCTTGGGCAGAAGCAGAATCTTCAATTCTTCTTCGACCGCACCCACTCTGGCTTCGAGCTTATCCAGCTCTTCTTGCGCGTAAGCCCGCATTTCGGCGTCTTTTTCCTGAACCACGAGCGCCCGACTGTCGGCAATCCCGCGTTTCAGATCCTTATATTCCCGGTATTTATCAACCACCGCCGCAATCTCGCTGTGAGCCTTGGCCGTTTTCTGGTATTTCGCCGAATCTTGAATGACTTCCGGGGAGGCCAGCGCACGGGTCAGCTCTTCATAGCGGGCTTCAATTTGCTCCAGGCGTTCGAACATGGTGTTTCCGCTCTAACGTTCCGTTGTGGGGTTTTCGTCCGTTGCGAGATAGGGCGGTTCTCTTGGCTGTCCAGGCCACCCGCCGCTGACACGCGTGAACCGCTGGCTTCTCTGCTAGGCGATCACCAATTCACCACCGCGCTGCTTCTCCAGGGACATGGCCTGATCGAGCGCTCGAATGGCACACTCCGCCTGCGGGTCCGATGGCGGCCGGGTGGTGATGCGTTGCAACCACAGACCCGGTGAGGTCATGAGAGCAAAGAGCGATCCCCGGTGCTTGGCAGCGAAGCGAATGATCTCATAGGAGATCCCGGTAATCACCGGCAGAAGAGCCAGGCGCAAGGCAAACCGCGCCCAGAAGGTGGTGACCGGAAATAGCATGTAAACCATGATCGAAATGATCATGACCGTCATCAGGAAACTGGTGCCGCAGCGAGGGTGATAGGTGGAATACTTCTGCACCGCCGCCGCGTCTAGGGCATCCCCGTTCTCGAAGGCGAAGACGGTCTTGTGTTCCGCCCCGTGATATTCATACACCCGCCGAATATCGGGCCACAGCGAGGTCGCCCAGATGAACATCAAGAACAGTCCCAGGCGTATGACGCCATCCACCAGGTTGAACATGATTTGTCCGCCCAGCGCAGGGTCGATTTGCTTCAGCTCGGTGGCAGCCAGCAGGGGCAAGTATTTGTACATGAAAATGAAAAATCCCAACGAAAATATGACGTTGAGGGTGGCCACCCAGCCGCTGATCTCGATCCTTTTCTTTTCGCCGCGGGCAGGTACGAGCTCTTCGAGCGCCACGCTGGCGGAAAACTTCAGCGCGCGAAATCCCAAACTCATGGCATGACCGAGGGTGATGACGCCGCGAACCACCGGCCAACCCATCCAGCGATGTTTTTCCGACAGCCGCTCGAGCGGCTCGCTGTGGATCAGCACTTCCCCGGATGGTCTGCGACAGGCGATCGCCCAGGCATGCGGTGAACGCATCATGACCCCTTCGAGCACGGCCTGCCCGCCGACCAGGGTTTCTTCTCCTCCCTCGAGCGCCGGCAGCAGCTGCACGGCAACAAGGAAACGACACCAGGTTCGCCAACATCCGAGAATGAATCGCATAACGATTTGATGAGTTCCGGGTTTCCCTGGAACCTTCTAAGTATCGCATACCCTCCCGCAGTAGGATAGAGGTCAGTCGCATCGGCCTTCGTGGGTTCGACATTACTTTCAACAGCATGAAGAGACTTGCGCAAACCTGCGAGCACGTCGCCGCCACGGCCAAGAAGCTCACAAAAATCGCCATCATGGCCGACTACTTTCAAACCACCACGGTGGAGGAGGCGGCCGTGGCAACGCTGTTTCTCTCCGGCCGACCGTTTCCGGCATGGGAAGAAGCCAGGTTACAAGTGGGAGGCGCCTTGTTGTGGCGGCTGCTGCGAGAGCTTTCCGGCAAGACCGAGCAGGAGCTGTCCGCCGCCTACCGGCGCTTGGGCGACCTCGGTCGAGTAGCCGAAGAGGTAGTGCCGGCGCAGGAGGGACGAAAGTCCGCTCCGGCTTTCGGCCATGAGCAGAGCGGCCGACCTGGTGCCCCGCAAGAGACGGACACCCGCGAGTTAACCGCGATCGAGGTCCAGAACCGTTTTCGTCAGATTGCCGCGGCTCACGGAACAGCGGCCAAGGCCGCTCTGGTCAAAGAACTCCTTTCCCAAGCGACCCCGGGGGAGGCCAAGTACATCGTCAAAATCATTACCGGCGATCTGCGCATCGGGGTGAAGGAAAGCCTGGTCGAGGAGGCAGTGGCCAAAGCCTATGGCAGCAGCCTGCAGGAGGTTGAGCGGGCCAACATGCTGCTCGGCGACCTCGGGAGGACCCTCGAGCTGGCGGCTCGCGGTAAAGTTTCCGAGGCCCGCATGCGTCTGTTCCACCCTCTGGGCTTTATGCTGGCAAGCCCTGCGGCATCGCCCGAGGAGGCGCTCGGTTACTTTGCCAACCCCTGGGTCGAAGACAAGTACGACGGCATCCGCGCCCAGGCGCACTGTTTGTCCCCGGAGGTGCGCCTGTTCTCGCGCACCCGCGATGACATCAGCAAGTCATTTCCGGATTTGCTGGATCGACTGGCTGCGCTCCCCCAAGACGCCATTCTCGATGGAGAGATCGTGGCCTGGAGCTCGTCGGCGGCCGGGCCGGACGAGCCCGGGCGCGCCCTACCCTTCAGTGTCTTGCAGCAGCGGCTGGGCCGCAAGGCGGTCAGCGAACCATTGATGCGGGACGTGCCGGTCGCCTATCTCGTGTTTGATGTGCTGTATGCGGGCGGTGAGTTGTTGATCGATCGCTCCCTGCCGGAGCGAGGCAGGATCCTGGATGCCTTGCTGGCGGCGGAGGGGATTCCCCCGCCAACCCGGCCCCTCGCGCCGCAGCTGGTTCTGGCGCTTGATCCGGTCGAGCCTCGGAGCCTGGCTCGCGTCCGGCGCTCGCCGGTAGTGCGCGCCTCCTCCCCGGAGGAGCTCGAGCGATTGTTTGCCGCCGCACAGGCGCGCGGCAACGAAGGCTTGATGATCAAAAGTCCCGACTCGCGCTACACCCCGGGACGCCGGGGGAAATCCTGGTTGAAATTGAAACGAGAGCTGGCCACCCTCGACGCCGTGGTTACGGCCGTAGAGTACGGCCATGGCAAGCGGATTGGAGTTCTCAGCGATTACACTTTTGCCGTCTGGAGGGAAGACGAGCTGGTTAACGTCGGCAAAGCCTATTCCGGGCTGAGCGACGCCGAGATCGCCTCGATGACGCAATGGTTCCTGGAGCATACGCTTGAAGATCAAGGATTTCGCCGCCTGGTCGAGCCACAGATCGTGCTCGAGGTCGCCTTTAATAACGTAATGCGCTCCGACCGGCACACCAGCGGGTACGCCCTGCGGTTTCCAAGAATTGTGCGTTTGCGCCCGGACAAACCGGCCGCAGAGGCCGACACGCTTGAGCGGGTGAACGAGATCTATGAGAAGCAGAGCGGAAACTGATGCGGCGGAAGGCTCTTCGGGCGAGATCGCGCTAGTGGTTATGCTCATGTTCGGCTGGGCTCAGGGGTATCACGCATCCCCGGGCGCCGTCGCAGAGCACGTGCTCAAACTGAATGGTGGTGTGATCAATCTGAAATTGTTCGTGCAGCTGCTGTTTCACCGCCTGCAGGATGCGTCCGCTGGCCGAGGGCGGGATGTCGGCAATCGAGATATGGCAGGAAAGCGCCCGGGTTTCTGAGCCGATCGACCAGACATGCAGATCATGAACGTCGTTGACTCCTTCCACCGTCCGAATGGCGGTTTCGACCAGCTGCAGCTTGATGCCTCGCGGAGTTCCCTCGAGCAGAATATTCAGGGTCTCCCGTACGATTCCAACCCCTGACCATAAGATCACCGCCCCGATGCCGAAGGAAAGCGCGGGGTCGATCCAGTAACGCCCGGTGGCAAGAATCGCCCAGCCGCCGACGAGGACCGCGGCGGTTGAAACCGTGTCGCCGATTTCGTGCAGGATGGCGCTGCGAATGTTGACGTCCCGCCCCGATCGATAGAGCAGCAGGGCAATGGCGCCGTTCATGAGCATGCCGGCCGCCGCCACCCAGATCATAGTTCCGGCGCCTACCAGCTGGGGATTCTCGATGCGCCGCAGGGCTTCATAAAAGATCAGGAATGAGACCGCCACCAGGGAGCCAGCATTCACCAGGGCGGCGAGCACGCCCGCCCGGTGCCAACCGTAGGTTTTCGTGGCACTTGGCGGCCGACCGTGGAGATAGACGGCAACCAGGGAAAGCAGCAGGGCGAGAAGATCCGCCAGATTGTGTCCGGCTTCCGACAGCAGGGCCAAGGAGTGGGAGCGAATGCCAGCCACAACCAGGAGAGCGATGTAGGCTAGGGTTACCAGCAGAGAAACCTGCAACAGTTTCGAGGTTCGTTCGTCTACACCGTGGTTGGCATGGGTGTGCATCTGACTCAAGTGTAAGAGGAAGCCGAGAAGGGTTCAAGCTGCTGGGCGGGCAATTACGAATGGGAGCACAATCAGCGTCCGGCGCTGGCTGCCATTTTTTTCACCATCGCCAGGACGAGCTTTCGGTCACTGTCGTTGAGGCTTGCGGCGTAGCGGCGGATCTGGCTAAGGAAGCGCAGTTCGTCCTCGGAGAGCTGCGGCAGCCCCTTCGTACCGTTGCTGTGCCCGGCATCGGAAAAAAACTGGGAAAGCGAAATCTCCATGGCGCCGGCGATTTTCGAAAGCGTGTCAAGGGAGGGAATGGTGTGGCCGTTCTCCACCCGGGACAGGTAGCAACGCAGCAGGCCGGTACGCTTTTCGATATCGCCCTGGGACATTCCCTTTTGCAGCCGGTAGCTTCTGATGCTCTGACCGATGTTCATAAAGGAAACCGCCCAGCCTCGGTACTGTCCCGCTGAATAGTAACCAGAGTACTACGGTCTTTCAAGGATAATTTTCTCCAGTCGCTAACATCTAACATCTCAGTATTCTAGCCTTACTCAACCTCGAGCGCAGATTGAGTTTTCACAGGCTGACAAATTCGCAGATTAGGACTTAAGCGTGCTCGCCAGGAAGTTCGTGGTGCGCTTCGATCGATCGGCGGCATCCTCGACGCGATACCCGGTTTTGTGGTTCGGATTCGAACCCATGGCCGGCGTCGGGATGGATGACAATCGCGACTTTTTTGCCTTGCTGCTCTAGTGTTGGTTCGAACTTTTGCACGTCTTCGACCGCCACGCCGATCCTGGCCGGCACAAATACCAGCCCGGCGGCATGGATTTTCTTGATCGATCCCGGGTCGGTTACCAAATGTCCGTCATTGATGACGGCGGCGCGCAAGCTCGGCTCGAGCCGCGCCCCATCGAGCGAATAACCGCCACCCATGCACCAACCGATCGATCCAATCCTGTCCTAATTCACGGTCTGCGCGGTGAGGAATTCTACGGCGGCCTGTAGGTCGGGTTGCGCGCGATCTTCCGGAACTCCCCGCATGATCTCGTGTGCCTCATCCGGGGTGGTTGCGACCTTGCCCCGGTAGAGATCGACGCCTAGGCGGCGTAACCCTGATCAGCGAGTTTCGACGCCTGCACCTTCACCCAGTCATTCAGCCCCCACCATTCATGGATCACCAGGAGTGCGGGGAACGGACCCTTGCCCTCCGGCGCGTAGAGGACGCCAGTGACGACTCCGGGCCGATCTGGTAAAGACGGTGCGCGCGGTTGGAGCGAACCGAGCGCCGACCAGCAGCAAGACGACCAAAACAGCATGCTTCATGTTCTCCAAACCAAAGGCATTCCGAAACTCTTGCGCTTGCCAGTTCGCAGCCTATCTTTCTCGTCGGTCAAAGTCCTCTGTGGCCGAGATCCAGTTCCAGGTAGAGAGTGCCCGGCAGCGGGTTGGCCCGGTACGGGGCAATTTCCCGAAAGCCGAGCTTACGGTACAGAGCTACGGCATCGATCATGAGCGGTTCGACCGTATCCAGGCGCATCCGTTGATATCCGATCTTTCGAGCTTCGGCGATGACGGTCTCGGCCAGAATACGCCCGAGGCCTTTTCCGCGAAACTGAGGGCGCACATAGAGACGCTTCATCTCGCAAACCCGCGGCTCCCATGGATGCAGGGCCACACAACCGGCGGGGTCGCCAGCCAAACCGGCGAGCAACAGGCGCCCCTCCGGCGGAGCATAGTCGCCTGGCAATTGCGCGAGCTCTCGGTCAAAATTCTGAAAGCACAGACTAAAGCCGAGTGATTGGGAGTATTCGCGGAAGAGTTCGCGGGTCATGGCGAGTTGTGCCGTCGACTCGACCGCAACAATGGTGGGACGCATCGCGCCGAACCGGCTGGGGGGCGGTTCCCGCTTCCGCTTGAGTTCTGCCATCTTCTCGCCGGACTCTGGTTGGTCCTTCATGGCCCCCTATCCCATGAGCATGCCGCCGTTCACATTGAGCACGTGACCGGTGATGTAGGCGGCCTCTTCGGAGGCAAGGAAGGCCACAGCGTTGGCAACGTCCGCGGAAGTTCCCAGCCGTCCCAGGGGAATCTGCTTGAGGGCGTCTTGCCGGACGGCTTCCGACAAACCCTCCGTCATGGCGGTTGCGATAAACCCGGGAGCGACGGCGTTACAAGTTATATTTCGTGAGCCCACTTCGCGGGCAATCGCCATGGTCAAGCCGATCAATCCCGCCTTCGAGGAGGCATAGTTCGCCTGCCCAGCCTGACCCATTTGACCGAAGATCGAGGTCAGGTTGACGATTCTGCCCCAGCGTTGCCGGAGCATGCTCCCGATTACCTGTTGGATGCAGAGGTAGGCGGAAGTGAGATTGGTGTTGAGGACCGCATCCCAATCGGGTCGCTTCAAGCGCAGAACCAGCTGATCGCGAGTGATGCCGGCATTGTTGATGAGAATGTCGATCCTTCCCCATCGCTCGAGTACTGCCTTGCATCCCGACCTGATTTGTGGTTCGTCGCCAACGTCCATGACATAGGCAGCAGCCTGTCCACCGTTGGCGATGATAGCTTTGGCCAGTTCCTCGAGTTTTTCCTGATTCCGGGCGGCCAAGGCGACCGACGCTCCGGCTTCGGCCAGCTTGACCGCACAGGCGCGCCCGATGCCCTGGGACGCACCGGTAACCAGAGCAACTCGGCCGGATAGGCTCATCGCTTTCCCTCCTCCCTCGAAAGCCGAAATTATAGCTGGACGCGGGCGGGAGTATCCTGCTGCTCATCCCTCCGCAACCGCCGGGTGCTTTCTTTGATGCCGAACCAGCCCAGGCACACGCCTGCTCGCGAGGAGCTGTCGTGAAGACAAGAAGGCCAGGCGGAGGAAGGAAACTATGGGCCTTGAGACCGTGCGATACTTTACGAGGGAATCGAGAAGGACGGTTCGCTTGCCCGATCGTTGGGGGTTAAGCTTAGTCCTTGCCCATCCCTTTCGAGTCGCTTCGAAATTAGAGGTCCGCCATGTCCGAACCCGTGATTGCGATTGATTCCACGAATGGCAACCAAGCTGCCGCTCCCGGCTCCCCCGAGGTCTATGTGATCTATGGCGCCGAGCCGGAGGTGCAGGCCTACGCGATGGCGAAATACTCGCGTTCGGCTCTTTCTCTGAAGGAGTCGCTCCAGGAGGTCAGCCAGCACAAGGCGGAGAAATTTCTCAATACCTTCTATTTCCAATACGGACACCGCTCCATTGCAGATTTGGCCCATGTCGCCCTGGCCATCGAGCGGCTCTCGATCCTGGCCGCGATTGCGGTCGTCGACCAGCAGCGTTGGGACGGCCAGGAGCGCTCGACGCGCTATCAGGACTTTAAGAAAAGCGGCTACTTTGTTCCTGACTTCGCAGACGACGAGCAGGCCTCGGAGCTCTACCAGACGAGCATGCACGAGCTGTTCCTCGAATACGAAGTGCTTTCCGAGCGCATGTTTCGCTACCTCAAGCAGATCACGCCTCAACCTCCGGACATGAAGCCGGAGGCCTACGAGCGCACCTTGCGGGCGCGGGCCTTTGATATCTCGCGTTATTTATTGCCGCTCGGGACCAACACTTCACTCGGAGAGATTGTGAATGCCAGGACGCTCGAGAGCCAGATTTCACACTTGCGCTCCGCCACCCACAAAGAAGTGCGCCACTTAGGGGAACTTCTCAAACGGGCGGCTTCGTCCCCTGCCTATAACGTTGCTGGCAACGGGTTGGGGGAGCTGGTGAGCGCGATCCGTGCCGTCTCGCCCGAACTCGGCGTGCGCGCCGAGGAGCAGCTGCTGCGCGAGATTCGGGTGGCGCCTACGCTGGTGAAGTACGCCGATCCCAATCCCTACGAAATCGAAACTCGCCGCGAGCTGAGGCAATGCGCCCAGGAGCTGATGGGAGGTAGGCCCGTTCATCCGTCGCCCTCGGTCGATCTGCTCGAGGCAGAGCCGCTCGAAGTCGAGCTGGCGACGACTCTGATTTACGAACACAGCCATTATCCCTATCGCCAGATTCGCAGCGTGATTGAGGAGAGCGGCGAACGCGCTCGCCGCGCGATCATTGATCTGGGGCTGCGCCACCGCGGCTCGCACGATGAAATGCTGCGCCCCTTTTGTGCGGGACAACCTTTCCGCTTCGACATCCTGATGGATGTCGGAGGGTTTCGCGACCTGCACCGCCATCGGCGCTGCATTCAGATTCTCCAGGATTTCACCACCCGGCACGGTTACGACACTCCGGAGGAAGTGAACGCCGCCGAGCTGTCGGACCACTACCACGCAGTCATCGAGCGGGCTGCCAGCGCCGTCGAGCGTCTACGCCAGGCTCCCGGCGAGGAAGCCGGGGAGAACGCTCAGTACGCTATTCCTCTGGCATTCCGCAAGCGAAGCTTGTTCAAAATGGATTTCAGCGAGGTCGTCTACATTTGCGAACTAAGAACCACTCCCACCGGTCACCGATCCTATCGCAATGTGGCCTACGCCATGTTCGAAGCGGTGGCGAAAAAATATCCGGGGCTGGCGAAGTCCTTTCGCGTGCATGACGTGCATGAGCCTGTCGATCTGCTGAAGCGCTAAGGGTGACACTCGCGGGAAGAGGTGCGAGTGGAGCCGCTAGAAAACGGGGGCGCGACGGACGATCGAAATTGATCCTCTCCTGGCCTGGTGGATGGTTCCCCCTTTTATGTGTACAGAACCTTTCGATCCCCCTTCACGATCCGGCCGACGGTGTGGGCCTTTTCTGCCCCACGCTCCAACACGCTCTGCGCTTTCTTGAATTTCTTTGCCGGCACGACCAGCAACATGCCCAGTCCCATATTGAAGGTCCGCAACATCTCGTCTTGCGGGACATTCCCCAGCTTTTGCAGGTGCTCAAAGATCGGCAACACCGGCCAGGTGCCCAAATCGATCACCGCCGCCACCCCCCGCGGCAATACCCGCGGGAGATTCTCGGTAATTCCGCCGCCGGTGATGTGCGCCATCGCCGACACGCATTCTGCGGCCAGCAGCTTCTTGATGATCGACCAATAGCTGCGATGGGGGTGCATCAGTTCGTTGCCGGCTTTGCCTTTGAGCTGGTTCACGTAGGTGTCGGGAGTGTAGCCGGCGACCTCGAAAAACAGCTTGCGGGCAAGCGAGTAACCATTGGTGTGCAGACCGGTTGAAGGCAGGCCGAGGATGACATCTCCCACCTCCACTGCCTTGCCCGTAATGAGGCGTTCCCGCTCTACGATGCCGACCACGAAGCCGGCCAGGTCATACTCGCCTTCCGGGTAGAAGCCGGGCATCTCAGCCGTTTCGCCGCCGATCAAGGCGCATCCGTTGTGTTTGCAGGCTTCCGCCAAGCCTTCGATAACTTTCTCTGCCACTTCCGGATCGAGCTTGCCGGTGGCCAAATAATCCATGAAGAACAGAGGCTGCGCGCCTTGCACAGCAATATCGTTCACGCAATGGTTGACCAGGTCGGCGCCCACCGTGTGATGCATCTTCATCTCGAACGCGATTTTGAGCTTGGTTCCGACACCATCCACGCTCGAAACCAAAACCGGATCCAGATATCGCTGTTTGTCGATCCAGAACAAACCGCCAAAGCCGCCAATTTCGCTGAGCACGCCCTTGGTAAAGGTCTTGTGGGCTAAGTACTTGATGCGCTTCTTGGTACGATTCGCGCGGTCGATGTCCACACCGGCATCGGCATAGGTCACGACCGTGCTCTCGGGCGGATTCTCAGCCACCGGTGGTTTCATCTGGGTGCGGGGATTTGGCGCCTTAAGGAGAACTTCGAGCTCTCAATGGCGGCTCATTTTAGCACGAATTCGCCACTGTTCAGTCGATCCCGCGCCCGAAACGTCTGCCCCCGTCACCATCGAACTGGGATCCTCGGAACCAGGTGGCGGGAATGATTTCGCGCAGAGAATCGTTCGCGGTTATCGCTTGTTTTTTTTCGAGGCGAATGCTACGCAGTAAGGCTTTGGGCGCCGGCAACGGGAAGGCGAACTCCCATTCTCGCGCTCGCCCCGAGAACTAGAAACCCGCCGCCGGTGCTACACTACCAGCATCTATGGCGGGGAACGGTCGCTCGCGCACGTTGCTCTGGGTGCTCATCGGGGGCGGAGCTTTTTTTCTGTTTGTGCTTGCGGTCTTTACCCTGGTTTATCTTACTTTGCACGCCGGCGGGGCGGAGACTTCCTTCACCAGCTTCGGGGATAAGATCGGAGTGGTGGACCTTGAGGGTGTTATTTTGGACCCCAAGAATGTGGTTCAGGATCTCAAGCGGTTCGGCGACGACGATTCCATCAAAGCGATCATCCTGCACGTCAATTCGCCCGGAGGCGGCGTGGCGGCGTCAGAAGAGATCTACCGGCAAGTCAAGCGGCTGCGGGACGAGAAGCACCGCCACATTGTCGCCTCGATTGAAACCGTGGGAGCAAGCGGGGCTTACTACGTTTCCTCAGCGACCAAGAAGATCTATGCCGACAATGGCAGTATCGTGGGTTCGATCGGCGTGATTGCCGAGTGGGTGAACTATGGCGAGCTGATGCACTGGGCCAAGCTGAAGCCGCAGACGCTCAAGGTGGGTGAATTCAAAGATACCGGAGACCCCACCCGTGAGATGACCCCGGAGGAGCGCGCCTACATGCAGTCGCTCATCGACAACATGTACGGTCAGTTTGTCCAGGCAGTGGCGGACGGTCGTCACGCCAGGAAAGAAGATATCCGCGCGATCGCTGACGGCAGGGTGTGGACGGGCCAAGAGGCCCTTTTGCTGCACCTGATCGACCAGGTGGCGGATTTTCAGGCAGCGGTCGAGGACACAGCCAAAGCCGTAGGCATCCGAGGCGAACCTACCATCGTGCACCCGGAAAAGAATCGCCAGAGCCTGTTCGATCTCCTTTTTGGCGACCTTGCCCAGTGGCTGCCCACGCGGGAGAAGTTATTGGAGCAACACATCGGTTTCTATTATCTCTGGCGTTGAGACCAGCTGACACCCGGTCCCGAGCCTCAATCGAGTTGGGCGGAACCGGGCGCCCGGGACCTGAGCAGCGGAGCTCGAAAGGGGGGAGCAGAAATTCCCCCTTGCGCAGAACCCCTGAAATTTGAGAAGGTTATGGAGGTCCAAGGGTGACTCGGGAGCGGGACGTTCAACAGCGAGTCGGTTCAACACACAGAAACAGAGCGGGGGGCGTATGACGAAAGCGGACTTGATCGACGAAGTCTCTCGGTTAGCGGAGCTCACACGAAAAGATAGCGAAGTCATCGTGGAGACGATTTTTGACAGCATCGTGCGCTCCTTGCGGGTGGGCGACAAAATCGAGATTCGCGGGTTTGGCAGCTTCCGCACCCGTCAGCGCAAGCCCCGCGTGGGACGCAACCCGAAGACCGGCGATCGGGTGGAAGTTCCCGCCAAGAAAATCCCCTTCTTCAAACCGAGCAAAGAGCTGAAGGACCTGGTGAACAGCGGAATCAGCGAATCCCCTGCAACGCCGCCGGCCTCCGCCACGCCGGCGCAGCAAGTCTAACCCCTCGCAAGCTCTAGGTCGCCAAGGCCGCTGCCAAAGTACGCCGGCCGTGCGCGCCAATTTTCTGCCGACCGTCGACCCTTCGCTCTCCACCTCCGTGTCTCCGCCACGGCAAGGGCTTGGGAAACCTGTGCCTGATCGAAGGTTGCGGCGACGATAGCGTTCGCGGCGATACGATTACAATCGTAGTATGTTTCGCCGCAAAATCCGGGTGGAGTGCGAGGAGAATGGGGAACAGCGTCCCTGTCCTTTGCCGTGGCTGGACAGCTTCTCGATGCGCAACTTCACCAATGCGAGCGTTTTTGACGATACCTTGCCCGTGGCCGATGGCCTCATGGAAATCGGCACCAACGTGCCCCTGGCAGAGCTGAACCATGCCATGGAAGATTGGTTTCGCCGCAAGAGCTATTTATCGAAACAGGGCAGCTTGCGGCTCAAAGAAACCTGATGGCATCGCGCGAAACCGGCTCTTATCAAGCTTGCCGTCAACATTTATAATCTTGACCGCGCCACCGACATTTCGAACCATGCCAAAAACCGCCCCTGATCGCCGCAGAACACTGGTAAGAATCCTTGCCCTTCTTTGTCTGCTCACTTTCGCTCGAGTCTACTCCCCGGCGGACGCACGGGCTGGTGCGCCGGCCACGATCGTTTTCATGACCGACTTCGGGGTGGTCGACGACTCGGTGGCCATCTGCAAGGGAGTCATGTATTCGATCGTTCCCGATTTGCGTATCGTCGATCTGACCCACCAGGTCACGCCGTACTCCATTCTTGATGGCGCGAGGTTTCTTTACGGCGCCAGCCCGTATTACGCGGCCGGCACCGTTTTCGTGGTGGTCATTGATCCCGGAGTTGGCAGCGCCCGCAAAGCCATCGTGGTGAAATCCAAGCGCGGTCAGTTTTTTGTTCTTCCCGACAACGGTCTGATGACGCTGGTTGCGGATCGGGATGGGGTGGAAGCGGTGCGCGAAATCACGAATTCAGCTTGGATGATCGGGACGCGACTGTCATCGACATTTCACGGACGTGACATTTTTTCGCCGGTCGGCGCGCACTTGGCGCGGGGCGACGATTGGACGCAAGTCGGCCCGGAACTCGATCGAAGCAAATTGGTGCGGTTGGATTTCGAACCGGCTCGCCGAGACGACCGCGGTCTCACCGGGGAAGTGATTGCCACCGATGGCCCGTACGGCAACCTGGTCACCAATGTGAGCGGAGAGGAATTCCTGCAATTGGGGTACGGGCATGGGCAGACGGTACCCATCAAGCTGGGCAACAAGACCATGGATCTTCCCTTCGTACGCACCTTCAGTGAGGTGCCGCTCAAGGAACCATTGCTCTATGTGGATTCTCGCGGAAGACTGGGGATCGCGGTGAACCAGGGGAGCTTTGCCGCCATCTACGGCATTCAACCCCCGCAACCGATCTTTATCCCGAGCGCAGGAAAGTGATCCGCTTGATCGAAGCGAATCTACCTCCGGGCTCGAGGTGCTGCCTCGCGAATGTCTTCGGCAATCTCGGGCAACACCGCCCCGACCAGCGCCACAAAGTCTGCCTGCACGCGGGCGGTCGTGGCGAGCACCTCGCGATGATCGAGCGGCTGGTCGAGAATCCCTGCCGCCATGTTGGTCACACAGGAAACCGCCAAAACCTTGATTCCCATTTGGCGGGCGGCAATCACTTCCACGATGGTGGACATGCCCACCAGGTCGGCGCCGATGGTTCGCAAGTAGCGAATCTCGGCCGGCGTTTCATAGCTCGGGCCCAAAAGGCCGGCGTAGACGCCCTCATGAACCGTCTGGCCGAGCTTGCGGGCGGCGGCGCGCGCCAGTTCGCGGTAGGACTTCAGGTAGGCATGCGTCATGTCGGGAAAGCGCGGCCCGAAGCGCTCGTCATTCGGTCCTACCAGCGGGTTCTGTCCCTGTAGGTTGATGTGGTCAGAGATGACCACGAGCGCTCCCTGCGTGTAGGCCAGATTGATGCCGCCCGCGGCATTGGTGAGGATAAGAGCATGAATCCCCATGCGCCCCAAAACCCGCGTGGGGAACGCCACCTCGCCGGCAGAATAACCCTCGTAAAGGTGCACCCTTCCTTGCATGGCCGCCACGGCTGTGTCCCCTGCCTTGCCGATGACCATCTGCCCCAGATGACCGACTGCAGTCGAGCGGGGAAAGGAGGGAATGTGCGGGTAAGGGATGCGGACGGATTCGGTAAGTTGGTCGGCAAAAGCTCCGAGGCCTGAGCCGAGCACCAACCCGATCTGCGGACGCAGCGGGGTCTGGGATAACAGAAAGGTGGCAGCGGATTCAGCCAGCGTAAAGGTCTCGCTCATGTTGCAAACTTTGTTGCGGCCGACCGGTCAGGGGTGGACCGCCCGCCCGCTTTTGAGGACAGCTCCCCCCGCGAGGGTTCACCCCACAGAATACCTTGGCCAGGCGCAGGCTGCGAGCGGGGACAGCGTGTCAGGGCACCACAATCTTCCCCGTCAACTTTTGCAGCGCTGAAAAGCCCTGGCCACCTCGACGGCAATCTCTCCCGCCGTCTCCAGCTGGGATTCGAAATCGTAAACCTCACCCGAGGCAATATGCAGGTTGGCGTGGCGCGACTTCGCCAGCCGCGTCTTCGGCCAGCGCCAGCCACGTCGCGGGGTGATCCTCAGTTCCAAGCTCGAAATCGAGGGCGAGATCAGGCGCGATGTTAATCAAGTTCCCAGCACCTTGTCGAACCTCAGCCCGCGCCTGCCGCTGCCCAGCCCCATCGCGCAAACCGCCAGGCTGGCCGCCCGTTTGCCGCAATTTTCACAACCTCCCCTGTGACGCTTGGCTGCGGGTGTGGCCGCTCTGTGGAAAAACTCCCGGGAAAATCGAGCCCTGGCCGCATCAGCTGAGTTCATCGTCTTGGCGACTGCACAATGTTTGCTGCATAGGCCTGTGAACGGCTTGCACTCGATTGAATTCGAAACAGA
>DASPVV010000045.1:0-8251 GCA_035622175.1 Terriglobales bacterium | reverse complement strand
AGCCCCCGGGCGTGATGGTGACCCCCTTATAGCGGATCGCCAAGGGGTTTTCCAGATCGGTTACTCTCTTCTGGGTGTCCTGGAAGCTGAGCGCCGTGTTCGCGGCGTTTTCCTTGACATCGTTCACATCCGTTTTAATGCCGGCCACGGCCGTCTGCTGCTGGCTGGCCAGGTCGTACGCCTGATCAGCCTTGGCTTGGGCGGAACTCGCCGTGGACTGGGACTGTTGGATTTGCTGCAGTGCTTGTTGCCAAGCCTGATCACGTTGTGCCAATTGCTGTCGCAATTGCTCGATCTGTCGTTGCTGGGCCGACAGAGCATCCCTGAGCTCCTCGACATCCTTGGCAGTGACCTTTTTATTCTTGGGAGTCGACGCCGTTTGTGCGAACGAACTAGCTGCTAATCCTAAAACGACCCACCACCTGAGAATGGACTTCATCATTGCTCCTTTGCCTCTCGCTGAGAGGTCTGTCGTCGATTAGTTTTCAGATTGGCTGTCCCTATCACATCTTTGAAACCATCTCGATCCCCGACACGGTTCATGCCGAACGGTGAAACGGAAGTCGCCAGTTGGCTATTCTCCGCAAGCGGCAACTGGCCCCAATGATTCTCAATCGAGTGACCGGCCTTGCCGATCAAGGTGAGACGATCCGCCCGCCCCATGCCCTATCGCAACCGGATCACGGTCGGGCTGATCGCAGCTGAATTCGGATCTGGCTACCGGACTTGTTTAATCTCGGCTTTGACTTTCGCGGCCACGCCTTCAGGCAGCGGGGCATAGGTTAAATTGGTTGTCATCCCTTGCCCTTCGCTCACCATCCAGTTGAGAAAATCGGCGAGAATCCGCCCTTTGGCAGCGTCTTTGGATTGTACTGGAATCAAAAGCCAAGTAAAGCTCGAAATCGGATACGCATCTTTCCCAGGTGCGTTCACAATCGACACCCGAAAATCGGCCGGCATGTTCTTCACCGAAGCCGCGGCCGCGGTAACACTCTCCACACTCGCTTTCACAAACTCGCCCGCAGAATTCTTGACCGAACCATAGGGAATCTTGTTTTGCACGGCGTACACGAGTTCGACATAGCCAATGGCACCCGGCATCTGGCGCAGCATGCCCGCCACCCCTTCATTTCCCTTGCCGCCCAGGCCGACCGGCCACTTTACGGAAGTAGCCGTCCCCACTTGGTTTTTCCAGTCAGCGCTAACCTTGGACAAATAGTCCGTCCAGATGAAAGTCGTGCCGCTGCCGTCGGAGCGATGGACCACAATAATCGGCTGGTTCGGGAGCTTCACCCCGGGGTTGGGCTGGGCAAGCGCGGGATCGTTCCAAGAAGTGATCCTGCCCAGGAAAATGCCTGCCAGAGCCTCGGGAGTGAATCTCAGCTCTTCAGTCACATTGAGGTTGTAGGCCGGCACGTCCGCCCCTAGCACAGTAGGAACATGCAGGATTTTCGTCTTCGACTGCGCCAGTTGTTCGTCGGTCATCGGACCATCGCTAGCGCCAAAATCCACGGTTCCGGCGAGCACCTGCCGAATGCCGCCTCCGCTCCCGATCGACTGGTAGTTGATCTCAACCCCCGGATGGTCTTTGTGATACTCGCTGAACCACTTCGAGTACATGGGATATGGGAAGGTGGCGCCAGCTCCATTCAGCGTGGTCTGGGCAAACGTCGGGAGAGCCAAAATGAGACAGAAAAGCGACAGGCGGCGTTTCAAGCGAGTGTTCCCCCTTCGCATCGAAGCAACAGTCGCTTTTACGTTGCCAATGTTACAGGTTCGTTACAAATCTGTAAATTTCTGGTGAATCCCCAACAACAGACTGGACTTACGCGTTTGGACCTCGACCGGACGAGCCGCCGGGGACAAACGACTCTCGCAACTTCGGAGCGGAGAACAAGAGCATCGAAGGCTAGCGCTGCTGGTCCAACCGGTCGAGCTCGCGCGCGAAAAGCGGATTTTGGGGGAAATCCTCCCGCAGCGACACAAGCAATTCCCGGGCACGCGATTTGTCGTTCTCGCGAACGTAAGCGATTGCTAGCAGGATGCGCGCGAAGGGCGCAAGGTAGCGCCCTTGCCGGGCTGTCAGGGTAAGCTCCTGAATCCCGTCCGCCTTGGTCCCCGAGACGCCACCGAGCCGCGCCAGCCAGCGAAACGGCGTCGCCATACTACCAATGACGTACTGACTCACTCCGGTGGCTAAGTGCGCATCATAACAGTTAGGGTCGATGGTCAACAGCTCCTTTGCCCACCTGGTCGCCTCCCGGGTAAAGTGCAAGGAAATCAAATTGTGCTTTTCGATCAGCGCCGCATAGTCCGCCTTCAACCCTGACGCCAGCGTCATGGCAAACAGCGCATCTCGGTCGTTGGCATTGTGGCTGAGACGCGCCTGAGCTCGGCTTTCCGCGAGTTCCACGGCCGCATGAAAACGGTCTCGCACCCCAGAATCGGGCTCGAGTTTCTTGCGCGCCTCAAATGCCCGATCATTCTCGTAGAACTGCGATTCCAAAACGCCTAGACGATGGAACTCGGAGAAAAGCAATCCCGCTGCCTCACCGGCGGGCCCCATTGGATTGTCGGGGTACTCCTGCTGGAAGGCAGCGAAGACTTGATGTGCCTCAGGAAAATTCAGCTGATAAAGCAAGTGGAAGCCCTGATCTAAAGAGGGCGCGGGCGCAGGAATATCTGCCCCCGACGCCAGGATTGCCGTCGAACCCAGCAGCGCAAGCAGCCCGATCCCCACCTTTACTCGCTTCCGCCCTACCTTAACCATAGCGTGTAATCTTAAAGCTCCACATCACCAATCGAGGGTTGGATGCCGTCTTGTAAAAAAAAGTTTCTCCGTCCACCCAGGTCGAGCAAAGGACCCGTGATTCCCTCCCTGCTCGGAACCCGGCGAACAGCCTCTCCACGGCACCTCGGCCCAAGGCCAGCCGCTAGCATAGCACTCGTCGACCTGTGGGACTACTGCATACCGCTCAATTCGCGGAAGGATCTGGTTTGACGCCCCTACCGGGCTTTGTTAGGTTTTAAGGTTCGCCCTGCCTTATGTGGTCGATTCATGCTTCCCGCCCTGGTTACGGCGAAACAGAGAGAGACTTTCATGGCCCTCAAGTTCCGCGGAGTCGACTTCATCGACTTCGATAGCCTGCTCAGCGACGACGAACGGCTGGTGCGCAATACTGCCCGCAAGTTCATCGAAGATAACCTGATCCCCATCATTGAGGAATGCAATCGCGCGGGCCGTTTCCCTCGCGAGCTGGTGAAGCCCATGGCCGAGCTGGGTTTTTTCGGCGCCAGCCTCCAGGGTTACGGCTGCGCCGGGATGTCGAACGTGGAATATGGCTTGGTGATGCAGGAACTGGAGCGCGGTGACTCGGGCGTGCGTTCCTTCGTCAGCGTGCAATCCGCTCTGGTCATGTATCCAATCTATACCTTCGGCAGTCCGGAGCAGAAGCAAACATGGCTTCCCCTCTTACAGAATGGAGAGAAGCTCGGCTGCTTCGGGCTCACCGAACCCGACTTCGGGTCGAATCCTGGAGGTATGCGTACCCGCGCCCGCAAGGCTGGAAAGGAATACGTCCTCAATGGCGAGAAAATGTGGATCACCTCCGGCTCGATCGCCGACATCGCCGTGATCTGGGCCAAGCGAGAGGACGAGGACAACCGAATCCGCGGTTTTCTGGTGGAAACCGACCGCCCCGGATTTCACGCCGAGGACATCCACGGCAAGTGGTCGCTGCGGGCTTCCGTGACCTCCGGCCTCTCGCTGCAAGATGTGCGTATCCCCGAATCGAATCTCTTGCCCGCCAGCGGCGGCCTGGGGTCGCCGTTGAAATGCCTGAACCAAGCACGCTATGGAATTGCTTGGGGAGCGCTCGGCGCTGCCATGGCCTGCTATGATTGCGCCTTGCAATATTCCCTCCTACGAAAGCAATTCCACGACCAGCCCATCGCCTCTCATCAACTGGTGCAAGAGAAACTTGCCTGGATGATTAGTGAAATCAGCAAAGCGCAGCTGCTGGCCTTGCAGGTCGGCCGACTCAAGGATAAGGACAAAGCTCAGCCGCAACACATTTCCATGGCAAAGCGCAACAATGTCTGGATGGCGCTTGAGTGCGCCCGTCTGTCCCGCGATATCCTCGGGGCCAACGGGGTGGCCGACGAATACCCGCTGATGCGCCACATGATGAACCTGGAATCGGTAAAGACCTACGAGGGCACGCACGATATTCATACCCTGATTATTGGGCAGAGCGTCACCGGGGTCGACGCGTTCTAGAAGCTTTGCTACAGGGCCCCTGCCCGCGGCAGGATTCGCAGTTCTTCGAGCATGCTCTCCTGGGGGAGTGTCAAGGCACATACGACGGCTTGCGCGACCGTAGTGGTGGACATCATCTTGGTGCGGGGGGCATCCGGCCAGAAAGCATTCCAGATCCCCGTGTCCGTCGCTCCCGGGAACAGGGCGATGACGCGTATGCCCCGTTCGCGGAGCTCCTCCCGCAGCGTGTTGGTGAACCCGAGCGCGCCATGCTTGGAAGCGCTGTAGGCCGAGGAGCCGGGAAACACTCGGGTTGCGGCAATGGAAAGGTTGTTGACGATGGCCCCGCCCCGGTTCATCAAAGGTAGGGCGGCGCGGGTCACCAAGAACATGCCGGTAAGGTTGGTAGCAATAACCTCCTTCCAGGACTCGACGGGCAGGTTCGCCACGCTGAGATTGGCATGGGTAATGCCAGCGTTGTTGACGAGAATATCCAGGCGTCGGAAGCGGTCCTCGAAGGCGGCAAACATCTTGCGCACCGCCTGAGGATCTCGCACGTCGCAAACGAGGGGGATCACTTGCCCTCGGTTCCTACCGATTTCCCGCGCAGCTCGCTTCAGCGTGGACTCGTCGCGAGCGCTGATCAGGACGTTACAACCCTCGGCCATTAAGGCGCGTGCGATAGCCAGACCAATGCCCCGGTTGCCTCCGGTAACGAGTGCAACTTTGCGGCGGAGTACTGCGTGGTCGGCTGTGCGTTTCATCCGCAAGGATCGATCGCCATCTGGGTCTCAGAACCTTTCTGGGCCAGCACGGCTTGGCGCCTACCATCAACCGCGAGCTCCTGACCTTTGCCCCAAGGGTTCGTTCCCAAACCACCTTCGCTCCGAACCCGACAATCTTCCCGGTCCGCCGGCCAGCGGCTGGCGGATCGCTCGTTATGCACCATTCGTCCGATTGCGGATGAGGGATAGGAATTCCGTCCGTGTCTCCTGTTCGTCACGGAAGCAGCCGAGCATCGAGGAGGTTACCGCCGCCGAATGTTGTTTCTCCACTCCGCGCATCATCATGCACAAGTGGCGGGCCTCGATTACCACCCCGACCCCCTGGGGTTCGATCGACTTCTGAATGGTCTCTGCAATTTGCGTAGTCAAGCGCTCCTGAATCTGCAACCGGCGCGAGAAAATCTCGATCAGGCGTGGAATCTTGCTCAGTCCGATCACCTTGCCGTTGGGGATATAGGCGACATGGACTTTCCCGAAGAAAGGGAGCATATGGTGCTCGCAGAGGCTAAACATTTCGACATCTTTCACAATGACCATTTCGTCATAGGTGCAGGTAAACAAGGCATTGCGGATCAGCGCTTCGGGATCTTCCTTGTACCCCTTGAGCAGGTACTCGTAAGCCCGGTGAACGCGATTCGGAGTAAGCGCCAGACCTTCCCGTTCCGGATCCTCGCCCAGCCGGATGATCATCTCTCGCACCAGATCCTCAAAACTGGCGCTGGTCACAGTTGGATTCTCCATGGTTGTCTTTCCCACTTCCCCCCCAGTTCTTCGCTGTTCCGCGCTTAGGCTTCTGCCGGGGAGCGTTCTCTCCCGCTTGGCTAGCGACGCGGCTCCGCCCCTCCCGCATACTCGAACGAATTCATCATAGTCTCTTCGAAGCGCACCTTTTCGAGATGGGCGTGGCGAAACCCGCGCTCGAGAATCTGGTAGGCGGCGATGCACAGATTCTCGGTCGTCGGCACCGCTCGCTGAAACTCCGGCAACGTGTTCAGGTTCTGGTGGTCGAAGCGTTCCAAGATCTCCTGCTCTACAAAACCGTCGAGATCCGCGAGATTGCATACCATGCCCGATGCCCCATCCACCGAGCCGCTGACCGTCACCTCCAGCATGTAATTGTGTCCGTGCCCATGGGGGTTGTTGCATTTGCCGTAGACCACGGCGTTCTCCGCCGCCGACATCTGGTCGCTATGCAGGCGGTGTGCCGCCGAAAACCGGTACCGCCGCGTCAGGTACGCCTTCATGGTTCCCCGTAGAAATCCACGAACAGATCCGGAGTCTCATAGACCCGCACGCGATGTAACTGCGCTTGTGTCAGCTTCGGCGCCAGGCGCTGCCAAATCGTAATCGCGATATTCTCGGTGGTCGGAACACGGTTGAAAAACTCCGGCACCTCCTTATTCAGAAAGTGGTGATCCATGGCGTCCAGCACTTCGCGTTGCAGCACACCCTTCAACTGCTGCAGATCGACAACGAACCCAGACCGGGGATCGACACTGCCCTTGACCGTCACCTCCAGGGTGTAGTTGTGGCCGTGACCATGCGAGTTATTGCACTTACCGAACAAGCGTCGATTCTCTTCCGCGCTGAATGCCGGATTATGGTAATAGTGCGCAGCCGAAAACTCGGCTTTGCGAGTCAAGTAAACCATGGTCGAGTAGCGCCGCTATCCGGCCAATCTCGCCCCTCGGGTTGCGCCCGCGGGTGACGAGCTCGAAGACGGGCACTGTCTTCCTTTCCAGGTGACCTTACCTTTGCTATGAAAGATGCGGGATCGCAGAAGAAGATACGAAAATATCGGCAAGCCGAGGAGGGCAAACACCCTTCCTGGCCAGGGAAAATGGGCCCTGCCGATGCGGCGGAAAAAAGCAGTAACCAACCCTACGACCAGAATCGCGCTTGCGACGGCCAGTTTCGTCTGTCCGTGGATGAGGAAGCGGATCGCGAGGACGACGCCACCGGCCGTCAAGACAAACTCCCCTAGGCGGGCGCTGGCTAATACGAAAGGCGAGGGAAAGAGCAGAATCAGATTCTTCGTCCAGCCTTCCTTCAGCTGCCGAAAACTGCGGTACATGTGGGCGTGGACCGCGTCGCCACCAAAGCGAAACCATAAATTGCGCCCTGACCCTTTTACCGCCCGCGCCAACGCTACGTCCTCGAGCAAGCTGGTAGCCACGGCCGCATGCCCGCCAATCGCGTCGTAGGCCTCGCGGAAGATCAGGAGATATTGTCCATTGGCCGCGGCCGCCGGTGAGGCCGGGTCGCTCACCTCCGAAGGGCGATAGTTGGCCGCCAATTCCGCAAAAATCACCGGCATCACCGCTTTCTCCCAAAAGCCGTGGACTTCCTGCGCGGGAGAATAGGAAAGTAACGCCACCCGGTGTTGCTTCGCTTCGGCCAGGGCACGAGCCAACGAGCCGGGCTGGTGCTCCGTGTCGGCGTCGGTGAACAGCAGCCAGTCTCCCCGCGCCACGCGAGCCCCGGCTAGCATGGCATTCACCTTCCCACTCCAGCCGATGGGCAGCGGCCCGGCATCGACGACGCGCACTCCCGGGATCGACTCGGCGATGTCTCGGGTCCGGTCGGTAGAATCGTCATCCACAACAATGATTTCCCGACTCACGCCTTGCTGGGAAACGAGGGATTTCAAACACTTGGCTAGGCAAAGCTCTTCATTGCGAGCCGGCACGATCACGGATACGAGCGGGTCTGCCACCCCCGAACTTGGCGTCATCGCACCTCCGATGAATTATTATATCTACGTGCGCAGCACCTCCTGTTTCCTTGTCCTACTGGCTCTAGCCACGCTGGGCGGCTGTTACAGCGGCTCCCGTCCATCCCGGATCGGCAGCCCAGCCCCTGATTTCATGGTGCAAGATGCCGATCGCCGGATCGCATTGCGCGACTTCGCGGGCAAGATTGTGGTCTTGAACTTCTGGGCTACTTGGTGTGCCCCCTGTGTCGAGGAGTTGCCCACCCTGATGCAGCTGCAGCAGCGGTTGCAACAGAAAGGGGTGACGGTCATCGGAGTGAGCGTGGATGCCGATGCCGACGTCTACCATCGGTTTCTGAAGGAGCACAACATTGACTTCCTCACCGTTCGCGATCCCGACCAAAAGGCGAATAATCTTTACGGGACGTTCAAGTTTCCGGAGACTTACATCATCGACCGCAAGGGCATCGTGCGTCGCAAATTCATCGGCGCCGT
>DASPVV010000044.1:0-9329 GCA_035622175.1 Terriglobales bacterium | reverse complement strand
GATCGTTCGCACTTCAGACCATTGGCCTTCACTGCGTATGGCCATCTCAAATGAGTACCCGCCGGTCTTTAGCGGCTGCTGCCAACTCACAAGAAGCCTTCCCGAAGAAAGAAGGGTGGCTTGCGGTACCAGACTGGCACCTATCGCCGGAGAATGTTCCGTCTCCACACGGAGGGTTCTTACCGATTGGCGACAGCCACCAATCAGCACGGTTGCGGCTGTGAGGACTGCCAATAGGGATCTACGGATTTCGCTAGTCCTATCCATTTCCACGACAATGAAGCAAGCCAGGCATGGCCCACGTGTACCGAGATTGCCTTTCTTCTAGACTGAATGGGCAACGAGTCCGAGTCGTGCCAGTGCTAAAAGTCTTGCCATCGCGCGACAGACTCGCCAAACCCCTGAAAGTTAAAACTGCCCGGTTGAGCCTACACGACCAGAATGTTCTGCAAGAGCTGTAACCCTGGCGGAACTAACTCGACCAATTCTCAAGGCGGAGGCCCGCAACGCGGCTAAACTCACTTTCGTTATTAGAAACCAGCACGAGTTTGCGAGCCACTGCTTGCGCTGCAATCAGCGTGTCTAATGGACCAATTGGCGTGTCTGCTCGCTCGAGCCTCGCACGCACTTGAGCATACGAAGCCGCGTCGCTCGATGTGAATTCGACAATGCCAAGGGGACGAAGGAAATTTTCGATCAGGCGTAAAGTTTTCGCCCCTGAAGTGCTCTTGGCCGCGCCCGTTCGCAGCTCGGCCTCTGTGATCACGCTGACAGCAATCTCTTCGCGGCTTTGAGAGAGTAACCGTCTCAAGACGGCTGGGTTCTGCTTGAGGGCATAGATGCAGGTATCGGTGTCAAGGAGAAACTTCATCGGAGAGAGGTCCTTTTCTCAACCTCACTCTGTGGCGGCCTCGTGAAGTCGTCCGGCACCCCTGCAAAAGACTCGACGTATCCCACTGGCCAAGCGTTGGCCGGCTCTATAACCACCCCATACCCTTCGCGATGCACGAGAACCGTATCAGTTTCGAAGCGAAACTCCTTTGGCAGCCGAACCGCCTGGCTCCTCCCAGTCCAAAACACTCTCGCTCTTTTCGCTTTCACTGCCCCACTCCTGATATATATCAATGATATATATCACTGTGAGCTACTGTCAAGGCCATGCTCGTCGAAATGAGGGACCCGCGCTTTTCGATCTGAAAAGGGATGACAAGTCCAAATCAACCGAGAACTTACATTGCGATTGGTACAGCGAACGGGGGCACATCAGGGCAATCTTGAGGTCTTAACCATCGGTCGGGATGAGGCAAAACGCATCGCTGTCGCCGAAGTCGACATGGATGACGTGAGTGGACCGCATAGTCCTGTTTTGCAGGTTGGTCGGCGAAAGAGATTTCGATCTATCTTTGGGGCAGCGCTGGATGCGAGTCGCAGAACTAAGAGAATCTGTAATGTGTGACGGCGGGTTCAGAAGAGTTGCTCGGAAAGTGGTCAGCGGCCGCGCATGATCAGGCATTCTATTGCGAGTGAACGCCAGGATACCAGCCGCTTTTAGCCAACAACGCCTTTGGATCGTTCATTTGTAAGATTTCGCGCAGGGCCTGTTGTTTATCGGCGGCGTGCTGGTAATAAGATTTGACGATGCGGTAGCCGACCCAATAGCCCCAGTCCCCGGGCTTCTCAGGGGTCCCGTTATCGATCCATTTCGAGAGGTCGGTTTTGTCTTCATCGGGGACGAAATCGGTTTCGATTTCCGTTTCGTGGCCGACGACGGACGCGAAAACCCCGGGATTGCCGACGCCTCCGGAGATCATCTCGCCGACAAATTCGGCGGCGCCTTCGATGAGCGAGCGGGCTAGTACGGTGGGGTGCTCGTCATTGGCGAGATGCTGATCTTGCTGAATGTGAATGTATTCGTGAGCTATGACGTGCACGAAACGGTCCTCCACATCATCATCGAAGTATTTCACGCTGCAAAGGGCCTCGAGGCCGACCTGAATGCCATCCTCGGGGCCGCCGATTGCCACGGGCCTGCCACGACCGACCGCAATGGTCACAGGAGGAAAACGCGCCTCTGGGTAGAGCTCCCGCAATTTATGCAGCACGATGATGAGGCGTTCTCTCACCTGTGGCAAGACGGCCATGCAGCGCCGAGCATCGGAATAAATTTCGGGATGCTGAGCGATGACATCGGCGATGCGACCGGCGGTAGTATGCCGGGCTTCGGCGAAGTGGTGAAGGCCACTAGAACCGGCGTCGAGATAATCGCGCTGGAGCTGCTCGGCGGTGGGATGGCCGCCTGTGGCATCGTAAAGTTTGTAGAAGCGGTCGACGTCCTCAATTTGAATGGCAGGACTCCCCGTCCGGTCGGGGGGCGTTGAAGCCGGGCTCTGCGCCACTTTCGCCATCGCCGGATATGCCAGTGCGGCAATTACAAAAGCGAGGCCGATCCGTTTAAGCCCACCACCCTCTGTAATTCTGGCCTCCATAAACTCTCCTGCGAGATTATTTGCCGTGCCCACCATTGGTAACGATATCGGCGCCATATGAGCCGTGCAGCCGCCCATCACGCATGAAGTCGGCCATCATTTTGAAATAGCCCTCGGGTTGGCGAGTAGACAGACGCGTGCCGTCGGGCTCGACTTCATACTCATACATGACGTGCTCCGCGCCGGGGAACACCGCCGTGGTGATGGGAGAACCCGACGCCGCCAGAGCTTTCAGTCGCACTGCAGTCTCGGCGCTCGGAGCGTCGATGTCATCCTTTCCGAGAATCCACAGCTCTGGTATTCGCAGATTCCGCAGCACCGGCATGGGGTCGTATTGCAGCGGTGCGCAAGGAAACAGCGTGGGACCTAGTTGTCTCAATTCTGCCGGTGACTTCTGCAGAATTAGAAAGCTGACGTCCCCGTGAAGAATAGGAAACCAAGGCTCATTCCCATACTTCTGGCGGACAGCTTCAACTTCGTCGTAGCCGTCGCGGAAATTGCTGAGAAGCACAGCGCTGGTAGCGTCTGCAACTTCCATCGCCTTGGCAAGAGCATCGGGTCCGTATCCGTGACGAGTTATGTCGAGTGCGATCGCCTCGCGATCTTCTTGAAGCGGGGAAACTGCTAAGCCATATCCAACGATGACGAAGTCAGCGGCTTCGATTTTTGCGGCGAGTGGCGCCACCCAACCACCCTGGCTGGTCCCGAAATAGCCGATGCGTTGCACCCGCGCACCGGCTAGCCGTTTGGCTTCGCGCATAGCCGCAATCGCATCGTCGGCCAGCGTCAGGTAATCGTGTGTGAATTTGCCGCCGGAGGCGCCAGTCCCTCGCTTGTCATAAACGAAGGCGCCGATGCCTGCCGAAGGAAACAGGCGCTGCAGGGCGAAGACTCCCGACCCTTCGAGTGCTGAACCGGCATCTGACCCATGCACCATAACAACGATCGGCACTGGGTCTTTGCCTTTTGGCATGATCAGTCGGCCGGCGAGCGTTACGCCAGCCCCCTGAAAACGGGTCCCCACAACATCAAAGAGAATACGGTGGCCCTCGACTCCATCAAAATCGATCCTGTCGGAGCTACAGTCGCCGAATGAGACTCGTTTGCCGTCGGGGCGCCCGGTCATACCGAGAGTGCTTGACCAATGACCATCAGCATTCGGCGCCAATTCCCCCAGGGTGCCGTCCTTCATGCGCCACTCCAAGTTTTCGTCGCCCGGTGCAATATCAAGGTCGCGGCCATCTGAGAGGCGGTAGGTACCTACGTGACAATTGAGAGCGGGATTCGCCTGTGTGTTCTGTGCGGTTGTTCCCAGCAACGCTAGTAGTAGTAAGACCATCAAACTAAAAGTACGCACAATGCTCGACACGAGTTCCCCCGCGAGCATGGATTAGTTTCCTTGTGTTCCGGCTTGAGATTTCCGCCAATCAAACCTGCTCAGGTTCGCGATTTGGAGACGGTCGCCGGTCCAGAGAGTTGTCGGGTTGACCACGCCCACCCCTTTGTAGGTCTTTGCCCGTGCACGGAACTATCGGTATACCTGAACCTCGCTGCCGATGGCGTAGATCATGGGAGTGCCGTCGACAGCATGTGTGCGAATCTTATTGGCCTTCGGCGCAAGAGTCGAAGGTGTCCAGCTCTTGCCTCCGTCGCTTGTTTCGAACCCTCCGACGGATGTTCCTACCCAGCCTTTGTCCGGAGAAGCGAAGCCGATCCCCAGTTCTTCCAGGCCGGCGTGGCTGACGAGCGGCATTTCAGACCAGTGTTCGCCACCGTCAATCGTTTTTACGACACGCTGCTGCACATTGGCTGGATCGTCATTCTGCACGGTCGCATAAACCACCTGGTTATTGGCAAAGGAAGCTTTCCAGATGATTTCGTTGGGGCGGGCAGAGCGATAGACATGTCGCCAAGTTCGGCCTCCATCTGTCGTTTTCAGAATTAACGCATTTGATTGGCTGAGGTCGCCGCTGCTGCCTGCAAAGACAAAGCCAATATTTGGGTCGGAAAACTTCACGTCCAAGATCATGCCTGCCCGCCCGGACAAATCGATCAGAGTCCAACGTTGACCGCCATCCTCTGAGCGAAGAAGCTTAGCGGGACCGTTTGCTCGCCCGCCCGCGTGGATGTAGTAGCGATCAGAAACATCACCTTCATGAATTGAGCGTGACTTCAAAATATCGATCGAGCAAATGCCCGGTATAGCGGCTGAACCGATTTTGGCTGCTTCCCATGTGACGCCTCCATCTTTGGTCTCGTAAAGTGGCGTTGTGTCAGTAACGTCCGCCAGCCCCGCGCCAAGATTGCCCAGGAAGCCATGCTTGGCGTCAATGAATCCTAAAGAGCGAATGAACGCGCCGGGCTTGAACCAGATCAGGTGCCAGCTTTGTCCTCTATCCTCTGTACGGTACAACTTGCCCTTGCCCGTTCCGTAGAATCCAGTAAGACCGTCTGTGAACACGATATCATCGCGCTTCTTCGGGTAGGCTTCTGTCGTCAGTGCATGCCACTCCGTTGTTGATGCCTCATCTCGAGTATCGACGGTGGGCATTAAACCAAGCGCCAAGATTGACGCGCAAAATGCGATAGTAAGCTTAATGCTCATCAGATTCACGAGACGAAACTACTGAACAGTTGCGTACTGATCTTGGGACTTCAGACACCATGATCCTGCTCAAAGCTTGGGCGTCTTGAATGTATTTGATGCATTTGGTGGAGGCCAGACCTTCCGGTGGAGCGTACGATGCCATAGCTATCGTGCAGGGACAGTCTGGCTTCCTTTAGCATCCTCCCAAAGAATGGCGTTCAGTTCTTGCGCGTTGTTCGCGTCAGGACGAGAAAAATCCATCTTAATCGACTGCTTGGCGCCCGGTGCATTCTTATCATTCATTTTATAGAGCAGTCCGCTGCGAAGGCTCGTGTAATCAGCTTCAAAGGGCGGCTGGGTTCCAGGCCCGGTAAATAAGGCCGCCATGATGGGCGCGTGGGCATCGAAAAGGTTCATGGGAGGAAGCCCGATTAATTCCTCCATAGTGTGGACCATGCTTACCGTTGTGTAGAAATGATGGTCAACAAACGGTTTCTCCAAACGAGGCGAATACTTACTGATTGCCAATGCAACCGTACGATGGGCATCGACATGGTCGGCGCCATCTTGTGCATCATCCTCAACCACGAAGATGGCAGTGTCATCCCAATAGGGGCTGTGCGACACCGCATCGACTACGCGTCCCACAGCAAGATCATTATCGGCCTCCGAAGCCTTTGGCGTAGGTTTACCTGCTCGTGTTCCACCGGTGTGATCGTTCGGTAACCACATTTCGATGAATTGCGGCAATTCCTTCGCGGTGCCGCGAGCTTTGACAAATTCGTTGAACTCGCGAAGGAATTCGTCGGCGCGGAACTGATCGGGATAGTCAATGTCAAAATCTGCGTACAAAGGATCGATGTGGTCCCGTTGCGCTTCTTTTGTAGGACGGACTATTTTTAGCTGGGGAATTGGCCAGGGCCATGGGCTCGGGCCGCCATTGGGATTGCTCAGACTTGGCGGTAGCGGTTCCCCTGGCTTAATAACAGCAGATGGACATGCGCCTGAATTCGGCAATGGCGTGCCCTCTCGTGGTGAGCTTACCTTTTCGTTTTTGCACCAAGTGGCGTCCAACATTTCTCCGTAGATGCGATAGGTAAAGTTGTGCTTCGCGAGATCATCCCAAAGAAAACCAGTACCGGGGTCGTCTAGCAGAGGAAGGCCTTGATCAAGGGGATTTCCCGGGTTCTGTGGGCGTTCGCTGTTGCGATAAATGATGGGCCAGATCTTTTCCATGTAGTCGGATGTAGCCGACCCATCGGACCAAAGGTGACCATTTGCAGACACCTCTCCAGTAACGTAGAAGTTGTCCAGTACCCCAAACTGCAAGGCCAGTTTGTGGTGATTCGGCGTAATGTCGCTGCCGTACATCGTCAATGAGGGATCGCCGTCACCCACCCCCAGGTCGCCGAAGAATTGATCATACGTCCGATTTTCTTTGAGAATATAAATTACATGCTTGATCGGGTTGTTGCCGATGGCGAACTCGATTTTCTGAACAGGCGTGTGGATGCCATTGTTTTCCTCCACGCGCGTCGTGTAGGAAACTAGGTTGTCTTCGATGTCTCCAAGCGACAGCTTCTGGATCGATCCGCCGATCAATGTGGGAATATATGGGTGCGTATCGTCCGGATGCAGGCCGGTGTGTATCCTCAATGGCATATTGTTCGGCCCACTGCTTTCGCCTTTGGCGCTAGCAATGAGTAGATTGTTACCTGTGATAGCCAGAGCGCTCGTATACCATTCGGTTGGAATGAAGCCGATCGGCATTTGCACGATATTGTCCGGACCAGCCGTGTGTTTATCATCCGCATCTCCATGTTCATCATTCGGATCAGCTGTGTGCTCGTTCTTGATATCGAATACCGCAACCGCGTTCAGCGAGGCGGCCGCGGCGTAGAGACGGCTCTCATTGGCCGATAAAGCAATCGCGATCGATGTGGCACCGACTTTCTCTTTGCTGTCTAAAGCTGCGCGGTAGCATCGGCGCACAACGCCTGATTTCAAGTCCACTGCTGCGACCCCATCATCGATAGTCGCTCCTGCATTCGAGATCGCGACGTAGAGGGTGTCCTCGTTTCGATTCAGCAGCATGGCTGTTGGGTGCGTGCCTGCCACAACCAGATCAGAAGACCGCCAGAGTGGAATGCGGCGCTTGACTTTTCGCTTTGCAAGATCCAATTCCGCGACGGAAGAAGCGTTCCACAAACTGACCCACGCTTTTTTGCCGGCCCGATTGACAATGGCAGTATAGGGATAGGTCGCAGGGACGTATTTGCTGTCACCAACATCGAATGATTTCACAATTCGGCCGGAGGTAACGTCGATCAGAACGACGTTGTCCGACAAGTTGTCGGCTATCAGCAGTCGATCACCTCTGCGAGAGTTCAGAACAACAAACCCGGCAGGATAAGCGGGTGCACTGCCTGCGGGATCCGTGCCGGAATCAAGAATGACAGCCTTACCCTTCGCAATTCGCTGTGGGGGGATCGTGATAAAGCGGTCTGCAACAACTTGTCCATCTACTAATTTGTATACAGCAATGCCATTCTTGGTCGCCGAAGCCATCGATGCGTACAAGTACTTGCCATCCGTCGAGAAAGCAAGGCCAATAAAATAGCTTTGCTGGGTCGCTTTCTCATCTGCTGGCAGCCGGTCATCGGGAAAATCATGCAACTCGTTATTACTGAGATCAAGAAGTGCAATCGACTGTCGCAAGCGGTCTTGTACTGTCCCGTACCCCTGATTCAGTAATGCGGCATAATGGCCGTCCGGACTTAACGCAATCGCACCAGGATAGCTGTTAGTCCTGGCGACGAAGCCTGGAACAGGGGTCGTGATGCTCATACCCGTAGGAAGATGGATTTCGCGAGAGTTCTGGCTCGTTCCGGCGGCGGAAGACAAAAGCAGGGAAAAAAGGGCGATAATAGCGCAAAGACGCGGCCCACCAGTTTTCAAGATCAACTCCGAATTCAAGCTTGCAGAATCTCCTTAAAGTCTAGTCACGGCCCCTCGGTTGTCTTGAATGAATTTGACCACGATCAAAGCCAGAATAACTGCTTGGGAGGCTGTTTAGCGACGATAGCTCTCCACCTCAGGTCTTCGTCCCAACGGAAGAACTGTTATCAGCCGGTGCCGTTCTTTTGCGTGAATGTCGATCCGACTGAATCGAATCTTTTCGCCATAAGTTGCGCCACCCTCCACGAGATTCAGGAACTCGTGCGCCTTTCGGGTTTCCTTCTCAGATGATTGGTCGGCGAGGGTATATGTGAGGTTTTCCGCCGTCAGTGCGACACGGGTATCGGAGGTCTAACGCTTAGCAGCGTTACACATAAGCGTATGTTAGTCGGAATACCTGTACACCACGAGTGAAATCGGTAAGCCCACCATAAACATGTGCACGGCGACATCCCTAACGAGTTCCGCTATCGGTGGAAGCGCAATTCTTACATGGTAGGCGGAGATGGGCAGCACGATGTAATACATAAAGATGTAGACCACAATTCCGTAGAGCAGTCCCGATGGAATAGGGTACTTTAGCAGGAACCGCAACTTGCGGCTCGTCAGGTAGAAAACGGCCGATGCCGTAGTGGCTATTAGAAAATGAAAAAAAGCTCCCAGCGCCGCCGTCGCCAGTCCTCCCTGAAAAGAAGACATTCCTAACAGTCCGCCAGCGATGGCCTGGAAGAGATGGATTGGGCTCTTTCCCTTCAATTCAGATTCCACAAGTGCAGCCGTTATATCAAGACATCCTGCCAGCAAGCCCGCACATCCAATCGCCCGGTAAGCCTGGCGCTGTTGCGGAAGATGCGTAGAGCGAGCAGCCGTCATAGAACGCATGTGTAGAGCACTCCGACACGGGTCGTTTTTGGCTTATGGCCCGTCTTCGAATTTGGCAACTGGCAAGCTTGAAAGCCCGTTGCAATAAGGTACGATCATTTATGTCTTCGTCGGCCGCGAAGTGTTTTTTGGCGATCTGCGCATAGCTTGTGATCAATCGGGATCAACATCCGGCGGAGCAATTCCCGACCCAGCCGGATGTAGCCCACTTCAGAAGGGCTGAAGAACAACGATCGAATTCGCTCTCCATCCCTCCGACTCGATTAAAGCAAGAATTCCTGCTCGGCTCAGTGTCAGACAGATAAACCGCAAACGGCAACTGTATGATCGCAGCCGAGCAATCGGCTGTCTTGAACGAAGGTGACCCATCGCGAATCAGCCCCTAATGCGCACCGATGCGACGTAGCCAAGCTCGG
>DASPVV010000043.1:0-17294 GCA_035622175.1 Terriglobales bacterium | reverse complement strand
AATATCAGACGCGATTATCTGGATGTGCCCTGAAGGCTCCAGCGTGATCGGCAAGTGATAGCGGCGATGCCTTTTTGGTCAGAAATGCAGGCAACAGCGAAAACTGTGGAATGAAGTTCCGAAAGTCCAGGTATTCAGGACTGAACCTTGGCCGTTGTAGGTTTGGATTTCGTTGTGTGCGGACTGTGTATTGCCGTTGTGTATTCGATACCAGGGTGCCAAATGCACCCAGGTTGGACACGATGCACCCAAGGTAAACCGTCGGATTCCGGTGCTACCGCTATCCCGTGGGCTTTTAGCAAACCGCCGCCTTCAGTCTCTCGGCCACCTCTCCGGCGCTGGTTTTCAATAGCGTACCACAACTGCTTAGCCACTCTTGTTGTTAATGGATGAATCGTGAAAAGAAAATGGACGATCAAACTGAACGCAGGAAAGTATCCAGTAGTTGAACACAATAGGTGAGTTAAACCTGACCAAGTTCAACAGGCCGCATCTGCTCGTTGTTCAACCTCACGCCGCGAACTATTTAACAACGCAAGAATCTATTCTTCGAAATGCTCTTTAATGAGATCAATGCTCTGTGGCTGGCCACGACAATCATCTTATGACGCCTGTCTCCGCTGGCGGTTGCCATCGTGAATGAGCGATAAGCGTCCGGAATATCACCCGGGCGCGATCGCATAAATTTGTCTGCAATACACACGAAGCTAATGCAGTTGGCTGAAGTGTGCCTCGCATACAATTGCTACGTCCTCGTCTATCGAACGACCAAGGCTAATCTTGATGAGTTTACTGCCTTTCTGCGCGCGCGCTTGGACGATGTGTTCGCCTGTCTTGCACCAAGACGACCACCGATTCGCGCATTCGGCACCTTGGGGATCTTCGTAGAACGCAAGGGTATGCCTGGGTTTATTCTTGAGGGACGAATAAGTCGTCGACCGACGTGCTGCTCTGGCCATAGGACGGCTTGAGATATTTCCGTAGGAAAATCTGTTCTTTCCGTAAAGCGTCCAGCCAATGTTCACGATCGGTGAATCCATGCCCCTCGTGGGCGTAGGTGTAGTAGAAGAAGATCTTTCCTTCTTTCTTAAGCGCTGTAACGAGTTGAGCAGATTCATATGGCGGCACCTGCGGATCTTCTTCACCGTGCATAATGAGGAGCGGGGTCTTGATCTTTGGCACATCAAGCAGGATGTTCGCCTGGTGATAGACGGCTGGTTTCTGCTCCGGTGTTCCACCCATCTTCGTCTCCCAGCGAATGGCCGAGTTGCGATTGGTACGCTCCAGGAAGGTGGCACGATCGGAAACGCCAAACAGGCTGATGGCCGCAGCGAATGTGTCGGGAAGCTTGGTCACGGCAAAGTTCACCATGGTTCCTCCGTGGCTACCTCCGCCAATCGCGATCCGCTTAGGGTCCGCGATTCCCTGATCCACTAGATACTGAACCGCCGCGGCCACGTCCTGCACTTCTCCGCCGCCCGAATCTTCTACGTTGAGGTTGCGAAACTTCTCGCCGTACCCGCTGCTGCCCCGGTAGTTAGGGCGAAACACCACATAACCCTCTTGAGTCAGAAATAATGACCACGCGGAAAACGAAAGCGTGTCCTGGCCTTCGGGTCCTCCGTGAATCCAAAGGACGGCTGGATATCGAACGCCTGATTTGACAGCTCGTGGTCGATAAAGAATGCCGGTAAGGTCGAGACCGTCTTTGCCTTTGAAGTGCGTGACTTCTGGCGGCGCGAACTGCGCCGCATCGAAGTCTAGCGGGAGCGACTTCGTCAAAGCTCGAGGTGGGGAATCGTTTGCGATGGATACAGCGTAGAGATTTGCCGACTCGAGGGGAGAGCTGCGGATAAAATAGATTCGCTTCCCGTCCGGTGACCATTGTGGTGAGCCTTCAACCCCCGGCCCCAAATCCGTGAGCTGTCGCGGCTGTGAACCGTTTAGGGGAACGATCCAAATGCGCTCTTCTTCAGGATGATTTCGATTGGATAAGATTGCCAACGCTTTACCGTCCGGTGCATAAACGGGCGCGGCGTCCTCTGATTCACCCTGCGTGAGCTGTTTTGGTGGGCCACCCTTTTCCGGCAACAGATATACTTTGTCCCAGCCGCTGTCCTGAAGCGTGAAGGCGAGCGTTTTTCCGTCGGGCGACCATGCTACCTTATTGATGGCCCACGCTCCGCCGCGATCTGGTTTTGCCTCGTAGAGTTCGATCGGGGTACCCGCAGTCTGCCCAGTCGAAGAATCAAAATGAATAAGCTTCAGCTTCCCAGAGAAGTATTCGCGTGAACGCTCGGTATAGACGAGGCTTGCGCCGTCGGGTGACCACGTGGGATCGGGCTCGAACCGATCGACGGCCAGACCGTCCGTTTGGTCTGCGGTGAAATCGCCAAGTTGATCACGTCCCTGGTAGAGTTCAGTGGAGACCAGAAAGTTCTTGGTTTGGCCGTCTTCACTAACTACGAAGAGCTCGTTCTTGCCACGTCGGCCTGACTGAAAGAGAATCCATTTGCCCGCAGGATTCCAACGCGGACTCCGATCGGTGGCGCCACGTGGGTCGCCCGGCCCGATTGCTCCATCGGTAAGGCGTTTGGGCTGACCGCCGGCTACGGGAGCGATCCAGATGCTGCCTTCGCTGACGAAGGTCAAACTCCGGCTATCGGGAGACCAACATACCTCCGATTTTCCGCCAGGGGTCGTGGTCAAGAGAACTGGCCACCCTCCATCCGACGACAGCAGATAGATTTGACCGTCTCGGACTAGCGCAAATTGCTTTCCATCCGGCGAGAGTACCGGTGTTCCCATCCAAGGCACCGAAACAATATCTTCCAATGTGATTCTACCGGTCTCTTGAGCACGAGCCTCACGGGCCGCCAGTACACACATCAGTAGCGCGAAGAGAATCCACAGGCTGCAAGAACTGAATCGAGAGAAGAAAATGTCGTCGTCTTCGTGTCTCATTGTAATTTCCTTTGAAGAATCAATTCCCAGATCTTTGGCGGACTCTGTTCCCGCTCGGAAGTCGGGCCGTGCCGATACGTATGATCGTCGAGTGTCGGTCGCCCTCTGGGTGCGCGACGAATGCCATCGCCGTGGGCCCCACGGTCGATATGAACAGCGCCTTCGTTCGCGACATGCTCAGAAGTTGAACTTCGCGGTCAATTGGATTTGGCGCGGTGAGGAATCTCCGCCGAGACCGGATCCTAAAATGCTGGTGGGCGGGGACACGGTCTGAATGATCTGCCCGAGCTGGGAGCTGGCAATGTCGCCAACCGGCTGGTCGAAGTTTGGGTGATTGAGAATGTTGAAGAAGCCAGCGCCTACGACGAATTCTTGACCCTCGCCCCAGAAATTCACTTTCGTAGCTTTCATGATGCTCAGGTCCGTGGTGAAAAACCCGGGCCCCCTGAATTGGTTTCGTCTCTGTGCACCGAAACCAGTTGTCGCTGGGGAGAAATCTGACGCGACCAGGCAAGCGCTGGTGGGAGTGCTGCAACCTGGTTGGGCACCGCCCAGGTAATTCGCGAACACGGCACCAGTCAGGCCGGCTGCGGCCCCCCCGTAAAATGTGCTCCCGAGCGTTGCCGTCTCGGCGCTGTCGATGACTGTGAACGGCAATCCGGTACGGTAAAAGAAGGTGCCGGAAAGCGACCAGCCAGCCCATAGCCGCTGAGGACCGTGTTCGAGCCAACTCTGTATGGCCGGAGCCCAAACGTAACTCGCGCTGAACGCGTGTCGAACGTCGGCATCGTTATTTCCATAATTTGCATGAGGATTGTAGGGGTTTTGCGGATATTGAATGCTGGGGTCAGTGTTGTAGCTCCACGCCGTGAAGCCGTTGTCGGAAACATCATCGAGCGCATGGCTGTAAGTGTAGGTTGCTTGGGCCTGGAAACCGTGGCTGAAGTTATGGTGCGCCGAAAACACTACGCCGTGGTAGTTTGAAGTTCCGTCAGTTTGCAGTTCGGTGACGTTTGAAAACCGCGCATCCGGCACGACAGTGGGCAGACCGGCGAATCCTGATGGTGCATAGGCGTTCAGGCTCGGATTGATGAACACTTCGTGGATGCCGTGGTTCCCCACATAGTTGATGCTGCCTGTCGTGCTGGCATCGAATGCGTGCTCAATCTCCACATTCCATTCCAGATAAGTCGGGTTTTCTGTGTTCCGCTGCGCACTGTAGTACCCTGGCGGCGAAAATCCCGGGTCGCTGACGATCAAGTCGGCCAGGCTTGCACCCTGGGAGAATCCGTGCACAAAGGTCGTGTTGTAACCGGAAGCGGTGGTGAATATGTTCCCTGATGCTGCGGGAGACAGCGGAGCAGTTGCCACGGTGAAGCCGTTGACATTCGGGGTGTTCAGAGCAAACCCTTGCAGCACCTCCTGGGGAAGGAAGTCGCGGAAATTTCCGATGCCGCCGCGAACTACGGTGCTGCTGCCACCGAACGGAGACCAGGCAAACCCAAAGCGCGGTTCAAATGCGAGGGGAGTCAGATGGTAGAATGCCTGACTTACCCCTGTCTGAATTGCCTGGTTGTATGGAATCGTGGCGTCGTGGCTGGCCAGCTCAAATGGTTCATCCAATCTGGCGAAACAGTTTGTCCGGCAAGTGATGTTGGATTCTCGATCCCAGCGCAGCGACCCCGTCAATTTCAAGTGCGGGGTCACCGCCCAGTCATCTTCAACATAGAAACCAAGATCATAGGCGGCGAACGGCTGATGAAGAGCATTGGGGAACGACTGCGTATAGTTGGTTGCATCACCCTGAAAAAAGTTCGCAAGCGATGTCGTAGCTGTTCCGGCCGTGTTGCTGCCGTAAAAGAAGACGTTCAGATCGTCGCGCAGGAAATCTACACCTGCCTTCAGCGTGTGCTTGCCCTCGGTGATGGAGAAGTCGTCGACAAACTGGTATTGCGTGATGTGCCGCCCCACGGGGTCGGATTGGTTTTGTCCCAACGTAGTGAAGCTGGTGCCGGTGAACTGCAGCTGCGTCGGAAAGGCCGCCAGTGCAGAAGCATAGTTTGCGGGCCCGAACAGAATGCCAGACCATTGAAATGCGCCCAGGAATTGATTCACCGCGCGGCTGCTAAAGGTGTGAGTCTCATTCAGTTGTCCCTGCCATTCCGGCTGCGGGCTGCTTAGGTTGAAAGCTGAGTTGATGGTATTCGTCGAAGTGGCTTGCACGCCGTGATCGGTAAATACGTGCAGGAAGACCTGGTCCTTCGGCCTCACGATTTGATCGATGCGGAACGCGAGCAACCATTCACCGGTGAAGTTACTAGGAATGGCGTGGAATTGCAGCGCGCAAGGAGCTCCTGCCGCCAGCGCAAAGGTGCCGCAGCCACCGTCGGGTAAAACGTTTTGAGCGCGCGCCGCGCCGGGCGCATGGTTGTAGAGAGAAAAAATCTGGTTGTAAAAAGGAACCGAAGCGGGACTTACAGTCGCCAGGTTTGCCAGGGTAGCGGCTTCGAATTGCGGGCTGGGAATATTTACGGGGGTAGTCGTCGGCAGCACGATTCGGAGCCCTTCATTGTTTACGAAAAAGAAGGTGTGATCCTTCCAGATCGGACCTCCAATCGACGCAGCCCATTGATTTACGTTGTCGAACGGACGTGGTGTGTCACTCCTGACGTTGAAGTAGTCGTTGGCGTTCAGCGCGGAACCATTCCAGTCATAGATTGCGTTGCCGTGGATTTGGTTTGAGCCTGACTTGCTCACGAAGTTGACATTGGACCCGACCAAACGGCCGTAGTTGCCCGAATAGCCGTTGTTCACTACGGTTACGCTCTGCATCTCGTTGGTGCCTAAACTGTTGTTCGTCGCCCCTGACTTGTTGTTGTCGCCGTAGCTGTTCAAATAATCCATGCCATTAATGGTGAACATGTTCGAGTAGCCCGGCAGACCGAAGACCGAGAAATTTCCGCCGCCATTCTGAGTGTTCATCACCGCGCCGGGCGCGGTTTGCGCGACGTAGGTAAGATCCAGCCCCGGGTTTGGCACGAAACGGATTTCTCTCTCGTCGTAGTTGGTGGCGATGTTTCCGCTCTCGATTTCGATTTGCGCTACGTCAGCTTGCACCTCAACTGTGTTCTCGGACGAGCCCACTTTGAGCTGTGGGTTTACCGTCGTCGACTGGCCCACTGTCACCGCGATCGTCTCTTGCCAGGTGCTGAAGCCGTTGAGCGTCACACTCAGATCGTAGGCTCCGGGTGGAACAAAGTCGAAGTGGTAGATCCCTTCGGAGTTGGTGGCAGTGCTAAGGCTCAGCTTGGTGGCCGTATTCTCCAGCCTAACCGTCGCTGCTTTGATGACTGCCCCGCTGGGATCGGTGACGGTGCCGGTCACATAGCCGGAGATCGTGGATTGAGCACACAGGTACGGGGCGCTGATGACGGTGAAGGAAAACAGCAGAATTGCGAAAGAAACGTGGCGGATCGCGCGTTGAATTAACTGGTAAGCACTCATTCCCCCCTCCCAATGACAGGACTTCCGGTGAGATCTTAAGTTTCGGGAAGCCAGTCTGGGTTCGGACCGGAGTCACCGAGTCTGCCCGGAGAGTTTTAACCGTGGGCGAGATCATAAGCGGACGTTGTCATGAATGTCAAGTAAATTTATAGACATAATAATATTACAATAATATTACATCCTTCGAATGCCGTGACTTAATCTGGGGCCACAAGCCCGGTTGGTCGGCAATAAGGACACTGGCCAGGAACGGGCTTCTGGGAATTGTGCGAGCGAGCGATAGAGATTTCCTCCAACGCTTGCCAAGGAGCCACACTACCCGCACACTCTGCGGCCGACGAAACCACTTAGAAGTCGTTCTACTTATAGATACCCATATTGGGAAAAGTTGGTGGATTTTGGATCGGCTTCCCGAATCAACGGAAATTAGCCGACATCTTGATGTTTCAGGGCTGGACAATTGGATTGCGCGGCCTTGGTGCGGATCGCAATCCCTAAGGAGGCTTCCCAGATGAAAGACTTTTCATATATTGCTTGCAGGCGCAATAGAGGTACAATGGCTGCCGCTCCTTGCGGTCAAAAAGGACATTCCGGATAAAAAATGACATGTTTTCGCCGCGCAGTGATTGCAGCGGCGAAAAGACAGGGGGAAATAATGATGTCGAAGTATTTCACTTTTTTTGCGGCCGCGGCTGTCACTATCTCAACTGCCTTCGGCCAGGTATCCACCGCGCCTGGAAAACCGGCGCTCAGCCCGGAACAGCTGGCACAGAGGCAGGCCTTCCGGCCTGCACCGATGCGTCTGGCCGGGGTCGCACCCAGCATCAAAAATGGGCTGGTGGAAAGCTACAACTGGGGCGGCTATGCCGTCACCGGAACTGATTTTACCGATGCGAAAGGCTCCTGGGTCGTTCCCGCGGTGAACTGCGCCGCAAGCCCCAATGCAGCAGTCGCATTTTGGGTTGGCATCGATGGCTTCTCTGACACCACGGTCGAGCAAACTGGAGTCGCGGTTGTGTGCGAACAGAATGCAGCCGTTTACTTTGCCTGGTATGAGTTTTACCCCAGTGCCCTCGTGGTCATCTCAAATATAACCGTGACTCCCGGCGACACCTTTGCTGGTGAAGTCAGCTATTCGTCCGCGACGTCGGAATTCACGGCTACGCTCACGGACGTCAGCACAGGAGCAAGCTACAGTATCGCTCAGGCCGTTGCCGGCGCGGAGCGGAGTTCTGCCGAGTGGATCGTTGAGGCACCTGACGCCGTAACCGGCATTCTGAATCTTGCCAAGTTCGGTAGAGCCTTTTTTGGCGCCGATTTCACGGGCCAGGCAGGCACCAACCAAGCAACCGACAGCTCGGTGAGCGGAGTAATCAAGAAATTCGGCTCCGCGGTGCAAGCAATCACGCAAATAGACTGGTTGCTTTTCACTGAGCAGACGCCGTCAGCGTTGTCAAGAGACGGATCCAGCTTCTTCAACAACTGGATCGAATATAACTAGCCGATGCTACGCAGAGAAGCCCGCTCCTCAAGGCGCGGGCTGGTTGAAGAATATCTCTGGTAACTTTCAGCATGCAGCCATGGCGAGGCCCCCGCGAAAATCGGCGAACCGTAAACGTTTAATGTCCGCCTTCGAATACGCCGCCGAATTTGTACTGGGGGCCTCCCGCTCCCCTAACCAGGGAGTCCGAACTGGTAATCATCAACGAGAACCCAGAACCAACCGCAGCCGACGCAGGATCCGCGTTATTTTAATTGAGCGTCGCGGGATCCGAATCGGGCGCCACCGATGCCGGGCAGGGCAGAGTTGGAGCAGCAACGCAAGGCAGATTGGGTTTCTAGGCTGGAGTAATTATGAGCAGACTAGCGAAGCAGTCAGGTTAACCACCGTCAGCCAGGGGGCAGCCCAACAGACCAATGCTAACCGATGGAGCACAGGTGCTGCCGAGGACACTTGGGTTTTTAGCAAAGCGCTGCCTTCAGCCTTCCACGCGAAGCTAGAATAGGATCTTCAAAGCTAACTGCGTGTTGCGGGGAGCCCCAGGGCCGATGCCTGGCGCCCCGAACCCGACGTCGTAAGTTCCGAATATTGTCCCCAAATTGCTACCCTGCAGATTGTTCCCCATCAAACCTTGCGACGAATTTCCGTAGTCCACGAAATTGAAGATGTTGAAGAGCTCGACTCGGGCTTGGGCTGTAATGTGCTCGGTGATCTGGAAGTTCTTAAACACCGAGAAATCGATCTGGTGAGTGGAAGGACCGTAATACGAATTACGCCGCTGATTGGCATAGGTGCCTGGAGTAGGCGACGCGAACGCTGCCGGGTTGAACCAATAATAGGTACTGGTGGCGCGATCTGAGGCGGGCACATTCTGGAAGGGATCGCTAACCACCTCTGCCCGGTCAGCAAACTCGCCAGTCCTGCTGGAATCGTCGCCGGAAAGTACGCTAAACGGTGTGCCCGTGAAGAAGGAGAACAATGTATTGAACTGCCAGCCGCCAAAGAGATTTCGGTGGATGCTCGGTTGAGGGGGCGTATAACTCAAGAACATGGAAAATGAATCACGAATGTCGAAATCCGAATTGCCGTATTCGCACTGCACGCAATAGCTGTTCTGAGGAATGATGTGGCGGGCATAGGACAGGTCGTCCAAGGAGTGTCCGAGCGTGTAGGCAAGCTTGGTGGTGAAGCCATGGTAGTTATTGGTCTTCACGGACGCGATGAAGGATTCGTAATTGGCGTTTGCGATGGACTGTATTTCATCAATGGCACCGAGATTCGGAAACCGACTGTAGTATGGCCGGGACGAGTTCTCCTCGGGTGAACCGATCGGGATCTGATTGATATCCAACATGTCCGGCAAGTGATGGCTCAAGGCGCCGACATAGCCGACCTCTACCACCGCCTGCTTGGCAGCCTGATACTGAACGTTGAGGGTGGTATTCATGGCGTAGCCATCGACGAACTTCTGGTTGACGGAGAAACCGCCAAAAGGCCCGGTCGCCGCAATTCCCCCAAAGATAGGAGCGCCTTGGATAAGAGTAAGGGGCGCTGGATTGGCGAGCGTCGTAACCGGCGAGGGTCCGCCGATGTTGGCGTTAATGCCCGCGGCGGCGCCGTTTGAAGGGAACGTGCCACTATCGCCGAAGTAAGCGATGTTGGGGATCTGAGAGTACTTGCCCCAGCTGCCACGAATCACCAGCTTGCCGCCGGCTTTGGGTTGGTAAGCAAACCCCAGGCGAGGATCAAAATCGTGTAGATCGCCCGGCCACAGGGTGCTCAGGCCGTGGGTTCCGACATAGGTGATGCCACCGTCAGCCGGGATAAAGGTTGAAATCAGGTTGGGAGGGTTCGAGATCGGGCTCTGATACACCCAGTTCACACCATAATTCAGCGTCAGCTTGCGCGTGACCCTCCAGGTGTCCTGGCCAAAACCAGAAAACCCGTCGAGATTGTAAATGCGCTGCTGTTTGCCGTAGGTGATGCTGGCATGTCCGATAGCGACGCGACCAGAAAGAAAATCCGCCAGTGCATTGAGGGATCCGGCGATCGAAGAAAGGGAGCCAGGCACGTTCCAGGTGTTCGTCGGATCAGTAGCCGCAAAGGGCCCTTGCGAACCATCAAAGACGAAGGCACCGGGCGCCAGCTCATCGTAATAGACGTCCAGGCGTGAATAGCGGTACTCACCGCCAAAACGAACCTGGTGCGACCCCACGGTGTAGGTAAAGGTCTGATCAATGTGGCCGGTAGTGTCGATGCGTCCGAGCGGTGGCGTCAAGCCGGTTTGGTCAAACCCGGAAATGTTGATGTTTGGTGCGCCAAAATCGGTGGGATTCGTTACGCCTGTGTCCATTCCGATCGAGGCCATGTTGAAGCTGTGGTTGGCATCGTTGAAGACCTGTTTGAAGTAGTTCACCCCGAGCAGCGTTTGTGCGACGAGTGTGGGCGAAAAGACGTGGTTGTAAACCACGGAGAAGTTGTGCATCCGGCTCGGGCATATCTGGAAGTAGTACGGCATAGCCGAGCCAATGTACTCGGTCTGGTTGCCAGTGCCCCCAAAGTAGCGGACAGCGAGGCTGTTGTTTTCATTGAAAACCTGATCTAGCTTAATAACGCCGTTGTAGCTATTCGAGAGGTTAATGCCCTCGCCCGCGTAATTGAGAATAGTGGCGGGCCCGTTGAGGCTGTTGGCAGGCCAGAGGAAACTGATCACCTTCGGCATGAGCGGGTTCACCGCCACGCCATCCGCCGTCATGACGTTTTCGGCTGCCGCAACCCATGCGCCCGAAGGAGTGGTTCCTGGGGCAGTCAGAGCTTGCTTGTAGTTCTGCTGCTCGTAGTTGATGAAGAAGAAGGTGTGGTTCCTCCAGATGGGACCGCCGAGTGAGAAGCCCTCCTGATTGTTGCGAAGTTCCGTTTTGGGCGTACCCGGAGGCGTAAACCAATCGCTCGAAGCAAAAAACTCATTGCGGTTGAAGTAGTACACGGAACCGTGGAAGTTATTGGTGCCAGACTTGATCACCACATTCAGTACGCCCCCCGAGTTGCGGGCCTCTTCGGCATTGCTGCTACTTTGAAGGGAGAATTCGTCGATTGCATCAATGGGAAGCACGACGCCAGCAATGCCTGAGACACCACCTTGATTAACGGAATTTATGTTATGCCAGAGGTCGTTGTTATCGGCTCCGTCAATCTTCCAGTCGATGCCATTAAATCGCGAGCCGTTAAGGGAGTCGTTGGCGTTTGCCCCGGGATTGAACTTCAGCAACTGTGTGAAATCACGGCCATTCAAAGGAATGTCCAGAAGCTCCTTCGTGTCGATTAGGCTGGTTTCCGCCGAGGAAGCCGTCTCAATCTCTGCGACTGAGGCCGCAACCTCGACGGTGGTTGCCTGTGTTGCCACCACCAGCTTCAGCGCGAGGGTAGCAATCTTGCCGGCATCAACCATGACGCGGGACACGTGAATCGTCTCAAAGCCCGACTGGATGACGGTGACGTCGTAGGCACCGAGAGGGAGATCCTGAAAAACGAATTCGCCGGTGGAAGAGGTCACGCTTTCACGCGTCAAGCCCGTATCAGGACTCACGAGCTTGACGGCTGCGCCGACTACGGCTGCGCCGGAGGCATCGTATACGGTTCCCTGTATGCCGCCTCGGAAGGTTTGTGCGCTAAGTGATGCCGACGCAAGCAGTGTCAGCAATAGTTCAAAGGTAAGAATTCTTCGAATCATGAGGAACTCCTTGTTGCTTTCCGGTTAATACACCCCGCAGCGGGACACCAAGACAAAAGCAGCCGAGCCAATCCCCCCTACCTTCCCATCGAAAAACGAAAAAGACCCGACCCTGATTAGCCCCGCTTTATAGAGCGTTTGAAAAGGCGTTGTCAATAACAATTGTTATAGATGTCTTGCTATCGATGTTTATTGTTAGGTGTTAAAGGCGTCTGATTTGCCATCTAAGTGGAAGTCCGCAATCATCCTAACCAATTGATCTGCGAAGGCTTGCTCTTTCAAGCTCCGCGAAAGGGTGGGACGCGAAATGAGGCTCGAAAGAGCGCACAGCGAAAAGGCCTTCTATCAACTGCAAGCCGTCTGCAATTCGCCAGGAGCACTCATCGGTAGATCCAGACGAAGAACAGACCGGCTAGGCTGTAAAGTCGAACCGGCGAAGGTTCCCCATGAGCGTCTCTCGTGAGGGCGCTACCTGATGTATCAACCAGCATCGACTGACCTGAAAACCATCTCGGAGTTTGGCTTGTGGGTGCTGCCGCTCCAGGGGGTCATTTTTCCCCGAGGGGGCATTGGTGGACGATCGCTCCGACGAATCCGGCGGTTTCGAGATTATGTCCCGACGCTCTCGCCAGACTCCGCTGCGACACCATCGACCGGCAGATCGCGACTCCTCATCTTTCCGCCCGATCTGATGCAGTTGCTCCGCTGTCGCTCGAGTAACGTTCTTCTGACAATAGGACGAGGCGTTACGAAGCCTGGGCTACGATCTCAAAGGGGTAGTGACGCTGCTTGTGCTGGACCGAAATCCACTTCAGTGTGGTGAATTCCTCGAGCGCCCATTTTCCGTTCAAGCGTCCCACCCCAGAGGCTTTTTCGCCACCAAAAGCAATCAGCGGATCGTCATTGATCGTGCTGTCGTTGACATGGACCATGCCGGAATCAAATTGCTTGGCCAGTTCCGCGCCGTATTCAGCATCCCGAGTGTGGATGGCTCCGCTCAACCCGTAGGGACTGTCGTTGGCAATGCGAACCGCTTCCTCAGCAGAGTCAAATGGGATGAGGCACACCGCCGGACCGAATAGTTCGTTTTGCGCGATCCACATATTGGGACGAACATCGGCGAAAACAGTCGGGGTGGCGAGGTTGCCCTCGACCTTGCCACGCAGCGCGACCTTGGCTCCCTCGTCGATTCCTCGTTGCACTTGCTTCATAAAAGTCTCCGTCTGGCGCTGATTAATCAGTGGGCCAAGATCGGTGTCGGGGCTTTTGGGATCGCCGGTTTTGAGCTTGGCCACCCGGTCGACAAACCTGTCCAGGAATTTTTGATAGACACCGCGCTGCACGAGAATGCGATTGGAGCACATGCAGACCTGGCCCTGGTGGGCAAAGCGGCTGAACACGGCTGCGTTTACGGCCAGGTCCAGATCCGCGTCGTTCAAAATCATCATGGCGCTGTTGCCGCCGAGTTCGAGAATGGCTTTTTTCAGAGTCCGGCCCGCGACCTCACCAATATGCCGTCCCACCGCCTCGGAGCCGGTGAAGGAAATGATACGTGGAATGGGGTGTTCGAGAAATCGATCGCCAATCTCGCCGAGGTCGGCGACGATCACGTTCAGCAATCCCTTGGGAATTCCGGCTTCTGCGAAAATCTTGGCAACTACGGTTCCGCCGGTAATGGGGGTATCGTCGTGCGGCTTCAGCACAACCCCATTTCCCGCTCCTAATGCCGGCGCTACCGACCTCATGCTGAGGTTCAAAGGAAAGTTAAATGGGCTGATCACTCCCACAACTCCGGCGGGAACCCGATACAGCCGATTTTCCTTGCCGTCCACCGTAGAAGGCAGAATCTCTCCGGTCATCCGCAGAGGGTACGTGGAGGCTTCCTTCAGGAAGGTTTTTGCCAGGAAGATCTCGATCATGGCCTTGAGTCGAGTGCCGCCCAACTCCTCGATGATGATGTCGGCGAGGTCGCCTTCATTTTGTTCGACCCAACCGATGGCTCTCTCGAGAATGGCTTGTTTCTCGAACGGATTTACTTCCGCCCATATTCTTTGTGCCGAGGCGGCCGACCGGTAGGCCTCGTCAAGGTCGGCAAGGCTGGCCAGCTTGAATTGAGCGATGATCTCAGCGTTGAATGGATTGCGGTCGGAGAGCACCTTCTGGCTCCTGCCATCTCGCCATTGACCACCGATGAATTGTTGATTCAGCCGGGCAAATTGGTTCATGGACCACCCTGGGCATGGGTTCGAGATCGACGGCCTAACAGCGTAACACTAACAGTTTGGGATTGCGAACGGCGCTCGACCAGGTGCGGTTGTTTGTGGTGCCGCCACCGGTTGGCCATTTCCCGTGCCGGATGCTTTCTACCTCGGCAGAAAGAATGCGGCCTTTCGCAAGTGGCTAGCTCACGAGGTCAGCGCGAAGTTCGAGAGCCATGGCGAGGCCCCCGCGACCAAGTTTCGTTGGGCGTGATCGGGCGGGTCGGCTACGGGTTTGGGTTGTGTACAATCGGTGAGCATCTCGAAACCAACGATGAACCCTGGCGAGCCAGAGCGCGAGCGTCCTGATTGGGGGCGAGTTGCGGCCAGCGCGCGCTTCCAGGATCTGTTGGGAAGGAAGAGGCGTTTCATCGTTCGCGCCTTCCTGTTTTTTTCCCTGTATTACTTTTGCCTCCTGTTGCTGACCGCGTACGCACCGAAACTGATTGCCGTGCGGGTAACCGGAACCATCACCTTGGGCTATTGGTTCGCGCTTTCGCAATTTGTCGTGGGCGGGACGATTGCCTGGTTATATCTGAGGGCGGCAACCAGATTTGACGGGCTTTCGCGTGATCTCCTGGCGGAGAGCGGCAAGACCTAGGGAGGCGAGTGAGTGTCGATCTCCCTGGTAATTTTTCTGGTTTTCGTTCTAAGTACCCTGGGCATCACCTACTGGGCTTCCCGACGCTCGCGCGGCGCGAGCGCCTACTTCGCCGCAGGGCGCACGATCACGGCATGGCAAAACGGGTTCGCCGTGGCCGGCGATTTCATGAGCGCGGCATCGTTTCTAGGAGTGGTGGGCCTCATCGCCTTGCAGGGTTTCGACGGATTCCTCTATGCCATCGGCGGCTTCGTGGCGTTTGTCACCATCTTGCTGCTGATCGCCGAGCCGCTGCGCAACTCGGGAAAATACACCCTGGGAGACGTGCTCGCCTACCGCCTCCGGCCGCGGCCGGTGCGGGCCATGGCGGCGATGAGTACGCTGGCCACGATTCTGTTTTACATGATCGCGCAGATGGTGGGTGCAGGCGCACTGGTGCGACTGCTTTTGGCCGATTCCGGCATCAGCTATAACGTCGCAGTGGCGGGTGTGGGCGCCTTGATGGTCGTTTACGTGGTGTTTGGCGGAATGCTAGCTACGACCTGGGTGCAAATTATCAAGGCGGTTTTGTTGTCCGCTTGCGCCCTGCTTCTGGCCATCTTGGTGCTGGCCCATTTTCATTTTCACCTGGGCGCATTGTTCGCCGCGGCCGGCCAGATTGCCTACCACGAACAGGGCCGGTGGGTCGTCCGAGATTTTCTCCTCCCCGGGTTGCGCTACAAAGCGCCCTACGGCTCGCTCGATCTGATCTCGCTCGGTTTCGCCTTCATTTTCGGGACGGCCGGGCTGCCGCACATTCTGGGAAAGTTCTATACCGTTCCGGATGCCACCGCCGCCCGCAAGAGTGTAGTTTGGGCGATGGGCCTGATAGGCAGCTTCTACGTCATGACCTCGGTCTTGGGTTTGGGGGCGGCTTCGATTCTTGGCCCAGACTACATTTTGACGCATGGCGGTACCAACATGAGCGGCCCGCTGCTGGCCGAGGCTCTAGCGGGGAAGGTCTTTCTCGCCTGGGTCACCGCGGTCGCCTTTGCCACGATCCTGGCTGTTGTCGCGGGTCTAACCATCAGCGCGTCCACTTCCTTTGCGCACGATTTCTGGCTGAACGTGATTCATCACGGGAGAGAGCGGAAACTGGGGGAAACCGTGTTGGTCGCCCGCATGGCGGCGCTTGCCCTCGGCGCCGTCTCCATTGGGATTGCCATCCTGCTGGGACCGGCCTCGAACGTTGGGATCCTAGCCACCATGGGGATGGCGGTCGCGGCCTCGGCCAATTTCCCCGTGCTGGTGCTGGCCATCTACTGGCGCCGATTTAACACCGCGGGCGCGGTTGCCGGTCTGGCCGTCGGCCTGCTCGGCTCGCTGGGGCTCATTCTGGCCGGTCCCAACTTTATGGGGATCGATCCTCCGGGCGCGGCGCGAATGGCGCGGCACTTGTTTCAGGCGAAGCCGTGGTTCCCTCTGGAGAATCCCGGCCTTCTCAGCGTACCCCTGGGATTTCTTGCCGCCCTCGCGGGCACGCTGCTCACCGCCGAACCAGCGGCGGAGGCGAAATTCAACGAGCTAAGCGTCCGCGTCCACACCGGGCTGGGCGCAGAACCAGCGGACCTCGAATGAATCCCCACCTCAACCATAGTTCGGCGGGTTCACCGACTGATCCATCCCCATGCACTTTTGTCCGCCCTTTGCCACCTGAACACTGATCAGCCTGGGTTCGGCTGATCGAAAGGCACCGCTTAGCACAGGCTCTAAATCCTCGGCACGATCGACGGCCTGAGCCGCCATGCCATACCCTTGTGCGATCCTGACCATGTCGATGCCGGGAATCTCCATGCCATGAACATTGCGGCCCACGTTGGTGAAATCGGAGAATCCTTTGAGGGCAGAGTAATCGCCGTTCTCGAGCACGATGACGATCACCGGCGCCTTCTGCTCGACCGCGCTCCACAGGGCCTGCACCGAGTATTGCATCGAGCCGTCGCCGATCGCGCACACGACCCGCCGCTCAGGATGCGCCATCTGCAGTCCGACTGCGGCAGGAAGTCCGAAGCCCAGCACTCCGTTGGGGACGGAGTAAAACGAACCTGGAACATCCGCTACGAGATAGCGATCGAGGTCCCCTTTGGCAGACGGGCACTCTTCGGCGATCACCGCATCGCGCGGCATCACGCGGTTCAGCACACTGAATACGTACGCCGGCGGGATGGGATGCTCAGGCTTCGGAGCTGACGCGGGGACGGTCCGGGCGGAAGTAGTCCTCTTGTGTCTCTGGCGGGCATGGCGGCGCAGGTACGCGGCGGCCGCTTTGAGATTTCCAACGATGCTGTCTCCCGCCAAGGCACGGGCAGCGTGCTCGGGCGAGTTCGTGACTTGGAAAAGTTTGCTGCCGGGCGAGATCGGCACACCCGGCACGTAGGCATAGTACAGGAAAATCGCGGCGCCCAGCACGACGACCGTGTCATAGTGCGCCAATTGGTCCGCTAGCGGCTGCTGCGCGGGCAACAATCCGCCGCGGAACAAACGATGGGAACGGGGAAAGGTCCAGCGCGCGGCCAGCGGTTGCTCATACACGTCGGCGTCGAGGTGTTCCGCCAGTTCGAAGGCTTCCTGCCAGGCATCGTCCTCCTCAATCTGCGCGCCAACCACCAGCGCGGGATTGCGGCTGGCATCGAGAGCCTCGACCACCGCGTCCAAGGCGGTTCGATCGGGCAGGACCGTCTGGGTGACGCGCCGGGC
>DASPVV010000042.1:0-5251 GCA_035622175.1 Terriglobales bacterium | reverse complement strand
GGGCGGGTGGCGGGGTTGGCTGACGTCGGCGGTGGCGCGGTTTGCGCTGCGGCCGGTGCAGTGCGGCCGCTGGCTAGAGCTGCCGCCATAGCGGTACCGATGGCGCCGGCCCCTTTCAGGAATTCTCGGCGTCGGATGGTTACGTCTGCCATAACTGCCTCTTTGGGCAAGAACAGCAATGGTCGCTTGCTGCCCACGCGGTAGTGACGAGCAGTGAAGCATACCACCAGCGCTCATCGCATCGCCGGATGAATTGCGGCCCGTTGTCAGAAGTAATTCGCGGTTTAACGCCGAGATACTGCTCTTTGGCACGTTCCAGAATGATCTCAATGTCAGCCTCGGTCATCGCCTCCCGCAAATCCCAATGAACCAAGAAACGGCTGTAGCCGTCTAGGATGCTGCAAAACGGATGAACGCTTTCTCCATTTCCAGCTGAGGCAGGACAGTGACCCCAGACCATCATCAACGCCCCGGCAACTCAATCGTGATTTTGTCGGAGAAATCTTCGTTGCTCAACTGCGACTGTATCGTGACACGATAGATTAGTGGACCCGCAATTCACCGCGGCATGGGCTCCCAAGCACCACCCCATGGACGCGCGAGCTAGCCTGCGAGATTAGCTTTTGAAAGCCATATGTCAAAAATAACTCATCCGTTTAGAGCCGAAAATCCTTCCGGGTCCTGCCTGGGCCGTCCATCGGGATGTTTTGCGGCCTTTTCGGCCCTGTGGGCCTGAGGTTTGGCGGAAGCGAGTGGGAGTCGAACCCACCGACGACACCGAAAGATGCCGTCCGCCGGTTTTGAAGACCGGGAGAGTCACCGGACCCCATGCGCTTCCCTGCATTCTCCTCCAATTAATCGCCTGCCGTGCCGAACACCCTCGGTCAGCGGAGTATTGATGACTAGCAGAGGATCAGACACAGGCTGATGGTCTGTGGCGATATTGCGCGGGCCACTACGCATGAATCCTATTCGCGGAAAGCATGACCGAGGGTTTTCACGTCGAATAGCTGACCCACGATGTCGATCTGTTTCTAGCCCAGGACGTCTGTATTTTGCTGCCTTGGACGAGTCTTGCAGACACGTTCTCGTCGGGCCCGCTCGAGTCCGTAAGGGATCACCCAACCCATGCATTTGGGCACCGGATTCGCAAGCACACTTCAGTCAGTTCGAGAAGACGCGAAACAGCCCTTGCCCTCTGGGGCGAAACCCGCGGACCAAGGACAACCCAGCGACCCTACGGAGGCTCGCTTCCTACTTCGGTTGCGGTACGATCCGCAGATACGGCTTAGGCGACCTCCAACCTCCTGGAAATTTCTTCTTTGCTTCCTCATTCGAAACGGAACCACTGATGATGACTTCGTCGCCCGGCTTCCAGTTCGCTGGAGTGGAAACTTGGTGTTTGGCGGTGAGCTGCAGCGAAGTAAGGGCTCGGAGTATTTCATCGAAGTTGCGCCCGGTGCTCATGGGGTAGGCAAGCTGAAGCTTGATCCTCTTATCAGGACCGATCACGAAGACGGTGCGCACGGTAGCGTTGTCAGCCGGGGTACGTCCCTCGGAGCTATCCCCGCTTTCCGCCGGGAGCATCCCATAAAGCTTAGCGATCTTGAGCTGAGGATCGCCAATCATTGGGTAGTTCACCTTGTGTCCTTGTGTCTCTTCGATGTCCGCCGCCCACTTGGCGTGACTCGTGACGGGATCCACGCTCAGGCCGATAACCTTGCAGTTTCGCTTGGCGAACTCCGACGCGAGACCAGCCATATAGCCAAGTTCAGTGGTGCACACGGGGGTAAAGTCTTTGGGATGGGAAAACAGAATCGCCCATCCGTCGCCAATCCATTCGTGGAAGTGGACCGTGCCCTGAGTGGTCTCTGCCGTAAAGTCAGGGGCAATGTCATTGATGCGGAGATTTTTGGGAGCAATCTCGGTTGCAATTACCGTATTCACAGTTCCTCCTCTATACAAGTCTATGTTTGCGCAAAAACCTTAAGGCCATTCGCTCGCAGGTGGGTTGGGGCACAAATACAAAACCCACCCGACGATGCACCGGGTGGGTTCTGGGAAACCTTGGCGCTACCCACACACCGGCGCCGACCTATAACAACACGTCCGGCGCGGTTCGGGGCATTTGCGCATGGCCTTAGGATACGCGGTGGGCAAAATTGAGTCAAACCCCGGCGACCAAGGAATTTCATCGACACAATCGACCGTATTTCTGCCCGGGTGCCCGCAGGCCCTCCGCATCAGATCGATGCAGTGCACCTGGCGGGAGGTCTCTACCTGAAAGAGTTAGGCTCAGGGATAACTTCAAGATACCGAGAAGGTAAACGGGAATCGGAATCCGTCCAGCACTCCAGGAGGACCAGGGAGCCGCCGTCAGTTATAGTTAGCGAAGCGCATGTTGATTCAGGAACATGTTCCGTTGGCGCCGCTAACAACCTTGCAGGTGGGAGGCTCAGCACGCTATCTCGTCGAAGTGAAGACGCTCAGCGAGGTGTGCGAGGCGGTGGCGTTCGCACGAACTCGGAGCCTGCCCTTATTTGTGCTCGGCGGAGGCAGCAATTTGGTCGTCTCCGATGCCGGGTGGCCGGGACTCGTCTTGAAGGTCAGCATTGTCGGTACCGAGGAACGCAGCGAGAAAGACAAGGCATTGTTTGAGGTGGGAGCGGGGGAGGACTGGGACAAGCTGGTGGCACGAGTCGTGGCTCAGAATTGCGCGGGAATCGAGTGTTTGAGCGGGATCCCGGGAAGCGTGGGCGGGACACCGGTACAGAACGTAGGGGCCTACGGGCAAGAAGTTGCGGAAACCATTCAGTCGATCTTGGCTTTCGATCTCCGTGACAATCAGATGCGCGAGCTCTGCAACGAAGCTTGCGGCTTCAACTATCGCACTAGTATTTTCAACACCAGTGAGCGGGGACGTTACATCGTTCTTCGCGTGACCTTTGCTCTGACGCCCGAGGGTGAAGCACGCGTCCACTACACGGATCTCAAACGATACTTTTCCGGTTGGCAGGGAGTCCCGACACTGGCCGAGACTCGGGATGCTGTGCGCAAGATTCGAGCCAGTAAAGGAATGCTCATCTCGCCTGGAGACGATGACAGCCGCAGCGCCGGGTCCTTTTTCAAGAATCCAGTTCTTTCTCCTGAACAATATCAAGGGCTGAGCGACCGAGCGGCCGACAGAAGACTGCGGATCCCCAACTATCCCGCTCTGGAAATGCAAAGAAAAGTCTCGGCCGCATGGCTGGTAGAACATTCTGGCTTCAGCAAGGGCTTCGGCTCTGGCCGGGTGGGCATCTCGCGCAAGCACGCTCTGGCCATCGTCAACCGAGGAGAAGCGACCGCCGCCGAAATTGTCGGGTTGCAGGAACAGATTCAGCAGCGGGTGGAGGATATTTGGGGGATCCGGTTGATGCCGGAGCCGGTTTTTGTAGGTTTTTGAGCGGGTCTTCCCGCAGATCGTGACCCGGCTTGCCCTCTGCTGCCTTACAGCTTGGCGATGCGCGCCGCTTCCTTAAAAACGCTTACGAACATTTGCCGCGTCAACTTGCCGGTTTGGGTATTTTGGTTCGAAGGATGATAGGACGCCAGTAGCGTCTTGCCGCCGGGCATACGGTATTGTGCGCCGTGCTGAAAGATGTAGGGCCGCTTGCTGGCAAGCTGCCCCTGTCGCTTCACATGGTTCAGATAAGTATCAAAACCGATCTTTCCCAGCGCAACTACCACCTTGACCTTCTCGAGCCCCTGCATCTCCCGATCGAGGTAGGGAGCGCAGTTCGCTAGCTCGTCGGGTTTTGGCTTATTGCCGGGAGGAGCGCAACGCAAGGCGGCGGTAATATAGAGATCCTTCAGCTCCAACCCGTCCTCCCTATCCGTCGCCTGGGGCTGATTGGCAAAGCCGGTTTCGTATAACACCGGATACATGAATTTGCCAGACGCATCTCCGGTAAATGGACGACCGGTACGGTTCGAACCATGGGCACCGGGAGCAAGACCAAGAACGAGCACCCGAGCGTTGGGGTCGCCGAAACCAGGCACAGGTTTCCCCCAGTATTCGCAGTCCCGGTAAGCGCGCCGCCTCTCGCGCGCGATTCTTTCCCGATACTCCACCAGTCGTGGGCAGCGCGTACAGGAGATCAGTTCGCGGTTGAGCCGCCCGAGCCAGAGAGGAGAATCGCTTATCCTCGCACCCTGCATATTCACCCGACGCAAAGTCACATCATACCGGCTGTTGAGGCCTAGGTCGCCACTTAGCGAGGACCCGACCTTTCGAGGAGCGCAGCCCTTATCACCCGGTCTATGGTAAGCAATTTATACCCCCATCTACTGCCATTTTCGGCTATGATTCGTTTTCGCAGTCCCGCGTTGCGATCTGGAGGTGGCCGCAGCGCAGGGCGGGGACATGGTTTCGGTCTCGGGCGTTGAGCATTCTCGCTGCTAGAGGGACAACGGTTTGCCATACCAGAAAACCGCCTTGGGAGAAGTCCAATGCAGTCGCGTATTTTGGCCCTTTCGGTGGTGCGGGTAGCCGTTTTTGCCCTCCTGGCCCCTCTCGCTTTTGCCCAACAACCTGTGGTTCCGTCGCGCGTTCTCCAGCCAGTGGACGAGACCAAACTCGCCCTCTTGAAGGGCAACACCCACCCCCTGGCTCGTCCTCAATTCGATCGCGGCCAGGCCCCGCCGGATTTGCCGATGGACCGGATGCTGCTGGTTTTAAAGCGCAGCTTAAAACAGGAATCCGCCCTGCGTAGCCTGCTCGATGAGCAGCAGGACAAGGCTTCGCCCAACTATCATCGGTGGCTTACTCCCGAGCAGTTTGGGCTGCAGTTTGGCCCGAACGATCACGACATTCAGGCCGTGAGTTCGTGGTTGCAGTCCCACGGATTTCAAATCGCCAAAGTGGCCAAGGGACGCACGACGATTGAATTTGCAGGTGTCGCCAGCCAGGTGCAGGAGGCATTTCATGCTTCCATTCACAGATACGTAGTGAATGGAGAAGAGCACTGGGCTAACGCGAATGAGCCGCAGATTCCAACCGCGTTGACCCCGGTGGTGGCCGGCGTTTTCACGCTGCACAACTTTGTCAAGAAGCCGATGATTCACATCGCGGAGCACAGGCTTTCGGCAAGGCTAGTCTCGCAAGGCGACGGCAAGCCTCCCAGGGTGACATTTCCAGGGAATCCGCCGTTACACGCGCTTGGACCCGCGGATTACGCGAAGATTTACGACATCAACCCGCTGTACAACG
>DASPVV010000041.1:0-5470 GCA_035622175.1 Terriglobales bacterium | reverse complement strand
CTCCTCGGGATATAAGCGTAATCCGCCAATGGTCTTTCCCGTGATGAGCCAGTAGAGCGAGAGGTATGGGTTGTAGCTCGACACTCGCGTGGCGTCGGTTCCTGCTCCGACTGGAATCCCCATTTCTAACATGCGGCGAATTGGCGGGGTGCGTTCGGCCTGGCGCGCCCCATATCGTTCAACAAAATACTCACCCTGGAATGCCATGCGATTCTGCACCGCGATTCCGCCGCCGAGCTTTTTCACCCGCTCGAGGTTGCGGTCCGAAATCGTTTCGCAATGATCGAAGAACCAATGGAGGCCGTCGAAGGGAATCTCCTGATTCACTGTTTCATAAACATTCAAGGCGCGCTCAATGGTCTCGTTGTACGTCGTATGCAGGCGAAAAGGCCAGCGATTCGCCACGAGATGGCTGATCACGGCTTTCAACTCGTTCTCCATTACCGGCGCCATGTCCGGCCGGGGCACGAGAAAGTCTTCGAAGTCCGCAGCGGAAAAGACGAGCATCTCTCCCGCGCCGTTGACTCTGAAGTAGTCGTCGCCACCGCCAGGTTTCGTCATTTTCGTCCACCGTTGAAAATCCGAGAGCTCCTGCTTCGGCTTCTGCGTGAACAGGTTGTAGGCAAGCCGGATGGAAAGCTGCCCCTTGTCGTGCAGCTCTCGCACGACGGCGTAGTCGTCGGGGTAATTTTGAAAACCACCGCCAGCATCCACTGCACTGGTGATCCCGAATCGATTCAGCTCGCGGAAGAAGAGCCGCGACGAGTTGATCTGATCTTCGCGGGAGAGTTTCGGCCCTTGTGCCAGCGTCGAATAAAGAATGTTCGCGTTCGGCTTGGCGATGAGCAATCCTGTTGGATTTCCATGCCGGTCGCGCTGGACTTCACCGGCTGGAAAGTCCGGCGCGCTTTTGTCATAACCAACTGCGCGCAGCGCCGCTCCATTCAGCCAAGCGCGGTCGTACAAATGCAGAATGAATACAGGCGTATCGGGTGCGGCGGCATTGATTTCGTCGAGCGTGGGCATCCGCCGCTCAGCGAATTGGAATTCCGTCCACCCTCCGACCACCCGCACCCACTGCGGTGCAGGAGTTCGCGCCGCCTGATCTTTCAGCATTCGGAGAGCGTCTGCAAGCGAGGGCACACCGTCCCAGCGCAGCTCCATGTTGTAGTTCAACCCGCCACGGATCGGGTGCATGTGGGAGTCGTTCAGCCCTGGAATGACAGTCCGTCCCTTGCCGTCAATCACTGTGGTGTTTGGGCCGCGCAACCGGAAGATTTCTTGCTCTGCGCCAACGGAGGCAATCTTACCGCCGGTAATTGCAAGAGCTTCGACAAACGTCGGCACCGCATTGGTTGCGATCTTTGCGTGATGAAGTATCGTGTCAGCCGTCATAGATTCACCTCACGTCCTGGAAAAATTGGTAGGCCGGAGGACAAACCTGCTCCTGTCCTCCGGCACGGATTACTTGTGAGCACCTACTAAGGCAGGGATCACATACTCTGGAAACTGCGTTGCCGGAGCGCCGTGCACCATGGTGTATGCGTATTCTACGCCTATTCCGTAAGCTCCGAAGTGAGTTTTCACAATGTCCATGACGGCGTCGTAGGTGTCCCGCAGCGCCCAATCGCGCTGCCATTCCAGCATTGTCGAAAGTGCAGTCACCGGCTTCGCGCCCGCCTGGATCACTCGCTTCATGGCGTTGTCGTGGGAGAGTTGGCTAACATCGCCGCAGCAGTCTTCCACAACATACATTTCATATCCGTCATGAATGGCTTGAACCGTGGGGAGGGCCACACACGTCTCCGTCCAAAGCCCGGCCAGCACGATTTTCTTGCGCCCGGTTTTCTGAATCGCTGCCACAAAGTTCTTGTCGTCCCAGGAGTTCATTGACGAACGCTCGATTGGTTCCTGGTCGGGAAAGACAGCGCGAATCTGCGGCCACAAGTTGCCACTGAAGGCCTTTGTTTCAACCGTCGTCAGTACAACTGGAACCTCAAACACTCTGGCGGCCTTCGCAAGCGCCACAGCGTTGTTGATGATTCCCTGACGATCGAAATTGCTGGTCCCGAACAGCATCTGTGGCTGGTGGTCGATCAATGCCACAACGCAATTGTCGGGAGTCAACAATCCCTTTTCACTCCGCGGAGCATTACCATTACTCTGAGACATTGCATTCTCCTTTATTGCTAGATCAGGCGACTGATGGCGAATCGGTGGCATTCCTTCATCCTTCTCCAAATCGGTTTCGTTTTAGTGCGGTAACCGCGCTGTTGTGCGTAGTCACTTCGCTGACCAGAATCTCGATCAGCAGCCTGAGGCATCGGCTTAACGCGTTAGTCGCCCGGTTCATCGAGACTGGATTGGATTTCTCGGGCTTTGTGCTTGCCATAACCCCACCTGGGCTCTGTTTCACACTTTGTTATTTCAGAAGCGAAAGTGCATCCCCAGATACAGCGTTTTTTCTTTTCCACCAAAGGGCAGGACGCGATCTACCCGTTAGAGTAAGAACAGGCTTTCGTGATGAGGGTGTAGGGTGCCCGCATCTTCTTGGGAATTTCTTGATGCTGCTCGTGACGGAAGGGAGGAAATAGCAGGACTGGTGTTCTACCCGATAAGGACTAGTGTAGAGGAGAGGAATAGTCGGACAGTTGCGGTGACCTGAATAGTGGCTTGCGAACTGAGAGCGTTCAGCACTCACTCATTAATCGGTTATGTCCAGCCGGTGGCGACCAAAAAGCAGTGCGTCGATCGACCATGCTCCCGGACCAAGCATCGCGACAGCTACGCTTACAGAAAGAAGGAGAATTGCTGTCTGTGGCATGGTACCGCTGACGAGTAACGTCCAAGATTGTGACATGACGGCCAATACGCTGCCCACAGGTGTCCAAAGGCCGATCAGCATGAGCAGTCCAGCCGCGATACCAATGATCGCTGGTGCGGTGGCGTCGCGGTGTGGGCCCGATGCCAGCCAGGCAATGCTATTCGAAAGTAAAATGCCTCCGACAGCAAGGCGCAGAACCAGTAGACCTTTACCTGGCCAACCGTTTGGGAATATGGAGAAGAGACGCTGCACGGAATGGTCTCGAAGTGCAAGCCTATGCTGGGAGGGCTCTGATTGAAAATACCAATTAGAGTAACATTGCACCTACTCTTTCGGGTGCTTAGAAATCTATAATTCCTCGCTTGAGAGCGATAGTTACGGCATGTGTACGATCGTTCGCACCCAATTTCGATAAGATGCTTTTAACGTGCATCTTTATAGTGTCTTCACTGACTGACAGCTTATCTGCCACCAACTTGTTAGGATTTCCGGCCGCAATCAGTTGCAGAACTTCGATCTCGCGCCGGGTGAGGACATCGTCACTCGCATGTTCCGCAACCTGCGCCGCAATCTCGGCAGGAATTCGTTTTCGACCAGCATGCACGGTACGGATGGCTTCGAGCAATTCCTTTCGCAGCATATCCTTCAACAAGTAACCTCGTGCGCCGGCCTTCAATGCCCGCAAGACGTGTGCGTCTCCGCTAAAAGTCGTGAGAACGATGAATTTTGCGTCAGGAAACTCTCCCAGGATTGCAGTCATAACATCAATCCCGTCGATCTCTGGCATACGAAGATCCATTAGTGTAACGTCCGGAGTGCGCTGTTTGAAGAGCTGAAGTGCTTCCTTGCCGTTGGAGGCCTCGCCCACGATCCGCATGTCGGTCTGTTTTCCGACGAGCGAGATAATCCCTTCCCGCAACAGAGGATGATCATCCACGATCAGAATGCGGATAGGGTCAGGCCCGTTCATCATGCGTCGACCGTGTTTCCCCACCTTTCTTTTTGAATGGAACCCAGGAAGGTCCAGGTTCAAATGCAACGTAGGCAGGAACCGTCAGTTCAACTTCGGTACCCGCGCCGGGCTTACTCCACATATTCAAGTGGCCGCGAAGGCGTTTGGCTCGCTCTTTCATCCCGGTCAGCCCGAAATGTCCCGCGCGAACGCCCTCTTTCAACACGGCCGCATCAATTCCAACGCCATCGTCACGAAATCGAACGCGAAGAAATCCGTTGGAAAAGGCAATCTCCGACTCAATATGTGGCGCATCCCCATGCGTGAAGGCGTTCCGAAAGGCTTCTCTTGCAACCTTGCAGATTTCCTCGCGAACCCCCGGATCTACATTCCGCGGTTTCCCCTCCACAAGTACCGAGGTCGTCGGTCGCTTTCCCTTCGTGAGAAGCTCATCTGCGGCTAGATCGCTCATAACGGCTCTGAGGGCATGTTCGAGGTCACGGTCTGAAAATGGATCAGTCGGAATTCCCTGAATGGCCCGTCTACTCTCGGTAAGTGCCTGATCTGCGCGATCCAGCGCACCTTCGAGCGCCTCTTTTGCCTCGGAAGGATTGGAGAGAATAATTTCGTTTGCCCCCTGAAAGCGAAGCATTAATCCTTGAAAACTCTGAAGCAGAGTGTCGTGAAGTTCCTGGGCAATACGGGTACGCTCTGCAAGTCGCTCATACATGAGCAGTCGCAGTTGTCTGCCAAGTTGCTGAACCCGGAGCCTGTAGGCTAAGTAAATGCACCCCAAAATCGCGAGCACACATGCCGCTTTGAACCAGGCTGTCTGGTAGAACGCAGGAGCGATGGAAAAGTCCAGTGTCGCTCCTGTCTCGTTCCATACGCCATCATTGTTGCACGCAAGCACATGAAAACGATAGGATCCGGGTCCGAGATTTGTGTAGAAAGCCTCGCGGCGCGTACCGGCATCCTGCCATCCCTTATCCTGTCCTTCGAGGATGTATCGGAAGAATACTTTCTGTGGCGCAACGTAGCTCAACGCCGTATATCGAATTACCAGGTCGCGCGTCAGAGCGGGAAGCTTTAAGTGAGTATCAGGCTGCAAGGGCTTTGCATCCGCCTGCAATTCCTCCACGTGCACAGGAGGTGGAAGTGAGTTGTACAGTAGATGCGTCGGATCGATAACTTGCAGTACCGATCCATTTGCGAACCACAATTTGCCATCTGGCGATCGCGCAGCGCCTTGAAAAGGGGCTAAGCCTGGTTGTACGCCATCGAGAGAATCGAAGAGATGAACCCGCAGTTTTATACCAGGGTTGCCCCACCATTTCTCAAAGTCTTGTGAGGATATTCGAACCAATCCACATTGCAAGGACAACCAGATTCCTCCTTGATTGTCCCGAATGAAGGAATTGACCCCGTCACAAGGAAGGCCGTTTTGTGCAGTGAGAATTTGCCGCACGCCCTGACGCCAACCAAGCAGTCCGAATGGCGTCGACCCCAGAACCGTGCCGTCCGCACCCGCATCGACTTGACTGACGAAAGCTCCCTCCCGATGAAGAAATTGAAATGTGTCCAGTTTTCCATCTCTATAGCGTGACAGGTCTCCATTCAGAAGCCCAAGCCAAATGCCTCCGCGAGGGTCCGCGGACACCTTGCGCGCCGCTGGCATTTGCGGTGATGGAAGT
>DASPVV010000040.1:0-5897 GCA_035622175.1 Terriglobales bacterium | reverse complement strand
AGCGATTGAGCACTTCCAGCAGGCGGTTGAGAAAGATCCCAGCTACGCTCTCGCTTACACGGGAGTGGCCGAATCCTACGTGCTGCTGGGTTGGAACAGCTATCTTCCGCCGAAGGATGCCTTCCCTAAAGCCAAAGCGGCGGCGATGACGGCCATCCGCCTTGATCCTGATCTGGGAGAAGCGCACACGCCCCTGGCGGCCGTGTTATGGCTTCACGATTGGCAGTGGGAAAAGGCTCAAACAGAATTCGACCGCAGCCTGGAACTAAATCCGACGTATCCAACTGGCAACCATTGGCAAGCCGAATATGTAATGACTATGGGTCGACAGGACGAGGCACTCGTCAAGATGAAGAACAGCCAAGAGCTGGATCCTCTGTCCCTCATTATCAACGTCGCAATCGGATGGGCCTGCTACCTGGCCCGTCGATACGACGAAGCCATTGAACAACTCCGGCGAGCAGTCGAGTTGGATCCGAACTATCCCGTGACTTACTGGATTCTCGGTCTCGTATATAGGAAAACAGGTCGCTACGATCTAGCCATCACCGAGGGCGAGAAGGGAGTGCACCTGTCAGGAGGCAGTCCGCTGATGCGCGCGGCATTGGCGCATTCTTACGGAAAGGCTGGAAGGACAAAGGAAGCACTGCGGATGCTCGATGATCTGACAACACTGGCGAAACGTACGTATGTCGCACCCCACTTTTTTGTTGGAATTCATATCGGGCTGGGAGACAACAATCGCGCGCTTGAATACTTGGAGAAATCTTACGAAGAGCATTGCCACTGGCTCATCTATCTTCATATAGACCCCAGCATGGACGAGTTGCGGGACAACCTTCGCTTCCAAGATCTCTTGCAGCGTGTCGGCCTCTCCGGCATTGACCGCCAAGATCCTCGCCTGAAGGCAGGCCCCGCGACTGCTTGACTTCCGCGTCCACGATTTGGTGCTGTCTTGGTTCAGCCTGGAGAGGCGACGTTCTCCGTTAGTGAGTATTCCGCCCTTCGGGCGGGGATTTTCAAGGCATGGGGGTCTTTCGATCCGATGGGGGTTGGGCGGCGCGAGAACGAGTCCTCACGCGCCGCGTTCATCGTCTCGATGAGCCCTCCGGGTTATCCCTCAGCATGGTTGCGGCCCCGCAGTGCCCGCTTCCGTTTCGCCCGGCCAGATCATTGTAGCTCCGCAACGACCTGCGTTTCTCAACCTCCGGCTTGCTCGTTATGCAGCCAAGGGCGGGAAACCGTCGGATGTGCACAACCTCCCAGGACGCTTCCAAGACTCGTCCCGGGCCGTCCGCCAAGGCCAACGATCCTGCGAAAAAAGTATTTGACATATGTATCAGTGATAGATATATCAGTATAGGATATACCTATGACTGCTACCAATCGCATTCCAAATAACCTTCAGCACCTGCTTCCGCTCACACCTGCGGTCTTTTTCATTCTTTTTGCGTTGGCTGACGGCGAGAAGCACGGCTACGCCATCATGCAGGCTGTTTCAGGAATTTCCGAAAACCAATTCCGACTGGGGCCGGGCACGCTTTACACAACGATCCAAAGGCTATTGGATTTGGAACTGATCCAGGAAACGGAAGGTGCGGATGCTCACGGAGTCCACGAAAACCGGAGAAGATATTACAAGCTGACCCGCACGGGAAAGGCAATTCTCGCCACTGACGTTAAACGTATGGAGTCTGTAGTGCGTATGGCACGCGAGAGGAAGCTCGTGCCGAGAACATCGGAGTGACGGTATGACCAGCGCGACTCGACTGAACGGCGCACTCTATCGATTGGTGCTCTTCGCATATCCCCGCGATTTTCGCCTGCGGTTCGGAACTGAGATGGCGATTACGTTCTTGGAGCAGATTCGCGCTGAACGGGAACACGATGGTCTTATCGGCGTCGTGCGAGTTTGGCGTACCGCCATAGCGGAACTATTTTCTGTTGCCGTTCCGCTTCAGCTGCGCAGCTCAATCGTGCTTGCGATGTTTCTGTCGTTCCTATGGTCATTTGCCTTGTTCATAACTTTACTTCGTGCGACGACGCCGGCTTGCTGTAAATAACTAGCTGATTTCAGTGGCTGAAAAAGACATTGTTTCAGCGGTGTCGGAGAAGTGTGCTTTTCGAGGACGGCGATGGACACCAAACTTGAAGAAACGAAACAGTTAGGAATTCGGCCTGCGGGAGCCGGTGTGTGGACGTATCTGGCTCTGGCTTTCGCATTCTCTTGGATCGCCTGGCTTCTTGCCATCAAGCTGCACTCTCGGGAAGAATTCCTAAATTTCGGTACTGCCGGACCCGCGTTCGCCGCGATGATTTTGTCGCGCAATGCGCAGCGTGATCGGTCCAGTAGCTCATTACCGAGAGCAGTGGCCTTTTCCGTGTTGCTGGTGTTCTGTTGGGCTACCCTTGCGCTGCATTATTCGTGGAGAGTCAGCCCTAATTTCCGCTTTGTTGGAAGTGCATGGCTTCTGTTTCCTGCTATCTTCCCGGCATGGATTATCTCTGCGGCTCTTTCGAAAAATGGGGGCGTCCGTTGTCTCTTGCAACGCTTGGTTCATTTTCCGAACCGCTGGTCGGCAATTGCCCTCTTACTTTTTCCGGCTATCCAGATCGGTCCAGCGGTGCTTGCTCACCTGTTTCATCAGCCACTCACCACCCCTGATAACGACGGTTCAGCATCCATAGTAGCCGCCGCGGGTGCCGTGTTCTTTCTGTACAACCTTGTCTTTGTCGCTGTGCTTGAGGAACCAGGTTGGCGGGGGCTCCTTCTGGACCGCCTACAGGAAAAATGGTCTCCTCTTGTCGCGAGCCTGGCCGTTTGGCTGCCGTGGGCGTTGTGGCATGCTCCGCTCGATTATTTTCGCCCGGTTCGGTTCTCTCTGGTGATGTACCTGGAATTGCGTGTTGCGACTATGATTCCTCTTGTCATCATTTTGACCTGGCTCTACAACCGGTCTGGTCGATCCATTCAGGCCTCTGCGATGTTTCACGCCAGCATGAACACTCTTCCGTTCGTCCTGCCGTACTACGCGCCTGGTTTCGGATTGCTTTTTGTTATGGCGGGTTATGCCATTTTTGCCGATCGCATGTGGCGCAAGCATGGTCGCGACTACGGGATTGTTGCTACTTCGGCAGCAACTGGCTGTTAGAGCGACACGGGCAGCGCAGGAATGATCGCGTCTGCCATGCCAGATTGGTATCGCAAAAAACGCCGCTGTGCCCACAACTACACTGTTCATGGATGGTCGGCAAAGCGCAAACCATCCACTTCAACGGCTGTATCCGACATCGCGGCGTCTGGTCGATTGCTTTCATGCCGCTTGCTGGCGGCGACTCTGACGCTGCTGTCTGGCGGCTTCCAGCTTGCGGTCGCGCTCAGTGTGAATCTCGACCTTTCGGCCTGCAAGCATGTCTTTCGGGGTCACGTAGCCGATCGCACTGTGCAACCGGACGTTGTTATAGCGATCCACATACTGTTGAATAAGGCGTTTTGCATCTTCCAGCGGCAGCGGCGTTCCAGGCCGTGCACTCGCTTTTCAGCGACTTGTGCCAGCGCTCAATCTTGCCGTTGGCCTGCGTCGACAACTGCACCGCAGGGCGACACTGCGGGACGAGTGTTCCGAGTAATTCACCCCTTCCATCCGTGGCATGATCGGCGCTTCGAATTCATCGCGTACAAGAGCGCCTGGGGTGAGGACCGACACCCTCGCAGACCCGTGAGATCGGCTCCTGAGACCGCAAACAACCAATCCGCTTGACCGGCACCATCCTGTCGCGATATCGTAGCCATATCGGCTACATGTCAGGAAAGGATCCAGCGGATGAAGTTCTTGAGCACACGTGAATTGCGAAATCGGCCGGGATACGTTCGGAATCTGGTCCAAAAAGACGATCTGGTGCTGACGGCGAACGGCAAGCCGATCGCGATCCTCCTCGGAATTGCCGAAGACGAGCTCGAAGAAACGGCTCGCATCATCCGCCAAGCGAAGGCACAACTGGCGCTGTCTCGTCTGCGCAAACATGCCGCACGCCGAGGCGCCGATCGCATGCCGGCTTCGGCCATTGATGCGGAAATTCGCGCCGTTCGTTCCCGGCGCAAGCCCGCATGAGAGTTGTGATTGATACGAATGTAATCGTCTCGGGAGTCCTGAATCCTCACGGTTCCCCGGGGCGCATCGTCAACGCCCTCCTGTCGGGGACCGTCACAGTGCTGTATGATGACCGCATTCTCTCCGAGTACCGCGAAGTTTTGTTGCGACCGGTTTTTGGTTTTCAGCGCTCCGATGTGGATGTGCTACTGGATTTCATCGAAACCGACGGTATACATAGCAACGCCAGACCGCTTACGCTGGTATTGCCCGATCCAGACGACTTGCTTTTTCTTGAAGTCGCCACCAGCGGTGGGGCAGACGCGTTGATTACCGGCAACGTCAGACACTTCAGGCCGCGGCGCGGTCAACGTGATGTGCTGGTCATAACGCCCGCGGATTTCCTTCGACGCTGTGGGAGGTAGCCGCACCCATGCGCTCTTCTTGGCGTATGAAGCATTGCTTCGGTGCTTTGAGGCCGGCGTGGGGGCGGCACTCCAGTTACCCCTTTCTACCCGTGATGCGGCCCTGTGACCGCTGTGCGCAAGAACCCCAGAGATTTCTTCGGTTCCTCGATCACCCCATAGACGATCGGGCAGGTAAATGTCCGCTCGATCATCCCCAGGGTACGGAACATGAAATCCGATTCGTAGAGATATGGATATCCGCTGCAGTCGGCAGGGCGAGGTATCCTCCGGTGATCAGCGAGGAGAGGCGCATATGACAAATATGACTGAGAATCGAGCCTGCACTTACACTTTCGGCCTCTTGCTGTCTGCCGTGACCGCGCTTTCGGTACTTGCTGTGGGTCAACAGCTCCCGACGAACCCGGTCCCTCCACTCCAATCCCGCGTCCTGCTCGCCGTCACCGCTCATCCGGACGACGAAGTTTTCATGGGTCCCATCCTTACCCGCTACGCCCGCGAAGGGGTTAAGGTCTACCTCGCCATCGCCACTAAAGGTGAAAAAGGCTCGAACGATTTCGCGAAAATTCCTCCGGGAGATCCGCTCGCCGGTGCCCGCCGCGCGGAAGCCACGTGCGCTTGCCAAGAACTTGGCATCGAGCCACCCATCTTTTTCAATCTCAACGACGGCGAACTCGGCGCCATGACCTGGCCACTTGCCAAGAACATCCATGCCGTCGCAGACAACGTCCAACAACTGATCGACCAACTCCATCCACAGGTGATCCTCACCTGGGGACCTGAAGGCGGCTATGGCCACCCCGATCATCGCCTAGTGTCCGACGCCGTCACACAAGTCATTCAGTCGCAGCATTCCGACGTCAAGCTCTACTATGCTGGCCTCTCCCCAGCCCAGGCTAAGTCTCTCAACTCCGCCTGGTACGCTTCACTGCCGTTTCACAGCACCGATCCCGCCTACCTCACCGTTATTGTTTCCTACACTCCCAGAGATTTTGAAAATTTCAAACGTGCCTTCGAATGCCACAAATCGCAATACACTCCGGAAATGTTTAAGGCGCTCGAGAAGGCGATGAACGAAAGCTGGCAGGGCACCGCTTCCTTCCGGGAATGGGATTCCACTCGCTCTGCAGCCGATCTTTTCCGGTGAGCTTGTGAGTGTAATCGCCTGGTAGCGCCCACTGACGCTACAATCTCTTTGCATCTGGAACTTCTTCTGCCGCGGGACCGTAGTTATTCCGTGGGAGGTTGACATGCATGACACAAAGGAGCGGTTGTCTCTGTTGTGGATCTTCGCGTTACTAAACTACCTGTATGCGGACGTGCTTGCCCTGTTCGCTTTCGTTGGCTCGCCGAATTCAGCCCCACATCTCCCACAATGGGC
>DASPVV010000039.1:0-36626 GCA_035622175.1 Terriglobales bacterium | reverse complement strand
CTCGTTGATGACCGCCACCTTGCGCGTCGCCGCCGTGTCCTGTTCCGTAATCGGCCGGCCGAGCACGATCTTTGCGCCGATGGTGTCGAAGAATCCGGGCATCACTCGTGCCCATCCTGCGCTTGTATCTTCCTTCGCCCCGGGCTCCGGCCTGCCCTCGATACGGACACCGTCATTCCAACTATCGCCCGTCATGGGCGCATACAATGCGGGAGCGACCATCCGCACGCCGGGAATCTGGCTCAGACGCTCGTCAATCTGCCGGAACAACGGCTCCAGTTGTTCCGGCTTGTAGTTGCTGAGCATCGGATTGATCCAGGCGATATACCGGCCTCGCAGCTCGAATCCAAAGTTCTGCTGCTTCAGGTTCTCGAGGCTCTTGCCCAGCAGAGCCGCGGCCGATAGCAAGACCAGCGACATCGCTGCTTGGGCGATCACCAGCGACTTCTGCGCCCACGAGGATCTCCCGCCTACCGTACGGTTGGCGCCGCGCAATGCCTCGACCGGTTCCGCATGCGAAGTAATCCAGGCCGGCGCGATTCCGAAGATGATTCCGGTCAGCAGCGAGATGCCCAACGTGAACAGCAGCACCGGCCATGAGGGTGCCGCAGCGATCGGTACATAGTTGTTCGGTCCACCAATCTTGAAGGCCAGATGCAAGATCAGCCGTGTACCGGCATAGGCCACGCCGATGCCGAGGGCTCCGCCGACCACGGCCAACATCACGCATTCCACCAGTGCCTTGCGCACCAGGCGTGGGCGCGAAGCCCCCAGCGCCACCCGTATCGAGGTTTGTGCGCGATCCCTCAATCCACGCGCCAGCAACAGATTGGCCAGATTTCCACAAGCGACCACCAACACACATCCTGCCGCCAGCAGCAGCAGCTCAAGGCCATCCTGATACTCATTCCTCATGACCGCCACTCCAGCGCCGCCGGGAATCAGGTGTAGGGTCTGCTGTTGCCAGAGATCCTTCTCGCTCGGCTCCATATCCGGGACGTGATTGGCTAACCAGCCGTGCAGTTCCACCCTCAGTTTGGCTTCGAGCGTCTTGGGATTCACTCCCGGATGCACTCTCCCGATCAGATCCAGGAAATTGCCGTTCGGTCTTTTGAGACGCGCGGTCGCTCCATCGATCAATGGCTCGGTGGTCAGCGGCAACCACAAGTCCGGCATTCCCCAGCCGGCCAGCTTGGCTCCATAGAAGCCAGGCGGAGCTACGCCAATCACCGTGAACGGATGCCCGTTGATCTGATAGGCGGCACCGACCACCGCGGGATCGGAGCCGTACTTCTCGCGCCAGATGTGGTAGCTCATGACCGCCACGGGTGGCGCGCCCTCCTGATCGTCCTCGTCCGTCATCAGTCGGCCAATCCACGGCCGCGTGCCCAGAGTTTTGAAGAAATTTCCCGAGATATACTCGCCGTTGCGGATATCCGCCTGAGCCTGCGATCCCGCTCTACGGACGCCGAGCGAAGCGTTACCGGCCTGCAAAGCCGCCAGGTCGCTGAACTCCGGCGTGAGCGCGCGAAAGTTCTTGTATGCCTCCCACGAGAAAAGCGAGAAATTCCCGTCGTCGCCCTGGGTATAACCGCCCCAGTTGCAGCAGCGAACTTTATCTCCGATCCGCCACAGCTCATCCGGCTTGGTCACCGGCAGCGACTTTAACAATACCTGGTGAACCAGGGTGAAGACGGCCGTGGTTGCCCCGATCCCCAACGCCAGGGTAATGACCGCCGTAGCTGTAAACGCCGGCGCGTTTCGCAGTTGCCGCAGCGCGTCACGCAAATCCGCCCCCATGACCCCTCCGCATGCTAAGCCCTGGCTCTGGGTTTCTACCTCTCGCGTGGAGCAGCATATCGCAGACCGCTCCCCGCTCAAAGTCCGCCTCATGATGAGAAAACCGCCGCCGGGATTCAGCTGGGTCTAAGAGGCCGAGATCGTGGACCGGGCAATCCGGCAGCATCGAACTTCGACCGCGCGCAGGCTCGGATAGCCAAAGGCCGGTCGGATCTGCCACAAGGGCAAGAGGTCGACACCGACTTTCGCCGTTCGCCCGACTGTGCCACAATTTGCATCAGACCAACTATGAGTGAAAGCGCAAATTCGTCGCTGCCCTCCCCAACCCTCGCTCTCGGGAAATGGCTGGGCCTGGTGGTTTCCGCCGTCGTCCTCGCGGAAGGCATCTGGACTACGATCGTTTCCCTGACCAAGGGTTTGCTGTTGCCGTTGATGGCCAGAGCCATTGGCGGAGACGCTCAGTCTCCCCTGGGCAAGGGCGATTTCAACACGCCCGACCTCTTCGTCTCGCTGGTTGAGCTTTGCCTGGCGGGCATCGTGTTTCTGTCGATCAAGTCCTGGGTGACGCGCGCAGCGCCGGGTGCACGGCGAGTTCGCCGCGCGGCCCCAGCCCAGGTTCTGGCAGAGAAACCCGCAATCGTGCCCCCAGCCGAAGCCCCCAGGGCAGCACCGGTGGCCTCCTCTCCCCTACCGCCACCTCCGCCCTCCGCGATCCCGCAGGTGCTCACAGCACCCAGCGCACCCGAACCATCGCCGGCGCCCGTCCCGCCTCCGCCCTCCAGCGTGAACAAGGCCGACAAGCCGAAGAAACCCGAAAAGCCGAAAGAGGTCTACTACAACATCGTGGGAGAGCCCATCAACCCCGCCGAGGACGAGTGATCTCCCTTCCGGAATCGAACCGAAGCCTGGCTGGCGGGTTCAAGATCGATGCTCCATCGAGCACTGAGTTTCCCGGCTCGAAGTGGCGTTCGACATCTGGGGATCGGCGGTCGGGTCGGCTGCGGCATAGGGTTTGAATCCAGCCCGCTCCATGCCGCGGCGCGCTTCCGGATTTTTCATGAACGTTTGCCAGACAAAGCCGGTACGCGCGTTTTCGGCCATGAGCATCGTGATTCCGGTATCAATTCCAATGACGTCGGGATCGTACCAATTGTTCAAAGGGTTGAACGCATTCACGAATCCATACATGGTCCAGGCCTTGTCTCCAAAACGATCCTTGGTCGTGCGCAGCACGCGCATGACCGGCTGGGGCAAGAACGGCAAGGATCCCGCCGAGGCGCTCGGAACCACGGTGCCGTCAATCGGTCCCATCGTGGGAGGGCCTCCCCAGATGACGTAGCCCTTGTCGGAATCCGATGCCGTGATGCCCCACAGGTCGTTGGCGTAATCCGGGAACCTTCGCGACAGCTCCAAGCAGAAACGCCGATGAGCCTCGGTGGCGATGATCGAGTTATGAAAGTAATCCGCATGCTGGTCGCGCTTGCCGCGAAAATCAAACCAAGCGTGGGAGTATTGGTGCACGAAAAGCGGAGCGAACGACCCCACATAGCGCAGCCCGTCGTATTCGAACTCCGTCCGTTTCCAGGCGTTCCAAGTCTCGATGCGAAGCGGGTAGGTGGAGGATCCCAAGCCGAGCAAGTACATCGCCATCAGTTCGCTGTAATAGTCCCAGCGATAGGAAAGAAATCCGAATTCCGGGCTCCATCCGTGCGGCAAGAGCGTGGTATCTTCGGAGAGCCAACTCCACTCCACCCGGTCGAAGATTTCGTGCGCGAGCTCGGTTATCTCGGAATGCTGGAAATGCTCGCGGCAGGTAAGAACTCCGCACAGCAACAGCGCGGTGTCGACCGAGGAAACCTCCGAATCCCAGATCCTTTCCCCGGTATTCATGTCGGCCCAGTGAAAGAAGAACCCACGATGGGTGGGCAGCTTCCGCCATAAAAAGCGCAGAGTGGCCAGGGCCCGCGCCCGGGCTTCGGCATAGGAGATGTAGCCGCGTTTGTGTCCGATGGTGAGTGCGGTCAGTCCAAAGCCGGTGGCGGCAATGCTGGCCACGACCCGGGTCTCCTGCGCGCGCGTGGTGGCGCGGTCTCTGACCAACCCGGTTGCCGGATTGGTCTGTTCCCAGAAAAACTTAAAATTTGCCTTCTCCAGTTCCTCGAGAAAAGGTTCATCCTCGGAGGCGAGGGAACTCGGCGGCGGCGAAGGCGCCATGCAAACCGAGGATGCTCCGCTGTCGGCCAGCGGAACCAAGTTCAATCTGGCCAGCGGGAGGCATAGGCCGAACCGGAAACCTTGCTTCAAAAACTCACGGCGTGACTGCCAGCCACTCGAACACCGGGGACGCACCCTCTCACTCTAAAACGTGGATCCGATGGAATGGTAGTAGCAAGCTGGGCGACGAATCCCGGCGGCACCATGACCTTGGCATCCCCAGTTGCCCCTGGGTGATGCCTGGAGTGATACCGAGAGGCATGCTCCACCGAGAAGTCAACCGCCCCGCCGCTACGCGTAGGCCTCGATGGTACCTCCACCCTGTAATCTTATTCACTCCAACCTGAACGTGAATTAAAGTAGGAAGGATGATGTTCCGCGGATGGAAGTTCAGAGTGTGGGCGCTGGTTTTGGGCGTCCTGGCGCTGGTTTTCCTGCTGCTTGTGCTCTCGAACTGCACCACGAAAAAGTCGGTCGTAATCAAGGGAGCGGTCATTCGCGAGGATGAGGATCCAAGCAAGCAGTCTCCGATTGCCGACGCCGCCATCACAGCCGCCGGGGGACTCTCCCTGGCTCCCGTGACGTCAGACGCGAGCGGATTCTTCAGAATCGCTTTGCGGCCGGAGGTGAAGCCTGGCCAGGCAGTGATTCTCGAGTTTCGCCACGCCGACTACCGGCCACTCAATGTCAGGGACGTCGCCGGCGATCAGCTCTACGTCGCTCGTATGGTTCCGATTCCTCATCCCCAGCCGCCGGCACCCAACCGTCCTGACGTAAACATCACGAATGTGGTGGTGCGATATTCTCAGAAGACGATCACCACCACCCAGGTAGGCACAGCCGTCCGGACCTTTCAAATCGTGAACACCGCGAATGTTCCCTGCAATGGCAGCGCTCCATGCTCGCCCGATGGACGTTGGAAGGCGGCGATTAATTTCGCAAACTTCGACGCCGGTGAAGGAAATGAGTTTCGCAGCGTCCGCGTTTCCTGCATCGCCGGCCCGTGTCCCTTCACCAAGATCGAGCATGACGGCTTCTCGAAAGGGGGGCCTACGATCGGCGTTTCCGTCCGCGATTGGTCCGACACCACCACCTTTCTGGTGGAAGCCGATGTGGTGCGTCCGGTGGTCAGCGATCAGCTTCGCAACTCGTATCCTATGGTTCTGGGACAGGCGTTCAATTTCAGTCTTCCGGCGGGGGCCGAGGGGCCAACCATCGAAGCCGACGTGAATGGCAACCCCATTGTCTTTCCACTGGGACCAGCGCTTTGTTTGCCGTGGGCGGATTGTGAGGAAAGAACCGACAGAGACCAATCGAAGGCTTACCACTGCCAGCTCAAGCCCGGGTACCAGTTGCGCTGATCGAGCCACCAGCCGCTCGCCGCCATCTCAAAACCGCCATTCCGCTCCGCCAAGGGAAAATCCGATATACGCCAATGCCTGGCGTGCGCTAAAGTACGAAAACGCAAGGTTGAGCTGGTCTAGGAAGGGTCGGTTTCGACCGGCACTGCCGGCTGCGATACTAGAGAGGAGATGAGGGACATGAAAATGCGATATATGCTTTTGGCAACAGGTGCTGCACTGGTTCTCTCCTGGTCCCTATTTGCCCAAAGGGAGGTTTCGCCCAAAGCAGAAGAGCGCATTCAGAAGGAAGTTCGCCATGAACTGGTGATGCTGCCTTTTTTGAGCGTGTTCGACAACCTGGCCTACAAGGTGGATGGCTACGAGGTCACGCTTTTGGGACAGGTCGTGAGGCCATCGCTCAAGTCCGATGCCGAGAATGCGGTTAAGCGGATTGAGGGGGTGGAGAAAGTTGTGAACGAGATCGAGGTGCTTCCCACTTCCCCGATGGATGACCGGCTCCGGCGCCAGCTGTTTCGTGCCATCTACGGTTATCCCGCGCTCCAGCGCTATGCCTTGCCGACCATCAAGCCGATCCGCATCATTGTGAAGAACGGGAACTTGAGTCTCGAGGGAGTCGTCGACAGCGACAGCGACAAGAATCTTGTGGGTCTACGGGCGAACGGCGTCCCGGGAGTGTTTTCTGTAACCAATAATCTGACGGTGGCCCGGTAATCCCATCGGCCCGCTACTCCTCCAGATCCCTCCGGTCGGGGTTGTAAAAGAAGTGGAAACGCAGCATCAGGTACGGCCCGGTGAACTCGCTTGGCAAGGGAGGGAAGGGATCCGACGCCGTGATGCCACCCCAGGCTGCACGATCGAGCGCGGTGTCCCCCGAGGATCCGCCCTGTTCCATTTTCATGCCAGCGACCTGACCGTTCGGCAGAATCGCAAATTCGATGGCGACTTTGCCCTTCTTCATAATGGGAGGCTTGGCCGACTCAGGAATCAGGTCGTACCAGTTATATTTGACGTCATGCAGCACCCGCTGCAGATAAGGGCCGAAGTCGACGCCCATGGTGTCACTGAGGACATCGAGTGCACCTAAGGCTTTCCCCTGGTTGCCCTCCCCCAGCCCAAAATCGCCTCCCGCATCACCATACCCGCCACGACTGGCCGCCGCGGCGCGCGCGGCCTGCTCAATCGCGGATCCGGCAGAGAGCGCGGGGTTGGCAAATGGATTGTCGCGCGGAGTCTGTAACTTCGCCATTTGATTGGCCGGGGGGGACGGAGGAGGGGGCGCCTGCTGCGGCGCAGGATTGTTCTGGGCTGCCTTCGGCGCCGGGGAGGGTGGTTGCTGCGCCGGACTCGGGGGCATGCTCGGGGCGGGCGTGCCCCTCCGGCTGCTGTCCAAAATCTTCTTCAACTCCTTGCGATCGAGTTGCGGCACCTTCGAGGTGGCGATTCGGTCCTTGTCGGAAATGATGTTCGTATCCGGGCGCTTGGTAACTCTCTGGGCATCGGGAGGTAATTCGAGAAAGGTGAGATCCTTCCCTAAGGGCAACACCTGCGGCTTGACGATCATGGCCTGCCGAGGCAGAAGCCGCGCCAGCTTGTCCGAATTCCATAGGGTGAGCACGACCAACAGATGGACGGCGACGGAAATCCAGAAGGCTTCCCGGCGACGTGAATTGGCCAAATCGTCTTGCAGCTGCAGGACCAGAGCCGGTGGCTCATCGATGTCACGGTAAGCCGACTCCCAATGGCGCGCATCGTAGAACTCTCCGCCATCGCGGCCACTTTCCTGGCTGGAGGCTCCGCGGGGCGGCCGAATTTGCGTGGTTGACACCTGAGACTCACCCTGTCATTTGATAGGAAACGTTCGCGATTCGTTGCCACCCAGACCGACCCAGTTTCCGACCCTCCTATGAGGCGAGGGTCTGGCGCTGGCCCATGAAGGCTATTCTCGCATTTTTTGTTGCAATCCGCGACCGCTCTCAAGTCCGGAGTTACCTTAGTTGCATCCTGATCCAGGCTCTCGACTTACGGGGTCGGATCCTGGCCAGCCCCGCTTCAGGAACGCAGTTCGTCCAAGTGAAGTCGCTGGCCGTGCTCGCGAATGGCGGCGAGGATGTCGAGCGCGAGCGCCAGCGCTTGCCGACCATCGTCCAGGCTGACCAAAGGCTGCGACCGGGATCGCACACAGTCCAAGAAGGACTTCAGCTCTGCCTCTAAGGGTTCAGCGGCAGCGGTCGGCAGCCTGGCCACCTGAATCTGGGGATTCACCGAGGCCATCGCGGTTGGGTCGCTCTGGCCGATGCTGAAAACCAACACGTCCTGGCGGGTATAGTCGATCGACACGTACTGTTTGGGCTGAAAGAAGCGCAACTTGCGGACCCGTTCGGTCGAGACCCGGCTGGCGGTGAAGTTCGCCACACACCCGGACTCGAATTCGACCCGCACGTTGGCGATGTCAACCTTGTCGGAGAGGACGGGCAGGCCCACAGCACGAATTGCCTTCACCGGCGACTTCACAAAGGACAGCACCACATCGAGGTCGTGAATCATCAAGTCCAGCACGACATCGATGTCCAAGGATCGGGGAGTAAACACATTGAGACGATGCACCTCGAAAAACATAGGTCGAGTGAGGATCGGCAGCGTGGCCAGAACCGCAGGATTGAAGCGTTCGAGATGGCCTACCTGCACAATGCGGCCCAGGCGCTCGGCGAGACAGGAAAGCTCGTTGGCTTCCTCGAGCGAAGAAGCCAAAGGCTTTTCGATTAACACGTCGACTCCCGCTTCCATCAGTTGCCGCGCGGCCGCGAGATGGTAAACGGTGGGGACGGCGACGGAAGCGGCCTGGATCGGCGGACGGGTAGAAAGGAGTGCTGCGAGGGAAGCGAACGCTTGGCAGCCAAACTCCTCGGCCACCAGATTCCCGCGCTCGCGATTAGAATCCACCACTCCAACCAGACGTAGGCCAAGGCCCACTTTTGCCAGTTGTCGATAGACGCGCGCGTGATTGCGTCCGAAGGCACCAACACCGACGACTGCGACGTGAATCAGTGGGTCCGTGGCCAGCTTCCGCTCTCTTCGGCTGATTGCCGGGAAAGCTTTGATTTAACCACAAGCGCGCCAGATCCAACTAGGTTTGGGCTGGGCCGCTCGTGTTCCCTGGTGCTTCGCCGCGAATCCGAGGTCCAGGATTCAGGAGCGAGGAGCCTACCTTCATCGGAACTTCTTGAGCAGCGCGATCTGGCCGGCATGATAGAGTTCGTGCTGCACAATCCCGCTCAACATGTAGAAGAAGGTGTGGTAGGTTGCCTTCTTGCCGGGGACCGGATCCCCTAATCGCGAGTCGGGAAACCGGGCAGCGGTTTTCACCAGTTGGTCATGGGTGTGCTTCAAATCTGCCATGGACTTGCGCCAGGCGACCTCACTCGTATCGACCACCCGCGGGAAGTTCTCTTTGTCGGATAGGGAGACTCGAGTCCCGCCCAGCCGGCGGCGAACCGCGTCGTCCCAGGCCGCGATATGCAGGACGAGCTCCCAGATCGTGTGCGCTGCCGGAATGGGACGTGCGGCGGCGGTTTTGCCATCCACATCGGCAAGAAGCTTCAAAACCGAGTCGCCATGCCAGGCGTCTCCCCGAAAAGCGCGGCGAATTTGATCGGCCAAACGGGCAGTTTCCGACATCAGGATCCTCCTTTTGCGCAGCCTTCGAACTCGATCGACGGGCGAAAGAACTGGATTCGAGGAAACCGATCTTCAAGCCGCCACGACCGCAATGTCTGCCGCATCGGCCGCGCGGATGAGCGCGTCTCCGTCGAGCAACAAGCACTTCCCCGCATCCACTGCCACGCAGGTGGCTCGCGCGGCGCCCATGACTTCGATCGTATGGACACCAATCACGGGCACGTCGAACCGCATGTCCTGATTGGGCTTAGCCGTCTTGACCACGGTGAGAGCCCGGCTCAGGGTGGAAGCTTCGGCTTCGAGCGAAGCCATGATGCGTCCGGCACGCTCGATGGTGGCATCGGTCCCTTCCATCGCTTCCACCGCGACGCAGGCCCCGTCCGCCACGACCACCGTCTGACCGATGTCGTAGTGCGCCAAATGCCGGGCCACCAGGCGCCCGTACTCGACGTTGTTGTTCTCTTGCGCGCTAGGCTTTCGTTGCGTGAGCACTCCCTGCCTGGCCCGTAGCGGCTCGAGCAACGCGGTGGAATTCTCCAAAAGAATGCCTTCGTCGCCCAAGACTTTGGCGATCGCTCCGAGCAACGCATCCGTGTTTCGCGTGCGCAGATTGAGCAGCAACTTGGCCAAACGTCGATCGGGACGGATGCTCGAGAAGATTTGCTTGTGCTTCACCTGACCCGCCATGACGGCCCGGGACACACCCTCGCGGTGAAAAGTTTCGATGAGCTTCGAAAGCTCTCCGAGAGACAGCCAATGGACCGAGGCTGCCCCACGGCGTTCAATCTCAGGAGAGGTCTCTTCTTTGATCGCGGCCACCACCACTTCAAAGCCCTGAGCACGAGCAGCTTCGAGCACGAGAAAAGGGAAGCGACCGTTTCCCGCGATCAGTCCGAGCTTCTGCTTTACTGGCATGGCGGCTTTTCGATCGAACCCGTCAAGGCGATCAGATCGTTGAGGACCTGAACTCACTCCCGGAAATCGTTGATGGCATGGCCGAAAACATCCTGGTTACTTGATGACGCCGCGTTCCGACGCTTCGATGAACCGGATCAACAAGTCAACATCTTCGCCACGATTGGACTCTCGTTTCAGCTTCTCCAGAGCCTGCGAGGTGTTGAGCTTCGAGGCAAGGAGAAGCTTATAGGCATGATGAATCTTGCGGATCCTCTCCGGGCTGAACCCTCGGCGCTCCAGTCCCGTCGCGTTGAGGCCGTAGGCATGCGTGTCTCGAGCGGCTGCGGTCATCGAGAAAGGCAAAACGTCGCGGGTAATCGTCGTGCCGCCCCCAATGAAAGAATAGGCACCGATGCGCACGAAGTGATGGACGGGACATAAAGCTCCCACCGTAGCCCAGTCCTCCACCACGACATGTCCTCCCAAAGTGGCGGCATTGGCCAGGATCACCTGATCCCCGATCTTGCAATCGTGGGCGACATGGCTGTATGCCATGATGAGAGTGTGGCTGCCCACACGGGTTAACCCGCCGCCTTTCGACGTTCCCCGATTGATGGTAACGAACTCCCGAATCTGGTTGTGATCGCCGATTTCCAGCCGGGTGGGTTCACCCCCGTAGGTCAGATCCTGGGGTGCGGTGCCAATCGAGGAAAAAGGGAAAAAAATGTTGTCCCCGCCGATTTTCGACGGACCTTCCATGACAACGTGCGAGACCAGGCGACATCGTTGACCCAGTTCCACCCCAGGGCCGACCGTACAATAGGGACCGATCTGGCAACTCGAGTCGACGTTCGCGCCAGGATCGACGATGGCGGTGGGGTGGACAGTCATCGGTGTCTAAATGCGAGAGGTTCCGGCGGTGTCTTTTTGCTCTTGGAGAACCCCTCTACTCGGCCTCGCCAGCTTCCTCGGAAACAGCCCGCGAACGGTTCACCAGCCTGCAAGTCACGATGGCCTCGGCGGCTCGCTTTTCATCAACAAAGGCTCGGCCTTCCATACGCACCGCGTCGCCACGCCACGCTTTGACCTCGATCTCAATGCGCAGCTGGTCTCCGGGTACGACCGGCCGACGGAAGCGGGCACGCTCAATGCCGGTGAACAACATCAACTTGCTGTGTCGATCCTCTACCTCGGTGAGCAAGAGCGCTCCCCCGGCTTGCGCAATCGCCTCCACGATGAGCACTCCGGGCATGACCGGTGTGCCGGGAAAATGGCCGACAAAAAATGGCTCGTTGACGGTTACGTTCTTGATGGCAACGATCCGCTCCCGGGGCCGAAGATCAATCACGCGATCAATCAGCAGGAAGGGATAGCGGTGGGGCAGGATCTGCATGATCTGGTTGATATCTAGGGTGGTGTTCGAGACGAGAGGAGTCTCCGTCATCGGGTGAGTAGTGTCGCTCATAGGGGTTTGCAACCGTTTGATCTAAGCAGTATACATGCGGCGAAAACAAAGCGAACCCGTTTTTCCGGAGACAGGTTCTCTGCGATCGAAGAGGGACAGAGAGAAAAGCTGCACGCGCGGCGTAACCACTGTGCTCTTCCCGCGGCAGGATCGGGCGCGAAGTATACTGTACTGTCTCGCCCGGGAAGACCGACCGGTCTTTAGGGCTCCGACGCAAAACAGCTATGAACAGACACCCGACGAATGGCCAACCCCAGAAGCCCTCCGGTGAAAGCGCGGGCCGCCTGCCATACTTTGAGCAACGGCAGGAGCGGATCATCGAAACCATTCGACAATTGGTGGAGCTGGAATCCCCGAGCGACGATAAAGCGGCGGTCGATCGGCTGGGGTCCATGCTAGCCGGTCGGTTCGAAGGATTAGGAGGTCATGCGAAGTTACATCGCGCCGTGAAGTTTGGCGATCACCTGCAGGTGGATTTTCCGGGCAAGCGAAGCGCCAAACCGTTACTGCTCTTAGGGCATCTGGATACCGTCTATCCGCTCGGAACGCTCAAAGCCATGCCGTTTCGCCTGTCCCAGGGTCGACTGTGGGGGCCAGGCAGCTTCGATATGAAGTCCGGGATCGCCTTTATCCTGCACAGCATCGAGGCGCTCCGCTTCTGGTACGGCGATGAATTACCTCGACCGGTGAGCGTGCTCCTCGTCTCCGATGAAGAAGTCGGCAGCGAGACGTCGCGGTACATCGTCGAAAGTCTTGCCAAGAAATCTGCGGCCGTGCTAGTGCTTGAGCCTTCCTTCGGGCCGAAGGGGGCAGTCAAGACCGGTCGCAAGGGAGTCGGTGAATATGGCTTGCAGGTGAAAGGAACGGCGGCGCACTCGGGGCTGGATTTCGAAAAGGGCGAGAGTGCAATCATCGAACTGGCAAAGCAAATCATCGCAATTTCGCGGCTGACCGATCGAAAACGCGGCATTACCCTGAATGTCGGAACGGTTCAGGGTGGAACTCGATCGAATGTGATCCCGGCCGAAGCAAAGGCCCTGCTCGATGCGCGCGTGGCGCGCAGCCGAGACTTCACAGCGCTCGACCGGAAACTGCGGGCGCTCAAGCCGTTCAACCGCAAATGCAAGCTCGAGATCACGGGCGGGATCCAGCGTCCAGCGATGGAACGAAGCCCAGCCGTGGTCGCACTGTTTAAAAAGGCCTCCGACATCGCAAAGCAGCTTGGCTGGAAATTGGAAGAGGCGACCGTGGGAGGTGCCTCGGATGGGAACTTTACCGCCGCGCTCGGAGTCCCCACCCTGGATGGTTTGGGTGGAGTGGGCGAGGGCGCCCACTCCTCTCACGAATCCATCCTGATCTCCGAAGTACCGAGGCGGACGGCCCTCCTGGCCGAACTGATGGTGGAGGTGTGAGCACCGGCCCGCGCACCCCCGGGCCGTGGGTTCTACGGGCTTGTTTTTGACTCCCTCCCCTTGGTGACCTAGAATTCATACAGGGGGAGCAGCCAAGTCGGTGCTGCCAGGAGGGTCTATGGGAGAAGGGTTATTCTCGCCGCTGCACATCCTGCTGATCGTGGGCATTGCCCTCCTGCTGTTTGGGCCGAGCAAATTCGCCGCCCTCGGGAAGGGTCTCGGGGAAGGCATCAGGAATTTCCGCTCGGCCATGAAGGAAGGCGAACAGGGGCAAGATAATAAGAAGTCCGGCGGTACCTAGGACCGTGGGGGTTCGGACTCCCCTCCCCGGCGTTCGTATTCCGAGCAACCTCTTGGCGCTTACCTGACAAAGCTCCGGTTCGGGCAATCCTAAGCGTTGGAGCCTACCCGTTCCCCTCTAACGGCATCCCTTTCAAGACGGCGGTGATATCGTAAGGCTCCTCCGTCAGGGTTTCCGAATTCCACATGCTGCGCTGCGCCCCGAGGAAATCCCCGTCGTAGACGTGAATGGCACAACTCAGCTTGGCCAGAGGGTTGACCACGGAGTGGATCACATCGCGGCCGAGAACCAGGACATCGCCGGGACCAAGAGCTTGCCCGCCTGCGGCTTCGATCTGGAATTTAACCGGGGTTGGGACGCGGCGCCAGAACATGTTGTCCTCTCGCCCGTCATACATGCCGATCACCGCCGACATCCGGTGGTTGTGCGGGAGCGTGATTTGGTTTGGCGTCCAGATCACGTTAAGGACCGTCAGGTCAGAGGCGCGATGAAGAACCTGAACCGCCCCCTGGGTCGGATATCCAAGCTGGCGAAACAGGGATGCCGGATCCGAAACCGCGCGGGCAACGACCTCCTTCATCGTCTTTCGAGACGGCTCCGCAAGCGTGTTACGGAGATCGACGATAAACTGGTCGCGGTCGAACATGGTTACTCCTCCCTCGTTTCCCGTAACCCTCGGCCGCAATGCCTCGCCGGACACCGGCCTCGCGGCCGCGCTTATCGCGTCATTATACCCAGTCGAACCGCGGCGGGGTTTAAGAAGCAGTCGATCGGCAAAGCGTCGTTCGGGAATGGCAGCTACGACTAGTTCTGGTTTCCGCCTCCATGGGTTTGGCGGCAGAGCTTGCAAAAGGTCGGCGTCTGGGTGTTGTCCACGTGGTGCCCGACCGCTTTGAACGTCTTAAGATAGGCGAACATTGCCGCCAAATCCTCGTCCGTCATTCCTCGGTAGGCGTGCCAGGGCATGGCCTGGTTGAGCTGCCGCGCCCCGACAGAGCCCGTGCGCATTGCCTGGCTGAACATGGCTTGGTCGTAGTACGAAATCCCCGACGGGTCGGGAGTGATGTTGGCGCTAGCCACGCGGCCCCACGGTCCCTTCGAGAATGGCCCCGCCGCCGAGATCCATGCCCGGCAGCAGCTGCCCGTGAGCGTTTTGCGGGGTGTGGCAATCGGCGCATCCAGCGATGGTCACCAGGTATTCCCCGCGCTTTTCGGGAGTCGAAACATCGGGCTCAGGCACGGGTTCATCGAGCGGTGCGGGCGCATTGCGGATCAGATACTTCACCGGAAAAATCAGCTCCGTCCTCGGCCGCTGCTGGTAGACGGGTGGCAGCGACCGTAGGTATACGACGATCGACGCCAAGTCTTCGTCGGACAAGTAGCGAAAATTCAAGTACGGCATAAACGGAAACAGCGCCCGGCCGTCGTGGCTGACGCCCTCGCGGATGGCGCGTCCTAGTTGATCGTCGCTCCAGCTCCCCGCGCCGGTTTCGGCATCCGGAGTGAGATTCGGCGCATACACTTTTCCGGGGAGATTCTTGAACATATTCATGTCCTGGCCCGCACCGAGCGTGTTGGGCAGCACGGGGGCGTCGTGCGCTGTCCAGTCGTGTTCTGCGTGGCACCCCATGCAATCGACCACGTTCTGTGCCAGGTACTCGCCGCGGGCTAGGCGTTTCGGAGTGCTCTGAAACTTTTCCGCCGTGAGCGGGCGCGCCCTCGGTCCGATCAACGGTTGAGAGGGAAGCGGGGCTTGTATTTACCAGCTGCGAGTGCAACGGTTTCGCGCCAGAGTTCAGCCAACCCCTGCGATGACCTGCGCAGCTCCGTCGGATCCAAACCAGGATTGGAAAGCACACGTGCCAGGCGAGGGGTGAAGTCACGGGGTCGCAATGCAAACTGCTCCAGCAGCCGGCCGGCATGCTTGTCACTCACGAAGTATTCCTGATTCAACGCGAAAAGCGCGTGCACCAGGAACTGCGCAACCCGAGTCACACAGCCGGCGGCATTGTAAACATCGGCCGCGTCCGCGAAGCTGCGACAGAACTGCAGACTGAACTCGGCACCCCACAAGCTGTCTTGGACAATGCGGTTTCTCAAAGCTTCGGGGTACTCCGCCACGGCCCCCTTTAGCCGGGCGATTTCGCCTTCCGGGTCATAGAGTGGAACACAAATCCGCGTCTCGCCGAAGTAGACAACGCTGCGGAAGCCATACGGGGGCTGCTGATCGTAGTCGTGGCGCCATACGCCCCGCCGCCCTTCGTTGATAATTCCCTGCACTTGGTCCAGGTTCCGATAGAGAAAGTCCACTTTGCCGACGGGAGTCTGAATCCACGCTCCTCCGTTTACCCATTGCCCCCACTCGTAGGTTCCCGTGACGATGGGGACTGAATCGGCCGTGCAGATCCTCTCGGCGACGGATCGCACCCGATCCACCGAGAATGGCGATGCCGGGCGATAGTAAATCCCGATGTCGATGTCGGAGTCCGCTCGCGCGAAACCGCGAGCATAGGAGCCGCCCAGGACAACCGCCACGACATTGGAGACATTTTGCAGAGCTTCCGAGATCGCGTTGAGCGTTCGGCGCTTGTCTTCGGACATACTCAGCGGCGCAGGGAGCACGCGTGGATTATCGCTCGGATGCGCTCGATTGGCCAGTTCCAGACTCACCGGCCTGCGCCAATCGCAGCTGAGAGATTATTCTTGCCTTCTGAGCTAAGCATCAGGTTAAATGTCGACGCTATGAAAAAGGTTCTTGTCGGCCTTCTCTTCGTTCTCGCTTCTGCTCTGCTGTTGGCACAAGGCCAGAGTCCGTCGGTCCAGCCGCCCACCAAGGCGGCAAGCGCGCAGGCTTCTGAGCAACTTTCTGGCGATATCGCCAAAACCACGGTTCTCGGCAACGCCTTCGTCGCACCGAAGGATTGGTCCGTTCGCGTCAAGGGCCCAGCGACGATCTTGGAAGCGCCCGAAGGAGACTCCTGGGTCGCACTCGTCGATGTAGAAGCCAAGGGGCCGGAGGAAGCCTTGGCCGCGGCTTGGCAGGCTTACAAGCCCGACGCGACGTGGCCGGTCAAGGTCAGCAACGATCTGCCCGACCGAGACGGCTGGAGTCGACGGCGCTTTTACGAATACCTAACCTCGCCCAATGAGAAGCGTGGCGTGGTTGCGCTCGTCTCCTACTCCGGGTCGAATTGGACCGTCGTCATAGAAGACATGGCAGATGCGGTCGCGGAGAAGCGTGGCGGGCAGGTTGCTCTCGTTCTTGGACGCTTGCTGCCCAAGGGCTACAGCCGCGAATCCTTTGCCGGAAGGAAAGCCCACGCGCTCGATCCAAGCCGCATTGCGGAACTGGGCCGCTTCGTCGAAGTGGGTCAGAGGATTCTGGGAGTCCCGGGAGTTGCGCTCGGCTTAGTCCAGGATGGCAAAGTTGTCTTCGCCGACGGCTTTGGCGTCAAGGAACTCGGGGGTGACGAGAAGCCCGACGGCGACACCTTGTTCATGGTGGCCTCGAACACGAAGGCGATGACAACCCTGTTACTGGCCAAGCTGGTCGATGAGCGCCGCCTGAGCTGGCAGACGCCGGTGACCACCTTACTTCCCAGTTTTCGGCTGGGCGATGCCGACACAACCCGCAGCGTTCTTGTCAAGCACCTGATCTGCGCCTGTACCGGAATGCCGCGGCAGGATCTGGAATGGATCTTCGAATACGGCAAGATGACCCCCGAGAGCTCGCTGGCCCTGCTCGGAAGCATGCAACCGACCTCCAAGTTCGGTGAACTCTTCCAATACTCCAATCTCATGGCGACCGCGGCGGGGTACACCGCTGCTTACGTGATCTATCCTCAGATGGAACTTGGTGCAGCCTACGATCGCGCCATGCAATCCTATGTGTTCGATCCCCTCGAGATGAAGACGACCACCTTCGACTTCAGGCGCGCACTCAGCGGTAATCATGCATCCGCGCATGCGCCCGATGTCGACGGAAAGCCCGCCCCGGCTATGACCGCCATTAACGACGCTGTCATACCTCTACGCCCCGCCGGAGGCGCGTGGAGCAGCGTGCGCGACATGTTGAAGTATGTCTCCATGGAACTGGCGGAAGGCAAGCTTCCCGATGGAACGACCTATATCTCCAAAGAACCGTTGCTCGAACGGCGCGCTCCCCAGGTTCATATCGGCAAAGACGTTTCCTACGGCATGGGTCTGATGGTCGACAGCACCTATGGAGTGCCTGTGGTTCATCACGGCGGCGACCTGGTGGGATATCACAGCGACATGATCTGGCTGCCGGAGCAGAATGTGGGCGCCGTCATCCTGACGAACGGCAATCCCGGATGGGTACTTCGCGACCGCCTCCGACGTAAGTTGCTCGAGGTGCTCTTCGACGGACGCCCGGAGGCCGAGGCGCTGCTCAGCGCTGATGCCAAGAATTACTATTCCAGTCTGGCCGCGGATCGAAAACTCCTCACCATCCCGGCTGATGCCAACGAAACTGCCAAGCTCGCCAAAGGCTATGCCAATCACTCGCTGGGGGAAATCGCGGTCAGCACCTCAGGCGCTTCGACCATCTTTGATTTTGGCGAGTGGAAAAGCGAGGTAGGCAGTCGCAAAAACCTCGATGGCACGGTTTCCTTCATCACGACCGTGCCCGGTGCCACGGGTTTTGAGTTTGTCGTGGGCTCCGGACCCAAGCGAACCTTGACCACGCGGGATGCGCAGCACGAATACGTGTTCGAAGAGCGTTGAGCGGCGGCTTTCACTGAGGAGAACCAGCTACTCACCACTGATTCCTAAGGACCGCAGCCTGGGCGCGTTCTGCACGTCCCCCGAGAAGTCAGCTTCGAGCAGCCTGAGAAAAAAACTGGCCATGGTTCTCATTTGCGTGCAGTTCAAACCTAGGTTCTCGGGATGCATGGCTGCTCAAGTGGGCTGGTTTCTTCGACCGGCCGCGGCTCCAGCCTAAGCCGCTCACGATCCGCCGCCAGCCATGGTTGAGAATCGCTTGCTTCATCCTCTTGGTCTCACCGCTGCACGTCGGAGGCGCCCACGGGGGAATGAATCTGTTGAAAAACATCGGTCGTGGCTTTGAGATAGGCGCTGAAGTCACTCACCTGGCGAATGCGAAACCCTTTGATCAACTCCCGGCCTTGCGCCACAAATTCCTGATGACTGGGCAGCCAAATCTCGCCCTGGATCTTGCGCTGTTCGACGTACCCCTCAAATCCCCTGATCTTTCCAAGAAAACCCATTCCCAGGCGAAGCGCCGCTACGCTTGCGAATTCCATGCGGGTCACGGCAGCATCCTCAGGATCGATCCAGACTGTTCCTTTCATATCTCCGGCAATGCGGCTGGCAAGTTCTCCTCCCGGTTGCGCGGGGGACTTCGGCTCAAACGCATACACGATCAGGCGTTTCCCTTCCGCCGGCTCCCAGCGCAGCGGGGTGAAGCGCGACTTCAGAATAACGTCGGAAAACAGGAGCATCTCTTTAGGGTGAAGGTCGCCCGGCGTCACGGATTTTTTCTCATGGTCACGCAACTTGCGCTCAATTTCCTTCTCCTGCTTTTGTAGATCGCTTGGGGTGACCGGCTTGCCGTCGTGGCTCACGTGCAGAGTGAAAACCTCATACACCGTGGGAGTGACGAAGTAGACGTCGGTGTGCTGACTCTGGACTTTTTCACTCTTATCGAGGGTGTAGACCGTCGTGGTATCGGTGAAGGTGTATTGGTTCACCAGCGACTCGATCTCTTTCTGGTGCTGCGCGACGCGAGGAAGCAGCTGATCGGTGGCTGGAAAGTTCAGTTGCTTTGGCTCAGGCGGAGCTTGTGCGGGACTCGCCAGTGCCCACAGCAAGCCAAGACTCATCGCCAGAGAGCATGGGAACAACCTGCCGAGAAACTGCCGTGCTTTGGTTCCTGCCTGGGTGAACATCGTCGTCAAACTCGTCCTTGATTTCCGCTGGCAAACGCAGCATAGGCCCTCTCGCCGCGATGGCGTTGCGCCGATCCACAAACGGTGCGGCTTTTGCGCTGAGCCGCAGGTTATGAGCGACCGGCCGTGTTCGACCGCCGTGCCGGTCGGCTAGAATGTTGGTGTGTTGCGGCGAGACCCAAGCGACTTCCCTTCCTTCTGGCAGCTTCAGATGGTGGGCTGGGTCGTACTGTACTTGCTCTCCATTGCCGGCTCGATTCCCGACTTCAAACGTCCTTGGGGTTTTCTCGATGACACGATTGCGATCGCGGTCATGTTTCTCGGCAGTTGCGTATTGCACCCCGTCTGCCGGGCGCTTGTCCGTCGCTCCCTGTCGTGGTTCCCATTCGAAGTCCGCGCCTTCGTCTGGTCGGCGGTGGTCGGCACTGCCGGGGCTTGTTTGTCCGAAGCGGCCGTCTCAGGCTTTGCCAAGGTCGAATGGGTTTATTGGACGGCGAATTCGGTGCAATGCTCGGTGGTTCTTTTCTTGTGGTGCAGTCTTTATTTCAGCGTCAAACAATGGCAACAGGCTGCGCAGGAACGACAGCGGCTGCTTCGCGCTGAATCGGAAGCTCGCGCCGCCAGGCTGAGCGCGCTACGCTATCAATTGAATCCGCATTTCCTGTTCAATTCCTTGAATGCGGTTTCGACGCTGGTGTTGGATGGGAATGCTCCCGCGGCTACGCGCATGTTGGCGCAGATTGGGGAACTGCTGCGAACCACTCTGGATGGCGAAGCCCGGGCGGAGATCCCATTCTCCGAGGAGATTGCCCTGACCGGCCAGTATCTGGCGATTGAGCAGATCAGGCTGGGAGACCGCCTCAAGCTTGAGGTCGCCATCGCGCCGGACACGCTCGATGCCCTGGTGCCAAGCATGTTGCTGCAGCCGCTCGTAGAGAACGCGGTTCGGCATGGCATTGCGCCCCTGATCGAGGGCGGAACGATCCAAATCGAGAGCCTGCTTCATGGCGGTACGCTCGAAATCAGGATTCGCAATTCCGGCCCTGCCGCAAATGGGGCGCGACAGAAAGGCGGATCCGGCAGTGGGCTTGGACTGAGCAATACCGCCGAACGTCTGCGGGCGCTGTACGGCGCTGACCATGGATTTCTCTTGCAATGGCCGGAAGCCGGAGGGTGTGAGATAACGCTTGCCCTGCCATTCCGGAGATCTGCGCAGGAACAAGAGGTCACCTCATGCGGGCGCTGATTGTGGACGATGAGCCTTTGGCCCGTCGCGGCGTTGTGGTGAGGCTACGCCAGTTCAAAGATGTAGAAATCGTCGGCGAGTGCGAAGATGGGACGTCGGCGGTGAAAACCATTCTTGAACTTTCTCCGGATGTTGTCTTCCTGGATGTGCAGATGCCGGGCATGAACGGCTTCGAAGTCATCCAAGCCCTGCCCAAAGAGAATCTTCCCGGGGTGATTTTTCTCACTGCCTACGAGCAGCATGCTTTACGTGCCTTCGAGGTGCATGCGCTGGACTACCTGCTCAAACCAGTGGATGACGAACGGTTCGCGGTCGCCATCGAGCGGGCGCGCAAACTCGCCGACGCAACCTCGAAACTTCGAATGACCGAGCGGATCCTGGCGATGCTTGGGCAAGCCCCTGCGAAATACGCTTCACGTTTCGTCGTTCGCAGCGGTGCGCGCATGCAAATTGTCCTCACTGACGATACGGACTGGATCAGCGCGGCTGGGGATTACGCGGAGTTGCACGTCCGAGGCCGCTCGCACCTCTTGCGCGAGACGATGAATTCACTGGAACAGGAACTCGATCCGGCGAAGTTTCTTCGCATTCACCGCTCCTCGATTGTTCGCACGGACTGCATTGTCGAGTTGCGCGCTATCGATAACCGGGAATACATGGTGAAGCTTTCCGATGGCTCGGAACATCGTTCCAGCCGCACCTATGCCGACCGGCTCGAACGCTGGTTGGCCAGGGGAAAGGTTGGATGACAGCGAGCCTGCGCGGAACAAGGCCGAGGGCTGGCCTCCGTTGGTGGAGAGTTGGCTGAGAACGCCTTGCTGCCTATAAACTTCGCCGTGGTTGGCGCGGGTTCCGGACGTCGCCAAGCTTCGATCCTGTATTTCGGCCATGGTAAGGAGCAGCCATCCCCGTCAACCGCGCTCCTATCAGGAATTTTGACGACGGCAGTGTTGGTCTGAGAAGGCATACAAAATGAACGGTAGCATCCGGAATTCCCAGGACGAGGATGTCGCTCAAGTCCACTCGATTTACAGCCATCACGTGCTCCATGGGACGGCCTCGTTTGAAGAGGAACCACCCTCGATGGAGGAACTGATACGGCGTCGGACCCAGATCCTCGCGTGCGGTCTACCCTATTTGGTCGCTGAGGTCGACGGTGGAATTGTCGGTTACAGTTACGCTGCTCCCCACCGAGCCCGCTCAGCCTATCGCTTCACGCTCGAAGATTCTGTCTACGTTGATCCTCGCTGGAGCCGCCGGGGCATCGGAAAGATGCTGCTCTCCGCACTGATTGCTCGTTGTGAGGCGGGGGAGTGGCGTCAGATGATTGCCGTGATTGGAGACAGCAACAATGTGGCATCGATTGCATTACATCAACGGGCCGGGTTTCGGCTGGTGGGAACTTTGCGGGCGGTGGGTTACAAATTCGGACGATGGGTCGATAGCGTGTTGATGCAACTCGCGTTAGGCGCTGGTGACAATACCTTGCCGTTACCGAGGTCGAGCCCGAGCCGACAGGCTGAGTTCGGAGAGGCCGAGAGGCTGGGCTGAGGATTTCCTACTGCCCTGGTCGCACGATCCCGGACGGTGGTCGTTGGGTTCGAGATAATCTGGGCAGGGCATCGCCGCGTTTCACCGGAGGGACGGGATGGACGTTGACGGAAGAAAGGCGACTCGGCAGGAGTCAGTCTCGAGCGCGTCGTGTAGAATCCAGTGCGAAGTGTCGAGACGACGCGCTACGCGAGCGGAATGGGAGGAAGGGGGGAGAAAACATGTGCGACGTCAGCAGACGTGGGTTTTTGCGGGGTGGAACGGCGCTCTTAACTCTTGCGGCGGAGGCGGAGCTTCTGGGCGGAACAGCTTCCGCGGGAATGGCCGAGGCAGCCAAGGCTGACCTGATCGCTCCTGACATCTATTTTCACGAGGGGACGGTGTCGGATAATGCCGACGCAGTCTGCAATAACGGCTGGATCATGTTCGAAGATTATGTGCTCGTGATCGATGCGAACTTCCCTGCCGGGGCAAAGCTGATCATCAGTAAGATCCGTTCCCTCACCGACAAGCCGATACGATTTGCCTTTGACACACATCATCACGGCGATCACGCTTACGGGAATCAGGTCTTTGTGGAAAACGGCGGCGTGCCGGTCGCCCATACGGGCGTCATCGAGGAGATGCACCGGTATGAAACCGGATACTACGGCAGCAAACCGGGCAGGTGGGAAGAGGCGGCGAAGACCCGGGCCGATCTCAGAACCACCAGGCTCAAGCCACCCTCGGTTCTGTTTTCGAAGGATTTGATTTTCGACGACGGCAAGCATCGGGTAGAGCTGATGCACTTGGGAGTGGCGCATACCCATGGGGATGCGGTGGCTTGGCTGCCCAACGAGAGAGTCCTCTTCGCCGGCGACATGTGTGTGAATGGGCCCTACAATTACGTGGGTGACGGGGACGTGGGCAAGTGGATTGAAACCCTCGATGCAGCCAAGCAACTCGGGGCGAAGATCGTGTGCACAGGCCATGGCCCGCGTTCTGTTGCGTCCGTTTTGGACGACCAGCAGGCATTCTTTAAAGCGCTGCGGGAACAGGTGGGCAGCGTGATGGCCGGGAAGCCGCCCGAGGAGGCAAAGACTCAGGTAGAGGTCATCCGAGCAACTTTGAAAGGCAACGCGCAGATTGCCCGCTTCGTGGGCGCGGCGGGCCAGGATGATTCTTTCCCTCCGCAGGTGCAAAAAGTCTACGAAGAACTGACCGGAAAGAGTCTTGCCGTGCTGAGGCACGAGCCGCAGCTGGCACGCCAAGCCCACGCACGCTCTCATGGTTCTGCATCCCCTTCATCGGCGTCCATGCCGAAAGGGCATTCAGCCGGAATCGTTTTTGGCTGAAGGCCGTGATGGCGCGGTTGGGCGGTGGGCGGCAGCTCGTGCGGTGCGCATTGATTGGATAGGGTGTGACGCAGTCGGATGAGGGATCAGCACCAGAAACTCATCGCCAAAGACCAGACGCTCCATCGCGGTGCACCGGGCCGAGGGAAGCGGAATCTGGGACGGAAGCCGCGCAGATCGAAAACCGTGAATCTTTCCGCCAGCAGGTTATCGAACATGGGTTTTAGATAGAGAAAGTCGGAGTCCTTGTCCTCCGCCAGATTTAGCGGCGCGGGAGTTGCGGGCCTGCCGATGCCGGCAAAGCGAAGTTGATCTCCCTTGGTTGCGGTGGTTCCACCGGAAATCGAGAAACCTCCCAGCAGGCCGCGGGAATCGCCAAAGCGCGGGTGCGTCGCTCGATGCCACCGATTTGCCCGGTGCAGACCTGAACCCAGGGGATGGGCGCACAATCTTGCCTGCGAACGACACGCTGCTCTCCCAGCCCGTTCTTGCTGCCGACTTGCGGAACTCAGTAGAGGACTTCCTGTAGATTATTGTTCTGCTCCGGCAAGGATTGTCCGTTGTAGATGCCCTCGCGATCTGCGGTGGAGGTGAAGGATACATAGATTCTGCTGAAGCCCGGCATTCCCATGCCCCGGGCCTTCATTCCGAAATGGAAGTCGAAGTCGTCGACCGGAAGGGCGGTCTGGTTGGGATCGGCGTCCCAGGGAATCGGGGTGGTCGTCAGCGGGAGCGGAGCACCCACCTCCGTCGTCCCCGCCGCGATCTGGTTGAGAGCCACGACCATGCGCTTATGGAGGAAATCCTGCTCAGTATCGTAATAAACGATGTTGACGATACCGGTAGAGTCGTCGGTCGAGATCGAGGGGAAGAATTGATGGCCGGGGTCAGTATTCACCGCGGTGGTTGCCGACCACGTCTGCCCGCCGTTGGTGGAGGTGCGCATCACGACATCGGCGTTCAGGCAAAGTGCGGGTTGGTTTCGGTTGGGGTTGGAGAGGAAGGTAAAGTATTCCGCACACCGGTCCCAAACTACGAACGTGGTCACGGTTTTGCCGTCGCCCTCCAGCCGGTGCGCGTGCCTGACATTGGTGAAGGCAAAGAAATTTTCGCTGCTGAGGGCCTGGTTCAATTGGGATGTGCTGATGGTCTGTCGTTCGGTGGCCACGACCGTCGGCCGACTGCACACCGGCGCGCGGGGCGCGCCCCGCGGCTGGCAGATCACAAATTTAATAATCTCAGTGGGCGAGTTCTCGTTCGGGCTGGTCTGATCGAGATAGGTGACGGTAACATTCCCATCGGGCCGCACTTGGACGTAAGCGTCTTGGGTTCCGTTGAAGGCCACGTTCTCTCCGCTTGCGCTGATCACCCGGGGCGCACTGCAGGAGAGACCATCGCTACAGGAGACCAGATTGACAACCACACCGCCTTGCCCGTCGCTGCCGTTGAATGCGAGGTAGACATCGCCAGCGCCGGTCCCGGAACCGTTGGCTCGCTCGTCCACGGCGATGCTTGGATAGTCGAGGACGTTGAAGTTTCCTCCGGAGGGTATCGGATCGATCATCGCCGGAGGGGTTGCCGTCCAGCAGGACTTCGCCTGAGCCGCCGTGTGCGTACCCTTCGGGCATAGCGCCGTGTTCAGCAGAGTTGCCGAGGAAGCGCGAAATAAGCCGATCCCCGACCAGCCAGCATTCGAGGCGGAGAACCGCAGGTCCGCTACAAAGAAGGCATCGCGGGCAGGATCGGCTGCCACGGCCACGCCCCCGTTGCTGGTAAAGGCCTTTCCCCCCGCCATGACCGCCGGCAGCCCTCCTTCGAATTGCGGCGCGCAGCCCGCTGTCGACGAGCGTCGAACATAGTAGCCGCCCACGCTGGCGTCCCAATGCGGGGTGGTGGCCCCGGCCGGCGCGAACGTAACTCCGCGCGAATCGAAAGCGCCGCCGACCACCAGGTCCTCATGCAAAGCCACTCGGTTAGGAATGAAGTCGACCGCCTCGAGCTGCTGCGGAACGGCATTGGCCGCCGGCTCCAGATTGAACTTCGTCCCCAGGGCCGCCCCACAACCCAAGATCGGGGTGGCATCGAGTCTCATTCCCAGCGAGAACACAACCCACGCGGTGCAAACCCCTACTCGCACGATTCTCATCGTTCCATCTCTCCATGGCGCTCTTCGGAGTGCGTCCTCCGCCCGTCGAACCTAGTAAGAAAATGGAACTAACGTATTGTTCGGATCCGGCTGTTCGGTGCCGTTCGAAATGCCAAAGACGTTGTTCCAGGTGTAGTGCACGTAGACCTTGCTCTGCCCCTTGGTGCCGGTGCCGGCGACGGCCAGGCCGATATAATCCCCAACATCGACGTTTACCCCATTCTGCATAACGAGGTTCTGAATGCCAACATTCGGATCCGTCGAAGCCGCAGTAAGGGCGACGGCTGGGTTCGGAGTGGTTGAACCTGCTGGGATCTGGCTGAGAAACAGCTGAGCCCGCTGCAGGAACGGATCATTTTGTGTCGAGTAGTACGTGATATTCGTCGTGCCGGTGGAGGCGTCGACGGCGATCGTGCCAAAGAACTGGTGTCCCACTGCCGATTCAACCAGTTCCGGCGTGGACCAAGTCGCACCACCGTTGGTCGATTGGGTCAGGACCAAATCCACTTTCGTACAAACCGTGTCGGCTAGGAGCGGTAAGCGGGCGAGCAGTTGCGGTGGGTGAATCGAGCGGCAGCGGTCGTAGACCAGAAAGGTCGTGAAACTACCGTCGGCTTCACGGCGGTCGGAGTGCTTGGGAAACAAGGAGTCGCTGAAGTCATTGTCGCCCGGATCCCAGGCGGCAAGCAGGGTAGTGCTTGCGACCACCTGGGGCGGCGAGCATGCCGGAGCCTGGGGAGCACCACGGGGTGTGCAGCTGGTGAACTTGATGTCGATCGCGTTGGGCGGTTGGTCGCTAGCGGGGTTGGCGAATGTCCAGTAGGAAATCGTCAGGACGCCATCCGCCCGCACCTGCATCCAGGGACGGGCTGCGAAGGTGTCGGCACCACTGGCGATGACGCTCGTCCCACAGCTCAACGCTTGATTGGTGCAGGCTATGACCTGAATCGTGGAGGTAGCCAGGGTGCCGCCCGTATTCTCAAGCTGGGCCGCTACATACACGTCACCTTCACCCGTTCCGGAGGTGCGTGGGTCCACCGCGAGAGAGGCTCCCAGCAAAACCTCATTCGTCGCCGGGCTGGGATTGAAAAATGCTGCGCCCTCGACCGGCCAGCAAGTCGCATTCGCACTCGAAGTAAGCTGCTGAGTGCCGTTCGGACACGCGGACGAACTGAGCAGGGTCGCGGCCGGGGTACGCGTCACCAACTCTACCGCTGCGCCGGTGATGACATCGGCGGCGAGGAAGAAGGCATCGCGCGCGGAATCGGCCACGACCTTGGGATTGGTAGTACTGAATCGAGTGGTCCCCTCGAAGTCGGGATTGCAATTCGCCCCCGTGCGATGAGCGTAAAACGCATCAAATACCACCCCGTTGTTCGCGCCGGGCAAGAAACGGGACTGCACGGCAGACTCGTTCGCAGCGCCTACAACCAGATCCACTCCCGGGCTCACGCGATCGAGCAGAAAGGCGACTGACTCGTTTTGCTGCGGCTGGGCATTCAGGAGAGGTTCAAGGTTGAAACGGGTTCCGTTGGCCGTGTTGCAGCCCTTGCTCGTCGCAGACGACGGCGATACGCGGCTAGAAGCTGCGTTACTCTCGGTGAAGCCGGCCGCGGGGGCCGCTGCCTCAATGTCCTGGGCTGACAGACGAAGCGCAAGACCTGGAATTAAGCTTAGGAGAGCAACCAAGAAAGACCTGATCCATTTCATTGGTCCTCCACTCCTGAGCAGTGGACTGTATTGGGGAAGGGAAAATGTCAAAGAACGGTAAAGACTTTGTAATGAAATGGGGTGTCTTTACTCGTGGTCTTGATTGGCCAATAACATCATATCAGTTTAGAGAGGGCTTGGTCTTGGCGGAACAAGCCTAGTTAATCGGGAGAAACATCGAGAGTCTGGCCCAGGCCGAGGACCGCTCTGACGATTGCGGGTATCCTCTGGTAGGCGTAGGTTCCGTCAAAGGGTGCGGATGTCCGTACCAGGTGGTTGCACCGGACCAGCACTCCTCGACTCACGGCTCATAGTGATGTTCCCGAAGCATTCGCCAGACCAGCGACACCGGCAATCCCACTACGTTGAAGTAGTCTCCTTCGATCCGTGAAATCCAGCGCGAAGCCATGCCCTGGATGGCATACGCTCCCGCCTTATCCCTGGGTTCCTCGCTTCGCATATAGGAGCCAATGTCGGCATCGGTGAGGGCATCCATGGTGACCAGGGTGGTTTGCGAACGAACGTCCGGAGGGAAGCTTTCCCCTTTCTGGGGTTGAGAATCCACCGGTTGGACCGGAGCTTTGAGGCAAACCCCGGTGATCACCCGATGCGAACGGCCCGACAACAGTCGTAACATGCGGCCTGCATCGGCCTGATCCCGGGGCTTCCCCAGGATTTGCCCCTCCACGACTACCACCGTGTCGGCGCCGAGGACGAAGTGGCCGAGCCCTGGCTCTTGAACCGCCAAAGCTTTCTCGAGCGCCAAGCGTTCGGCCAAGGCACGCGGCTCCTCGCCTTGCCGAGGGATTTCTCGAATGGCGACAGGATGGCTAAGGAAACGGATGCCGGCATTGCGGAGAAGCTCTTGCCGGCGTGGAGACGCGGACGCGAGAACCAACACTAGCGACTCCCGACCAGACCTCGGACCGAGTCCATCCGCTTGCCCGAGTCGTAGCCGATTCCGTCCTTGAAAACCATCTCGACGTTTTCCAGGACCCCTTCGGTCCGCCCTCTACGCATGGTCGCTCCGAGAAAGTGCAAACGAATTGTACCGGAAATTCCTGCTCGGTCGAGCCGCGATCGAGGGTCGAAACCGGACGCCCTGCCGCTGACACCAGCCAGGTTTCAGCCTGTTAGAATCAGCTAGGAAAACCCCGAAGGCCATGGATTCCGCCTCTGTTCGTAATTTTGCCATCATCGCCCACATCGACCACGGAAAGTCGACGCTGGCCGACCGTTTGCTCGAATTGACGGGCGCATTAACCGCGCGCGAAATGCAGGCCCAGGTGCTTGATTCCATGGATCTCGAGCGGGAGCGGGGCATCACCATCAAAGCCCACGCCGTGCGCATGATGTACACCGCCAAAGACGGCCAGCGCTATCAGCTCAACCTCATCGATACCCCCGGCCACGTGGATTTTTCTTACGAAGTTTCGCGTTCGCTGGCTTCTTGCGAAGGCGCGTTGCTGGTGGTCGATGCCTCGCAAGGGGTCGAAGCCCAAACTTTAGCCAACTCCTATCTGGCGATCAATCACGGCCTGGAAATCATTCCGGTGATCAACAAGATTGACCTGCCCAGTGCCGACATCGAGCGCACGAAGGAAATGATCGAAGGTACGGTGGGACTCGATGCCTCGGGCGCCATCCTGATCAGCGCGAAAACCGGTCAGGGAGTCGCGGACGTGCTCGACGCCATCGTGAAGCGAATCCCGCCGCCCAAGGGCAACCCCGAGGGACGGCTGCAAGCCCTGATTTTTGACTCCTGGTTCGACGCCTACCGGGGAGTGATCGTTCTTGTCCGCCTGGTGGAGGGCACGCTTCGCAGAGGACAGAAGATCCGCCTCTGGTCAAACGGCCGGGTCTTCGAGGTCGAAACCCTCGGCGTACACACCCCCAAACCGGTCGAAGTGGAGGAGCTGCGGGCGGGGGAAGTCGGCTTCCTGATTGCCAATATCAAGAATGTGGCCGACACAAAAATCGGAGATACCATAACCGAGGACGCTCACCCGGCGCTCGAGCCTCTCCCCGGCTTCGAAGAAATCAAGCCCATGGTGTTCGCTGGTCTTTATACGGTGGATGCCCACGAGCACACCCAACTGCGCGAGGCGCTCGAAAAGTTGCGGCTCAACGATGCTTCATTCTTTTTTGAGCCGGAGAGTTCGGCCGCCCTCGGGTTCGGCTTCCGCTGTGGTTTTCTAGGGCTGCTGCACATGGAAATCATTCAGGAACGTCTGGAGCGCGAGTTTAACCTCGACCTCATCACCACGGCTCCGGGGGTGCGCTACCGAATCACCAAGACGAGCGGGGAGGTGGTCGCCGTAGACAACCCCTCTCGCTGGCTGCCGCAGAGCGAAATTGCCAAAGTGGAGGAGCCGGTGATCCTGGCTACGATTCTCAGCAATGAAGAATATGTGGGTGGGATTCTGGCCCTGGTGGAAGAGAAAAGGGGCAAACAAAAGAGCTTCGAATACGTGAGCTCGGCGCGGGTGATGCTGCAGTATGAGCTTCCCCTCAACGAAATCGTTTTGGACTTCTACGATCGCCTCAAGTCCGTATCCCGCGGCTACGCTTCGCTCGATTACCATCTCGCTGGGTATTGGGAATCGCCCATGGTGAAGCTGGACGTTTTGGTTGCTGGTGAGCCGGTCGATGCCTTGTCGGTGATCGTTCACCGGGATTTTGCCTACGAACGCGGCCGAGCTCTCACCGCCAAGATGAAGGAGCTGATTCCGCGGCAGATGTTTGAAGTGGCGATTCAGGCCTCGGTGGGAGCCAAGATCATCGCCCGCGAAACCGTGCCGGCCATGCGCAAGAACGTTTTGGCCAAGTGCTATGGAGGTGACATCACGCGCAAACGCAAGCTGCTCGAGAAGCAAAAGGAAGGCAAAAAGCGCATGAAGCGAATCGGGCGCGTGGACATTCCCCAAGAGGCGTTTTTGGCCGTGCTGAAGGTGGGCGAAGAAACCTAGCTGGGTGGTGTGGCGTGCCCGGGCGTCGGTTTACATCCCAACGTCCCTGGTCACGGGTTTGCCCAATTCGAGAATTCCGGAGGTCCCCATGGAAAGATCTTCTCCCCCCACGTCCTGCTTCTGCCTGGTGGTTGTCGTAACCATGCTTCGCGTGTTCATGACTTCCTGTGGGTCAAGCCCCCCGGCCGGCGCTAGCGGGTCCCCCCCTGCCGCCGACGTCGCCACCGACGTGGTTACGTATCACAATGATGTGGCTCGCACTGGTCAGAACTTAGCGGAGAAAACGCTGACCCCGAGCAATGTCAACTCCTCGAGCTTCGGAAGACTCTTCACCATGTCGGTCGATGGGGTGATCGATGCCGAGCCCTTATACCTCTCCGGCCTCTCCCTCCCGGGCCAGGGTGCGCACAATGTGTTGTACACGGTCACGGAAAACGACAGCGTCTACGCCTTCGATGCGGACCATGGCACCAAGTTGTGGCAGGTTTCGCTCTTGCAGCCCGGTGAAACACCTTCGGGCAATTTCGGATGTGGCCAGATCAGTCCGCAAATTGGAATCACCTCCACGCCCGTGATTGATCCGAGCAGCGGCCCGCATGGCACGATCTATGTCGTCGCCATGAGCGTGAAATCGTCCACGTATTTCCAGAGAATCCATGCCCTCGATGTGACTACCGGGCAGGAGCAGTTCGGCGGTCCGGTCACGATACAAGCGAAGTATCCCGGTCAGGGCGACAACAGCGTGAACGGTTCGGTGATCTTTGACCCGAAGCAATATGCCGAGCGCCAAGGCCTGCTCTTGCTCAACCATGTGGTGTATACCGGATGGACCTCGCACTGCGATTTCCGTCCCTACACAGGCTGGCTCATCGGTTACAGCGAGAGCACGTTAGCGCAAACCAGCGTGCTGAATCTGACGCCCAATGGACATGAGGGCTCGATTTGGCAAAGCGGAGCCGGCATGGCGTCGGATGGAAGCAATCTCTATCTCCTCGATGCCAATGGAACCTTTGACGCCACTCTGAACAGCAGTGGCTTTCCACAAAACGGCGATTTTGGACAGGCGTTTCTAAAAGTCTCGACCGTGAACAACCAGCTGGCGGTTGCAGACTACTTCGAGATGTACAACGGGATCTCAGAATCCGATGCCGATGACGATTTGGGCTCGGGCGGCGCTCTCCTGTTGCCGGCGATGACAGATTCCACCGGAACCACCCGCTACCTTGCCATTGGCGCGGGCAAGGATTCCAACATCTATATCGTCGACCGCACCAATTTGGGAAAATTCAATCCCGGCGGGAACCAGATTTATCAGGAGATTGACAACGCCCTTCCCGGGGGAATGTACGCTATGCCCGCTTACTTTGGCAGCAGTGTTTACTTCGGCGCGCAGGGAAACAACCTTCAGCAGTTCAGCCTTTCTCAGGCCAAACTCTCGACCCAACCGGTCTCGAAGAGCTCGGCGTCATTCTCCTATCCTGGAACCACCCCGAGCATCTCCGCCAATGCTTCGACCAACGTTATCGTGTGGGCGATCGAACACAGCGACCCCAACGACGTTCTGCACGCCTACGACGGCACCAACCTGGCGACCGAGCTTTACAATTCCACCCAGGCGGGTGGGAACCGCGATCAGTTCGGGCAAGCCAGTCATTTTGGTACTCCCATGATCGTCAACGGGAAGGTTTACGTAGGAACAACCACCAACGTCACGGCCTTCGGCTTGTTGGGGAATTAGGCAGGTCAGTCGAGCTTCTCTTGAGGTTGGACGGACCAGTCGCGGTGCAACCCTGCCCATCGGCAGCGACCCTCACGCCGGGCCTGGGAGTGAATGCCAATCTCGTCTTCGTTTGGAGCAAGGTGTGAGCCATCCCCGCCCCTGCTGCCCTCCCGAATGTGCAAATCTCAGGGATCGCCATGAGCGCGCGGCTCTCGCGTAAGAATGTGGATTGCCTGCCGATCGAACCTCTAACAGCCTGCGGACATTGTAGTTACAGTGTCGGTTTCTGGGATTGTCAAACCGACCGGACGGTCCTCGCCTCGGGGTTGTTCTAGCGCAACCAACGCTTCCACAGCATTTTCCACAGGAAAAGGGCGCTGGTTTCCCGCGCCGGCTGCAAGGCTCGCAGTCCGGCTAATCGTCCGGGTTTGCGCCTTCGTAGAGCAGCGACTCGAATCGGGTCAAGCTCTTGAGAAACGCCAGGTTCACTTTCCCGGTTGGACCATTCCGCTGTTTGGCAATGATGAGTTCGGCCTTACCCTCGAGGTGGGGATCGTCCGGTTTGTAGACCTCTTCGCGGAAGATGAAAGCCACGACATCGGCGTCCTGCTCGATGGAGTTGTGGACGATGAAATCCCCGGCAATGAAGCTGTGATGTCCGGGCACGGTAAGATCGAAGACTTCTTCCGTTCCGGCGGGCGTCACACTCTCTACCGCGTCCCAATACAGTTGGCCCGGCTCTGCCCTCTCATGGTAGCTTTCCCCCGCGATCTCCGCCGCCTTTGGCCCGCGCCGACCGTAGTCGAAGATGCCAGCCCATCGGTCGCCCATGCCGGGGCTGGCAAGCGGTGACTCGCACGCGCCCAGGGTCGGGGTCGATGCCATCGGAACGCCCCGGGGCAGGGCGATCGGATCGCCCGGCGAGAACCGATCGAGTCGCTTCCAGGCGCCGGGTGAGCGGAAGGGGTGATTTGCCGTTGCCCGAATCGATGGTCCCTGCCGGGTATGCAAAACGAAGACTGGTTTGATCCCCGTTGGGAAAGCCCGGCTGACGAGCGCGGGTTCGAGCGTCCCAGTTTTCACATTGAGTCCCCAGACCTCGAAGCCGCAATGGCCGGCTAGCTCGCGAATGGCAACGCGCCGGCCGCTTGCCGGAATCGGGATCAGGGTGTCGCCGGTCAAGCAGCCCGATTCCCGCAGATCGGCAAGTTGCGGACGGTGGTCGCCGCCCCGGCTTTCCGGAGCACGGCTCAACTGCGAAAGGGCGATCACGGGAACCGCCATTTCTTTTGCCAGCCCCTTGAGTCCTCGCGAGATGGCGGAGACCTCCTGCGTCCGGTTCTCGTACCGTTTCCCGCCGGCCGACATCAGCTGCATGTAATCCACGATGATCAGATCGAGCTTGCCCTGCAACTGCATCAGCCGGCGCGCCTTGGCGCGCATTTCCCCCAGGCCGAGGCCGGGCGTATCGTCGATGAAAATCGAGGCTTGCGCAAGATCGCCCATGGCTTCTACGAGTTTGCTCATGTCGTCTTTCCACAATGAGCCGGTGCGCATTTTATGCGAATCGACACGAGCCCGGGAGCACAACAGACGCAGCAGCAATGCCTCGCGCGACATCTCCAGGGAGAAGATGCCCACCACTTTTTGGTCCTCAAGGGCGGAGTTCTCCGCGATATTCAGAGCGAAGGCCGTCTTGCCCATCGAAGGACGAGCCGCGATGATGATCAGATCCGATTTTTGCAGACCGCTCGTGATCTCGTCCAGATCGCTATAGTGGGTCGCCAACCCGGTGATGCGCTGGCCTCTTTGCAGCAGGGCATCGAGCGAGCCGAAGGATTCCTTTACGATTTCCTGAACGCCCATGAAACCGCGCCCGATCCGCTTTTCCGAAAGTTGGAAGATGGCGGCTTCGGCATCGTTGAGGATGTCTTCGGCCGGGTCGCTCTGTTCCTCGGCCTTGGCGATGGCGGCATTGGCCGCATGCATGAGACCGCGCAGCAGGGCCTTGTCGCGGACGATCTTGAGGTAATGCTCAATGCTCGGCCGATCGGGAACGCCATCGAGCAGCCGGGAGAGGTAGCCGACGTTGCCCACGGCTTCCAGTTCCTTGCGCCGCTCCAACTCCTCGACCAGCGTGATCAGATCGATCGGGCGGGAAGACTCGGCAAGGTCGACCATACGAGAGTAAATGCGGCGATGCGAGTCGAGAAAGAAGTCTTCCGGTTTCAGATGCTCTGCGGCTTGATTGTAGGCATGATTGTCGAGCAGGATGGCGCCGAGAATCGAGCGCTCGGCTTCCACGTTTGCCGGCAGGCTATGCCCGAGACTGTAATCAGTGGTGGCCAAAGTCCAAATCGCCTTCGCAGAGATTGCCGAGCCGTGCGCCCCGATCCTACTCACACATGGCTTGTGAATAGGCGGTGGCTGCTTCGGAAAAAACCGTCCTAAGACAGATTTTCATGGCGGTCTACATGCTGCTTACAGTGTAGGGGAACAAAAGGCGAATCAGCAAGAAGGAGCCTCGAGGAGCTGCCGGGGACACTTGCTGAATACTAGGGGAGTGAAGTCACGCCCGCGCACATACGGCCCGGGTCCAGCCACCCGGGCCGTATGCTCGTGAGATGTCTCGGCTAGCCAAGTCACCGCCTAGACGGCAAGCTGCACGTTTCGAAAACCGCGTTCGGCGACGCTCGTTTCTCCACGTACTCTGCAAAGTTGAATCTTTGGAGCCACTCCGCCGCTCAAGATTGCAGAAATGCTTCCGCCAACGGCGCAGTCCTTCCGGTGAGTAGGACGCCTAACAGGCCGCAACCCCGGGTTCCTGAGCAACGCCACCACATGCCGGCGGATCCTCCGCCGGCAGTTCGCCCTCGAGAACTCCCGAAAACCGCAGCCGTTCAGCCAGTCGTGGCAGCACTTCAAAGACATCTCACGCATTGCACTGCCGGTACTTTGCTTGAACCCCCCGGGGAGAGCAACAGAAAATTGCCCCGCGGTTGTGCAGAACCTGTGGAGGATCCCATTTCTTTGTGGAAAGGCATGGAAAACCCGGCGGGAACCTGAACCGATTCGGAGTTCTGCGACCGGTCCGGCGCCCGGAACCATGCGCAGAACTCCCGCTTCAGGCTTAGTCCCTCACTCCGTCCATGAATGCCCGCAATTTCCTGGAGCGCGAGGGATGCCGCAGCTTGCGTAGGGCCTTGGCTTCAATCTGCCGGATACGCTCGCGAGTTACGGCGAAGGATTGGCCGACTTCCTCGAGAGTGTGCTCGCTGCCATCTTCGAGGCCGAAACGCATCTTGATGACCTTTTCCTCGCGTGGGGTCAGGGTACGCAACACCTGCGAAGTTTGGTCCTTCAAGTTCACGTTGATCACCGCCTCGGCCGGCGAGACCACGGCGCGATCCTCGATGAAGTCTCCGAGATGCGAGTCTTCCTCTTCTCCGATCGGGGTTTCGAGCGAAATCGGCTCCTGCGCGATTTTGAGAACCTTGCGCACCTTCGCCACCGGAATATCCATCCGCTTGGCGATCTCTTCCGAGGTAGGCTCGCGTCCGAGCTCCTGCACCAACTGGCGCGAGGTTCGGATCAACTTGTTAATGGTTTCGATCATGTGCACGGGAATGCGGATGGTGCGGGCCTGATCGGCGATAGCGCGGGTGATGGCCTGCCGGATCCACCAGGTGGCATAGGTCGAGAACTTGTAGCCACGGCGGTATTCGAACTTGTCCACCGCCTTCATCAAACCGATGTTCCCTTCCTGAATCAGATCCAGGAACTGCAGGCCCCGGTTGGTGTACTTCTTTGCGATCGAGACCACCAGGCGCAGGTTGGCCTCGATCAGCTCGCGCTTGGCCTGCTCGGCATCCATGTCCCCCTGGATGATCTCGCGCTGGGTGCGTTTGAGCTCCTGGAAGGAAACGCCCACTTCGGCTTCGAGCTTTTCGAGCTCTCCGTGAATCGCACGCGCCTGGCGGCGGTATTCCTTGCGTTGATCCTCGCTGCGGGTGGCGTCCGCCTTTTTCTCCAGGTTCTGCGACTGACGGTCCAGCGAGCGCATGCTGTCCACGGTCTTATTGACGCGGTCGATCAGCCGCTTGCGCTCCGTGTTGGTGAAGCCCAAATTGCGCACACAGCAAGAGACATTGACGATGGCGCGCGCCAGCGCCAGGCGATAGCGGCGATAATCCTTAGGCCGCTTCTTCTGGTTCACGGCGACGAACTTCTCAAGCAACAAATTGGCCTTCTTGTAAGCCCTGGCCAAATCGTCGATTTTCCCGGTGAATTCCTTCAGGCGGTTCTGCAAGATCTCATCGGTGATCTCTTCCTCATCGAAGGTCACCACTTCCTTGATGGAACGCACCCCCTTTTTCAGGTCCTCGCCCATGGCTAACAATTCGGCGATCACAATGGGCGAGCGGGAGAGCGCTTTCAAAACCCGCAGCTGTCCACGCTCAATCCGCTTGGCGATCTCCACTTCGCCTTCGCGCGTGAGCAGGGGAACCGTCCCCATCTCCCGCAGATACATGCGGACGGGGTCATTGGTTTTTTCCAGCGCGCCGGGCGTCAGATCGAGTTCGACATCCTCGCCGAGCTCGTCTTCTTCGAACTTTTTCTCGAGCGCGGCCGAGGGCAGCTTCGGCCCCTCGAGCACGTCAATTCCTTGCGTGCCAATGGTGGTGAGCAGATCATCGAGATCTTCGGGAGAATGCACGTCGTGCGGGATCAGATCATTGACCTGATCATACGTGAGATATCCCTTCTCTTTTCCCGTGTCGATCAGCTTTTTAATGTCGTCGTACTTGTCATCAAGAGCCAAGACGGATTCCTCAACTCGTCCTTGGAAGGACGACGGACGTTGCGCAGAATTGGTGGGAACCGAAGGTAGC
>DASPVV010000038.1:0-4574 GCA_035622175.1 Terriglobales bacterium | reverse complement strand
GCGGCGCGCGCGGTAGCGATTTCTCTAACAGCAGCCATCGCACGCCTGGTTCGTGCGCAAGGGAGGTGAACGATGCTGCACAAGAATCCGCAGCAGTCGATACGCCATATCTCGGACGAGGAACTCGTTCGCTCGGCGGATGGCGAACTTTCCCTTCCACGCGCCGCCGAGGTTGAGGCTCATCTGGGGGCTTGCTGGGACTGCCGCGCTCGAATGGAAGAAATTCAGTCTACGATGACAGCATTTGTGCGCGCTCATCATGCCGAGTTTGACCGGCAGATTCCTCCCGCCGTTGGCCCCCGAGCGCTACTGCGAGCGCGGCTGGCCGAACTGGGTTCCGAATCGCGAACGGAGTGGTGGAAACGCATTTTTCAATTCGGATTCAACCTGCCGCGTGCAGCGATTGTCTGCCTGACCTTAATCGCGATGACGTTCGGGATTTTATGGTTTCGGCACGCTTTACCGCGCAAGCTGAGATCGGCTTCTGTGTTGTTGGATGCTGGCATCGCGCCCAATCGCAGTTTAACGCCCGGTGCAACCCGTCAGGTAACCTTGAGCGAGGTTTGTTCGGTGCCCCAGGAAGAAGTGGTTCGAGATGTATCGGTCTCCCTGAAAGGGAGGGTTTTTCAGGAGTATGGAATCGTCAACGCTCGGCCGGAAGACTATGAGATCGATTTCCTGATCGCTCCCGGCTTAGGTGGGATAGAGGATATCCGCAATCTCTGGCCGGAGCCCTATCGTGCCCGTGTCTGGAACGCCCATGTCAAGGATGCCCTGGAAGAGCGCCTCCATGAGATGGTCTGCAGCGGACAACTCGATCTATCCACTGCACAGCGCGAGATCGCCACGGATTGGATCGCAGCTTACCAGAAGTATTTTCATACGGATCGACCTTCACCCTCCATTCGCGCCTTGGCGCAGTAACAAGGCAGATGCTGATCATGACAAGACTCTTGCTAGAAACGAATCGGAACCACTGCGAAGGAATTTGGGGGATTGCGACAAAGGTTCGAAGCCATTAGCTCCGGGCGGCGGCCAGGACGGCGCGTTTGGTAAAGACTCGGATCATCTCGCGGCGGTATTCGGGTGTCAGCGCCGAGGTGGTCAACGGCTTGGCCGTCCTCGCGGCCAAATCTCCGATGCGCTCGGCGAGACTGTCATCAATAACGGCTCCGACGAGAACTTCCCGCGCTCCCTTCACAATGAGCGGCGCAGGGTTCACCGCCGTAATGGCGACGCGAGCGTCCGCGCAGTGGCCATTCGCGCGCTTCACCGCCACTGCCACACCTGCCAAGGGGTAGTCGATCGAGCCACGAATGCGCAGTTTGCGGTAGACACCTCGATAGTCCGCCGAAGCTTCAGGCAAGAACACCCGAGTGAGTAATTCATTCGCCTGCAGCATGCGGTAATGATCACCGAGCCCGGTATAGAAGTTGCCAATTGGAGTGCGACGTGCGCCGGCCGGCCCAACGATTTCCACCTCGGCATCCAGACACAACAGTGCCGCAGGCGTATCACCTGAAAATGCAGCCCAACACTTGGTACCGCCGGGCGCTACGTGGCACAGGTCTCCGTCCTTCTTGATGCAGAAGCCGCACGCTTGACGCCAGGTGAGCGACTGGTTATACCACAGGCAGCGAGTATCGAGGCACATATTGCCACCAATCGTGCCCATATTGCGCAGGATGGGCGATGCCACGGTAGCCGCGGCTTCCGCCAATACCGGATAGCGGTGGCGAAGAAGTCCGGAGCGTTCGATGGTGGTGAGCGAAGTGAGCGCTCCAATCTCGACCCCGCTTCCCCGCCGCTCGCGGATCCCTTGCATCTCCGCGATGCGGCGAATGTCGAGGATGTAGTCAGGCTCGAAGAGCTTCTGCTGCATGGAAGGAATTAAGTCGGTGCCGCCCGCCAGCACCCGAATCGTCCCGGCATACTTCGTGAGCAGATCCAGGGCCTCGCCCGTCGTTTGCACGGACAGCAGCTTGAAAGGAGGAAGGCTCAATCGTTACCTCTCGCCGCCCCGTGGACCTCTCTGCGCGAAGGATCGAGCGGATGCCGCCTGGGGCCCTTGCCACGAAACCACAGTGCTCCCCCGTGTTCGCGGAAACTCGTGGGCGCGGTCGGATCAACGCCTTCCGTCAGGTTGATCTTCTTCTGCGCCTTTTTTGCTCGCAGTGCGGCCAACACTCGCTCGGGAGTGAACGGAGATTCGTGCAAACGAATTCCGACCGCCTCGTAGATGGCGTTTGCGATCGCAGGGATGGTAGCGGCCAGGGAGCCTTCACTGCACTCTTTTGCTCCGAACGGGCCTTCTGGATCCACGCTTTCGACAATGATGGGCTCAACCTCAGGGGACTCCACCGAAGACGGGCTGCGATACTCGAGCAAGCCGGGGTTCATCAGCATGCCATCTTTCCAAACCATCTCTTCGCTGAGCGCTTGTCCCATCCCCATCCAAACCGAGCCGATGATCTGACCTTCGACCGAAACCGGATTCAGGGCACGTCCACAATCGTGTGCTGCCCAGACCTTGTGGACCGTAACTTCCCCGGTTTCCTCATCGACGCTGACTTCCGCTGCCTGCGCGGAGTAGGAGTACGCGGGGGACGGGCCTACTCCAGCCCCTTTGTGCTTCCCGCCCCGGGCTTCGAGCGGAGGGGCATAGGAACCGGTTCCACTCAGGGCACCATGAAAGTCGATGGCGGCGATGACCGCTTCCTCGAAGCTCATCCAATCTTTGGGGGCTTCCTCTTTGCGCTTCTGCTGCAGCGAGCCGCGGAGGATTTGTCCTTCGACCCGTCCGGCAACGGAGGCACTTGAGCCTTGCTCGCTTGCCCCACCGAGGACGGCCGTCTGCCGCGGCGCATGTCGCTTGACCACCGAGTCATCGCGAAAGATCAGCTCCTCGGGCGGACAGTTCATCTTTCGAGCCGCGGCCGATGCTATTTGCCGCTTGACTTCCTGGGCGGCGCGCAAGGTGGCATTGCCTGCCATGAAAGTGACGCGACTCGAATAGGAACCAATATCGATGGGAGTAAGATCGGTGTCGGCAGCAAAAATCTTCACCCGACCCAGGGAGCAGCCCAGGACTTCGGCGGCGATTTGCGCGGTCATGGTATCGGAGCCCTGGCCAATCTCCGCCGCGCCCGTGTACACGACCACGCCTCCATCGCGATCGATTTTAATGTTCACGGTGGAGTGCGGCATGTCGGAGCGAATGATGGAATTGGCGGCACCGCTTACGTAATGGCTGCAGGCAAAGCCCAATCCCCGGCCTTTTGGAAGATGGCCCTTGCGCTCGTTCCAGCCCGACGCTTCCGCAACCTTGTCGATGCACTCCGGCAAACCGTAGCTTTGTACCCTCAGACCGTTCACCGTGATCGTTGGCGGCTTCAGCAAATTGCGGCGGCGCACTTCGATGGGATCCAGTTGGATCTTGGCTGCCAGCTCGTCCAGTTGCGACTCGAAAGCGAAGCGCACGTTGACGGTCCCGTGACCGCGCATGGCGCCGCAGGCCGGTTTGTTGGTGAGTACGCGATAGCCGTCATATTGGATGTGGGCGATGTCGTAAAGCGCGCCCAAGAGGGCTCCCGAGTAAAGAATGGTCACCACGCCATAGGAGCAATAGGCGCCACCGTCCTGAATCACCCGCGCCTTGACCGCGGTGATGCGTCCCTGGTTGGTCACGCCGGTCTTCAAGTCGATGATGGTACGCGGCCTGCCACGGTGCGCCCAGAAGACCTCCTCCCGGGTGTAGGTGATCTTGACCGGCCGTCGTGCCTTTCTGGCGGCGATGGCGGCGATGATTTCAAGGGGGATGACTTCGCTCTTGCCGCCGAATCCGCCGCCCACCAGCGGCTTGATGACCCGAATCTGCGCCATCGGCATCTCGAGCACCAGGGACAATTTGTGTTGCAGATAGTACGGGACTTGGGTTGACGACCAGACTGTGAGCCTCCCCGGTTTGCCGCTCTGGGAATCAATGTCGAAGGCAGCCAGCGTGGAATGTGGCTCCATCGCAGCGTGGGTTACCTCATTCGCGATGAACCGCCCTTCCGCGATATGGTCTGCCTCGGCAAAGCCCTTCGCGGGATCGCCGAACACGTGGTGATAATCCTTTTCGAGGTTGTGGGGCTTGTTGTCATGGATAAGGTCGGCCTGCGCTTGCATCGATTCTTCGGGGTCGAAATAAGCAGGCAGGACGTCATATTCGACCTCGATCAACTGCAGCGCCTTCTCGGCGGTGGCTTCATCGATTGCGGCGACACAGGCGACGTTATCTCCGACATAGCGGACTTTGTCGACGGCAAGGGCGTGCTCGTCGTGGCCGACGGGAAGAATGCCGTAAGGATTGGGTGCGTCCTGGCCGGTGGCGATGGCGACGACACCTTCGAGGTTTTCGGCCCGGCTGGTGTCCATTCCCCGGATGCGGGCATGGGGATAGGGCGAATGCAGGATCTTGCCCACCAGCATGCCGGGGAGGCTCAGATCGTCGGTGTATTTGCCGGCGCCCGTAGTTTTCTCGGCAGCGTCGACCATCGCCACGGGTTTGCCGATAAGGGAAAAGTCGTTAG
>DASPVV010000037.1:0-14745 GCA_035622175.1 Terriglobales bacterium | reverse complement strand
CAGAAGGAATTCCATCTGAGCAATGCGCAAGTCGGCGCTCTCACCAGCGTATTTCTCGGATTCTACATGGTGGCTGCCCCTTTTGCCGGGCCTCTGGCCGATCGCTACTCCCGCAAGCGGATCATGGTTCTGGGTGCCCTGTTTTGGAGTGGCCTCACCTTAGTGACGGCCCTTACCCGCACCTATTGGCAGCTCCTGGTTCGCCATACCTTGGTGGGGATTGGCGAAGCAACCTTCGTCATCATTGCGCCTACCTTCGTTGCCGACCTGTTCCCCGAGGACCAGCGCGGCCGCATCTTCGGCATCTTCTACTTGGCGATTCCGGTGGGCACGGCTGCCGGTTATCTGCTCGGGGGAAAGCTCGGCGTGGAGTACGGCTGGAGATCCCCCTTTTATGTCGCCGCGCTTCCCGGGTTTCTGCTGGCCTTGGCGGTCTGGTTTCTCTCCGAGCCGCCTCGCGGCCAGTTTGATTCCCTCGCCGAGACGCCGGAGCGCGGGACGATTCTCGGATTGGCGCGCAACCCCGCGTTTTGGACGGTAACGCTCGGCATGGCCGCTTCCACATTTTCTTTGGGCGGGGTGCAAGTGTGGATGCCCACCTTTCTCTCGCTGGCCCGCGGGTACGGCCTGCGGGAGGCCAACGAGATTTTTGGTTCGATGGTTGTGGTCGACGGTATTCTTGCCTCGCTGGCCGGGGGGTGGCTCGGTGATCTCTTGCTGCCACGCATGAAAGGCTCGTATTACTTCATCTCCGCCCTGAGTATGGGATTGGGCGTGCCGGTCATGATCCTGGCCTTGCGCCTCAAAGGATCCTTGATGCTGCCCGCGATGGCGGCGGCGGCATTTCTCCTCTTGCTCAACACCTCGCCCCTCAACACCGCTTTGGTGAATTCGGTGGGCGCCCACATTCGGGCAACCGCCATCGCCCTGAATGTGTTCCTGTTTCACCTTTTGGGGGATGTTCCTTCCCCCACCCTCATGGGCTATGTCGCCGACCGCCGTTCGCTCGAAGCGGCCTTCCTGCTGCCCGTGATCGCGATGGCGATTTCTTCCGCCATCCTGTTCTACGGCATGCGGTTCGCTCCTCCCGTCGAGCTCGGCTACGGGCGCCGGGCAAGCGGGACCCAGGCGGGATGACCTACCTTCATTGGATTGCGGGCACTCTGCTGGCGGTGATTTGGACCTCCCGCCTTCTGGATGCGGCGCGAGGCATGCCGAGAGTGGCCGACATTTCTCAGCCCCAGTGGGACCCCAAGCGAACCCCGGGCGCCGAGCCCCGGGTGAGCATCATTGTTCCCGCGCGCAATGAGCGAGAACACATCGAGGACTCACTGGTTCGCCTGCTTCACCTCGACTATGACAACTACGAGGTGATTGTCGTCAATGACCGCTCGAGCGATGGCACGGGTGAACGGGTGATGGAAGTGGCGGAGCGAGCCGAGGCGGAGCGAGCCGAGGCGGAGCGGAGATTGAAGGTCATTCACGTTACCGAACTGCCGCGCGGCTGGCTGGGAAAAGTCCACGCCATGTGGACGGGCGCGGAACAGGCCAGCGGCGAGTGGCTGCTGTTTACCGATGCCGACGTGCTCTTCCGGCCTGACTCTCTGCGCCGGGCGCTGTTCTACGCCCAATCCGAACAGGCGGATCATTTGGTGATCCTGCCTCACATCATCCTCGAGAGCCCGGGCGAGAGGACAACGGTTGCCTTCTTTCAAACGCTCTTTGTATTTGGGCACCGGCCGTGGAAAGTGGCCGATCCACAAGCCAGAGATCACATGGGAATTGGAGCTTTCAACCTGATCCGTCGTCCGGTGTACGAGGCCCTGGGTACCTTTCAGGTGCTGCGCTTGGAGGTGCTCGATGATATGAAATTGGGCAAGCTGGTCAAGGAGGGAGGCTACCGGCAGCGCAACGTTTTCGGTCATGACCTGGTTTCCCTGCGCTGGGTCGAGGGGGTCACCGGTATGGTGAACAACCTGAGCAAGAACTTCTTTGCCCTGATGTCCTTCCAGTGGCCGCGCGCCTTGGCTTCTGCGCTGGCCCTGGCCTATTTGAACGTAACGCCCTTCCTCGGAATCTGGCTCGCCCAGGGGTGGGCGCGACTACCCTATGCGATCGCGCTGGCCTCCCTGTTCGCAATCTACGTGGGTATGTCTTCGAAGTCCGATGTGCCCGCCTACTACTTCTTCTTGCATGCGCTGAGCGCAACCTTGTTCCTCTACATTCTATTGAGTTCTACGCTCGTGACCTTGGTGCGCGGCGGCGTGCTTTGGCGGGGAACCTTCTATCCACTCGAGGAGCTGAAAAGGGGCATCGTGCCAACCACGAGCGGCTAGACGCGAAGCCCGCGCTGCGAAGCCTCCCTCGCAACTTTGGCGCGCAAGGCGGGAAACCTCAGAAGTTGAACTTTCGCAACCCGTAGGGGGCCAGGAGGGCCGTCCCGACACAAGCGGCCACTTCCCGGCAAGGTGGGGAACTACTTAAATGCCTTCACCGCTGCAGCCTCGTCATCCTTCACATCAAAGACGGTGTAGAGCTTGGTGATTTGCAGCAGGTCATGGACTTTTTTCGTCAGGTTCAGCAATTTGAGCTCGCCTCCCTGGTTGCGCACCGTGGTGAAGGCGCTGACCAACTCACCGATGCCCGAGCTATCGATATAGGTGACGTCGCCCAGGTTGAGCAAGATTCTCTTTTGCCCTTTGCCAAGCAGGTCGCGGACCGTATCCCGCAGAATGACGCTGCCTTCACCGAGGGTGATGCGGCCACTGCAATCCACGATGGCGACGCCATCGACCTGACGAGTACTGGTCTTCATGCTCACGGGGAAACCTCCTTACCGGCCCTGGCGGAGCCAGGGACGTGCTTAACGAGTTTGATTTCCGTGCCCGTCTGGGACGGGCGAATCTGCACCTCGTCCATGAACGAGCGGATTAGAAAAATGCCTCTTCCGGAAGACTTCAACAGATTTTCCGGAGCCAAGGGGTCGGGAATCTTAGTTGGGTCCAGGCCCTTTCCCTGGTCGCGAATCGTGATCACCAGGTCGCGACTGGTCCTCTCAAAATCGAGCTTCACCTTCTTGTCCGGATCGTAAGCATTGCCATGCAGGACTGCATTGACCGCGGCTTCGCGCACGGCCATCGAAATCTGGATCACTTCATCGTCGCCAAAGCCGGCTTCCGTTGCGATGCGACTCGCTGCTTGCTCGGCGCTGTCAACCGTCTGCAGCGTGGAATCGAGCGTATACGAGACCCGGTTTGTGGTCATGGCTAAGACCGATGAAAACGAATGCGCCCCTCACCCCTCGCGATCTGGACCCCCAAAAGTACGACGCTGGCCGCGATCGCACAAAGCCGCCCCTCTGGCGAACCGTTAGTTTCGCCTTTGCCTGTGCAAATGTCAACGCAAACGCTGCCGGCTCTACCCACCAGGCAGCTGGCGGCCACAGGCCTAGGCCTATAGGCTCTTGGCTATGTTCTCGACTGCGGATGATCTGGATTCTTGTCCTGCACTTGGGTATGCTCTGGGCGATGGTGACGCTTGCCCTTACCGAGCTGCTCGGTCTGCCGGTTCTCGATCCCGCTGGCCCGGCCGGGCGTGTGCGGGAAGTCGCGATCGCGCCGGCGGAGGATCGCTCCCGCATCGCGGTGTTGATCGTGCGCACGAAGGCGGGGGACCGGGTACTTCCATTTAGCTCGATCCGGTCCATGAATGGTGGTTTGCGCACCGATACTCAGATTTCGAGTTGGCCGCTGGCCAACGGATCGGAGGGCCTCTTTCTCCTCGGGCGCGACCTGCTCGACCAGCAGATTATCGATGTCCACGGACGCAAGGTGGTCCGAGTTAACGATGTGGATCTGAGCCAGGACACAACCAGCAAGCAACCCGTACTAAGAGTCGTTGGCGTCGATGTCGGCGCGCGCGGCGCCGTCCGCCGTCTATTAAAGGGCGTGTTCCCGCCCTCGGCGCTGCGAACCTTGTTAAACCGGATTCCCGAACACCCCATTCCATGGGAGTTCGTGGACCTCATCGAAACCGACCCGGCGCGACGGGTGAAGCTGAAGATCTCCCATGATCGTCTGGCTCGCCTGCATCCCGCCGATATCGCCGACATCGTTGAAGAATTGGCTCCCGACGAGCGGGAAGCGGTGTTTGAGACGCTCGACGAGGAAATCGCCGCCGGGGCTCTGGAGGAAGTCGATCCCAAGGTCCAGAAGGCCATCGTCGAGTCGCTTCCTTCCGAACGCGCCGCCGAAATCGTCGAGGAAATGAACCCGGACGCTGCCGCCGACCTGCTAGGGGATCTGCCGGAGGAGCGAACTTCGGAAATTCTGCAGGAGATGGCGCCCGAGGAGCGCCAGGAGGTGTCCGACCTCCTCGAATTCGCGGAGAACACCGCCGCCGGGCGCATGAATCCGGAGTATCTGGCGCTCGGCGTAACGGCTACGGTGGAGGATGCGGTCGAAGCCTTGCGCCACTTCGAGGGCGGCATCGAATCGGTGAGCACGATTTATTTGGTGGACTCGCGCGGCACACTGGCTGGTGCCGTTCCCTTGGCCAAACTGGTGCTGGCTTTGCCCAACCACCCATTGTTGTCTCTAACCCAGGAGCCCCTGATTTCGTGCAACCCGGGTGTCAACGAGAAAGAGGTGGCCGGGTTGTTCGACAAATACAACCTGCTCACCCTGCCCGTAGTCGATGAAAACAAGCGCTTAACCGGGGTGATCACCGCCGATGACGTGATCAGTTTGCTGCGCGCCAAGTTGTAAGCTCACCGCAACCCCCACCCATGCCAGGAGCGAGCTCCGTCCCGATAGGAAAATCCTGGGATGGCAAACGGCCATGGGGAAGCCTCCGGGCTGGGCGCGCCCCGGGTAGAGAAACCTGCCCCGCCTCCCCGTTCGAAGAGCGAGACTTCTTGGTGCCATTCCGGAGGTCGAAGATTTCTTTCTGTTCAGATTCGCTGACTGCGTTTATTCTGTTGCTCACTTTAGTGTTGTATCGCTTTATGTCTCGAACTTGTGCCCATGAGATTCCTAAAACGCTGGAAGACCCGGATCCTGCTGTTCTTTGCCGTCGTCGGCCCGGGGTTTATCACCGCTAATGTGGATAACGATGCCAACGGTATTTTCACCTACTCGCAAGCGGGCACCGAGTTCGGCCATCAGCTGCTTTGGACGTTGATCCCCGTCACCTTGGCGCTAATCGTCGTGCAGGAGATCTCAGCCCGCATGGGAGCCGTCACCGGCAAGGGCCTCAGTGACCTGATTCGCGAGGAATTTGGGTTCCGCATCACCTTCTTCATGATGATCGGAATCCTGCTGATCAATTTCGGCAACGTGGTCGGCGAGTTCGCCGGAATTGCCGGCAGCCTGGAACTGTTTGGCATCTCGCGATACGCAAGCGTCCCCATCTGCGCGGTCATCGTGTGGCTCATCGTAGTCAAAGGACAGTACAAGAGCGTCGAAAAGATCTTTCTGGTTGCGTCCTTCTTCTACGTGACCTACCTCTTTGCTGGTGTCTTTGCCCGCCCCGCCTGGATGGAAGCGCTCGTTGCCACGGTCAAGCCTCCACCCCCGGCGGCGTTCCGCCAACCCGGTTACCTATACATGGCGATCGGGGTGGTGGGGACGACGATTGCCCCTTGGATGCAGTTCTACCTGCAGTCCTCCATTGTTGAGAAAGGCGTCACGCGTCGCCAATACAAAGCCTCCCAGATCGACGTGATTTCCGGATGCATCTTTACCGACGTGGTCGCCTGGTTCATTATCGTGGCTTGCGCGGCTACCCTCTTCGTGCACGGACATTACAACATCCGCGACGCTGCCGACGCGGCGCAAGCGTTGCGTCCCCTGGCGGGCGATTACGCCTACATCCTTTTCGCCTTGGGACTGTTCAATGCGTCGCTATTCGCCGCCTCGATCTTGCCGCTTTCGACCGCCTACACGGTGTGTGAGGGCCTGGGGTTTGAATCGGGAGTCGGCAAGAGATTCGCCGAGGCGCCGGTGTTCTACTGGCTGTACACGATTCTTATCGCGGCCGGCGCCGGTGCCATTCTTCTTCCTGACCTGCCGCTGGTGAAAATCATGATTCTCTCCCAGGTGATCAACGGCATTGCGATTCCGCCGGTGCTGGTTTTCATGCTCCTCCTGGTGAACAAGAAAGAACTGATGGGGGATTTCGTGAACTCTCGCTTGTATGACGTCATCGCCTGGGGTACGACCGTGGTCATGACGCTCCTCACGATCGCCTATATATGGACGCAGGCAGCCGGTGCCAGCTAAGGGGTTCTCGAGACGATCGTAGCTGCTTGATTCTGCGGGCGCGGTGGGCTGGGGGCACCCAACCCTAGAAGGGGCGGTTCCTCGACCGCCGGCCCAAGGCAGATTGGGTGCGGGTTTGGACCTGGCCAGTCACCGTTTCTGGGCTGGGGGGATCACTCTTCCTTTGGCACCGCCTTCCATCTTATAATGACGGTAACTGACCGGGTGAGGTGGGGCCATGCGTGGTATCTCATTTTTCTGTGCCGTGCTCCTTATCCTCGGCACCGCAGCCCCGGCGCAAAACACATCCGATCCCAACGGCTCCGGCAACCCAGAGCAGCCCGCGGTTAAAGTGCATCACGATGGCAGCATTCGCGACATCGATGCCATCGGAAACCGCAATGTGGGCTGCGGACGCGGCATCGGCAACTGGTACAGCCTGGAAAAGCAAATGGCCATGGGCCGTTCGTATGCCCAGCAGGTAGAGTCCACGTCGAAGCTGATCGCGGATCCCGTCATCACCGAGTATGTGAACCGCATCGGCCAAAACCTGGTAAGGAACTCCGATGCCCAGGTGCCCTTTACCATCAAAATCGTCGACAGCGACGACATCAACGCTTTTGCTCTCCCGGGTGGCTTTTTCTATGTGGATTCGGGCCTGCTTCTCGCGGCCGATAACGAAGCCGAACTGGCAGGCGTGATGGCGCACGAGATTGCCCACGTTTCCGCCTGTCACGCGGCCCGGGAAATGTCGCGGGGGCAGCTGATGAACATGGCTTCGATTGCTCTGATCTTCGTGGGCGGCGGGATCGGATACGCCGTGCAAAATATCGCCGGACTGGCCATGCCGATGGGCTTTCTGAAGTTTACGCGAAGTTTCGAGGCCGAGGCCGACTATTTGGGCGTCGAGTACATGTACAAGGCCGGATATGATCCGCAAGCGCTGACCGCGTTCTTTGAAAAGGTGAAGGCTTTGGAGAAGCACAAGCCGGGAAGCCTTGCCAAAGCTTTCGACACGCATCCTCAAACCCCAGACCGCATCGAGAAGACGCAGCAGGAAATCAATACTCTGCTGCCGCCCTTACAGGAATATAAGTTGGACACGTCGGAATTCGAGGAAGTGAAAGCCAGGATGATGGAAGTTGAAAACCGGCGCCAGGTGGGGAACGACGGGTCTCATCCCACCTTGCACCGCCCCTCTCACCCCAACGGGGACACGACGGATACGAACGATCAGGATGAAACTCCTACCCTGAAGCGCCGCGGCAGCAGCTGGCAATAGGCTGCGCGCTCTCCGAACTAAATCAGTTTTCCCTCGGCCAGGTCCTGAACTAAGCTTCGATCCGCTTCCAGAAAATCGTAGGTCGGCAATTCCGAACGGGAAGACCAGCGTACGTCGCGAAAGATTCGGTTCTCGATCTGTCCCTTGAACTCACGAACCACGAAGAAGCGCAGTTCGACCGAGCTGCCGGTCTTGTAGTGATGACGAATGTGCGCAACCTCTTCGCCAATCTGGGCGTCGATGCCGAGCTCTTCATCGAGTTCCCGGCGCAGCGCATGTTGCGGCTGCTCGCCATCCTCGATTTTGCCACCGGGAAATTCCCATTTGAGCGGCATCGTCTGGTGGCGTGTGCGCTGGCACACCAGCATCTTGCCATCTTTCACAATCAGGGCTGCCACGACCCGTTTCATGGCTAGACCGATCTTCTGCCCGAGGCCGAGGATTCGTCCGAGGGTGTTCTCATCGCGTGTTCCTCGCCAGCTGCTCGCCCACCAGACTGGCGCAATACTCGACAAGCTCGCGGTCTACCACCCCAAAAGCTGCGGGGAAGTGGCTGTCGATGTCCAGTTCCCCTTTTAACTTGCCACGAGCAAAAATGGGAACCGCGATTTCCGACTTGGTCTCCTGCGAACACGCCAGATATCGTGGATCTTTGCTCACGTCATCGACCACTATGGTTTTTCCGCTGGAAGCCGCGGCTCCGCAGATTCCCTGGTGCAGCGCAATGCGGGTGTGCGGTGTCATCGCCCCCTCGAAGGAACCAAGAACCAGCATCGGGGGCTCGGGAGGCGGGCCCTGTTCCAGCATGTAAAAACCCACCCAGTTGTATTTCAGCATGCGTTCATGCAGGAGTTTTACCATGCGCGACATCAGCTCCTGCGCCGACCTAGCGTCGGAAGCTAACTTGGCCACCTCAACCTTGACTTGCTCGACGTTGGATGCCTTTGGCATATCCGGGTCCTAGTCCTCCTGCTCTGTGGCAGCGATCGGCATCGATCTTAGACCGGGAGCTTGTGGAAAATCCCGGGGATGGATGGCAGCGGCCAGGGCTCGCAAGCCATGAAGCAGGGTTGGAGCCGGAGTGTTCAGAAATTCGTCGCGAATGCAGTATACCCTGCCAAGCTGCGCCGCCCTCATCGTGGACCAAAGGCGGCCACGAATCAGCTTTTCCAGGGGAACGCGGTCTCCGGCGCCGCACCAGGCGGCGACGAACACCTCAGGATTTTCACCCAGAACCGCCTCGGCTGTGGTTTGGCTTCCCGGCACCCCCACGAATTCGCCGCCCGCGGCCTCGACCAACTCTGCCACCCAGCGCTGCGATACCGTCAGTGGCTTGCCCCACTCTTCGCAGAACACACGCGGATGCGATTGACCCCGGGTTCGCTGGCGCATTGCCTCAATCTCGCTCTGCATCTTGCGAATCTCCTCGTCGCCCCGGTCGGCGGCGCCCACCACTCCGGCAATGGTCGCCAGGTCGGTGTAGATATCCGCCAACGACCTCGGTGCCAGCCCGAGAAAACGGATGCCACAGCGCAGGATTTCGACGACTGCCCTCTCTTGATAGGGGACGGCGGCAATCACCAGATCGGGCCGCACCGACAGGATCGATTCCTGGTTCGCGGTCCAGGAATCGGGAACGATCGCCAGGTCGCGCCGGGCAAGTTCTGGGTAGAGATCCAGGCAGTATTTTGTGCAGGCCACCAGGCGATCGAGCTGCCCAAGCGTCGCCAGCATTGCCGTGGCGCTCGGTTGGAGGGAAACGATTCGGCGCGGCATGGAGGACGATGACATCCTTCACTTATAGTACAGGCAGCATGCCGTCGCGGCCTGGGCGCTGGCCTGGGGAACCGCAAGAGTTAGAATTGAAAGGCATGTACTCGGCGCGCCTGCTCGATTATTTTCAGCACCCACGAAACGCCGGCGAGGTCGCCAACGCGGATGCGGCGGTCGAAGTGGAGAATCCTGGGTGCGGCGATATTCTGCGGCTCACGATCAAGGTGGAAGGCGGGCGCATCGCTGAGATCCGCTTTCGCGCCAAGGGGTGCGTTCCGGCCATGGCCTGCGGATCGGCTTTGACCGAGCTGGTCAAGGGAAAAACGCTCGCCGAGGCCCGCGGGTTGCGCCGGCAGGAATTGGTGCGCGCCGTCGAAGGCTTGCCGGAAGCATCTTCCCATGCCTCGCAGTTGGCCTTGGATGCGCTCGGGGTCCTGCTCAAGAAGATCAAGACTTAAGTTCGGCACCGATCCTTGCCAGGCTCTTGTGCTCGGTTTGAGGTTTGGTCGGGTAGTGGGTCATCCCTTTGAATTTTTGAGCCTGGCTTTGATCCTTAACAGCTCCGTTTCAAGCTCCTGTATCTTACGGTTGGCTCCTAAGAGTAAGAATCTTCGATGTAGAAGATTTACGAGGAGGACTCCGCCGAACGCCGCTGGCCAGAGAACCGAGCGAGGCAGATAGTGAAAGGGGAACGCAGCGAGCATCAATAGAGCATCGACGATCATGAAGGGAGCAAGGATGATGCCGAAAATTGTGGCTTTTCGTAGCTCCTTGTCCTTGCTCCTCAATCCCGAATTTTCGAACATGATGATTGCCTTATTTCTGCCGCCGACTCTTGGCGGCTTTCGCTCTGGACCGTGCCCCCAAGTGTACAGAGTTCCCTTAAATCCCCAATCCCCTAAATTTCAAACTGACCACTACCTTGGATCGCTTCTCGTTGACAGCCTGAGTGCATGCTGTTAGAAAGGAACGTTCCTGCGAAACGTTTGCTGGGCCGGAGGTTTGTACCCTGAGGCATGCCCGAGGAGACTAAATCGTCCCCGCCACCTTCCGCTGGCCAGCCTAAAGTGCCAGCCCGCGAGCCTGTTGCTGGCGCTCCCCCTTCCGCTGCTGCTGAGAAGTCCCCGGCTGGGGCCACGTCGGAAAAGCCAGCGGGTGCCGCCAAGCCCGCCGGCCCGCTGGCGGAACCGTGGACCTCGCCGCTTGTGGCCAAGCTCAAGGCACGGTACGGTTCTGGAGTGTGCGAGGCCGCTAGCGACCGGGGACAAGCCTACCTGGTGCTCGATCGATCGATCACGCACGAGATTTTGGGCATTCTGTGCGAGGAGGAAGAGTTCGATTATTGCGTCGATATCACCGCCGTGCACTACCCGAAGCGCGAGAAACCATTCGACCTCGTCTGGATCCTCTATTCGTTCCCGCGCAATGAGCGCCTGCGGGTCAAGACCATGATCGCCGAGCAGGAATCCTTTCCCAGTTCCACTTCCCTCTGGTCGGGAACGAACTGGCTGGAACGCGAGGTGTACGACATGTTCGGCATTCGCTTCGACGGCCACCCCGATCTGAGGCGTATTCTTTTGCCCGAGGATTGGAGGGGCCATCCTCTTCGCAAAGACTATGGAATCATCGAGCAAGACCAGGAATGGGTCGAGGCGCACCTGGGAATCGAGAGTGGGCAATAGTCATGCCTGACCCGACCCCCTATCCCTCGCCGCTCGAGCAGGGCGAACCCGACAAGACCTTCCTGGACTCGAACGAGCTGATTCTCAACATGGGTCCACAACATCCTGCGACCCACGGGGTGCTGCGCGTGATCCTGAAGCTCGATGGGGAGAAGGTTCTCGGTGCCGAATGCGTGATCGGCTACTTGCACCGGGGGGTGGAGAAGATTGGTGAGAACCGCACCTATGCCATGTTTAACCCCTACGTGGATCGCATGGATTACGTCGCGGCAGTTTCAAACGGTCTGGGCTACTGCGAGACCGTGGAGAAACTGCTCGCGGTCGAAGCCCCGCCACGTGCCAACTATATTCGCGTGATTCTCACCGAGCTCAACCGCCTGGCCAGTCACATGCTATGGTTGGGAACGCACGCGCTCGATATCGGCGCCATGACGCCCCTGTTCTATACTTTTCGCGACCGAGAAGAGATTCTCAAGATCTTCGAAAAATATTGTGGGGCGCGATTGACGACCCACGCTTTTCGCATTGGCGGTTGTCTGTACGAGACCTATGACGGCTTCGAGCGCGACGTGAAGAAGTTTGTCGATGGTGTCCCGGCCAAAATTGACGAATACGAAGAGCTGCTCACCAGCAATCGGATCTGGGTTGAGCGCACCAAGAATGTCGGCAAACTCGGGGCCGCCGATTGCAAAGCCCTGGGCGTCACCGGCCCCGTGCTTCGCGCCAGCGGCGTGCAATGGGATGTGCGCAAGGCTCTCCCCTATGCCGCCTACCCTGACTTTGACTTCGAGATTCCAGTCGGGGCCAACGGCGATACTTATGACCGGTACATCGTGCGCATGCAGGAGATGCGCCAGTCGCTGCGCATTCTCCGACAAGCGGTGGAGGGAATTCCCGAAGGTCCGATCATGGCTAAGGTTCCCAAAGTTATCAAGCCGCCGGCAGGTGAGATTTACCACTCGATCGAAGCCCCCAAAGGCGAGCTGGGATACTTCATCGTCAGCGACGGCTCGACGCAACCCTATCGCGTGCGGGTACGACCCCCTTCCTTCGTGAACTTGCAAGCCCTGGATGTCATGGTCCGGGGCCAACTGGTGGCGGATGTCATCGCGGTCATCGGAACCTTGGACATTGTCTTGGGCGAGGTGGATCGCTGATGCTAGAGTCGCTGACCTCCTACCTCACGAGCAACACCACGCCCGGCCAAGCGGGCAATGTCCTGTGGGCGCTGATTTACATCTTCCTTGTGTTTGGCGGGGTTTCGCTGGCGGTGATGGCCATGAACTGGCTGGAGCGTAAGGCTCTGGCGCATTTTCAGGTTCGGCTCGGTCCCATGCGCGTCGGTCCCCACGGGCTGCTGCAGCCGATTGCCGATGCCATCAAATTGCTCACCAAAGAGGACATCATTCCGGACAATGCCGACCGCTTGGTCTTCTGGACCGCTCCGCTCATTATTCTTTGCGCTTCGTTCGCCGTCTACGTCGTGATCCCCTTCGGACCGACGCACGCCATTACCGACTTGAACATCGGCATCCTGTTCATGCTCGGGGTATCTTCGCTCAGTGTGCTGGGCGTGGTCATGGCGGGCTGGGCTTCGAATTCTCATTACCCGCTGATCGGATCGCTGCGTTCGAGCGCTCAGATGATCTCCTATGAAGTTGCCATGGGGATGGCGGTTGTCTCCGCCATTCTGATGACCAGCCTCAACCGCAGTGGGACGGGTACGCTGAGCATGATTGGCATTGTCGAAGCGCAACAGCAGCAGCAGATCTGGTATCTGTTTAAGTTTTTCCCCCTCGGTTTCATCGCTTTTCTCATCTTTTCGATCGCCATGGTCGCCGAGACCAACCGCGCGCCCTTCGATTTGCCGGAGGCGGAATCGGAACTGACTGCCGGTTTCCACACCGAGTACAGCGGCCTGCGGTGGTCGCTGTTCATGCTGGGCGAATACGCCGCCATGATCGCGGTTTCTTCGATTGCCGTCACCTTGTGGCTAGGGGGATGGCTACGTCCTTTCCCCCATGCGCTCAGCGGCGAGACCTGGGATCTGGTGTTCTCACTGATTCCAGGCTTTATCTTCCTGATCTTGGCTGCCGTGGCCTTCCTGGGTGTCGTCCGCATGCCGAAAGATCCCTACTTTCGAGTACAAACCATGGGCTTGGCCGGGTTCGGGTTCCTGCTTGGCCTGATTGGGCTCGTGCTCTTCCTTGGCCCCGTGCGGGAGCGGATTCAGGACATCTTTTGGTTCACGGCTAAGGTTGCCTTCTTTATGTATATGTACATCTGGTACCGCGCGACCTTTCCGCGGTATCGGTTTGACCAACTCATGCGAGTGGGATGGAAGGTCCTGCTGCCAATCTCGCTTGGCGTGCTCATCGGGACGGCAATCGTAGGGGTGGTCGACTGATATGGCTCCGGTTGCGACACCGTTTTTCTTCTATTTCCTGTCGTTTTTGACGCTCGCGAGCGCCATTCTCGTCATTACCCGCAAGAATGCGGTACATTCCGCTCTGGCCTTGATTCTGGGACTGCTGGCGCAGGCCGGCCTGTACCTGATGCTGTATGCTCCCTTCGTGGCCGGCGTGCAGATCATTCTTTATGCCGGGGGAATCATGGTGCTGTTCCTTTTTGTCATCATGCTGGTCAACCTGGAGCGGGCGCAAAAGGAAGAGCAGTTCAACCGGCAGTGGCTGGCGGGAATTTTGGCCGCCGGCGCTCTCGGGGCTCTGTTGGTGGCCGTGTTTTTGAAGGGCAGGGCTCTGTTTCCGGCGTCAACCCAGCCGATTGCCGAAGCCAGCAATACGCAACAAGTCGGCGAGTTGCTCTATGGTCCCTACATGTTCGCCTTTGAAATCGCCTCCCTGTTGCTGCTGGTTGCCATGATCGGTGCGGTGGTGATGGCGAAGAGAAGAATTTAGGAATCAGGGTGGGGGGAAGCGAAAGGCAAGCCCGGCGTCGAAGGGCAGAGATGAACTGACATGGTGCCGATTACTACCTTGCACTATCTCGTCGTAGCCGCAGCCCTTTTTGCGCTGGGTGTCATCGGTGTTCTCACCCGCCGTAACGTGGTCATCGTGCTGATGTCGATCGAACTGATCCTGAATGCGGTGAACCTCAACTTGGTCGCCTTCTCGCGTTTGTGGGGGCTGCACGGGCAGATCTTCGCGATCTTTGTAGTCACCGATGCCGCCGCCGAAGCCGCGGTGGGCCTGGGAATCTTGATCGCCTTTTTCCGCAATAAGGAGACTGTGAATGTAGACGAGGTGGATCTGTTGAAGTGGTAAGCCCGTCCCGAGGGTAGTCGCGAGGAAACAACCGCCGACATGTTCTTCTTATCCCACATCTGGCTCATTCCGCTGCTGCCCGCCGCGGGCGCGGCCCTTATGTTTTTCTTCGGCAGCCGACTGGAGAAGGCGGCGGTCAATGCCGTCTGTGTGGGCGCGGTGATCCTCGCCTTTATGCTCGCCTGTGCCTGCGTTTGGCAGTACACGGGGTACGCGCGGGACAATCCAGGACAGCCGTATCAGACCATTCTTTACACCTGGCTCGGCAGCGATCCCGTTCCTGGCGGGGGGGCCGCCGACTCGGGCACCCTGAACTACGCAACCTCGAACGGAACTCCGGCCATCTTCCGCGCCGACGCAGGATTTCTGCTCGACCCGCTCTCGAGCATATGGCTGCTTTTCGTCACCGGTGTCGGCATGCTCATCCACATCTACTCGATCGGCTACATGGCCCACGAGCACGG
>DASPVV010000036.1:0-12778 GCA_035622175.1 Terriglobales bacterium | reverse complement strand
CGCCCCATCACGGCCACACGCTCCAGCTCCCCACCGCTCATGGCTGTCCTCTTCAACCGACCTCCTCCGGCTGGAGGTCTCAGTCTAAGGGGACATTTCTAAAAAGTTCTGTAGGGGACACTATCATCAAGTTTCAACATGATCTGCTCCTTCTTTTCCGCTCGTTCTTTGTTCCTACGTTCCCCTCTTCTAAGGGTACAGTTGTTTTTCGCTGCTTGGCGGTGCGGTCTCGGTTCGAATCCATGGTCTTGATTTTGACTTTGGTCGAACCATTTGATAGGACTAGCGGATCAAGTCTTGCCATACGTCATCCGGCAACGCATCCCGGCGATCCAACATCACCGATTGGTAGCGGCCAGGTAGGGTGCAGGTCGAATGTTTTCAAGTTCGCACAATGCGGCGAACCTCTCCGGCGTACACTTGAAGCACAGTGGTTGCGGGAGGGAATCGAGGCCGAGCACGGCAAAGATTTTCCTGCCGACCTTGCAACAGAGTTTGTGCTCCCGTGGCAAGTTCTCGCTGGCGTGGGGGAACGAGAGGCAAAATTTGCGAATGGCACCTAGGTCCGTCGGCATCCCGGACGGCAAGCAAAGAATCCAAGCATCGCAAGGACATTGAAATGCATACCAAACAGCTGGGCAACTCGGCTCTGGAAATTACACCCGTCGGCTTTGGGGCCTGGGCCATCGGTGGCTCGGGTTGGCAATTCTCCTGGGGGGCGCAGAATGAGCAAGACTCCGTGGCCGCCGTCCAACGCGCCCTCGAACTCGGTGTCAATTGGATCGATACCGCTGCCGTTTACGGTTTGGGCCACTCCGAAGAGGTCGTCGGCCGGGCTATCAAGGGCTGGTCGGCTCCGAAGCCTTATGTCTTCACCAAGTGCGGCCTGCGCTGGGACGCCCAGGGCATGGTACAAAAGGTGCTTGCGCCAGACTCCATCCGCCGCGAGGTAGAGGACAGCCTACGGCGTTTGCAGCTGGAGGTCATCGACCTTTACCAGATTCACTGGCCACCGGATCCCGACTCGCCCCAGCTGGAGGAAGCTTGGTCGACCTTGGCCGATTTGCAGCGGCAAGGAAAGGTGCGCTGGATTGGAGTCTCGAATTTCAATGTGAGCCAGCTTCGTCGCGCCAAAGCGATTGCCCCGGTTACTTCCTTGCAGTCGCCGTACTCCATTCTGAATCGTGCCATCGAAGAAGACGTCTTGCCCTATTGCCTGCGCGAGGGGATCGGCGTCATCGTGTACTCGCCTATGGCTTCCGGCCTACTGAGCGGGGCCATGACCCCCGAACGAGCCGCGAAGCTGCCAAAAGACGACTGGCGCCACAGCGATCCAGAGTTCCGTCAACCCAGATTATCCCGCAATCTAGCCGTGGTCGAGCGACTGCGGGAGATTGCCAAGCGGCACAGCCGTTCTCCGGGAGAAGTGGCCATTGCCTGGACGCTGCGCCATCCTGCCGTCACCGGGTCAATTGTCGGGGCACGAAATGCACGGCAAGCGGGCGGCGTGATGCTGGCCGGGAATCTTCGCTTGAGCGATAAAGAGGTCCAGGAAATCGAAGACTTCTTCGAAGAAACTGCCGCCTGAGGGCCGGCCGTGCCGCCGAGCGAGATCAGAGTGGTGCTGGTGGCTGCCGGCGCGGCCAGTCATGCCGCCTTGCTAATCACGCTCCATTCTGCAAAAATACTGCTTTGCCGGAAACTACCAGGATACTAGGAAGGGAAGCCGATCTCTGTGTTGATGATTCGTTTAACGCGTATGGGTGCGCGCAAACAGCCGCGCTATCGGGTGGTGGTCATTGAGAAGGCGCGCGCTCGCAACGGCCGCCCAGTCGAGGTGGTGGGAACTTATGACCCCCGCACCAATCCTGCCAGTATTGAACTAAAGCGCGACCGGATTGAGTATTGGGTATCAAAAGGCGCGAAGCTCTCCGATCGTGTCAGCAAACTCGCGTCGAAACCCGTTCCCGCCGGCACCGAGTCTGTCGCCTGATTACGGCATAGGAAGAGTCCATGACTGAGCAGGGCGGGGATGTGCGCACCTTGGTGGAGCAGATCGCCAAGGCGCTGGTGGATGCGCCCGATCAGGTCTCCGTCAACCAGGTTGACGGTGAAACCACCGTTCTTGCCCTGAGGGTGGCACCGGGCGATGTCGGCAAGATTCTGGGAAGGCAGGGACGAGTGGCGCGAGCCATGCGGTCGCTCGTCAACGCGGCGGGAATCCGAGCCCACAAACGCTTTGCGCTCGAGATCACGGAATGACCGCGTCCCGCGAGTTCATCACTCTCGCCCGTGTGGTGAAGCTCCAAGGGCGACGCGGCGAGGTCGCAACCGAGGTGCACAGTGATGCCCCGGATCGATTCCGCCCGGGCCTGAGCTTGTTTGCGCTCGGACGAAACGACAGCCGGCGCCAGCTGGAAGTCCAGGAAGTTTGGCCTCACAAAGGGCTTTTGGTGCTGAAGTTCGCCGGCGTGGATTCGATGGCCGATGCGGAAGTTCTCGTCGGCTGCGAATTGCAGGTTCCGCGCCAGCAACGAGCCGCGCTCGAGCCCGGTTGGGCCTACATCAGCGACCTGGTGGGTTGTACGGTTTCGGACGGCGCGCTTGAGATTGGCCGGGTCGAAGACGTGCGCTTGGGGGCGGGTGAGGCACCGCTGTTGATCGTCCGGGCAGGAAACAGAGAGCATGAAATTCCCTATGCGCAAGCGCATCTTGAAAACGTGGATATCAAAGGTAAGCGGATTCGAATGCTATTGCCGGAGGGAATGCTCGAGCTCGATGCCCCGCTGACCGCGGAGGAGAAGCAGCAGCAGAGGAGAAGAGGTCAGTGATCCGTATTTGAGCTCGGTGCTCATGAAGATCGACATTGTTACGATCTTTCCCGGATTTTTTCAGGGTCCGTTCGATTACGGAATCATCCGCCGGGCGCGGGATGCTGGTCTGGCAAGGATTGCCGTGCACGACCTGCGGGCCTTTGCCCAGGATCGCCACCGCACGGTGGATGATCGCCCTTTCGGCGGTGGCGAGGGCATGGTGCTCAAGCCGGAACCGATCTTTGCATGCGCGGAGACGCTCCAGGTTGCCTCTCGCGAGGAGCGTCTGGCGGGCCGAGTTCCCGAGAGCGTGATTCTGCTTTCGGCGCAGGGCAAACGCCTCGGCCAGCGTCAGGGTCAGGAACTCGCCAGGCTGGAGCGGCTTGTCCTGATCTGCGGACGTTACGAAGGCGTGGATGAGCGGGTAAGCCAGTCTTTGGCGGATCGCGAGCTGTCGATTGGAGATTACGTGCTCAGCGGCGGCGAAATCGGTGCGGCGGTGATCGTCGATTGCGTCACACGCCTCATTCCGGGTGCGGTGGGGAACGAAGCCTCGACGCGGCAGGAATCGTTTACCGAACAAGAGCCGCGGCCGCGGGGCACCGGCCCGATTGCGACCTGCGCATCCGGGGGATTGCTCGATTATCCCCACTACACGCGTCCGGCGAATTTCCGAGGAATGGCGGTTCCCGAAGTGCTCGCTTGCGGCAATCACGACGAAATCCGGCGTTGGCGCCGCCGCGCGGCCCTCGAAAAAACTTTGCGCAACCGGCCCGATCTGTTGCAGCCGGCCGCCTTAAGCGAGGAGGACAGGGAGTTGCTGTCCCAAATTGCGGGCCAGAATACCTAGAAAGGGAGAAGATCATGTCCAATCTCGTCATTGAAAAGCTTCTGGCAAAGACCCGACGTACCGACCTGCCCAAATTTGGTCCTGGGGACACGGTGCGGGTGCACGTCAAGATCAAAGAGGGGGATAAGGAACGTTTGCAGGCCTTTGAGGGCGTTGTGATCGCGCGCACTCGCGGACCGCAGGCCAGTTTTACCGTCCGCAAGATGAGCTTCGGTCATGGAGTGGAGCGTATCTTCCCGGAAAATTCACGGGTCATTGACCGAATCGAACTGGTGCGCTCCTCCAAGGTGCGGCGCGCGAAGCTCTATTATCTTCGCTCGCTCAGGGGCAAAGCCGCCCGGCTACGGGACGTCGAACGCGAACACTCCTTGGCGGAAATGGCAGCGACGAAGTAGTCCTGCGGGTTCTACGCCGGGCACAACCCTGCCGGGCTGCGGCCAACTTGGAAGCCCGCGGCGGTCACGCTTGGCCGGTTCCCGAGCTTCGTTGCTTCCCTTGTCGGACGGGCGCTCCCTTGCCTGCGGCGGGTTGGAGCTGGACATCGGGCCGACGAAGGCGATCGATCAGTTCCGCCGGTTCGGGGCGTACGCTGTAATCAGGGTTAAGGGAAGCATACCGCAACCTGCCATCGCGACCAACAATGTAGGTCGCCGGGATCGGCAACTCCCAACTGTCATCTCCGTTGACGAAAGGCAGGTTCACCAATGCTCGCTGATACACGGACTGCTGATACTCGGGCACCCGGTACACTAGCCCAAACTGTCGAGCCACCTGGTTTCGCAGGTCGCTGAGCAGGGGGAAACGCAGTTTGTGCTGCTCCGCCATCAAAGAAGATTGCCGGACGGTTTGCGGGGAGATGGCCACCAATTGCGCTCCCGCCGCTTCGATCCGGGGCAGAACCACGTTCATGGCCTCCAATTGACCCACGCAAAATGGGCACCAGCGTCCGCGAAAAAAACACACCACCAGAACCGCTGTCCCAAGTAGCTCCTGCGATGAGACGCGGCGGCCATCTTGATCCTGGAGATCGAAGCGGGGAGCGCACTCACCCGCGGCCAGGGCACGTTCCACGGTGCCTTGCTCCTGAAGTTCACGAATCACGCGCGCGTGAACCGCCTGGGCTTCGGGCGGAACGTATTGGGCAAGCAGTGCCTTCCGCTCGCTGAATTGCTCGCGCAAAGGCCGGGGATCGGGTCCTTGACCGGATTCAGGGAGCGAGCGCCACTTCATCGTTTGTGCCCACGAGGGTCTTGCGGATGTCCATGGGAAATGCCGATCCGGAGCGAGGACGCTTCGTTAGTTCGCCCGTTTTGCGTTCGCAATCCGCGCGTCGATGGGCTTGCGTCCGGCGAAACCCTCGCTGACCCCGTGCCAGTGGGTGATGCTCTTCTCTCCCAGTTTCCAGCACAGGAGCACGGTCTGCCCCTCCACTTGGCAAGGGAAGTCCAGCAGGCCGATGTCGAGGTCCTTCACTTGTACACCCGTCGCATCAATCTCGGCCATGGCGTCCTTGGCTCGCTGGGAAGCCCTCTCGCGCTCAGCCTTCCGCCGGGCCAGGGCAACGATCTTCACCAGAATCCCACCGTGAAGGAACACCCGGTGGGCCAGCTCTTCAAATTCGTGGTCCGCAGACTCGACCAATTTCTTGGCCTCCATGGCCGTGCGCAGGAGAGATCCAAGGACGGGCAGCAAAGACTGGGCTTCTTCGAGAGTGAAGGTACGATCCGCCATGGCCGCTATGATCCTATTGTAATGCAATTTTCGGCGGGCGAGTCGCAGAGTTGCGAGTCTCCTGCGAGCACATCTCGGTGAACTCAAGCTAGGCTAAGAGCACCGCAAACCAGTGGGGCGCAGCCTCAGCGGGCCCGGATGACGACGTGGTAGCTGTCCTCGTCGGCCACGGGTTCATCCGAGGTGACGCTCAGTACTTCCCCATCTAGGATGGAGCCGTCTTCGAGTGTCGTGGTGAAGCGGGTTCCGATTCTCGGGACATAACCCATTGGGCCAGACCAAACGGCCCGCGTGATTTGAGTATGTTTAACCACAGTAATTTTGGGCATGGTTTCTTCGTTGCTCAATCGATCACGGACTCCAGGGAACCGGATTTGCCCTGGTCACGCTGCCGCCACAATGCAAACGTGAACGCGTATGCAGCAGCTGGCTGCTCAAATCATCCAAAGGGCCGATTTCCAAGGAATGGGTTCCGCACCCTCTCTAGGGCGCGCCCAAGCGGCGGGATGCTGAAGCCGTCCGCGAGTCTTCTTGACTCTCATCAGATGCCGGGAGACTGGGAAGCGTACAATTTTTTTTTCTGCTCGCTTCAACCAGGGCAAACGGAATGAGCAGCCTGATCGGCAACGTCCACCATCCAGCTTAGGAGGCATACCCGATGGGCTTGACTAGGCAGAGGGTTCTGCCGCCCGGGCTGAGAGGTGTTGATCTCTGCGGTCGGGCTGTCAGCCACTGCCTCAGTGCGTCCTTCCCTGCGAGGGATCTGGCGTGCTGGCCGTTTCGACATCCACATGCAGCGCTTGTCGCGGCGAGATCCCGGGGGGGTAGCAGCTTCCGTCGGGGCGGTAATTTGCGGGGCAGCCCGCAGCCACGTCCCGCCGCTTTGGAGATTGGGCAAATTGCCAAACATCGGCAAACAGAATCCCGCTGTCTGAGGGACTGGGCGGCTGCTGTGGAAATGCGCATCCCGGCGAAGGCGGGCAGGCGTCATCGCTTACAAAATAGACAATCTTTCTACCTCCGGCGTTTTGCCGAATGTCTTCGGCCGTCACAATGCCGGTCCCGGGCGCGGCAATGCCGGAACAATAAATCCCCGCTCGAAATCCGGCAGCATTGACCACGTCCACCCAGGAATAGAGGTAGGCTTTCTGCTCCGGCAGCATGCGTCCACCTTGCTCCTGGTCGAGAAATATCAAGGTTCCGGCGGGGAATCCCTCCCCGCGGGCTGCAGCAACTGCTGCCTGCGCATCGGATTTGCCCAAACCGGCCGCTCTGGTCACGCTCTTCAAATCGGCATAGAGTCGGCCGTTGAACAGCACCAGAAACCCGAACCCCACGGCCTCGATGGCCCTTCGTTTCCCCATCCACAGATTGCGCGTCTCCCCGGGAGGATTGTTGAGCCAGAAACCTGCAAAGGAAAAGGTTTGGCGCAAGGCCTTGAGATTGTCGTCTCCCGGGTATTGGTTGCGATCGAAGCCGAGATAGAAGCCGGTAGCAGGCGTGTCATGCTGCGCCCACGCTAGGTTGGCGAGAACAGTGGCGGCCGCCAAAAACCATAGTGCCGGCTTCGCCCGCATGCTCGAAAAGCGGCTCATTTCTCCTCGCCTGTCCCTCGGGCAACGAGCTTTGCCTAACGGTTAGAGCGCACAGGGAAAATCATCCCCCAATATGCACCATCGTCCTCGACGGGGGCAGAAAATCGGGTTCTCCGATGTGGTGCCGATCTTCTTTCCCGAGCACCACGCCACGGATGAACTCAGACAACTTGTCGTCGGATGCCCCACGGCGCATCTGTTCGTACAAGTCATGGTCCCGGACGGAGAACAGGCAGGTGCGAATCTTCCCGTCCGATGTGATTCGGATGCGGCTGCAGTGGCCGCAGAATGGGTGGGAAACCGGGGCGATGATTCCGATCTCGCCGATCCCATCCTCAAAGCGATAGCGCCGCGCCGTTTCACTCCTAGCATGCGGAATCTCGATCAACGGCCGATACTCCGACATGCGTTCGACGATTTCCTCGAGGGTGACGACGGTTTGGGGCGACCAGACACGCTCCTCTTCGAGCGGCATGAACTCGATGAATCTGACGACCACGCCTTCTTCCCGTGCGAACATCCCAAATGGGATGATCTGGTCTTCGTTAAAGCCCCGCATCAGCACGCAGTTCACCTTCACCGGCCACAAACCTGCCTGGCGTGACGCTCGGATTCCGGCGAGCACTTGGTCGTATCCATTGGGGACACGCGTAATGCGCGCGAAACGGTCAGGATCGACCGCATCCATGCTGACGGTTACCCGGTGCAGGCCTGCGTCCTTGAGCCCTCGCGCCAGCTCGGCCAACAGATGACCGTTGGAGGTAAGCGCGAGCTCCAGGGGTTCGCCCTCCGTATCATGCAGCTGCGACAACTGGCGCACGAACTCAACCACTCCCTTGCGCAACAGGGGCTCACCCCCGGTGATGCGCACCTTCTTGATTCCGAGGCCGGCCATGACACGGGCCATGCGCAGGTAATCGGGGAACGGGAGATCCCCGTACAGCATGTTCTCATTTCCGGTGCGGCAGTAGACACACTTGTAGTTGCAACGATCGGTCACGGAAATCCGCAGGTCCGTGATCGCCCGGCCGAATTTGTCGGTTAGGGCAGCCATAAGCTGTTTCCCGGCCGGAGCATGCAGCTAGCTCGGAACCGATGCTCCAGCATTCCGGCTCGCGCCAAGTCGAAAGGAAACACCTGGACGGGATTGCCGCAGGGGACGATTTCCTTTCCAATGGCTTCTCGCGAGGCCGGAAGGCGCTGGCGTTTCCGCCCGCACCCTCAGGGTTTTTTCTTGCGATCCCGCGGCTGGAAAAGCTCTGCAGGAGCGCGCGAACGAAACCATCCCTCGCCGCCACGGCCAGGTTTGCCCCGAAGGCCGCAGTCGCTCGGAACGTCTACTTCATTATATGCCGGTTGGACCCGCTTGGTTCGAACCGACAGCCAGCAAGGCGAGGGCCGGAAGCGGTTACATCCCGTCATAGTTCGGCCCGCCACCACCCTCTGGGGGTACCCAGGTGATGATCTGGTACGGGTCGGCAATATCGCAGGTTTTGCAGTGAACACAGTTCGATGGATTCAGGCTGATGCGCTTGCCGTGGGGATGCTCGGCGTCATCCATCATTTCATAAACATTCGCTGGGCAGAAGTTCTGGCAAGGGTTACCGAATTCCTGTATGCAACGGGCATTGCAGAGATCGGTATCGTGAATGATCAGATGCGCGGGTTGGTCTTCTTCGTGTTTCGTTCCGGAGTGATAGAGATCCGTCAGCTTGTCAAACGTGAGCCGGCCATCCCCTTTGCTCGGCCCGAGCAAATGGGCTTCGCCTCCTCCGTCGCTGGGCAGCTGCGACAGTTTCTTCATGTGCTCGTAGCCGGACGTGCCCGGGTAGCGGTTGCGCAACCCGCGCCCCCCGGTCAATTGCTGCAGTCCGGCGTGAAACATGCCGCCCCACAATCCGTGGGCAAAGCCCTGATGAAAGTTCCGCACCTTCCACAGCTCTTCCTTCATCCAGCTGGACTCAACCTTGCTCTGATACCGTCCCAGGCTCTGGGCAGAAAAGTCGTCTTTCTTCCAAGCCTCCACCGCCGCTTCGGCCGCCAACATTCCGCTCTTGATCGCGAGATGGATTCCCTTCAAGCGCGCGGAGTTCAAGAATCCGGCGGAATCTCCCACCATCATCCAACCGTCGCCAGCGACGGGCGGGATGGCCCACCAGCCACTGTAGGGAAGCGATTTCGCGCCGTAGCGAATCATCTTCCCACCCTGGAGCAGGCCGGCGGCCAGGGGATGTTGCTTGAAACTCTGCAGCACGTGCTGCGGATCGAGCCGTGGATCGGGGTATTCGAGGGCAGTGACAAAGCCCAGAGAAACGATGTTGTCCTTGCCGCCGTAGATCCAGGCCCCACCGTATTCTTTCGCGGTCAGTGGCCAGCCCATGGTGTAGATGACCTGGCCGGGCGCGATTCGGCCGGCCGGCACTTCCCACAATTCCTTGATTCCCTGACCATAGGTTTGCGGGTTCCGGCCTTTCATCAAATCCAATCTCCCAAGCAGCTGCTTGCTGAGCGAACCCCGCGGGCCTTCTGCCAAGATGACAACTTTCGACCTGAGGTCGTAGCCCGGCTCAAAATTCGATTTCGGCTGATTGTGCTTATCCACCCCTTTGTCGTCGGTGCGCACTCCAGTGACGCGATGGCCGTCGAATAACAGTTCCGAGCCGGCGAACCCGCTGAAGATCGTGATACCAGCTTCTTCCACTTTGCCGCCCAGCCACTTCACGAACCGGTTCAGAGAGATCACGTAGTTGCCGTGATCGCGCAAGGGGGGCGGCGTGACCGGCAGCTTGAACTTGCGCTGCTGGGTGAGAAAATACACCGCCTCGTGGCTGACAGGTGCCTCGAGCGGAGCTTCCTTCTCGAAGCCGGGGATCAGCTCTCGCATGGAGCGTGGGTCGAGCAGCGCTCCCGAGAGACAGTGCTGGCCAATCTCACGCGCCTTTTCGAGCAAGTAGATATTCTCTTTGCTCAGGGGCGAGTCGGGGTGGAGCGAGTTGTGTTGGTCGATGAGTTGGGAAAGACGCAGGGCACACGCCATGCCCGCAGGACCCCCGCCGACGATGACGATATCGGCGGGCATCTGGGGACGTTCGATGTTGGCCAGCGGCTTGCGAAAAACGAGGTTCATGGTTTTGTCGTTGACGGATGGAGTGCACGCTTGCCCCGGTCCAACTGATCGGCGGCGAGCCATTCGGAAGGCAGGGGCAGGCAGCGGTAAGCATCCGTCACAGCCGCTCGCCAGGGGAGGGAAACACGCCGACTCCCAGGTGCTCGATTCGCTTCGCGTAGCCCGGCTGCCACAACCCTATCCAAGCTCTATTGTAGAGCCGCTGTCCAGTGAGGTTGCGCCCGTCTAACTGCCGGCTTTGGCTTTCTTCACTTCTTCGATCAGGGGCGGCACGACGTCGAACAGGTTGCCCACGACCGCGTAGTCCGCAATTTCGAGAATCGGGGCTTCCGAATCCTTGTTCACGGCAATGATGGTGCGCGAGCCTTTCATTCCCACGATGTGCTGAATCGCGCCGCTGATGCCGAGGGCCAGGTAGAGCTTGGGCGAGACCGTTTGGCCGGACGAGCCGATTTGTCGATCCATGGGCAACCAGCCGGAATCGCAGATGGGACGGGAAGCGGCGATTTCACCGCCGAGCGCCTCGGCCAGCTGTTTGGCGAGCTCGATATTCTTTTGTTCCTTGATTCCGCGGCCAATCGAAACAATGATCTCCGCCTGGGTCAGATCGACGGCTTGCTTCGCTTCTTTGAACACGGCCTGCGGTTGTTCCCGGACCACGCCTTCGGCAATTTCCGCCTTTACGGTTTCGACCGGAGCTGCGCTGGCACCAGTCTCAACCTTGTCCCCACGGAACGCCCCATTCTGAAAGGTCACAAACCAGGGCGGGGGGCCGGCGAAGCTGACGTCGGCCGCGAGCTTGCCCTGAAACATTTGACGGGTAAAGAGCAGTTTGTCGCCTTCCTTCTTATAGCCGACGCAGTCGCTGATTACGGTACCGCCCATTGCCGTTGCCAGCTTGGGCACGAAGTCGCGCACCTGATAGGTATGCGGCATCAACACCAACTTCGGCAATCGGGAGTCGATAAATTGCTTAAGGCCGACGGCAAACGCATCGGGGGTGTAAGGTTCAAAGCTCGGGGATTCCACAGCGTAGGACTTGCGGACCTTTTTGGCGGCAACTTCGCGGGCCAGATTGGCCACATCCTTGCCGACGACCGCGGCATCGAGCGTCCACCCAGTTGCCGCCGCCAACGCTTGACCCGCAGTTAATGTCTCCCAGGAAACACGATTGAGTTTCCCGTCCCGTTGCTCAACCACTACAACCATGCTGTCTGGCATAGGCAATGTGCTCAGTTGTGGGTTCCTGGTCGAAAGCGGCGAATCTGGCGGGCAGAGGCGCGGGAGCCTACAAGACTCGGACTTCGTTGCGCAACTTGTCCACCAATTTCTTGGCAATCTCGGCTGCCGATCCTTCCAGAAATTCCGTGTTCTTGGTCTTCTGGGGTACGTACAGGCGCTCGATCTTTTGCAAGTTTCCGCTGAGGGAGGACTGCACTTCCGCCATGGCGACCTTCCGCAGCGGTTTATTCTTGGCTTGCTTGATCCCGTTCAGGGTTGCATAGCGCAGCTTGTTGATGCCCGATTGAATGGTAAGCACAGCCGGCAATGGCATGTCCACAAACTGGAAATAGCCGGCTTCGAGCTCACGTTTCACCCGAATTCCAGACTCCTTCTTTTCGATTTGCATGATGATGGTCGCGTGCGGCCAGCCCAGAAGCTCGGCGAGAATCACCCCCGTCTGCGCGTAACCATAGTCGTCGGATTGAAGACCGGTGAAAATCAGATCGAATGATTCGCCCGGAATGGCTGCGGCAAAGGCGCGTGCCGTATTGCATGCATCGAGCCCAACGAACGCGGTGTCCTCCAAGTGAATGGCGCGATCGGCGCCCTTGGCTAAGGCCTCTCGCAGGACTTGCTGGGCGCGGGCCGGACCGGCCGTAATCACCACCACTTCGCCTCCGTGCTTCTCCTTTTGGCGCAGCGCCTCCTCGAGCGCATAGGCATCTGGCTCGTTGACTTCGTAAGACACGTCCTCGCGGATCCAGGTTCCACTCTCGTTGAGCTTTAAAGGTGCATCCTTCTGCGGCACCTGTTTCATGCACACAAGAATCTTCAAAGCAGGCTCCCTGCAACTGACGGTTTCAACGAACGGCCGGGCAAACGCGTAAGTATAAATGAGCCCCCAGCCATTCGCACTCAGCATCTCCTCGAAACTGGTTCGCAGGTTCGAATACGGGGTTTGGGGAAATTGTACCGGACGCAGGCGAACTTGAGAGAAGTTGCTGTGAACTTATTCGGTAAACACCACCGACTGCACGCCCGAGATCTCAAAGCGCTTGCGGCAGCGCAGGTTCTTACAGGCCATCATATCGTCCCGGCGCAGCATGTAGGACCGGGCTTTCGAGAATCGTGCACGGTCTCGTTCGTCGACGCGACCGGACAGCTGCCTTTTCTTGGTGCGCACCAGCCACGTGATCTCGTATTCCCCAGATTGCTGGCAATGCGGACAATTCAGCAGGGCCGTCTTCTTCTCCTGTCGCTCGTCGAAAAAGTCTCGTTCGTCCATACCAACTGTGCGTCACTGGTCCGTACCTCGGCTGGATGCTTGGATCAGTGCCTCCGATGATTATTGCACGCCGAGAGCACAGAAGCGGTTTGGTTCCTCGACTCCCTTCTTCACCCGAGTTCGCCCACGGCGCCGTGGCGGGCCCGCAGACCG
>DASPVV010000035.1:0-10253 GCA_035622175.1 Terriglobales bacterium | reverse complement strand
GACGAAGGTTACTGTATCGAGCAGTACACGCATCAATAACGACCTTCGATGAAATCCTCGGCTTCTCTGTCGCTCATCGGCTTCCACCAATCGGAATCGACTTCGATGACTTGTCCCTTGAGAGTGCCGAACTTGGGTTTCCTGCCTGCGGCGGCTTTCGTGCGTACCAGGTCAGCCACGGGCCTACCCCTGCGACAAATGGTGACAGGTTCGCCATTTTCGACAACGCGAATCAATTCGGGAAGCTTGTTCTTTGCGTCTGCGACACTGACCTTCATGATTTCCAATTATAGCCATGTGGAATGGCCATGTAAAGTAGCGTTCGTGTTTGATACTTGGGTGAGCTTCGCGAAATCGGGATTCGGATGGCACTAGGCGCGCTGCCCGCCAATGTTCTGTGCCTGGTCATGGGCGAAGCGCTGGCCACCACCGCGCTGGGAATTGGGTTAGGCCTCGCTGCCTGTCTCGGGCTAATGCGTTGCCTGGCGAGCTTGCTGTTCGAAATTCCTCCCAGCGATGCGCTGACCATCGCGGCGGTGTCGCTGGTCGGCGTGGTGGCCCTGCAGCATCGTATCTACCCGCTCGGCATGCGGCGAAAGTGGATCCCAGTGCGGCGCTGCGTTGCGAGTAGAGACATGGGACTGATCCACTGCGCGCTCTAAGGGGTTTGGCTGGCCGAATCGGGACCTTCGACGCGCAACTGGTGGAGTCGAGCGACGAGCTATTCGGAATCATGGGTCCTTGCACCACCGCAACGCAGCGGGGATTAGTCCTCGTTAACGGCGTAGTGGAGGATATCGGGCATTCTCAGGAGCAACCGGCAAAACTGATTTCTTGTCGATTTTGCTCGGTTACCGGCCTAAAATGATTTTTGTGAGGTGCGGGGAAGGACACGAGCGGCGAAGCTCCTACTAATAATCGTTATTGCATAGGGTTTGATAATCTTTCGATTTTGTTTTGCTGGCTCAACGGTGGCTGGTTCGCTATGGCTGTGCAGTGCCTGCATTTCACATTCGAGGACTAGAGTGCAGATAGAAGCGCGGCAACACGGGTTCGCCGGCGGCACCCTTTCGGCAGGCCGGTTAGGAGTGGCTAGATTGGAGGGAGGCCAACGTCTTTAGCGGTGGAATAGAGAACGATTCGGTCACTGCGTCCTGGGTTGGTTGTGTTCCCCCCCGAAGGGCTTTTACGAGGATCTCGATCGCAGTTCCCGCCAATGGGGGCACCGAGACCGTGGCAACTAGCCATCCTTCGCGTATCCATTTTTGGCCCGTCCCCGGCAGGCCATCACAGCCCGTGAATCTCAGCTTCACCCTGCGCGCACGCTCGGCTTCCGTGCCGCTCTTTTGAAACGCCTTGCGCGCACCCAGGGCCATGGAATCATCTTGCGCGCCCACAAGGTCGATCGCGCTGCTTTGCGACGTGGCCAGTTGTAACCACGAGCGCACCACCTGTTCGGCGCTTTCCTCGGTCCACTTCCCCCTCAGCATCGCGACCTGAATGTTTGCGGGTTTCGTTTCCAGCATTCCCGCCGTGCGCTTTTGTGCCGAAGTGCTGTACGACGGCCCCTCAATGTACAGGATCGAGCCACCTTTCGGGAGCAGCGCGGCAAATTGTCTCCCCTGTATGCGGCCAATCTCGGCATGGTCGGAACTGATCGCGAAGACGGGTGCGGTCGCCACTTTGCGGAGTACAGGTAAGTAGTCGGGACTCCGGTTGAGGACTGCCCAGCCGATTCCAGCGGAGATGGTGGCCTGGGCCACCTGGGGCAGTGCGGTGCTGCCAACGGGTTCCAACACGACCGCATCAGGCCGAGAGTCTCCACGGTTCTGAACCGCTTTCAGCACTTGCGTGCTCTGAAGCACCGCGTCGTTGTCCGCAAAAACGATTTCCGCATCAATCCCCAAAGTTCGGGCTGCCTCCTCGGCCGATGCGGCCTGTGCCATTTGGTAATCATTCTGGCGCGTATGTAGGGAAACCAAGAATTTGAGCTTTTTCATCACGCACACCATTAGCTACCTAGGGGCGAAAGCCTTTCATGATTTTCTCACTTGTTCTTTGAACGAGTGATCCTTGCACATCAGGTCGGTCAACCAACCGGACCAGAATATGGGTTCAGCGAAGAGTCTGAGGAGTCCGTACCTATGGGGCTGGTGCCACTGCAAACTGGTGCCACTGGAACGTCGCCAGGTCAGTCTTCCTTAACGTAGGGTTTACTGAACTTTCAAGCGATCGGTAAACGCTTGTCGGAGGCGCCGGTAATCGGATGCCATAAGGCGGCCAGGCTTCGAGGTGGCCGGCGATACGACAACAAGTCGTTCACTATGAGAACTGTGGATCGGGATCTTCAACTATCACACTAACCAATTCGATCAATTCGGCGATAACTGGGCTCGGTAGTGATAGAGACAAAGCATGGCCACCGGCTTGTTTGATAGACAGCTGACATGCAATCCGAAGGAATCAAGCTGACGGTTCCCAGTCCACCTACTCATGCCGAAGGGCCACAACCGGGCTCACGCGCGACGTCCTACGGGCGGGCCGAAGCTCTAGGCCAGTCGCACACAGGCTACTTGGTGGAAAACCAAAAACCTTAGTGCTTGACAGGTCACTCCATATCAGGTCACTGACCAGGCGCGACCTCCGATGTTCAAATCCGCAAAAACGTGTTTGGCTCATCCCCTGGCCCGAAGGCAGGGGCTTTCGCTTATTAGCGGTTCTGGTAAAGAGCTTGCACAAGCTCTGAAGCGGTGGGACTGATCATCCGTGTTCTCTTCGCCGGCTAGCGTTACCACCTCGCGTGGCTTTCCGGCCACTGCGGTTCGTGTCTTTCGTGAAATGGAGCATGGCGTTCCGCAGCAGCCAATTCGCTTTGGTTTGATAACCACGACCATCAGCTTTGAGCCAAGCGATGACGTCGGAATCCAGGCGCATAGTTACGGGCTTCTTCGTTGGACGATAGAACTTGCCCATTTTTGCCTCGCTCCAGTCGAGAACCGGGGGTGCATCGGAAAAATCAATGTCTTCGTCGCTTTTTGCGGCGATGGCTTGGATGTCTCGTTTCTGCTCCTTTGTGAGCTTCCTCATAAGCTCTCCTTTCGTGCGACTCAGCAGCGCGCGCCGAAATAATGCGGATAATTTCTTCCTCTTGTTTCTCAAAGAACGTATGCACGACCAGTAGAATCGCGCCCGGCCCTATAGCTCCAACTGTTATCCATCGTTCCTCATCTTCACAAGTGTAGTCCCGTTGCGTAATAGCGTAGGGATCATCGAAAACGAGAATGGCCGTTTCAAACCGAACATCGTGCTTGCGAAGGTTCTGTCGATTCTTATGCTCATCCCATTCAAATCGCATAGCTGGTCGCAACAAAGAAAGCATACAGTCTGCATTTTCCATTGTCAATACATTAGTATGTACATAGATGCTAGTAGGAAGTCTTTGTATAAGCCGACGTTTTGCGGATAAGTCCTCGATAACGGCGTAGTGTTTAGCGCCAGATCCACTGAGCGGATCGTCGGCCAAACTGGAAGCAGTATTCAACGTCCAGTTTGCCCGAGATCGGATAGGAATGCGCAGCGCCGCTCACCCCAGATATGTGCCACAACTCTTCGAAGAAGAGCTGCGCCTCATCCGAATTAATGGTGCCGCAGCGCAATCATGGGATCCACTCGAGTCGCTCTGCGCCCGGGAATGGCTGCAGCGATGAGAGCGGCACTCACAAGCAGCAAAGCAGTACCTAACAGCATCAACGGATCCCAAGGCGTTACGCCGAAGAGCTGGTTAGCCATCAGATACCCCGCGCCGATCGCCGCGGGAATCCCCAGCGCCAGCCCGAGACCCACGTGCCAGAAGGCTCCCCGAACCACCCTCGCCATGACCAAACCACGGCGCGCGCCCAGCGCCATGCGCACGCCGATCTCGCTCGTGCGCTGCTCCACACCATAAGCCGTCATGCTGTAGAGGCCTACGGCGGCGAGCACCAGCCCGACCGCTCCAAAGAGCCAAGTCAGAGTAGCGATCATGTTCTGTTGGGCATAATCGCCGTGAATGACGTCGGCATAGGATTTAACGCCGGATACAAGCAGATTCGGATTTACGTCCGCAAGTGCCCGCTTTACCTGCAACCCTAATCCCGGCAGATTTCCCGGCGCCCACACGACAACGTGGTACAGGTAATGCGACGACACTTCGCGCTCTTCCGATTCTGGGTCATCGAAGCGTGTGCTCTGTGCTTCCGGAAGGAAATACATGGGCTCCGAACCATCACCGAAGTCCACGTCGGACGCGACGCCAACAATCTCGTACATTCCAGCGTTCGTCGGTGGAGCAGGACCGAAGTGCTGCCCGATGGGGTTCTCCTTGCCGAAGAACTTTTTCGCAAACGCTTCGTTCACCACGGCCACTGCCCGCGTAACGACGGTGTCCGCGTCCGTGATGGCCCGTCCCATCACGATCGTGTCTCCGAGCGTTTGGAAGAATTGCGGTGTCACCCGAGTCCAACCGGCACTGACATCGTCCTCCAGACCTGCCTCAGGTTTGCCCTCAATCCGGATGTCATGAGGCCAAACCCAGCCGCTCAGCGGCGCCTCGAGTATGGCACCGACCATACGCACACCAGGAATCGTGCGCAGATGGTCCTCGACTTCATGGAAGAGTGGTACGAGTTGCTCCTGCTTATAGTCGGAAAGCCTCGGATCGATGCCGACCACATATCGGCCGCTGGTCTCGAATCCGAAGTTCTGGTGCTCCAGATTGCGTAAGCTGTGGCCGAGCATCGCCGCCGAGCTCAGCAATACCACCGACATCGCTGTCTGCACGATCACCAGCGTCTTCTGGGCCCAGTGGCGCTGGCCTCCCAGGGAGCGGTTCACTCCGCGCAGCGCTTCGATCGGCTCGGCGTGCGAGCTCATCCAGGCAGGGGCAATCCCGAAGACGACTCCGGTGATCAGGGAAATTCCCAACGCGAACAGTAGCACGGGAGCCGAGGGCACCGGGTCCACGGGAACCCAGGTGTCGGCCCGCGCCAAAGCAAGGTGCAGGATGAGCCGGGCACCCGCATACGCAACCACGATGCTTGCGGCGGCACCGAACACACTCAGCGTGAGGCTGTGAACCAGCGCCTTGCCTACTAACTGCCAGCGCGATGCACCGAGCGCAGCGCTGAGCGCCGTCTCGGGACGCTCCTTCAGGCCGCGCGCCAGCAGCAAATTTGCGATGTTGGCGCAAGCCACCAGCAGCACACAAAGAGCGCCCAGCAGCAGCAGCCACAAACCCTCCTCGTAGCGCTCGCGTATCAGGGAAACGCCGTCGCCGCCCGGCGTCAAACGCAGCGTCTGCTTCTCCCGAAGCATCTTCTCCTGCAAGGTCATATCCGGCACATGGTTTGCGAGCCATTGGCGGAGCTCCACCTGGAGTTGCGCCTCCAGAGTTTTCGGATTCGTGCCCGGACGAACGCGCCCGATCAAATCAAGCCAAGCCAGCCGCGGATCCCGGAGGCGCGAAGTTGCCCCGGCAATCAACGGCTCCGTCGTCAGCGGTAGCCAGAAATCGGGCATATCCGAGTCGGCAATCTTCGCTCCGAAGAAGCTTGGCGGCGTGATGCCGATAATTGTGAACGGATGACCGTTGAAATCGTATGCCGCTCCGACCACGGACGGATCGGAGCCGTACTTCCCTTGCCAGGCGTGGAAGCTCATTACCGCGACCGGCGGTGCGCCTTCCTGGTCGTCTGCATCGGTGAAAAGACGCCCGCGCCACTGGGAAATGCCGAACGTCTCGAAGAAATTGCCGGAGACGTACTCGCCGTTCGCAGTCGCGGCAGGGACTAGCGATTCGGCACGCCGCACGCTCAAGTGAGCGTTAGCCTCACCAATCTGGAATGCAGCCAGTTGCTGGAATGCGGGAGTGCCGGCGCGAAACAGTTTGTACGCTTGCCACGAGAAGAAATTCCAGTCGTTCTGTGGGAGCCCCCTGGCGCCTCCCTGCGAATACCCGTCCGAGTAGCAGCAGTGGGCGGCGTCGCCAATGCGCCAAAGCTGATTGGGCTGTGCCACTGGCAGGGACCGCAACATCACTTGCTGTACCAGCGTAAAAATCGCCGTGGTCGCCCCGACACCCAGAGCAAGGGTGATGACGGCTACGGCGGTAAAACCAGGGGACTTGCGCAGCACCCGGAGGCCATAACGCAAGTCTTGTATCAGCATCACCATGCCGTCCGCTGTCTCGGCCCCAAGAAGCCTATGGGATTGATCGTATTGTAGTAGGTATGCGTCATTCTAGTCCCTCCAACGATTCCGGACGCCTGAGTGGCGACTCTTCCACAATCGGCGAGGGAAGATAAGGGAAGAGTTGTCTGTCATCCGCCCGCAATCGCGGATTTGGCCCGGCCATTCTAGACAGATACAACGGGACATTCAGAACAATCCTGCGCCTCCCGCAGTCATATCCGGCCTATAGGGTTGTGTCTTCTCGGCTGGGCCCGGTCTCGATTCAGACAAGCGTCAGTAAGTCTCGCTTCCGACAAAAGTGGACCGCGGGCTGTCTCACATCGGCAACGTTCGCAGCGCCATCTCGACTACGCGGTGTAATTTACTTCGGCCTACGCCGCCCGCTGCCTGAACTGCCATTCCATAGAGGACCGTCGCGATGTAGCGAGCAAGATCAGCAGGCTTCACATTGGGCGGTAGGTCACCTTCTGATTTCGCACGCTCGAAACGCCGGCGCATCGCAGCTTCACCCGCCGCGCGGCAGGCGGTCAGTTCCTGCCGGATGGAATCGGCCGCATCGCCACACGCAAGCGCACCTTGCACCATGAGGCATCCACCGGGATTGCGCCGGGCTGTGTTCAAATCGGCAGCCGCCAGCAACAATCGTTCCACGACTGCGCGGGCGGTCGGCTCCCTCAATGCTTCTTGGGTGTAGGCCGCTGGACCCTTCAAATACCGGTCGAGCGCCTTGCGGAACAGCGCTTCTTTGTCGCCAAAGGCGGCATACAGACTCGGACGATTGACGCCCACAGCTTTGGTCAGGTCCGACAGAGACGCGCCCTCATATCCCTTGCGCCAGAACACCACCAACGCGCGGTCCAACGCTCGGTCGATATCGAAGGAGCGGGGACGTCCCATTCGTTTTGGGGATTTGTTCCGTTCCATACCTACCTATGATGCCTCTACCATACCTATCGGTACAGATATTGCAGCCATTCGATCGCCCGTGACATCTGTACCATGCAGTACGGATATATGCGATGAGAAATAGGAAGTCAAACAGGGGAGACCTCATGAGCAAGCTGGAAGGAAAAGTAGCAGTCATCACGGGAGCCAATAGCGGAATCGGTCTTGCTACGGCACAACGCTTCGTTGCAGAGGGCGCGTACGTCTTTATCACGGGCCGCCGTCAGGGCGAACTCGACGCGGCAGTGAAGCAGATCGGTAAGAGTATTACTGCAGTGCAGGGCGACGTCTCAAACCTCGCGGATCTCGATCGCTTGTACGCCACTGTGAAGCAGCAGAAGGGGCACATCGACATTCTATTCGCCAACGCCGGTACGGGACAATTCGCCCCGCTCGCCGCAATCACCGAAGAGCACTTCGACAACACTTTCAACGCGAACGTCAAGGGTCTACTATTCACCGTGCAAAAGGCGCTTCCGCTCCTTAAGGATGGAAGCTCCGTCATTCTGAATGCGTCGATCGTTGCCAGTACTGGAGCGGCCGCGATGAGTGTCTACAGCGCATCTAAAGCCGCCGTGCGCTCTTTCGCGCGTACCTTCACCACGGATCTTAAAGACCGCAAAATCCGCGTGAACGCTGTTAGTCCTGGCGTAATTCCCTCACCGGGCTATCGCAATTCGCTGGGGATGACGGAAGAACAAGTCAAGCAGTATGCAGACAGTGCCGTGGGCAATATACCCCTCGGTCGCACCGGAACCTTGGACGAAATTGCCAAAGTGGTGTCGTTTCTCGCTTCTGACGAAAGTAGCTATATCACCGGCATCGAACTGGTCGTCGATGGCGGCATGACCCAGATCTGACCAGCTTGACCACCGGCGCCTCGACGCAGTTACCGGGAACGCTCATGACGGGTTGTTTACGGCCCGTCCGGCTGGTCGGCAATTGGGAAGGCAACTTCCCGGATAGGGTTCAAAGCCTGTCGGGCCATTTTGCCATGGCGATGGTCAATTACCGCGACTGGTAGCCCTGTGCCCAATGGGATCAAGGTCAGCGTTCCGTTTTCTGATGCGGGCTTGATCTTGATACTTTCAGCTTCCAGGCACCGGCGCTCCTTACAAAGACATCAGTCTGGTCTTTGCGGTCAACTTGGTCGGGTTTATCCCTTGCTACATATTTCTTCACGTACATAGCTATTGCGCTGTCACCGTGCATGTAGACGTGCATGTCTTTTTGGCTTGCGATATAGGGAGGAGCTTGCTCCTGATACTCGCGAACCGCCGCTACAAGCCACGCTTTTGTCCAGGCCGGACGGCCTGGATTGGCGCAGTCATCGGCATAAATTCTTTCGACTACCGCCGGATCACGATTCATCTCGCCTTTCAGCATTTCGCCTCAAGTTGCCGAACCTGCTGTTCTTCCTTTTGTGATGCTTCACTGGTGGAAGCTGGAACACCAGGCTTCTGCGAGAACGCGGCTGTCGCCACGACCAGGAATGTGGCAGCCTGAAACACGAAGCTCCCGCATAACATCGCCTCCTGCTTTTGTGAGGTTTGCCAGCTCTATAGTGGCTAGCTTGCTGCCGGAGAACGCTTCATCTCGACCCTTCTTGCAGGAATTCTGTTGCAAGGAAGGGAGCATCCCCTTCCCCGACCGGTACATATATACTTGCTCGGTGCAAATAGGCCGAAGGACATTTTTGGAGTACCTCGGTGCGGTGGCGTTCATGCCCGTTCTGTCAGGTTCAGAGGAGGCGAGCGTTATGTGGGGATTAATTGCGAAGATAACACTTCTTCCCGGCAAGCGCGACGAAATGATAGGAGTCCTGCAGGAGAGCGCGGCCGATATGCCGGGGTGCCTGAGCTACGTTGTGGCCAAAGACGATGCTGACGAAAATACGATCTGGGTAACTGAAGTGTGGGACAGCATGGCCAGTCACGACGCGTCCCTAGCTTTGCCTGCTGTGAAGAACGCGGTACCTAAAGGCAGAGCATTGGTTTCGAGTTTCGAGAAGGTCGCCGTCACAAGGCCGGTGTGGGGAGCTGGTTTGCCAGGAGCTCACATCCACCAATCTGCGGACGTTATTGGCGCTTCAAGCTCGAGTCATAGGTGATGTGCATTTTCGAGAGTGGTGCAACTTTTCCCTAAGCCTTAAGGGAAGGGTTGCCGACCATCTTCGAACTCGCTCAGTGGTGTGATCACAAGGGGCGGCAGGTTTCAACCTTGCAGCAGTACAGGTCGGCAGCTTACGCTGAGCCGTGGTCCCGTTTTTTCCGTGGAGCCTGACCACTTTGCATGCGCTTTGGCTTAGAAGCTCTCCACGGCTCGGCGTGACTGCTGCGGATAGTTATGCGGAGTTAAGCTTCACGCCAGGAGTGGAAAGGCCGAGCTATGTGTTTTTCAGCGACGATAAACTTTGCGGGCAGCGCGGTTCTGGGCGCCGCTGGAGTTGCCACTTTGACGAAAGTCAAACACCGCCGCGAACTGCTCTTTGCCTCGATGCCTCTGCTGTTTGCCATTCATCAGTTCATTGAAGGGTTTGTCTGGCTGGGATTGGATGGGATTCTTTCACCCGCTGCGGCACACGACATGGGTGCGGCGTTCATGCTCTATGCCCAGGGACTTTTGCCCCTCTTGGCGCCCCTCAGCGTGTTGTTATTCGAGCCGAGCGCTAAGAGCCGTCGACGGATGCTGCCCTTCGTCGTGGTCGGCGGAGCAGTCAGTCTCTATGTTTTGTGGGCGCTTACGGCATTTCCGCTGCAGGTCTATCTCGAACGACACAGCATCGTGTACCTCAATCCAGCGACTAACAATACTCTAGTTGCATTGCTCTACGTCATAGTCACCTGTGGCTCGCTGTTCTTTTCGCAGATCCGGATGATGGTGATCTTCGGTGCGGCCAACCTGGCGATCTTGCTGATTGTGATGGAGATTAAGCGGTATGCCTTCACGTCCGTGTGGTGCGCTTACGCGGCCGTCGCCAGCGGGATCATCCTGGCCTATTTTTGGACTAGCCAGGAAGAGCGCCCTTTTCGGTACGGAGAGCACAACCTGTGAACGTTATAGTGATTCCACTCAGCGCG
>DASPVV010000034.1:0-69903 GCA_035622175.1 Terriglobales bacterium | reverse complement strand
GGTTCGGTGGTGCTCATGGTGCTGCGCGAAGCTTTCGGGCAGGTAGGCATCGGGCTGGCGCTGGGGATTCCGGCGGCAATCGGGGCAGGGCATCTCATTGCCAGCCAGCTTTTCGGATTAAGGCCGTGGGATCCGCTAGTGCTGTCACTAGCCACGCTTTTGCTTGGCGTGGCCGCACTGATAGCAGCAGCCATTCCCGCGCGGCGTGCTACTCTTGTAGAGCCCATGGTCGCGCTGCGCCACGAATAGACGTTCTCCGATGACGTCAAAGTCCCTTTCGCATGAAGCTGGGTTAACTGCGAAAATTCGGAATCTCTATCGGATAACGGCAGAGCAAGAGAGCAGGTACGAGTGTCAGATTTCCAGCTGCTCGACCAGTCGCCGCTCCGACCGCAGCGGGTAAAAGGCCTGCAGCAACAGTGCCAGCAGCACAAACTCGGGCGCGATCGAAGGACAGCCCGAGGCCGCGTACATCTCGTCGAATTGCGCGCTCAAGGACCGCCAAACCATATCCGTCAACCGCCGGATCTCCCTCAAAGGATGGTCCTGAGGAACACGCGCTGCTCCAACGTCACATAGCTGAAGATTCCACCCTGCAACCGCTCGTCTCCACGCATACTCCATAGGCGAACTGACCTGCCCCGTTTTTCTCAACCAGCCATAACTGGAGATTCTCAGTTTAGGTTTGGCTTTGGAATATTCCGTAGCCGCCGTCGTGGCTGTGTAAATGTGGGAGTCGCTGTTGGCCTTCCACATTTGCATAGCCTGCACTTTGCCGGAACTGCCCCGGCGTCTGATAGTGAAGCATCGGCAGTTCTGCGACCCAGGCCTGGAGCCTACGACGCCAAGGACTTCGTCGCCGCGGCGCGTGCGCAAGAAGAGTGGCTCCGACGACGGCGCGAAATTCCACGGCCAGAAGCGCTCCAACGACACCCATGAATCGACCACCGATCCGGACGCCAGGCTTTACAAGAAGAGCTACGGCGAGGAGTCGCATCTGGCCTATCTCGGCCATGCGCTGGTGGAGAACCGCAACGGCCTGATCGCCGCCGCGATGGCTATGCTGTGTCGAACAAACTAGGGCAATGGATTTCTTCGCGCCTTATATCCCCAGCCCTAAAGGACGGGGGGCTTTACGGCGCTATTCGGTAATTCCTGGTCTGATGGATATGCACGCTCGCGCGGGGAACCCTCCTAAGGCTCCTGTCAACCTGTATCTTGGCCCGAGGAGTAACCACAATTCGATCCCCGGGAGGCAATATCTCGCTGCTGCGGCTCCTGCGTGAGCAGATCGAGTCGGGGAAGATTATCGGGCCTCGGCTCTTCTTTTCCGGCCCGCTCCTGGACGGCAATCCTCCAGTTTGGGCCTGATCAAAGTTTCATGGTTGACAGCCCGGAACGCGCGCGCAGCGCCGTCAATTTTCTTGCCGATCAGGGAGTGGACTTTGTAAAGGTCTATAACAATGTCACGGAACCTGTACTCGCGGAAATCATCGAGACCGCGCGACAACGGGGTTTGATTGTTGCTGAGCATATTCCACGTTCGATGATGATGACCAGGCGGTCGACCTTGGCATGAAGAGCTTAGTAGAGCATATTCGCGTTACTGGGCGGGAAATGCTTCCTATCGAGACGGCCAATCAGATCGACTTCCTCCCCCTCGGCCAGCGAGAGCCTCTGCTGTGGGAAAAGTTTGATCTGGCTTCAGCGAAGTTTGCCGAGCTCATCCGGCATCTAGCCGAGAGCCAGGTCTACCTGGACCCGACGCTGACGGTCGATGAGTCTGACTTTGTCTTAGGGGCAGAGGAGCAACGCAAGAACGCGAACAATTCGGCCCTTCCCCTGGAGTGGGTTAAGTTTGCCGAATCCCAACAGAGCCCACTCTTCGAGGTTCCCGCAGCACTCAAGGAAACAGCTCGGAAGGGGTTCAAGAAAAGAAAAGAATTCGTGGCAATGTTGCGAAACAGACGGAAAACCGACGGTTCCTGCTGTTTTCAATTGCGTGCCTGGTTGAAGGCTATAATCCCCCCCGTTCAAAAGGACAGCGGTGGTCTCCCAAGCAAACCGGCGATTGTTCACGCCGGTTTCTACTTTTTGGGGCTGACCCACCGCGCCGGGCCTCAATCCATTGGGGCCGTCTTGGTTTCAATCGCTGCTGACCGCGGATACGGCCAAAGCGTTGGTGAGGTCGGCGGCCATTTTTGCACTCGATAGCTCCTGGGTAATCTGCAACTCGATTGTGGGTTGGCTTCTTCGTCTCCGGCTTTTTTGCTTGCGTTTCCCGGATTGACCAACGGGCCCCCTCAGCCTACAGCAACGGTCTTGGTACGCTGTCTTAGGAGACAAGTAACTGCCCCGCATGTTGCCGCATAGCACCGGAGCGGTTTGTTTTTGCTATTCCTATTTCCTGCGCGTGATCACGGCATTTCAAGACAAGGTTCTTTTGAACTCCTGGGTCAAGATGCTCAGGCGAGCTTCTGCTTGGCGGAGGAACCGCTTCCTTGCATACGAGATCCGGATCTATTTCTGGCTCAGTAGGTACAGATCGGCGTGGCCCCCCGGACGCGCATAAATGACGGTGGAAAGGTCTTTCGAAAAATCATAGGCATTGCCGGAATAGCCCTGGCGGAATGCAAACGGGAGCTTGACGGCCACTTGCGCAGGCCCGGAGAGCTTCCCGTCGTGCCAGGGCTGGCGATAGATTGTCGTCTCGCCGTGGGAGGCAGTTAAGTACAAGATGGCCTTGCCGTCGGAGGAAAAGCGGACGACGAGCGTGCTCACCTGCGGCAGGATCGGGGTACACTTGCGATCGGGGAGTGCGAATTCACTGACACCAAAAGTTTGGCTTCCCGTACTCATCGATGAAACGAGATAACTTCCATCCGGCGACGCATCCCAGACCGCCCCGCAATTGTCCACCAGTTTTTCGACGCTGGAGCCGTCCGCGGCCACTTTCCAAATGGTAAGCTTCGATAAATCGGTCTCCTCGCCTCCCAGGTAAAAGGAATTCGGATCAGGACTGGCCGCCCCATAACCGCCCAAGATTCCGGACCAGCGTACCTGGCGCAGTCCGCTGCCATCGATTCCGACGACATACACTCTCACCGCGCCTCCCTCCCTATCGGCAAACACAACCTTCGAGGCATCCGAGGAAAATGTCACGGTTATCAGTTCCGTACCCGAGGCAAGTTTCACACGGTTGTTTCCGTCGACATCCGAAACCCAAAGATCTCCCTGCTGGGCGTTGCCCGAAAGGGTTATGTACATGACATGGTGTCCGTCCCAGGAGATGGCGGGCTGAGTGGCCTCTTCATCGACCAAGTCGAAGGACTGCTTCGTCTGGGTGTGGTAAACCGTGAGGGCGCCGGCTCGCCTTCCATTGACAAAATAAAGTCCCTTCACCGAAGGGGCGGGCATCGGCGATAGATCAGGACCGGCGCCGAAAGTCACTTGCTGCAAGGTGCCGTCGGCGAGACGGTACTGCCAAATGTTCGTGACGTCATTGACCGTCCGGCTGAAAAGCAGGGTTTTGCCTTCATCCCCCCAGACAAGGCCAGTCGGGCTTCCGGACACTTCGCCGATTCTCTGGGACGCGCCCGTGGTGACATTGACGCGGTAGAGTGTCAGGCTTGTGGAACCAAGAATGATGTCATTTCCGGTGCTGATGAGCACGTCCTTCCCGTCGGGAAACGGCAGCACGGCTAGCGGAGTAACATCCTTGGCAGCCCGAAAGATCATTTCCTCCGCCAGCCCCGCCTTCGACCTGCGATAGACGGCGTTCTCGCGGAGCCCAGCGCGGATGAAATAGAGGGAGTTCCCATCGAAAGATGGGGTCAGACCCGATCCTTCTGTCACCGAGGTCGACGCGCCTCCGAGGGTCGGCACACTGCGAATCTCTCTTCCGGCCGCGGACTCGAGAGAATAATTGATTTGGGTGCCATCCGACGAAAAGCTGTCCACACTCTTGTTGACCGAGTCGCTCGTGAGCTCGAGCGGCTCTCCGCCGGAAGCGAGCATCACAAAAACCTGGTCGAAATCCGCGACCGGTGAGGTGAACGCCACCGTGTGGCCGTCGCGCGAAAGAACCGCGCCGTTCATGGGTTTGTTCCAGTGGCTAACCTGAACGATCTTTGCCGGACCGCCCGATCGGCTTCGCAAGTAATACGCGCCCAACCCGGCCAGAACCACAAGCACGACCGCGACGCCGATATAAGCTTTCCGCGCAAACCCCATTGTCTCTATCTTCGGCGCGCCCTTTCCCCTGGGCGGCACACTCAGATCAGCTACGCTCGGCCAAGAGCTTCCCGATCGTCCGGATTCGGTATCGCGTTTGGAACGCTTCAGGTCTCCACGCAGCTCGGCGCTCGATTGGTAGCGAAGATCGCGGTCTTTTTCGAGCGCCTTGCAGATGATGCGATCGAGTTCCGCAGGAAGCTCCGGATTCAGGCGCAGCGGCGAGACTGGCGTCTTATGCAGGATGGCATCGAAGATGACGGCGGAGGTTCCGCCGGAAAATGCCTGACGGGAGGTTGCCATCTCGTAGAGCACGACACCAAAGGAGAACAGGTCCGCGCGCGCGTCTAATTCTTCTCCGCGGGCTTGCTCAGGCGACATGTAAGCGACCGTGCCCAGAGCCGTGCCTGGAGTGGTCAGCAGGTCCTCGGGACTCATGGTGGGCGCGCCGCCAGCACCCGCGACCTCGCTGATGCGGTGCGGATCCGCGGCCAGCTTCGCCAACCCGAAATCCAGAATTTTGGCTTGCCCGCGAACAGTCACGAAGAGATTGGCAGGCTTAATGTCGCGATGAATGATGCCCTTCACGTGAGCTGCGTCCAGAGCGTCGGCAATCTGGATCGCAAGCTCCAACAGCTCCTCGGTCCTCAGCTTCGTGACCTCGATACGGTGCTTGAGCGTCTGGCCCTCGAGATGCTCCATAACGATGAAGTAGCGCCCATTCTCCTCTCCTATTTCGTGAATCGTGCAGATGTTAGGATGATTCAGCGCAGAAGCAGCCCGGGCCTCCCGTTGAAATCGTTCGAGCGCATAAGGATCGCGCGCCAGCGTTTCGGGGAGAAACTTCAGCGCCACATGGCGCCCTAGGCTTGTGTCCTCGGCCTCGTACACCACTCCCATGCCTCCGCCACCGAGCTTGCCGATGATTTTGTAATGGGAGATTATGTCCCCGGCCAGAATGTTCGCGTCCGTCATGCGAGGGGATCATAGGTCACCGCTTGTGGCAAGTCAATGTCAGCAGGCGTTTTGGCTTGGTAGTTGAATTCAGTAAAATCCACCATTGCTCGATCAGATTCCTTCGGGAGGGTGCTATGAATCACAAGGTCACAGTCATCGGGGCGGGGCGGATGGGATCCGCTCTCGCAGCAGCGCTCTATAAGAGAGGATTTGATACCACCGTATGGAATCGTACTTCGTCAAAGACGGAATCTTTGTCCCGGCTCGGTCTACGCGTCGCTCCCAGCGTGCTCGAAGCGGTCGGCAACACTGAAATCGTCGTCGTCAACATCAACAACTACGAGTCGACCAATCAACTGCTACGACAGCCGGCAATTGAGTTCGCGCTTCGCGGCAAAGTGCTTGTGCAATTAAGCAGCGGAACTCCCGATGAGGCTAGAGAGATGGAATCCTGGGCTCGACCACGCGGCATTGACTACCTCGACGGAGCGATCATGAACTATCCGGTCGATATCGGGAAGCCGGAAGGCACGGTTCTGTATTCAGGCCCAGAGGAGCTCTTCAATCGCGTGAAGCCAGTCCTGCTTGCCTTTGGTGACAATGCAATGTTTGTTGGAAAGGAAATCGGCCAAGCTTCGGCAACCGATATTGCCGGTCTTTCCCTTGCCATGGGAGCGATGTTGGGCTTTCTTCATGGGTATATCGTCTACGAAGCGGAGAACCTTCCCGTAGACCGATATCTGCAGGTCATCAAGAAATTCATGCCGGCCATTGAGGCCGCGCTCGCCGATCTTTGCGACAAGATTCAAGGTAAAGATTACCGGAACACGCAAGCCGCGCTTGAAACCTGGGCGGTAGCGGCTCGGGAACTTGTTGGGTGGTGCGAGAAACATCGGGTCAATCACACCTTTGCCGACCCACAACTTCTGCTCATCGAACGGGCCGTAAAGGCCGGTAAAGGCCAATGGGATTTCGCTTATCTCTACGAGGTTCTCAAACAAGGCGCAGACTGATCTTGGTTCTCGTCGGCGGGCCGCTCGTTTCCGAGTGCAGCCCGTCATCCCCCCGAACCCGGCTCAAGACAGCAACCTTGCTCGGTTGCGGCACCAGTCGAAGCGCCCCCACCTTCGCCGCCAAGTCTTAAAGTCGTGGCCACTGAGCCGTTTTGCTCTCCGCGGTTACCCTAAGTTTGGTAAGATTTCTTGGGCACATCCTGCAGACTCAAGCTTGCCGGCTGGTTTTCTGTCGACTTCCGAGGAACCCGATCGATGAGCCAGAGTAAACTTCTGTTCACTCCCGGCCCCCTGACCACCAGCGACACCGTGAAACAAGCCATGCTGCGCGATCTGGGTTCGCGCGATGCAGAGTTCCTGTCTTTGGTAAGCCACATTCGCCGCCGTCTGCTGGAACTCGGTCAGGTAGCCCATGGCTCTTACGAGGCCATCCTCATGCAAGGATCCGGTACCTTTGCCATCGAATCTGTGCTCTCGTCTTTGCTTCCAAGCAGCGGGAAATTACTGGTTGCGATCAATGGAGCCTACGGTCATCGCATGGCAAAGATCGCCACAGTCCTGGGCATCTCGTGCAAAACCATCGTCTTCGAAGAGGCCACTCCAGTTCACGTCGAGCGCGTGCGTCGGGCACTGGTTGAAGACCCAGCCATCAGCCACGTCGCAACCGTCCATTGCGAAACCTCGACCGGGATTGTGAACCCTATCGCCGAGCTAGGCCGCATCGTGCGCAGTGGAGGCCGCTTATTCATGGTCGACGCCATGAGCAGCTTTGGCGGTATTCCCATCGACATCGCCGGAGAGCAGATCGATGTTTTGGTGTCTTCGGCAAACAAGTGCATTCAGGGAGTACCGGGGTTCGCATTCGTGCTGGCTCGCCGTGATCTACTGCAGGCGGCGGAAGGCTGCGCGCGCAGCGTGAGCCTCGATCTGCTGGCCCAATGGAAGGGATTGGAAAGTGACGGACAGTTCCGCTTCACGCCTCCGACCCATGCCCTGCTTGCCTTCGAGCAAGCTTTGCAGGAGTTGGAAGCGGAAGGCGGGGTAGCCGGCCGGGCTGCTCGGTACGCAGCGAATCGGCAGGTGTTGATAAACGGCATGACGGAGCTTGGGTTTGAACCTTATCTCGCGCCCCAGCACCAGAGCTACGTCATCACATCGTTCCGCTTCCCGGCGCACGAGCGTTTTGACTTCCCCGCCTTTTACCGGCGGCTGAGCGAATTGGGCTTTGTGATCTACGCCGGCAAAGTAAGCAACGCCGATTGTTTCCGTGTTGGCACCATCGGACACATCTTTCCTCAGGACATACGAGCGCTTGTAGCCGCCATTCGACGGGTGCTCCGCGAGATGCAAGTCGATTTGTCGCCCGCCGTCACTCACCCATGAACAGCGTGAACCGACCTTACCGCGCCGGGCTGCAGGCTGTGGTTCTTGACTGGGCCGGCACCACCGTGGACCACGGCAGCCTGGCTCCCATGCGCGTGCTGCAGAAGATTTTTGCTGACCGGGAAATCGAGATTACCGAAGACGAAGCTCGCCGGGACATGGGCGTTCTCAAGAAAGACCACATCCGCTCCCTGCTCCGGCATCCGCGCATCGCCCGAGAGTGGGAAAGACGCTATCAGAAGTCCCCGGGGGAAGATACGGTGGAGACTTTGTTCGCCGATTTCCTGCCCCAACAGATGAAGTGCCTGGTAGAGTGCTCGACGGTGATCGCAGGCGTGAGTAGCGCGGTGCAACGCATGCGCGACCGCGGGCTCAAGATCGGCAGCACGACCGGTTATACACGGCCTCTGCTCGAAGTCCTGCTTGCCCATGCGGCCAGCCAAGGCTATGTGCCCGATTGTGCCCTCTGCCCGGATGATGTGGGAGCCGGACGCCCGCTTCCTTGGATGCTCTATGAGAACGCGGTTCGCATGAAAGTTTTTCCTTTGGTAGCGGTGGTCAAGGTCGGTGATACGATCAGCGATATTGAAGAGGGGCTCAATGCAGGCACCTGGGCCGTTGCCGTCGCCCGCACGGGAAACACGATTGGACTGACGGAAGAACAGTGGTGTGCCTTGCCGCCAGGGGAACGTGCCGAGCGCTTGCAGACGGCTTATCGACAGTTGCTGGACGCCGGCGCGCACTACGTCGTCGACACCCTGGCTGACCTCGATCCTGTCCTGGACCGGATTGAAGTTCGCCTGCGGACGGGGGAGCGGCCCTAGCGTTCTGCGAGGGGCGTACCGGTTGGGAAGGAGCGGCTGTCATCACGCTCGTGCGCGATTGAAGAATTGATTCTCATTCCATGCTCAGATCTGACTCTCACCGCCTGCTGCTTCGCTCGATCGCGATGTTCAAATTCATCAAAGCGACCCTACTCGTGGCCGCCGGGATTGGCGCACTCCGTCTTCAGAACAAAGACATCTTTGCCTACGCAGCCGAGCTTGTCGGCAAGTATCACCTCAATCCCGGCAATCACGTTGTCATGCAGATACTTGCACGAACAACCCATATCACACCGCGACGGCTGCATGAGCTCGGAATCGGAGCGTTTGTCTATGCCGCGCTGTTTCTGGCCGAAGGCCTTGGTCTCTGGACTTTGCAGCGATGGGGAGAGTGGATCACTGTCTTGATCACTGGCTCCCTGCTGCCCTTGGAGATCTATGAGCTCTACGATCGGCTGACGCTTCCGAGGGGTGCGGTACTCGTGCTGAATGCCGTCATCGTTTGGTATTTGGTGGTTCGACTCCATGGGGAAACCCGCGACCGTTCGGTTGGCGTTGTCGACGACGAAAGGAATTATGGATCGGTCTGAGCGACACCCGATTGCCAGCGCTTAGCATTTTCTGACCCGTTCCAGCTTCCCGCGATCCAAGAGTTCGAGCGCTCGTCAGAGAAACGACACCTGCAATGAGATTCGAGAACAAGGTTATTCTCGCGATACAGTATGCAGGCCGACTCGCAATAGAAGTGCGGGTACAAGAGAACCGATGGCCGTCTCCACGTTGACAAGACACTCACCGCCACGTATGTTGCTCAGCGGGAGGTGGTCAGGAATGAACACAAAAATATTGGGGACGGCGTTGGCGGTCTCATTGGCATTGCTCGGTTGGTCGTTGTACGCTCAGGTTACGCGTCCCTACCACAGCGGAACGGTGTGGGAAATTCAGTTCGTTCGAGTTAAGCCCGGCATGGATAGCGCTTACAAGGAATGGCTGGCAACCGATTGGAAGAGAGAGCAAGAAGCGTTCAAATCACGCGGACTGACTTTAGGATACAAGGTTCTGGAAACGGAATCGCACAATGCGGCCGACTTTAACATGATGTTGATCACCGAGGTCAAAGATCTGGCCACCCTGGAATCCAATGAACAAAAAGCGGATGAGCTCGCCCAGCAGGTCATTGGCTCCGACGAACAACAAAGGCAGGGTTACAAGACTCGCGAGGCATTGCGCGATCCTCTCGGCACACGCATCGCTCGCGAAGTCGTTCTTAGCCCACAATAGTACGCCATCCGACTTCACCGTGAGTTGTACCGAGTGCCCGCGCGCGCCAATGCCTTTCGATCGACCTTGCGTTACCCCGAGTGGTGACCGGCTTCGACGGAACGCTCGCAAACGATCGGGGAGTGAATCGGGCAAGATGGAGCCGTGTAGGTTCCCATCCGTGGCGCGAGGCGCGGCTCCCTCGTCGGCAGCCCTCCTGCACGAGCACTGCTCCCACCATCGACTAAGGCTAGCAGCCGGCTCACGCAAGCGCGCAGCCTGGTCTCCACGACACACTTTTTGGGGGATCAGGACTCCACAACGAGGTTCATGCTAATGATGAGCCGGGGCGGGAGCCGGATGCGGAATCCCTCGCTGTTGTTGTCGAATGCGGTGCACTAAGAAGACGAAGAGCAGCACGAGGATCAGAATCATGAGCGCACGACTGCCTGGCTCTTTCTTCTTGGTGCGACGGCGCAGACTTGCGTCGTCCTTACTGATGGAGGCTCCAGCACGCGGTTCCATGCAAGGGAATCTCACTCCCGCAGTTCATCAACCCAGGAGGCGGACGCAAAAGGATGGCAGGCAAAAATCCCCGGTGTGACTGAGTCATATTCGTGCGGCTGAGAGAGTTAAGGACCCTCTACGATTTTCTGCATCGCACTATTGATTTTCTCAAGGATGTCGGCAATCCTTTCAAGAGACGCACGGATGTTCGCTAGCTCTTTCTGCGTTTGTCCTTCCTGGGTCTGTTGCTCGAGTCTTTCCGTTGCCTGGCGAATGGCTGATTGGGACACGATAACTCCTTCCTATCTCTCGATACTAATTGTCCCCCGAGTGCAACACTAGGTCTAATCTTGATTCCCAGTACGGTGCAGCATTTAACATCCCTCCCGGCTGCGACCTTAACCATCAGACGTACGCCGAAGGTCGGCGACAACTTGCTGCTGCGGACGCCCAGTCCGCTATAATAGACTGCAGTACCAACGGTGAAGGAGTTCACCGCGAACCGCTGTCCCTCCTTTGAGCCGGAACAGCTGATGACTCCTGACAAGCAGGTCTTGTCGCGGAGTCATAGCCACGGCAGGCACCAGCAAAGAGTTCCAAGTCGAGTGGCAACTATCACCCAGCGTGCGCTAGGCGTGATCCCGCGGTGAGTGATCGACACGGTGTACGACGTGCACATAGAAATGGGAAATCTCGTTTTTGGTCGCGAGGAAGAACAGCGCGCCCTCCATCAACGTGTGCTGACGAAGAAGCCGTTTCTTCTCCATGGGCCAACGGGGGTTGGCAAGACGTTGCTTCTTCGGAGCCTGCTCGAGCAGATGCCTACGGTTCTATATTGTGAAACTTCGGCCAGCCCGCACCTGGTCTTTCGTAGTGTGGCTCAGTCTTTATTGGAAAGAGGCGATCCGGGTGTCCAACGAATCTGCTGCGACCGAGATGGCATCCGAGCAAAATCCGCCGTTTCCCTCAGGGGCATCGTAATGGATGCCCTGCGCCACGGCAGCTACTCGATTGTCCTCGATCACGTGGGTTGTCCATCCCCATCCTTTGCAATGGCCATGCGGGAGATTCTCGGGTGGTGCTCCACGCCGGTCATCGCCGTCGCGCAATCCAGTCACATGGAAGACACCGGGTGTCTCCAGCCTTTGTATTCGAATCGGCACGACCGTTACGAGTTGAAGAACTTTGCCTCTGCCACTGCCGAACGGTTCACGCAAGCCATGACCGAACGCACTCACCTTTCGGCGTCGAATCTCAAGGAATTCCTGGGAAAGATGCTGAAGCTGAGCCAAGGAAATCCGGGTGCGATCCTCTCCATGCTTCAGATGGCCAAGAACCCAAAATACCGTACCGACGAGCACATTAAGATTTCGCCACTCTATATCGACTTCCGCATGCATTGGGCATCTGCGGTGCGGGGCCGCTGAATGTCTGCGAATTCGACAGGCGTAACCGGAAAACACGCTCGATCGATGTCGATAACGATTGACGGCATGCCCCTCCGGTTGCCATAATTCTGTCTGGGTGTTGGAGTTCACCTATAACCGCCCGCATGGGCAGATGACTCCTACAAAGAAGAAGGAATTCTCTTGGTAGGGGTTGATTTGCGAAATGCTCCCCTCCACCTTCTGATCCCAAGAGATTCCCTGAACTTGCGTTGAGGATAAGGGAAGCAGGACGTGTGCGTGTCTGCTTCGGCTGGAGCCTTCATGGCACAGGAGTCCCTCAATTCGAACCACGCCCGCCGCCTGTCGATTACCTGTCGCCACATCGACAAGCTCCTGGCCGATATGGAGAACGTGGTCAATGTCTCCGATTCAACGAGGGCATTTCCTGAGTACCTGCCCGACATCACGCCGGCGCAACGGCATGTCATTGAAGACTACATCGCTCGCATCCGCTTCCAACTGGCCCGTGTGCTGGTGGGTCAGGGTATTGCCCGGCCTGAGCCCTCCATTCCCATGAGTCGCTGTCTGCATACGATTCTGACCTTCGCCGGTATCGCCGCCGAGGAGTTGCAGCCAAAATATATGCGCGGCTATGGTGAGATTCCGGCCGCGGCTGCCCTCGAACTGAACGGGATTGCCGCCGAGCTTCTCAGCCTCACCCACCAACTCGATCAGTACATAACCCGTGGAGCGGGCGAGAACCTGCGGGACCGTCTGCTTCGATTGGAGCAGGCCGGAGCGGAGGTGGCCCTGCTCAAGAAACTGGAGGCGATCATCAGCGAACGAGGGTTGGTGGAGTTCCGCTCCAGCCTCTCCACGATTCTGGATCGGCTCGCGGACAACAGCTTCGAGATCGCTGTCTTTGGACGGGTTAGTTCGGGCAAGTCGTCACTGCTGAATGCAACCCTCGGAACGGACGTGTTACCCGTCGGCGTCACTCCCATCACCGCCGTTCCCACTCGAATCGCTTACGGAGAGATTCCGGCTGTCCGTGTGTGGTTTGCCAATCGACCGCCGGAGCAGTTTCCAGTTTCGCGCCTGGCAGGGTTTGTTGCGGAACAGAGCAACCCGGGGAACGAAAAGCACGTCACGCGGATCGTTGTTCAGATGTCATCGCCCCGCTTGCGGGAGGGCATCGTCTTTGTGGACACGCCAGGTCTGGGTTCCTTGGCGACTCGCGGCGCCGGGGAGACCTTGGCCTATTTGCCCCGTTGCGATTTGGGGGTCGTTCTGATTGACGCAGGTGCAACCCTTACCGCGGATGACGTGCGGATTGTGCACGCTCTCTACGAAGCAGGGATTCCCGCGAACATCCTTCTGAGCAAGGCTGACCTCCTGTCCCCCGCTGACCGCGGCCAAGTGATCGAGTATGTCAAGGGCCACCTCCGCTCGGAGCTTAACCTGGAGACTCAGGTGCATGCCGTGAGTGCCCAGGCCGCGGCAAGACATCTGCTGACGCAATGGTTTGAGAAAGACATTGCTCCTGTTTACGGCCAGTCCCAGGATTTGAAGTTGCGGTCGATCCGGCGAAAGGTGGGAAGGCTACAGCAGTCTGTCGAATCCGCCCTTAAGGGGCGCCTGCGCCAGGGCGACCAACTCAGGCTCACTACGGAGGAGCTTCGTGATCTGGAGGGCAGGCTACGCCAGGCTGGCGGAAAACTCCAGGAGGCCCATGCCACGCTGAAACAAACGGCGAACGAGATCGGCGACCTGGCTTCTGGGGCGATATCAAAAACTGCGGCTGCTCTGGTGGATCTTTGGAATCATGGCAGCAGGGAAGCGGACGCGCCAGCAGTCCTGCGCGCTGCGGTACACCAGGTAGTCGCAGAAAAGAGCAGGCAGCTGCACGATGTTTTTTCTGCTCTGCGCGACGAACTCCACGGCACGTTGCAGCGGACCGCGCAGGCGTTGCGGCTGGACGATGTTCCGACCTCGGAGGAGTTCTCCGGCTGCTTGCGGGAAATGCCGGTGCTTGATCTGGGAAGGATCAGCGTGAGGTCAACGCGTCCAGCGGTGGCCTGTCTGCTGGGACGTAGGTTCGCCGAGCGTCGGACCGCCCAGAGATTGGCGAGAGTGATTGCACCGGACCTAGGGCGGGCTCTGACCGCCTATCGCCAACTGGCGAGCGATTGGTCCGACAGGACGGTGAACCAGATGCAGCGGTGGTTTGATGCCTACGCCAACGGTTATCGAGCGCTCCTGGAACGATTGGCGGGCCCGCACGAGCTGTCGAGCGAGCAAGAACAAGCGATCCGCAGATGTCTGAACGCCTTGCAGGAAGAACAGGCGAAGCAATCGGTACCGACGAGATCCTAGAAAACGCGGCCGACACCGGTTCGGCCTTCAATCCGTGGCGGGAGAAAGGAACACGACGCCTTGCTCAAGTATCTCATGGTCGGGATGGGAGGATGTTTGGGCTCCATTTTGCGATTCTGGCTCGGAAGCTATGTTGGCGGCAGGCTTGGCAGCCGATTTCCGTACGGCACATTTGTGATCAACGTGAGCGGCTCGTTCTTCATCGGCATGGTGCTCACCATCATGGCGGAAAAGACTCAATGGAGCCCGAATTGGAGATACCTGATTCCCATCGGGTTCATCGGGGGATACACCACGTTCTCGGCCTTTGAGTACGAGACATTTCGTCTCTTTCAGGACGGCCAAATGGTGACTGCGATGCTCAATGTCGTCGCCAGCGTAATGGTTGGCTTTGCGGGTGTCTGGATTGGTACGGTCGCCGCGAGGTCAATCCCATGAAGGCGAGCGCCTGGGCGCATGAATTCGCAGCCGGTCCGGTTCTGGCCAAGGGGGCGTGTCCGATCTGCGGAGTTCTGCAGGAGTTTCAGTCGACTTTGGCAGTCAACCTTCAGCTCGTTGCCGAGGTGATGTTGTGCAACTTTCATACCTGGCTGCCGGCGGGTTGGGCACCGGCACAAAACGTGGCCGGGTCTATTTGAAGATGCTAAACCGATCGTCGCTTGCTAAAGTGGGGCCGTCGGAGTGCGACTTTTATCGCCGCACTCTCGAGGAGGAGAGTGCTCGACTGCGCGAACTGATGCAACCGATGCAGCGGGCCGTATTTCTCGAGTGGATGAAGAACCAGGACAGCCTCTGTCTCGAGCAAGCGCACAAGCTTGCGCAACATGGCGCCCCTGGAAATGCTGCCTGTCATCCGTGCGATCGTCGAGCCCACTCCCAGCTGCAACAAGAACTGGGAGCGTTTCTCGAGCAAGCCGTACAGGGAACTCACGCCGGCGCCGGGATCCTGGGCGGTGCGGCTGAATTCCTGGTCAGTCAACGAGGACTCTGAACGCAAGGAGGGAAAATGCTCACACCTGGGCCCGCAAAAAAGGTCATCATCTACGTCGCAGAGGACCAACAGTACCACGGCAGTACGGCGTATGCCGCCATTCTGGATTTTCTCTTCTTTCGTGGTGTTTCCGGCGCAACCGTAAACCGCGGTATTGCTGGCTTCGGCGCCGACCATCACATGCACACAACCCGACTCGTGGATCTTGTGACACGGCTGCCGGTCAGAGTGGATTTCATTGAAACTCCTGAGAAGGTGCAGGAATTGCTACCCAAGCTGCGAGCCATGGTCGGAACGGGGATGATCGAAATGCACGACACCACCATAGTGAAGCCGGCTGAGAGCAAGAAGGAACCAGCGGCCGCCCCCGAAAAACCCGCACTTAAGCAGGAAGGCAAAGCCAAGTTGATGCGCATCTACATCGGGGAGAATGACAAATGGAATGGCAAGCCGTTATATGAAGGCATTGTGGGTGGCCTTCGGGCGCATGACATTGCCGGCGTCACCGTGTACCGGGGAATCCTCGGCTACGGAGCCAACCGAAGGATTCATAAGGACGCCGCTCTGAGCCTTTCCCACGACCGTCCGATCCTACTCTCCATTGTGGATACCGAAGACAAGCTCCGGGCGTTTCTGCCCATTCTGGACGAAATGGTGCAACAGGGACTCGTCGTGCTCTCCGACGTGGATGTCATCAAGTACACCCACAATTATGAAACCGCGGAACGGCGTCAGGAGACACGGGCATGAAACTTGAAGGCAAGGCCAAAATGCTGCGCATTCACTTCGGCGAAGACGACAGGTGGCATGGCAAACCTCTTTACGAGGCCATCGTCGAGAAATGCCGCGAGCTCGATCTTGCAGGAGCGACGGTTTATCGCGGAATCGAAGGCTACGGCGCTAGCACGCTGATTCACCGCGCCCATCTGCTCCGCTCTTCTGACCGCCCGATCATGGTGTCGGTCGTGGACACCCAGGAAAACATCAATAAGCTGCTGCCAGTACTCGATCAGATGGTGGACGAAGGCTTGATTGCCATGTCGGACGTCGAAGTCATCAAGTACGTGCATCAGGGAGGAACACGGTCGCAGGCGTAGAAACAAAGAATGTCTCCGGGGGAGCCACATCCAACGACCGCAACCAACGCTCTCGTCGAAAGCGAGGGCGCCCCAGTGTCAGAGAATGGTGCGGTCGATGGCGCGTCGCGCCTACTACGACTTGCGGCATGGGCGGAAGACTTGGGAGCGAGCCGCATCGAACAAGAGGCCAGAGATCTCGCCGGCCGCATCGCGGAAGGTCGCTTTTATGTTGCCTGCATCGGGCAATTCAAACGGGGCAAGTCGACCCTCATCAATGCCCTGATCGGCGATCCCGTCCTTCCCGTTGGCTTTACTCCCGTGACCGCTGTTCCTACGGTCGTCAGGTTTGGCGAGCTGCGCCGGGCACGGATCCAGGGGCAAGACGGCTCATGGCAGGACGTGAGCGTCACCGATCTCGATCAGTATGTCTCTGAGGGATGCAATGCGGAGAACAGGAAGGGAGTGCGTGGAGTTGAAGTCTTTGTCCCCAGCCCACTCCTGGCTGCCGGTATGTGCTTCGTGGACACTCCGGGGCTGGGTTCGGTCTTCACCGGAAACACGGCGGCAACCCAGGCATTCATCCCCCACATCGATGCTGCGCTGGTGGTGATCGGGGCCGATCCACCCCTCGCGGGTGAAGAACTGGCCCTGGTAGAAGCCGTAGGCCACCAAGTACAGGAGCTCGTCCTGGTTTTGAACAAGGCGGATCGCACGACTCCCGAGGAGAACGCTGCGGCCGTAAGTTTTGCAGCCCGACAGCTCCAGAAACGACTGGGACGGGCGGTCGGTCCAATCTTCGAAGTCAGTGCTTCCGAGCAGCTCGACACTCGGGGTCCGGATCGTGATTGGCGAAAGTTGCTGCAGGCTCTTCAGAGCTTGGTTCATGAGTCTGGGCGACAGGTGATTTTTGCCGCCTGTGCGCGGGGAATCGGCCGACTCAGCGAGCAACTGCGGGCGGTCATTGGCGAAGAAAGAGAAGCACTGCAGCGCCCCCTAGAAGAGTCTGCGCGGCGAATTGCGACCATGAAGACTACCGTCGGGGAAGCAGAACGGTCGATGCGGGAACTCGGATACCTATGGATGGCCGAACAGCAGCGTCTTTCCGATTTCTTTGTGGGTCGCCATAAGGCCTTCCTCGCAGACCTGCTTCCCGGCGCGAGCCGGGACTTTGACCAGGCAATCGCAGCCCTTCGCCATGGCGCAGGGCCGGGTTACCGACGGCGAATCATGCGACAGGCGCAGGAGATCGCCAGGCTCCGTGTGCTACCCTGGTTGAAACCAGAGCAGGCCGAAGGAGAAAGGCAATATCGCAACGTGTCCGTTCGCTTCGCAGAGATGGGCAACTCCTTTCTGCAGAGACTGGCCGAAGCGGGCCTTCCCGAGCTGGCACGGTTGCCTCATGCCCTCGATCCTGACGTCGGATTTCGGGTTCGTTCGAGATTCACCTTCAAAGATTTTATTGAAGTCGCAGAACCCGCCTCGCCATTGCGATGGCTCGCCGATTTGGGGTTGGCACTGCTGGGTGCACGAGAACGAATCACAAAGCAAGGCCATGCTTTCCTCGAACACCTACTGGTGGTCAATAGTACGAGGGTTCACACCGACATTTTGGATCGAGTGCAGGAAAGCCGCAGCCACTTCGAGGTTGAGATCCGCAAGCTTCTTCAAGAAGTCAGCCACATCGCCGAGCAGGCGTTGCGGAACGCCAAAACAACGCAAGAAAAGGGGGCGCCCGCAGTCCGCTTCGCCCTCGAACGACTGACTACGCTCGAGCACCAGGTCACCACGCTCCTCCATCCCAATCAGGGAACCACGAAACTCGAACCTTAATTCTCGCTGGACCTTGAGAACGGCTGCCGGAAGCGGGACTAGGCAGCGGGAGCCTTGACTGGATTCCCCTTTCCTACCATAGGAGTGGCCGGAAAGTTATAGTTACTCCCCTCGCGTTTTTGTTACCAAAGATTTTCGAGATCCAGCGATAAAACTGAAGCACAATGAGGATCCCAGGATTGCCCAGGTGCCTTAGTTCTGCAAATCGCAGACTGTTGCAATTGTCAGCAAGCCGAACGGATGAGAAAGGCTGAGGCAACAACTCAAGCCTTGCTCACCACCTTTGGAGAAGCAATTCGAAATGAGGAGAGAAATGATTGTCGTACCGTTGATTACTCTGGGACTGCATCTGCGCGATGGCAGAGTCCGACAAGTGAGAAACGCGCGCAAGACTCTAGCTAATACTACTCGAGCCTTGGTGATGGTGAGTTCTCCCGACACCACCATGGTTCGCAGAGGGGGGATAGCATAGTGAGTCTCGGAATCGCGTTACTCTTAATTTTCCTGCTGTATCTCATCGATCAGCATCATCTGTGGCGTGGGGTTGCCAGAGCCACCTTGGTGCCTGTGGCCGTCGTGGTCATTGGAATAGGCGGCTGGTACGCTCTGAGTAAGTACCGAGACCTGCGGCAGCAGCGAAGAGTTGCCGCCGACAACCGGAGAGCAGTCCATGCCTGCATCGCCCGCTTTCCTGGCCAAGACGCAACTGACGCCTGCGAAACGGATCCCCAACTAATCGCTTGTAGCCGGACAACGGTACCTTGGACGGACTTCGGTACTGAACCGAGCACGGAGCCAGGTACGGTCAATCCCGATCTGGACCTTGTCGACATCGATCTTTCCAACAATTGTTTCTACCCACCCACTTTGCCGGTGCGCATGCCGGACGGCACTGTCACAGAATTCCCCGAGGCCACGCGGGCCGCGGAGATTCAAAGGGCGATCGCGGAAAAGTTTCCCAGCGCGTACGAAAAACCTCATCCCGCAAAACCGACCGTTCTCTACGTCCAATCGGATGTGAGTTGGGACTTAACCCTGACGTCCGAAGAATCCGGGGGCGTACACGTGGGCATCGTGCATCCCGGTGAGAAAGTGATTCTCATGTACAGTGACAGCTACAGCGCCAAGGTAAAAACTAAGAGTGGCGTGGTGGGCTGGGCCGAAGCTGGCGATTTTGAAACGGTCGAAACTGCACGAGTCACCTCGACTGACAGGGCAGACGCGAGTCCGGCGAAGCACGCGCGATGATGTCCAACTCCCCCCGCCAACCCACCGGTTCGAAGGCGCTGCCATCCTTCTGGACCAACGTCATGGTGGTTGTACTCACCGGGCTAGGTCCTCGGGCATCCTGGCGCTGAGTCCCTGACCGCTGCAACCTTGTAGCGACTCATTTCATGCCCTCCAGCACCGAACCCACAATGCCTCCGACGACACCGCCCTCCACGGCTTTTCTCGAGGCTTCACGCGGCAAATATCTCTCGATGGCGTGAGCCAGCTTTGCGATAGGTAGGGTCTGGAGCCAGATTTTTCCCGGGCCGGTGAGGGCGGCAAAAAAAATTCCGTCGCCGCCGAAGATCATGTTCTTAATGCCGGGCACGGTCACAATCTGGAACGAAACACTGGCCTGAAAAGCACCCACATGACCGGGATGAACGCGCAGAGTTTCGCCGGGCTGCAGCTCGCGCACGACCAGTTCCCCGGAAAGTTCGAGCCAGGCAGTTCCCTGTCCGCTGAGTTGTTGCAGCAGAAAGCCGTCGCCACCGAAGATGCCCGCGCCGAGCGATCGCTGAAAGCCGACGCTAATCTGTATTTGCGGTGTAGCGCAGAGAAAGCCGTGGCGGTGAATCAAGTATTCGTGTCCCGGGGAGACTTCGACCGGGACGATGTGGCCGGGCAGTTTGGTCGCGAAGGCCAGTTCACCGGCAGAGCCGAGAGCACGATATTCGGTCATAAACATTGACCCTCCGCCAGCCACGCGCTTGAGCACGCCGAGCAGGCCCCCGCCCCCGGCGAACTGGGTGTGCGTCGTCATCTGAATGGAACTGCCCATCCAAGACAATTCTCCTGCCTCGGAGATAATCGACTCATTGGGGTCGAGCTGGAACTCCAAAACTGGCATGGTCGTTCCGCTGATGCGACTCTGCATAAGAGGTCTCCTGACTTGAGGCCGGGCGCGCTCAAAAGGCTCGGCTGCCCCGGGACCTTCCGAGTATACAAGCCCCGGGGGAGGGTGGCCGGACAGCAAAGCTAGCTTCGCTCCCGCTTGACGACGCGGCCGGGTTTCGCACCCGTATGCTCACCCGTGTGCACGACCAGCACGCCGTTGACGAAGACCTCCGAGACCCCGGTCGCCGTCTGCCGGGGCTTGTCAAAAGTGGCATGATCCTGGATTGTGGCCGGATCGAAGACAGTGATGTCTGCGAAGAACCCGGGCCGCAGCAGACCACGGTCGGCAATGCCCAGATTGGAAGCCGGTAGAGAGGTCATCTTGCGAACCGCTTCGGCCACGGTCATGAGGTTCTCGTCGCGGACGTAACGGGCATAGACGCGGGCAAAGTTGCCGAAAGTGCGCGGATGGGCGCTGAATTTGAGGAAGACTCCGTCGACGCCCTCGGGATCTGCGTCGGAAGCAAAACTCACCCAGGGGAGCACGATCTGCTTGCGGATATTGTCCTCGCTCATCAGAAAGTAGACGGTTTCCACCCGGGAATCATCCTCGATCACCAGATCCATGGCAGTTTCTTCCGCCGTCGAGTGCCGCAGGCGGGCGACTTCGCTGAGTGTCTTCCCGGTCAACGGCTTGAGCGCCTCGCTCTTGAATCCGACCAGAAGCACGTTGTCGGGCGTTCCCGCGGCGTGAAGAAGGTTGTCGTATCGATCGCTCGAGGACATCTCCTGCCTCACGCGCTTGCGGATGGCGGGATCCTGCAGCCGCTTGCGCCATGCCTCGAGGCCACCTTCCTGGACCCATGGCGGCATGGCGGCGTCGAGGCCGGTTTCGCCTGCGGTATAGGTGTACATATCAGCGGTAATGGCGAGGCCCTGGGCTCGTGCGGCTTCGATCTTCTGAATCACTTCGGGCAGGTGGCTCCAGTTTTTCTCGCCCGCGACCTTGAGATGATAGATCTCCGCCGGAATTTGTGCCTGGCGGGCGATGGTAATCAACTCCTCGATGGCATCCATCTCGTGATCACCCTCGTTGCGGATGTGGGAAATGTAGATGCCCTTATATCGGGCGGCGACCTGGGCGAGCGCCACTAATTCCTCGGTGCGGGCGTAGTTGCCGGGCTGATAGATCAAAGCCGAGGCCACCCCGAGCGCGCCGTCCTGCATGGCCTTTGCCGTGAGGTCACGCATGCGGTCGAGTTCGGCGGGCGTGGGCGCGCGGTTGGCCCGGCCAAGCACATTGATACGGGGCGTCGCGGCACCGATAAAAGAGGCTACATTGGGCGAGATGCCGTTCCGGACCAGGGTTTCGAGCCCTTCGTTGAGGGTGTGCCAGGTGATGTCGTACCTGATGTCGGCCTGCTGGCTCCGAGCCTCGGCGCGCATATCGTCGGTGAGAGGACCCATGGACTCGCCTTCTCCGAAGATCTCTAGCGTGACGCCCTGGAGCAGATCGCTCAGACCGCGACCATCGGCAAACATTCCTTCTGGCCCTGACATGAGGTTGATAAAACCCGGCGCAATGACCTGGCCGTGAACGTCGATATCGATACGCCCACGATCGGCGGAGAGATCCCCGGTTTTGGCGATTCTGTCACCCGTGACAGCAAGCCCTCCGGTGCCGCAAGGTGAACCGCTGCCGTCGCAGATCAAGCCGTTCCTCAAGACGACGTCGAAGTTCGGCTTGCGGGTACAGGAGATCAGCGTTACAGAAATCGCTAGCAGGAAAAGTATGCGCCGCATGGATTGACGGATCGACCATCCATAGTACCGCAACCGACCAACCGGCGGGTTACCGGCTGAACCGGCTCGACATTTCAGTCAGCGCGAGAAAAGACGGATTGTTGCCCGGCCGGTCATGCGCCGGACTTTATCCGGTATGCAGAACCCGGTGCAGGCTTACTTTATCCCCGTCGCCCGCCCGGAGTTCGCAAAAGATGATCGTCGATAGAATCGTGAAGCCGCCAAGCGCGAGGAATGCTTTATGGATTCCATGGATGAATGCGATGCGATCGGCATCAGCGCTGGCCGGAAGGAAGAAGGCGGTGGCCAGGCCTGCAATCGCTACTCCGAAACTGATCGACATCTGCTGACTGGTGCTGGCAATCGAGCTCGCGCGGCTGACTTGTTCTTCCCCGATATCAGCGTAGACCAGAGTGTTCATGCTGGTGTATTGCAACGAGGTAAACCCCCCATAAAGAAAGGTCAGAACAAGGATGACCCATATCGGTGTGGTCAGCCCTATGGCCGCGAACAGAAGAAGTAGAATCCCGATAATCACGGTGTTTGAAACCAGCACGCCGCGATAGCCCAAGCGCGTCAAAACTCGTGACATGACTAATTTCATCGTCATCGAAGCGATCGCCTGCGGCATGATCAGCAGGCCGGATTGAACGGGACTAAGTCCAAGGCCAACCTGATAAAGCAGCGGCAGAAGGAATGGAACTCCGCCAATGCCGAGACGGGTGAAAAAACTGCCACTCACGGCGGTACTGAATGTCCGGATGCGAAACAACGAGAGCTCGAGCAACGGGAACCGGATCCCCCTGGCATGGAGTTCGTATCCGGCAAGCAGAGCCAGTGAAATCATCATCAAACCCAGAATCTCGAAAATGCTGAGGGTATGTTGCCCAAATACCTCCAATACATAGGACAGCAGCCCGATGCCGGATCCAAACAGGATCAGCCCGACCACATCGAGCGGAGGACTTTTCTCCTCTCGGTAGTCGGGCAAATAAAGGTGAACCAGCAACAAGCCGACAATACCGATGGGAATATTCACGAAGAAGATGACCCGCCAATGTAGGTATCGGACGATAAGACCTCCTGCGAGGGGTCCGAGCATAGGGCCGATCAAGGCGGGGATGGAAACAAAGCTCATAACTCGGACCAGCTCGGGTTTGGCGAATGTTCTCACCAGAGTGAGTCGGCCTACCGGCACCATCATGGCTCCGCCGCAGCCCTGTAGAACACGGCAGAAGACAAGTAAGCGAATGTCGCTCGAGAGGCCGCAGAGCAGCGAGCCCAGGCTAAACAACCCGATCGCGGAAGCAAACACACGACGCGTGCCGAAGCGGTCCGCCATCCATCCGCTGATCGGAATGAAGACCGCAAGGCTCAACGTATAGCTGGCCAGCACGGACTTCATGTTGAGCGGAGTCACATGCAAGGCATCCGCAATGGCCGGCACGGCCGTGTTCAGAATGGTCGTGTCGAGCGACTCCATGAAAAGGGCCACGGCCACAAGCCATGGGAGAAGATTCCGGTTCGGCATACCTTATGAGCGTACTACCACGAATCCTTTTCCCCTCCCATCAGGATAAGAAGCTGTTTGCTCCCGGGATTCTGGTCCCGCTGCTAGAGCAAGACCAGGAATCGGCTTTCCGAGAACCATCGAGGCGGGTAGCAAGCCGACGAGCAGAGTTTCGCGCGAACGCGCAGGATCGATAGACTGGCGTCGGAGAGCGGGATGGGGGGGCAAAACAGCTGGGTCACCACCTGGTTTTTCACCTCATCCGGATCACTTTCTGGTAGAGGCTTCGAACGCTGAAGTGACGTCCCGGTTGTGGAAGCGATTTGCGACTCCCCAAGAGGTGCCAGCCAGGGTCGTGTACGTGTGCCGCCCATCGGCCGACCCATAGAGCAGCCCGACTTGCCCTGCCCCTGGTCCCATCGACTGCATTTTCTGGCCCTCTGCCCTCCCCTGACAAGACGGCAGGATATCTACGTTCAGGACGAAGCTAGCGCGGACAGCACCTCAGCCAATTCTCTGGGATGAGAGACATGGGGGCAGTGCCCCCCCGGAAGCTCAATCGGGTCGATCCCCAATTGCTTGTGCACCTGCTTGCGCCAGAAGTCTGGACGCAGCGTCCTGTCTTCCCGGCATAAGATGTAGGAAGTTGGCACAGCCGGCCAACTGCGCAATGGGCACGGTTCCCTCAAAGCGCGGCGCGCATGCGTCAGCCTTAAAGTTGTCAGCGCCCAAGCTGTTATTTCAGGATCGCAGTCGTGGAAAAGATAGCGTGCCGCAAGGCTGTCGTCTTTGGTAGGGTCTTTCCCGATCCAGTCCGGCCAGAACATTTCAGGATTCGCCTTGAGCTGCTCCATCGGACTCTTGCCTATCTCCGGGACAAAAGCAGCCAGGAACACGATTCTCGATACCGGCCGATAGGTGGGCAGCAGCGGCAAGAAGACTCCGCTCACGGAATGAGCTACCACGATTGGAGCTTCGATAGAAGCTGGCAACGAATCTGCAATCACCTGCGCATACCGGGTGCCACTTTCTTCCGCTTCATCGCTTGGCAGGTTGACACAAATGACCCGATGCCCTCGCCTTTCTAGCTGCGGCAGCAGCAGCGCCCATCCCAAGGCGTTCTGCGTCGATCCGTGAACCAGACCAAAGACGCTCATCGATCCCACCACCTACCTATAGGGTGAGGCCTCTCAGCCAGGAACTCGCGACCATTCTCGACGTCTCCCGTACGCAAGCACGCTTCGATTCGCTAATCGGCAAACGCAATGCCGTGTTCCCGCCCCATGCGTTTCTCTGATTCGCCATTCTGTTGCAGCAACTTGGCAATGAGACCGGTCCAACCGGTCTGATGATTCGCGCCGACTCCGCGGCCAGTATCACCGTGGAAACATTCGTGAAACAGGATGCAATGATTCCAGTTTGGGTCCGTCTGAAACTTAGGGATGCCCTGGTACACAGGGCGCTCGCCCTTGTCATCCTGCAGAAAGATTCTTGCCAGGCGACGGGATAACTCGGCTGCCACTTCCCACAACGTAAGAAATCGGCCCGAATGCGCAGGACATTCTACTTTGAAGTCGTCGCCGAAATAATAATGAAATTTCTGTAGAGATTCGATCAGCAGATAGTTCACGGGAAACCAAATGGGGCCACGCCAGTTGGAATTTCCGCCAAACAGTCCGACCGTCGATTCTGCCGGTTCGTACTTGACGCGGTACTCGGTTCCGTGTACCTCAAGCGAATACGGGTGTTCTTGATGATAGCGCGAAAGAGCGCGAATCCCGTAGGGCCCCAGAAATTCCTGTTCATCGAGCATCACCTGAAGGACACGGCGAAGTTGATCGCCTCCGACGATGGACAGCAGTCTTCTCTCTTGGTCGCCACCAGTACTCATGCTGGCCACGTTGCCGACGAGATCAGGGCGGTGGTCGAGAAACCACTCCAGGCGGCGCTTGAATCCCGGCAAGCGGTCCAATAGTTTCGGCTCAAGCGTCTCCACCGCGAACAGGGGGATGAGACCGACCATGGAGCGAATCCGCATGGGATATTTGCGGCCATCGGGAAAGCTCAGCACGTCGTAAAAGAAACCATCCATCTCGTCCCACAGCCCCATGTCTTTCTGGCCGCGATGGTTCATTGCGTGGGCAATATAGATGAAGTGCTCCCAAAACTTGCTGGCGACGTCTTCATAGACGGGATCTTCTCCGGCCAGTTCCAGGGCGATGGCGAGCAAATTGAGGGTGTACATGGCCATCCAGCTGGTGCCGTCGGATTGCTCGATATAGCCGCCCGTCGGCAGAGGAGCACCGCGGTCGAAGACGCCAATATTGTCGAGGCCAAGGAAACCGCCCTGGAAAATGTTCCTCCCGTCGGCATCTTTGCGGTTCACCCACCAGGTGAAGTTGAGGAGAAGCTTGTGAAACACCCGCTGAAGGAACGGGCGATCGCCTTTTCCATTGCGCTTCTTGTCAATCTTGTACACCCGCCATGCAGCCCAGGCGTGGACCGGCGGGTTCACGTCTCCGAGCGCCCATTCGTAGGCTGGAAGCTGCCCATTGGGATGCATGTACCATTCGCGGGTTAAGAGTATGAGTTGCTCCTTGGCAAATTCGCAATCGACCAGGGCAAGGGGCACACAATGAAAAGCCAGATCCCAGGCGGCGTACCAAGGGTACTCCCACTTGTCCGGCATGGAGATAACATCGGCGTTGTACAGGTGTAACCAGTCCCGGTTGCGGCCATTTTGCCGCTCGGCGGGGGGCGGGGGCGTTCCGGGATCCCCTTCCAGCCATCGCTTGAGTTCGTAGTGGTAGAACTGCTTGGACCACAGCATTCCGGCGAAGCTCTGGCGCATGACGTTTTGTGCGTCCTGTGAGAGTTCCTGGGGAACAAGCGTGCGGTAAAACTCATCCGCTTCGTTCTTACGGGTGACAAACAGCCTCTCCAATCCCTCGAATGCCGTCGCCCCATCGGAGAAGTTCAGATCGGTGAGTCGCAGACGAATCGTGACGGTCGCAGCGGAAGGGATTTCCAATTGGTAGTGCGCCGCAGCCTTGGTGCCCAGCGGGACGGCGGCGACCGCATCCTGTCTTCGGTCGACAACATAGTCGTTAATGCCGTCCTTCACGCACGCGTGGGGGTTCGCTGTTCCAAAGATCCGCTGGAAATTAGTTTCATTTTCGGTGAACAGGAATTCCGGCGATCCCTCGCAATACAGCCACCGCCTGCCAAGCACAGGGTGCTGCAGCTCGACGCCGGTGGCGACCTTGCGCAATTCGGGACGGATCTCGTCGTCGCCCCACGACCACGTATTCCGGAACCAAATGGTCGGCAACAAGCGTAGGGCGGCACTTTCCGGCCCGCGATTGGTGGCCGTAATTCTTATCAGAATGTCCTCCACGTCGCCCTTGGCGTACTCGACCAACACATCGAAGTAGCGGTCATCCTCGAACACTCCCGTGTCGAGCAGCTCAAATTCTGGCTGCTCCTTTCCGCGACGGCGGTTTTCCTCGACTAATTGCGAGTATGGGAATTCTGCCTGAGGATATTTGTAGAGATACTTCATATAGGAGTGCGTGGGAGTCGCGTCCAGGTAAAAATAGTATTCCTTCACATCCTCGCCGTGATTGCCCTCTTTCCCGGTGAGTCCAAACAGGCGCTCCTTGAGAATGGGGTCGCGCTCGTTCCACAGAGCAAGGGCAAAGCAAATCAACTGATGGCGGTCCGAGATACCCGCGATTCCATCTTCATTCCAGCGGTAGACACGGGAACGGGCATGATCATGCGGGAAATATTCCCAGGCATCTCCGGAGGAACTGTAGTCTTCGCGGACCGTACCCCAGGCACGCTCACTCAGGTACGGACCCCATCGCTTCCAGTGTTTTCTGCGTTCGTGGGATTCCTCTAGGCGAATCTCTTCTGCTGTCACGTCCATTCTCCACGGAGGTCTAATCGCTGGGGTGGAATCATGCAAGGCAAGGCACAGGCTCCGCACAGGCTCCGCTGTTTGAGGTCAATTCTCATTTCTCGATCCTCAAGTTCCAACCATGAGTGGAATGACCTCGGCTCCTGTCGTTCTCCTATTTTCTCAGAGGCCACGCTCGCCAGACCATAGAAGAAAAGCGGGATGGCAAGGCACCCCGCTTTTTCATACTTGGGATGATCCGCGTGCCTATCGGAACGCACCGAAGCCAGCGCCGCGAAAACCTCCTGAACCATGCATCGCTCCTACCGGTGCACTTTCGCCTCTCCCAAAGGATCGAACCGCATAGTCGTGGAATCCAGGGCCACGGGCTGGCGCAGGATGAAATCCATCGAAGGTATGCACGTAGTGACCGTAACCATAGAGCGCCGGAGCGCGACCTACGAACAGTGGCGAGTAGAAACCCCAGCCAAATGGGGAGTAAAGGAATCCGCGTGCCGGCAGGAATGTGTACGCTCCCCACCACGGGTTATAATACCAACCCGCTCCCAACCAACCCGGCCCATACCATCCGTTGACAACGTAGACCCGCGCTGCATCCACGTTGGCTTCCGCCAGGTAATCGGAACGCAGGCTGCTCCAACGATATAGGTCATCGACTTCTGCGACTTTCTTATCGAAAGATGTCGCTTTCAGCCTGCCTTCGCCGTTGAGAGCAACCTCGCGGCCGGCCTTGAGCGTGAGCGTCCGATCGCCGTCTCGAACCACTGCTTTGCCGTCGAACACTCGAACCTGCTGATGAGCGGCGTCGAAATCGTACAGACCAACCTTGAGGAGCTGTACCGTCGCGCCGTTTTGAGCGATGCGAATGTCGTTTTCCTTGTAGATCTGGTCTACCTCGACCATCGCTTCGCCTTGATGGAGAGCCAATTCTGTACTGGTCAGGTTGGGCGAAACCATCGACAGCGAACTGTCGGCGCCGAGCCTTAGGAAAACTCCTGGGGTGAGCAGAATCTCCGCTTTACCATTGTCCGTAGTAAGCGTTTGGCCGGCCTGCAACTCGGCAGTACCGACCGACTTGGCATCGAGCGTCTGGTTCCCGATCGACGCCTGCCCTTCCACATAATTTAGGGTTCCGGGCAGCGCTGAATGTGTGCCGGAATTCGCCCCCCACGCCGGCACAACCAAGACCGCTGCCAGGAACAAGCTTGCTGCAGTTGCTTGCAACCTAGACAGCCTCATAATCAACCTTCCTTTCTGTGAATTCTTTTAACCATTCGGTTAATTAATTAGATGAAGAATGCCAGGAGTTTGATTCCGCTCTTATCTCATTGAGCAGGAGCAGCTTGCGTGAGTGAGTTCTTGCCATCTCCCAGCCCATCGGCAGGGGTGAAGAGAGAAGAGGCGAACGGGGTCCGAGAACTATGTCCAGCATAGGCCGTAGCAGCGTGGCGGCCCGGCGCCGAGCTCATGCCCTAATCTTTGCTGCGCTCGGCGACAAAACGCGACCGTTGCTGCTTGCGAAACTGTGCCGCGGACGCCGACATTCAATTTCTCAACTAACCAAAGGCGCGAAGCTGACCCGGCAGGCGATCACGAAGCATCTCCGAATGATGGAGGGCGTTGGCATCGTCCACGGCGTCCGGCGAGGGCGCGAGACTCTGTTCGCGCTCGATCCCGAGCCGATCGAGGAAATCAAGGGATATCTCGATCTTGTCTCCGAACCGTGGGATCACGCTCTCTCCAACCCCCTTGCGTGCTGGAGCCGCCTTGCGCTGCGGTGAATGCAAGTGCATACTTTCGCACAGGGGGGTGCTCCTATGCATAGAACAGCATTGTTTCTCACGGTCGCTCTGCTCTCGGTTGGCGCGGGTCATTCCGCTCCGGCGTCGGATTGGGCGATCAACGCCACGGCAATCGAAGCCTGCAGCTGCCCACACTTCTGCATGTGTTACTTCAATGCCCATCCGGCGGCTCATCACGAGAATGGGAAGACGGAACACTACTGCAAGTTCAATAACGCCTACAAGGTGAACAGGGGCCATTACGGAAGCACTGACCTCACGGGGGCAAAGTTCTGGCTGAGCGGCGATTTGGGAGGCGATTTCTCGCAAGGACAGATGGACTGGGTCTTGGCCACTTTCGACAAAAGCACCACGCCGGAACAGCGAAGGGCGCTCGGCGAGATTCTCGGCCATGTCTTTCCCGTGAAGTGGAAGTCCTTTCAGACAGCCGAAGGAGACATCGACACTTGGACGTTTGACAAGGACCAGGCGCACGCCACACTCAACGGCGGAAAGACCGCCGAGATCAAGCTGAAACGCTTCCAGGGAATGACCGACGAGCCTGCGGTGCTGAGCAACGTTAAATACTGGGGCACACCGCGCAACGACGGCTTCGTGATGATGCCCAACGAGCTGGAGACCTACCGGGAGGGATCCAAGGCCTATGAGTTTAAGGGAACGAACGGCTTTATGCTCACGTTCGATATGACCTCCCAAGACCTTGCGCCCCAGAAGGCCTCGATGAGCAACTAGGCTCTGGAACTTACCGCCGATGCGCCGGAGTCCTCCGGCGCCATCGGCGAATCACAGCCTTCGCTCCCGCAACGACAGCAACAGCCTATTGCACTGCGCGCACTCAACGGACAAGAGCTCAATCACCAAGGAAGCCCGGCGTCTCCATCGGCACTGCGTATGCGCGGAGGAAAGCAGTCCAAAAAGCTGCCGAGAAATCTCCCCTGACATACGATGTGGGGGAGCAGCGGGTGTGACTCTCTGGCATTCGGAGGTAGTTGTGGAACTGGGACTCCGCAAGTCATTCAAAATCTTTGCTCCGGGTAGTTCACTGCGTCGCCGAGTCGCTTATAGCCTGGCGGCCGTAAGGCTGATTCTGGTTCCCGTCATTTTCCTGGCGGTTTATTACCTCTTTACGATGGGCATGATCGTCGACCGAATTGTCAATGTGGACGCCCCAGTAACAACTCTTGCGGAACAGGTCTCCGTACGGATGCTGGATGCCCGCCGGGCCGAGCGCAGTTATTTTCTGCTCCGCGACCCCGAATACCTTACCGCGAACCAGCAGGCGCTCACTCAAGTAAAGGGGATTCTGGAGAAGATTGGCAGTTTGGCCTCGGAGGAACAGCACTCCACCGAGGAGGCTCTAAGGAATGTAACGCTTTACGAGCAAGAACTCAACGATGCAGTGTCGCTCGCGCGAGAACCTGGAGGCACGGCCATGGAACGCGTTGAGCAGGTCTTACAAGATTACGAAAGGGATCTCCATGATCTTTTGCAACAGGCCCTGCACAAAAGCCGCGCCCAGCTCATCGACAATCTTCGCAGCCAGGCCGGTGCCTTCGATGCGCAAATCACCAGTACGTTGGAGGCCGGTGATCCAATTTTGCGGAGAGTAGCACCCTCACTACAAGCCTCGAGCGACCAAGTGCTGCACACGGCAGGTGAACTCGAAAAACGAGGCTGGGGTCGTGTCGAGCATGAACACCAGGAAGCGCGAAATCTTCTGCGTAGGGCCGAGTGGGTGCTGAGCGTTGTATCCGGGATTACGCTTCTGCTCAGCGTTTGGATCAGCTTCGTCCTCCCGCGCCAGGTGGTGAAGCCGCTGCTAGAACTCAGAGAAGCTGTCGATCACGCAGCGTCGGGGAATTATCAGATCGATTTCGAACTTCGTGGTCAAGGTGAAGTAGTCGAACTGGCAAAGAGCGTGCGCCGGTTAATTGCGCATGTGCAACACGCTATTTGAGCGCCGCCGGGCACCTGTTCGGCCGACAAGGAACTGAGGTACCCAACCTCCGTTTCTGTGCCCATGGTTCGACGGGTCAGGTAACTTCCACGTTCTTCGGCGTACAATGGCTCCTTTCAAAATATCCTTGGGGATACGCGAGCGAAGGTGCGGGCGGCGGGTATTCTTTTTTCAATCATACAAACCGACCGGCAGCAGTGGAGTGTGGCCCGGATGCTGGAAACATCTGCTTCCAGCATGCGAAACATTAGGCCCCGGACAGGAAGTTCCTCCCCCAGGACCTGATTTGAATCTGAAGGCAGAAGTTCCGGCAGAGGGCGTGCGAATCGATCGAATCGAGTTCTACATTGAGCAAGCGCAGCGAGTTGCTTCATCTTAAATATTGATGGAGGAGTAATTGTGAGCGTCTTCCGCTACCGCGAACGCATTACAGAAGTTCTGGATCGAATCTGGACGACACAAACGGTAACCATCGAGAAGGTTGCAGCGGTCATGGCCGGGTGTATTGACGGCGGTGGTCTGGTGCATATGTTTGGCAGCGGGCACTCTGCCCTGCCCGTGCAAGATATGTTCCCGCGGTACGGCGCATTTCCGGGATTTCGGCCGCTGATGGACATGCGGCTGATGTGGACGAATGTGATCGGCTCGGGAGGAGCGCAGGGGCTGCTCTGGCTGGAACGTCGTGAAGGCTACGCAGCCGTCCTTTTCGAAAACGAGCCCATCCGCCGGGGCGACGTAATGCTGGTCTTTTCTCACGGCGGCTTGAACGCCGCGGGAATTGAAGTGCTACAAGAGGCTAAGCAGCGCGCACTGACAACCGTCGCCATTACATCGATGGACAGTTACCGCAAGCGTGCGGCCACTCATTCGTCGGGAAAGAAACTGGTAGACGTTGCGGACTACGTCATCGACAACTGCGTGCCCGCTGAAGATGCGTTGGTGCAGGTGCAGGGTTGGAAGGCGCCGGTGGCCGCGGGATCGACCGTCTCAACGGTCATGATCGCCATGGCGATCATCGCACAGGTGGCCTCTGATCTGGCGGCGCGGGGCAAGAATCCCCCGGTTTTTGTTACGCGCAACTTCCCAGGCATACCAGCGGACAACAACAATCGGGTTTTCGAAGAATACGAACGCTCGCTGAAACGATAGCCTGTGAACCAAACTGTCCGGCCGCGATTGCTGTTTTTCAACGCCTGCGCAGGAATCCTTGTCTTTGGGATTGTTCTCGCCATCCTGGGAACCGTGTTTGGCCTGCCCGCCATGCGCACGCGCTTAGGGATAAGCCTGGCACAACAGGGAACCTTGTTCCTCTGGCTGTATCTGGGAATTTTTCTTGCTTCCTTGGTGGTCGGGCCCCTGATTGATCATCTGGGAAACAAAGCGAATCTGTTGGCCTCCTCTCTCATCGTTGGGTTAGCGATGCTTTTCTTCGCGGACGCACACTCGTTTGCGACTGCGAGCATGGCTGCCATCTTGCTCGGATTGGGGGGAGGCGGCTTGAATACTTGCACCAACGTGCTGGTGTCTGATCTTTACGCCGCGCAGCGAGGACCCATGCTGAATCTGCTGGGCATTTTCTTTGGTGTCGGCGCGGTTAGCATTCCTCTCATGGCAGCCAGCATCGAAGGACACTTTTCCATTCCCCAATTGTTTCTCTTCTGTGCCGTTCTGGCAACGGTTTGCGCTCTCTGCTACACGGTGGTCTGGTTTCCGCCTGCCAAGACGAAGCAGGCGTTTTCTTGGCGTGAACTTCTCGAGGTCGGGAAATACCCGGGCGTAATGCTGCTCGCATTGATTTTGTTTCTTGAATCGGGTAACGAGGCATGTATCGCTGGTTGGACATCCACCTATGTCGGCCTCACCGGAAGTTCCCCGCGAGTTGCCACGCTGGTGCTGGCGGCGTATTGGGCGGGTCTGATGCTGAGCCGTATGCTGGCAGCAAGATTGTTGCGAGGGATCGGAAAATCGCAGCTCGTGGCGGTGACGGCATTACTGTCCCTGGCAGGGTGCGCCGTCCTGCTCTCCGCCCAATCGCTGATCCTGCTGTTTGCCGGGACGGCTTTGATTGGATTGTCGTATGGGCCGATCTTCCCGACGACACTGGCCATTGCGGGTGACCGCTACTCGCAACGGGCGGGGACTGTCTTTGGATTGCTGTTTTCGATTGCGCTCATTGGCGGCATGATGTTTCCCTGGGCCGTGGGGCAGGTTTCGCAACGAGTCAGCGTTCGCGCCGGCATGATCGTGCCGGGGCTGGGAGCGATCGGCATTGTTGGCCTGTCGCTTGCCCTTTCCTTGGGCGAGCGCAAGTCCATGGCGCTGCCAAACGCTGGGTAGAGTTGCTGCGCATAGCGTGACCAAAGGAGAAGGTACAGTGTCAGGCGTGCTGGCGGTTGACCTCGGTGGCACAAAATGTGCCGCCGCAGTCGTTGACCGCAAGGGAAAGATTGTCTCGAGTCGCACCGTGCCGGTGGATGTCAGTTCTTCGTCCGGACCGGTGCTCCAGATGATTCAGCTCGCGAAGGATCTTGCCGGCGGCAAGAAGCCCGCGGACGCTTATGTCGCCGCCGCCGTGGCCATACCAGGACTGGTTCGCCGTAACGGAACGGTTTGGGCTCCGAATCTGCCGGGGTGGAAACACATGCCGCTGACGAGGCGTTTGACGCGTGCGCTTGCCATTCCCGTCCGGGTCGAAAGCGACCGCAATGCAGCCGTGTTGGGCGAGTCCTGGCTGGGGGCGGCACGAGGCAAGTCCGACGCCATCGTATTGATGATCGGCACCGGAATTGGCGCTGGGATCCTGAGTGGTGGGCGCATCATTAGAGGCGCGCATGAACTTTCCGGATGCGCTGGATGGCTCACAGTTACGCGCGAAGCTGTCCAGGCGGCTCAGGGCCACGGAGAGTTGGAATCTCTGGTCGCCGGACCAGCCATCGCCCGGGTCGCGCAACAACGCTTGCGGGACGGAGAAGCAAGCAGCCTCACACGCCTGCAGGTGTCGAACATTACTGCCCATGAGGTTGCGGCTGCTGCCCGTCAGGGTGACGGGCTGGCAGTGGACATCTTCAACGGCGCTGGCCGGCTTCTCGGATTTGCGGTGGCTAATCTCGTGAGCTTGTTTGATCCGGAGGTCATCATTCTGGGAGGAGGCATGGCAGCCGTCGCCGACCTTTACCTTGGACCCTTACAGAAGGCAATGTTTGAGCGGGCACAACCGCTCGCCGCCAACCAGGTGAGGGTTGTGGTGAGCGGAATGGCGGACACGGTTAACCTGCTCGGCTGTGCGCGCTTGGCCTGGGAAGCTGCCGTAAGCAACCAGGAACCGGCATTGAAGAAAAAGAGTGCCGTGAATCGCGGCAGGAAATACTCTAGAGCTCAGAAGGAGGCACGATGAACCGGCGTTCCTTCGCGCAATCGGTCGGTAGCGCGGTAGCCCTGTCAGCATTGGCCAAATCAGCGGTGTGGAGAGAGTCGTCGCCCGACGGCACCCCCGGCAAGATCATGGCGATTGCGGCGCACCCCGGCGACGGCCTCTTCACCATGGGAGCCACCCTGGCCCAACAGATCGAGCGCGGAGGAGGCGGCGCTCTGCTGAGTCTTTCTCTGGGAGAGAAGGGAGCTCCGAAAGATATTCAGGTTCAGCAATACGGCGAAATGCAGCGCACCGCCACGCAGAAAGCAACTCAACTGCTCGGGGCGGAGGCCCTATTCCTTGCTTACCCTGACGCCGAGATCCCGTTCGACGAGGAGAGCTCCCTGGCAGTTTGTGACGCGATCCGGCGATACAAACCGCAGGTTGTTATTACTCATTGGAGTGGCAGCTGGCACAAGGATCATCAGAACTGCCACCTGATTGTTCGGGATGCCGTCTTCTACGCCGCGTTGGAGACACTGGCGCGAAGCCATCCGGCACATTCAGTGTCAAAGATCTTTTATGCCGAGAACTGGGAGGATGCCAGCAACTTTGTACCCGATACGTACCTGGATATCGACGCCGTCTTTGAGAAATGGCTTCAGGCCTGTGATTTTTATCCCATGTGGCGAGGGCAGACGGGCTTTTTCCGATACAACGATTACTACAGCGCTCTTTCGATCATGCGCGGGTGTCTTTCTGGCTTCAAGCACGCCGTAGCAGTGATGTCGGATCCCAGCCTCCGAATGGGCCGGTTGCAATCACTCTAATCTCTGAGGCAGGAATCGGTTCCCTGCAGGTGACATATGATGGGCCAATGGCTCGGCGACTGATCCGCAAGTCGCTCCCCCAAACTCCATTAGAACAACCGAATACCTCATCTCGTCGCTACGGTTTCTAATCCTGCGAACGACCTTCTTCGCACCTGGCAAACCGTACCCAGCAGTCCACTCGTCACCGCAGCAACCGCACACCAGCTAAGGATCGTGCTCGGTGCGATCTTAGGTACCGCCAGGCTTCGCCAAATCAATAGGCAGAGCAAACCCTGCAAAGCCAGGATTAGAAGCGTCGGTTTACGTTTTGGGTTCATCATTGGTTTGGCGCTAAATTAGATCGCGTCAACCAGGCCAATCCGTGCAGTTGCCGATGTCGAGCGGGCAGGTATCGAAGATTGTCGGCTAACCAGAGGACCGATTCTCTTTCGATTTGCCCCTCACTGGCCCACGATTGCAGTCGCAGAGGGACGCCGACGAAGAATAGACCGGTGCTTCATGACACCCCCAGCATCTATCTCAATCCTGTCACCACATACGCTTGCGACGTTTGGTACGCGTAAGTATAGGCGTAGGCGTTCCCTTCGGCTGAGATGAGCGGTGCGCTCACGAATTGAATTCCGGCGGCCTCGGTTCCAAGGGTTTTCCACGGGTCCATTTTTCCCGTGGTGACATTCACTTTGTAGATTTTCGCGATCTTTCCAGTTTGGATCGGTTCAACGTAGACTGAACCGCCATCCGACGACCAGTTGACCACATCGTACTCGGACGTAAGCCTGGGGATGGGCCGCATACTGCTGCCGTCGAGCGGCCAGACGCCCCACTTTCCATCGGGTCCTCGTACGGCAGCAGCCCTGCCGTCGGGTGAAAGCCTTACGCCGGAGATGCCATCGGGCGTAACCGGCTTGGAGTCGCCGGTGTTCACGGCGATCAGGTAGTCGCGTTCGCCGTGTCCAGCCTCAATGCCGGAAGCCAGCAACCACTTGCCGTCCGGTAGAAAGCTCACGCGATTGTAGTTTACCGAATCATGCGTAAGGGTTTTGGACTGGCCGGCGCCGGTGGGCACCAGGTTTAACGACCCACCCCTGGCCGGTTGGGTGACGATCCACTTTGCATCCGGGGAGAGGGCCAGCGCCCTCCCCTGGCCCAGTGTTGCGGGCGGCGCACCATCTGTATCGCGCAAAAACACAGTGTAGTTCGTACCGCCAGCCTCGCCCACGTCGAAGAACAGTGCTTTTCGACCGTCCGGGGCGATCGCGGCAAGCAACGACCAGCCGAACCATCCCAACTCACGCTCCTCTCTTGTGCCAGGTGCTAGAGCCCGAATCCCCCGTCCCGACAGGTTCACCACGGCCAGGGCGGTTCCGTTGCGCACATCTTGCAGGACCATGCCGCCAGGCACGTTGGTGATGTTGCGCAGCTTACCAGAGACGGTCACAGCCCGCGGGTTGGTGGCAAAACCGCTCATGGTGGAGGTGTACCAGACTTCCTCGGCGGACGCCCAGGCAATGCCTTCGATCGACTCCCATCCCGTGGAAAGCTTCTTCTCTCGACCCTCACCGTCGGTTGCGATCACCGCGATCGAACCCTCGTCGTCACCGATGTTGTTTTCGTGATCGGCAAACGCGATCCACTTGCCGTTCGGAGAAATCTTCGGGGTGCTGATCCAGTTGATGCTGTCGAGCAGAACTTTGCCAATGGGATATTCCAAGTGCCAATGGGCATTTGCCGGGATAAAGCGGGCCACCGCCAGGTTTTCCCCATCGCCGGCCCAATCCGCGTCTATCACGTTGTCCAGCACCTCGCGCGGCATGCCGCCACTGAGTGGAACCCGCGCCAACGTGCCCAGTTCAATCAGGCCATTGGGATGCACCGTGCGCAAGCGCACTGCCAATTCTCCGTTGCGCGAGACGGAAAGCAGTTCAGCGTCCTTCAGCCCCAGTTCGCGCGCGCTGGGATCGTTCTCGCGGTTGAGGTAGAGCTGTTGACCGCCGCCGTCCCACCACGCGCTGAAAACCACACTACCGTCGGGAGCAAAGCGCGCATTCCCAATGGCTCCGGTGCGAAAGGTAATCCTCTTGAATTCCGGCGGAGCCTGGCGAGCGCCGCTCTGGCCCAACCACCAACCGAGACCCAACATCATAAGAGCCAGCGGGAGAGCGCTCACGCGTCCGAGCAACCGCCGGCGACTCGGCGGCGCAGCTTCGATCGGCGCTAGCGTGGCCGAACTGGCGGAAATCCCGGAAAGATGTTCGAGATCGAACCCAAGGTCGCTGGCGGAGTGGAAGCGAGCCTCCGGGCTTTTTTCCAGACAGTGCTGCACAATGCGCTCCAGCGCGGGAGAAACATTGCGGTTGGCGGTGCTCAACTCCGCAGGTTCTTCCTTGAGAATCGCACTCATCGTGTCCGCGGGTGTGTCCCCGCAAAATGCACGTTGGCCTGAGAGCATCTCGTAGAGAATCGCCCCCAAACTGAAAATATCGGAGCGCCCATCGAGCGACTGCCCCCGAACCTGTTCGGGCGACATATAGCCAACCGTCCCCAGGACTACGCCGGCTTCCGTGCCGTCGCTCACGGTTGCGATCGAAGCCTGCTCGTCGGGCTCGGTCTGGGTCAGTTTTGCCAGGCCGAAGTCGAGGATTTTGAGCCGCCCATCCTTCGTGAGAAAGAGGTTTTCAGGCTTGAGGTCGCGATGAATGATGCCCTTTTCCTGGGCTGCCGCCAGGCCGTGCGCGGTCTGCAAAGCGTAGTCCAGTGCTTTGCGCAGAGGAATTGCTCCGCTCCGCAGACGTTCTCGCAGAGTTTCTCCCTCCAGCAGTTCGGAGACCACGTAAGGCAAGCCGTCGCTGGTGCCTATGTCGAAAACCGCCAGAATGTTGGGATGGTTCAAGGTGGCGGTCGCCAAAGCCTCTTGCTCAAAGCGGCGGAGGCGATCCGCGTCACGAGAAAGTGCCCGCGGCAGAACTTTCACCGCCACATCACGTTGCAACCGAGAGTCGCGGGCACGGTAGACCTCGCCCATTCCTCCTGCGCCCAGGAGGGATTGAATTTCGTAAGGACCGAGCTTTGTGCCAGGGGTGAGCGCCATGGCTGCGATCGATTATAGGTGATTGCCTCTGGTGCGGTTCGAAACCAAGCGGTGAGTTCCGTCCGACACACCAGATTCGACCGGACAGTTGCCAACTTCTTCCATTTTCGTCCGATCGATAGGGCAATAAAAAGCTTACAATTTATGGGCGGCAGGTTGCGGTGGCGTGGACCTTCCACGCGGGGAAGCTGGAGCCCTCGGGCCGCCGCAAGCGGAGAATCTTTAGCCAACATCGTAGGAGGTACTCCTAAGATGAGCGACCTTGTCGATCCATCGAGGATCGGTAGCACGCCCGAAGCGATCTCGCGACGCGACTTTATCAAAGGGGTGATTGCCGGAGGCGTGGCCGTGTCCTCGGTGGGGTATCTGTTTCGCGCCCCCTCTTCTCTAGGCCAGACGAGCGGCACAGGCGAACGCCTGATTACGCTCAACGTCAATGGTCAGCTGCGCCGCGCCGACGTCATGAAGCAGGAAACGCTCGCCTGGACTCTTCGCCACAAGCTCGGTCTGACCGGCACCAAGCTTGGCTGCGACCGAGGTGAGTGCGGCTCCTGCACCGTGCTGATCGACGACGTACCACATTATGCCTGTTCGATCCTCACCCACACGGTGCGGAACCGCAAGGTTCTGACGATCGAAGGTTTGGCGGCAGCCGATGGAAGGCTGCATCCGGTGCAACAGGGCGTCGTCGACGAACAAGGCTTCCAATGCGCGTTCTGCATGCCTGGTTTCATCATGGCGGCGGTTGGATTCCTGAAGATCAATCCCCATCCCACAAGAGCGGAGTTGGCACAGGGTGTGTCGGGAAATCTGTGCCGCTGTCAGGACTACGACAAGATCCTCACCGCACTCATGCGCGGGGCAGACAATATGAGGAAGGCCAGCCATGCCTGAGACGACCTCTGAAAAGCCACGAGAGAACAAGGACGCGCCACCGGCCACCGCATCCGAGCGCGTATACGGCGTGGGCCACACACTGATCGGCAAGGATTACGTAACCCCAGACCTTTATGCCAAGGTGACGGGGCAGGCGAAATACGCCGAGGATTATCATGTCGATGGCATGCTGTGGTGCAAGCTGCTGCTGAGCCCCTTGCCGCACGCGCGCGTCACCCACATCGATGCCCGGCAAGCTCTGACCATGCCGGGCGTGAAAGCGATTCTCACCGCGGATGAACTCCCCCCGCCCGCCGATTCCCTCACGGACAACGGCACGGTGATCAAGGCCAATCCGAAGAGCGAACGCGCCCTGACCCTGGAGCCGTTGTATCAAGGGGAGCCGATTCTCGCGGTGGCCGCCGTGGACGAATTCACCGCCGCCGAGGCAATCGAAAAGATCGCGATTGCTTTCGAGCCCCTGCCTTTCGTGATCGATCCGCTCGACACGCTGCGACCCGGGGGGCCGAATCCGCGAATGGAGGGGAATCTCTGGATGCAGCCTCATCCTTCGGGCGGGCAAACCCCGGGGCCTCCCACGATTGGCGAACTCAAGTGGACGCACGCTGACTTCGCCAAGGCTGAGCATGGTCAGTTGCCAGCCGGAAAAACGCCCGACGAATGGTCGTACGGCGATCTCGAGGGTGGCTTCAACACGGCCGCGCTGGTCCTCGACGAAACCTTTGTCACACCGGACACGAGTCATCAGACGCTCGAAACCCGCAGTGCGCTCGCGTATTGGCAGAATGGGAAGGTGTACGTTTACACAGGGACGCAAAGTACCGCGCAGACCGTACCCGCCATCGCCCGCTGGCTGAATATCGATCGCAGCAAGGTTGTGCTGATTAGCGAATACACAGGAGGCGGCTTCGGCAGCAAAATCACGGGCGGTATATCGCTGATCATCCCGGCGCTCTTATCGAAGAAGGCGAATGCTCCGGTGATGATGCGCATCAGCCGGGAGGAGGAAACGTTCATCGGACGCGCGCGGCCAAGTTTGATGGGCCGGATGAAAGTCGGCTTCTCCAAAGAAGGACGGATTCAGGCGCTCGATATGTTCGTGATCGCCAACAACGGGCCCTACGATGCGGTCGGTGATGTGCCGTCGTCAGGCCGGATCGTGTCCCTTCTGTATCAACCGCTAGCCATGCGCTGGCGCGGGGCCACGATCTTGACGAACACCCCGCCCCGAAGCGCACAGAGTTCGCCAGGTGGCTTGCAGGGCATCATCATTATGGAACCGATCCTGGCGAAAGCGGCGCGCCGTCTCGGGGTCGATCAGGTCGCCATTCGTCGCATCAATTGTCCAGAAGGCAAGGCGCCGTTCGGTCCGCTGGTGAACGGCAAGCGGCCCTATGCGACCAGCGCATTCCTGAAGCAAGCGCTCGACCGCGGCGCCGAGCTGTTCCGCTGGCAGGAGAGAGTAGCGCGTACACCGAAACGAAGCGGGACCAAGGTTCGCGGCGTGGGCGTTTCGCTGAGTACGTATGTGGGCGGTACGGTCGGCTTCGACGGGTTACTGGTCATCACGCCCCAGGGGCGTGTTCGATTTCAGTCTGGAATCGGCAACCTGGGAACCGAGTCGGTGATCGACGTTCACCGCGCAGGCGCCGAACTTCTAGGCGTCCCCTGGGAAAAGTGCGACGTCATTTGGGGTGATACAGCCAAGAATCTTCCTTTCACTTGCGTCTCCGGCGGCAGCCAGACCACGCATGCGATGACGCGTGCCGCGTACGCAGCCGCCATGGAGGCCAAGAAAAGGCTGCAGGAAATCGCCGCTAAAACACTCGGCGGCAAACCCGAACAGTACCAGATCGCCCGGGAACGCGTTTTCCGGAAGGGCGGAACCGGCATGACCCTGGCGCAGGCCGCGCAACGCGCGATTCAGCTGGGCGGTATCTACGACGGCCACGATACGGCACCGGATCTGAACAAGTTGACCAAGGCGTCGGCGGCAGCCCTGGCCGGCCAAGGGCTGGTGGCCGCTGCCAAAGATACCTACCCTCGCGACGGACAAACGTTTTCCTTTGTCGCGAGCTTTGCCGAAGTGGAAGTCGATGTCGAGACCGGCAAGTATTACATCACCGATTTTCTCGCCTGCGCGGACACCGGCACGGTAATTCATCCGCGCGCGCTCGGAGGGCAGGTACTTGGCCGCTCAGTTTTAGGCATGGGTCACGCGCTCGGTCAGAAATGGGTTTACGACCCTCACTACGGCGCCATGCTTTCCACACGCTTTTACCACAGCAAACCCCCGACCATTCTCGATGTGCCCCTCGACATGCGATGGGAGGCGCTGGACATTCCCGATCCCGAGACCCCGGTAGGAGCGCGGGGAGTTGGCGAGCCGCCGGTGGGCGGCGGCTGTGCCGCAATCTTGACCGCACTTTCGGATGCGCTGGGCGACGAGATCTTTCGCCGCGCACCCGTCAATGCCGATACCATCTTGACTGCGCTCGAAGCCGGGAGGCCGATGCAGCATCCACTCATGGCTCATATATAGAAGCGGGTTGAGAGGAGCAAGTTATGGCAGTGATTCGAGATGTCATGCCGGCCTTTGAGCTGCTTCAGCCCAGCTCGGTAGACGAGGCACACCGTGTTCTTCAGCAACACGCAGGCGGCGTGTGGGTGCTGGCGGGCGGACTCGACACCTTTGACTGGCTCAAAGACCGCATCAAGCGGCCGCAAACCGTTGTTGACCTGAGCGGGATTGAAGAACTCAGGGGAATCCGCTCCACGAGCGACGGCGTCGAGATCGGCGCGATGACGACCCTTACGGAAGTGATGCAGCATCCCGTGATTCAACAACAGTACTCGCTGCTGTCAGAGGCTGCGTCCGTCGTCGCTTCACCGCAGATTCGGAATCAGGCCACGATCGGCGGGAACGTCTCCCAAGACGCGCGTTGCTGGTATTATCGCGCCGGTTGGCCTTGCTACCGTGCGGGCGGAAACATTTGCTATGCCGACACTCCAGAGGGACGCAACCGCGAGCATGCGATTTTGCACGCAGACCGCTGCGTCGCCGTGAATCCTTCCGATACCGCACCCGCACTCATTGCGCTCGAGGCCAAGTTCGTGATTCGCACGCGCCAGGGCGAACGAGTCGTGAATGCGGAAGACTATTTCATCGGCCCAGACATTGACATTACCCGGCTGCACATCCTCGAAGCCGGAGATTTGCTGACGTCGATTCAACTTCCGTCTCGGTGGGCGGGAGCGAAATTTTATTTTGAGAAAGTGCGGGACCGGAATGTGTGGGACTTTCCGTTGTTAAACGTCGCATCAGCCCTGCTTTTAGCCGAGGGCAAAATCGAGCGGCTTCGCATCGCGGTCAACGCCGCCGCTGCCCGCCCGCTGCGGCTTACAGCGGTCGAAAACGCGGTGCGCGGTATGCCAGCCAACGCTGCCACCGGCGAAATGGCCGGGAAAGTGGCGGTCAAGGGAGCGGTGCCTTTGCAATTCAACGCCTATAAAATTCCCCTGATGCGAAATCTGGTGAAGCGGGCCATCGGCGGAGTGGAGGAGGCAAAATGGGCTTCCTAGCGTCGCCCTTACAGTGGGCCACCGATCCGTGGGGGAAGTTGGTGCCCATTCACATTGCGTGGTTCCTCATCTGGGTATCGGCGATTGCCGGCCTGCTTTTCCTTGTGATTCATGCTACGTACGTGCGCTACTTCGCCAAGCCTCGCCAGTTTGCGGTGGAAGGTTCGGGTCTGCCCGCTTCGGCGATTCCCTCACGCGTCCCCCGGCATTCCCTGGCTGCGCGCCTTTTCCACTGGGTCATGGCGCTTGCCATGCTAACGCTGCTCTTCACGGCCTTTCTTCCGAAAGTTGGCTTCCAGTTTCCCTGGGTGACCTATCACTGGATCGCAGGGGTTGTGCTGACCGCATCGATCCTCTTCCACATTTTGCATGCCTCCTTTTGGCTCGACTTCTGGTCGATCTGGCCTGACAAAATCGACATCACCGACGCCTGTCACAGATTTTTGCGGTTCGTGGGCCGCGACGCGGCGCCCCCGCGAAAGTTCGCCAAATATCCACTCGAGAACAAGCTCTACCACGGCGCCATCCTCGCCACCGGGCTTTCCGCCATCGGAACCGGCGTATTGATGATGTTTCGCGTACGCACGGTCTTCTTTCCGCGAAATCCTTACCTTTTCAGCGACATGACTTGGGGCATGATGTACGTCCTGCACGGGCTGGCGGGGGTAGGACTGATCGCGATGGTCACAGTGCACATCTATTTTGCGATTCGCCCGGAAAAAATCCCGATTACAAAGTCGATGATCTTCGGTTGGATGAGCCGTGATTTTTACCTGGAGGAGCACGATCCTCACCGCTGGATGGTCGATTCGACAGCGGCGTCACCCCATTCCGCCCAAACGGAGGCCTGACAGCCAGGACATGTCCGAGGGAATAGAAACAGGGATCTTGGAACGCTGTACTGCGATCGAAGAATGCTATGAGTTCATGCTCGCCTACGCTGCAAAAGGTCTTCCGCGTGAAGAAGTGGGCGGTGCGGGCTCGCCCATCCGCCAATTCCTCGATCGCGCAGCCAGCGCGATCAGCGGACTCGCGGAGAGTTGCGCCTTGACGCTACGAGAAGGAAAGTTTGAGCCCGCGGAAACATATAAGGCATTTCTTGAGGTGCTCGACCGTGATGCCCAAAACTCGCTCGCAGCCATTGAACTGGTTCGTGCTCAGCCCTCGATTAGCTCTCAGTTAGTCGACAATCTCAATGCTTCGATCCATCTGCGCGCACTGCTTACGGATCTGTTTCTCTTGGGAGACGTCGTACGGTCTCAACTGACCGTTAAGACGAATCGCTAACCAAACCAGCCAGTTATCAGTTATAGAAACATTTCGCCCTCCTTCTCGCTGAGCCCTTGGCGTTCGGCACCTCCGAGTGTCTGAATCCGCAGACAACCAAAGGTCGGAATTAAGTCGGGTCGAGGCTGAGATGCTGAACAATGTCAATGAGCGATAATGAAAAAGCGCATGACCTATGATCTTCAACCCATGCTGAAGGGCAGGCTCTTGGAACTCAGGCCTCTTCGGGCCAGCGATTTCGGGGATCTGTATGCGGTGGCCTCGGATCCACGGATTTGGGAGCAGCACCCGGACAAAGATCGTTGGAAGGAGGATGTCTTCAAGAAGTTCTTTCAGGCGTCACTCGATTCTGGCGGTGCACTGATCGCCGTTGATTCGAAAGACGGCAAAGTGATCGGGACGTCGCGATTTCACGCCTACGACGAACACAAAAGCGAAATCGAAATCGGCTGGACGTTCTTGGCTCGTTCCCACTGGGGTGGAACCTACAATCGCGAGATGAAAGAACTCATGCTCCGGCATGCTTTTACCTTCGTGGATCGGGTTGTCTTTCTGGTTGGCCCCGAGAACCTGCGGTCGCAGAAGGCATTGGAAAAGATTGGTGGAGTTCGCAATGGCTCCAGGCGCGATGGATCTGGCAGGAACTCCTTGGTTTACCAAATCACCGCATCGGCGTTCACCCAGACATTGTGGAAGCAATCGCCGTCGAGGCCGACCACTGGACCTGAGTGAACCGACCCTTCGTTGGCCGCTGCGAAAGCTCGCCAAGCTGAAATAGGCTGTCTTCGCTGCGCACACGGACGGAGGGAAGACTCGTTTCCCGGAGTCGACGCAGAGCGTACCCTGCAGCGGGCGGTCGCAACCCTTCCCCTTGTTCGTTTCCGCGAGTGGGGTGGCAATCGACACTACCCGACTTTGGGTTGGGGCTATTGCCCGTTTTCTGCCAGCTCCGTTTTGGCGCTGCGTAATTCGGGGCGATCGGAATGCTTTCCGTCGTCGCAGTTCTTTAGCAATTGCGCGTTGTAGAAATTCGCTTTTGCCGCCTGATGAGCCAACTGGGCGGCTCGGGCAGCGCCCGCCAGCCCGTTAAAGCGGCCAGGATCAATCTTCATCGACCTTTCATATTCCAATAAGGCGTTCTCGGGTTGATGGAGTTCGAGCAGCATATCCGCCAGCATCTCGCGCGCGGGAATGTCGACTTCTGCTTTTCCCACTCTGTCTTGCGTGTCGGCGACCTGACGCATCTGCTGGAGCGCCTCGTCATTCCTTTTCTCGGCGAAGGCGAGCCACGCGGCAACCTCACCGTGCGACGACTGCGGTCCCTCCAGTGCATAAGCGTACTTTGATTTGCGAGTCGCCTCTTCCGCCTCGTCGAATTTCTGGGCATTGCGCCGGGTCGCTTCCACATCGCCCATGTGTGCTGAGGCGATGGTCTGCGCCCAATAGGTGATCATCTGTAAATAGGGGGATGCGTTAGCGGCAGGCTGGAGTGTCCCTGCATCCCGCCAGTTTCGCATCTCCAAGTGGTAGAGTGCCGGGAAATGTGCCGCTGCAAAGCCGTAATATTCGAGCATTCCCGTGTCCCCGCCGCTGGTAGGTACCGCCAGAATCTGCTTCGCTTGCTCCAGCATTTGCCTGGCGGCGTCGTCCTGTCCGGTTTGCAGGTAGGCATAGAGTAGAAAATGCCTGGCATGCAATTCGTGCCCGCGCATGTACATTGCGTCGGATTTCTGGGTCAGGGCCACCGATTTGAGGTTGGCCTGAATATCCTCCGGCCAGAGTCCGAGGCGAGCAAAGATGTGCGATGGCATGTGGACAGCGTGCGCGGACGACGGAGCAATCTCCGCGTAGCGGCGGGCAGCGGCAAGTCCCATCGGCGCCAATTCAGGTGAATCGCAGGCATGGATGATGTAGTGGGCGAGGCCGGGGTGATTGGGCTGCTGCTGGAATAGCGGCTCAAGAATCGCAACCGCTTTTTTCTCAGCGGCGTGCGAGGTGTCGTCCGGGGGCTTGGCCGCCAGCAACGATAATGCGTAGAATGCCCCTACTTCCACATCGGTGGGGTATTGCTGGTCGAGCTTCGCCATCGCATTCGAGTATGCCGTCGCTTGCGGCAGGTAGTCTTTCTTGGCGGGATCCTGGTAGAACACGGCTAGAGCGGAGAGATAACCGCGCTCACGCTCGGTTTTTCCCCCGATCTTCTGCCCCTTTCCAATTTCGTCATGGCCTCGCTGAAGAGTTGAGTCCTCGGGCCGCTCCCAGATCTGGTGAAACAGGCTCATGGCAATCCCCCAGTGCGCCATGGCACACTGCGGATCGGTTTGGGTGATTGCGGTGAACTGTTCCTCCGCCTCCTCGTATCCGAAGGAATGCAGCAGCGCGACACCTCGCTCGAAGGCACTCTGGGAGGCAGGCGCGCAGGAGATCGGAAACGAGACCTTGCCGAGTTGTTCGTCAGGATCGTGATGATGGGCATGCATTTCATCGTCCAGGGCCCATGCAGGAATGCCGCATAAAACGCAAACCCACAGCAGGATCGATGCGAGTGCTTTCACGCGGTGCATCTTTCACCTCCTCGCTGAACCTTCAGGGCTTCATTGTAACCAATACAACAGGATGGTTGGCAAAACCCGTCGCCGAATCCGATGCTGGTCACCGATGAGGCGCCTCGAAAGCGGTGCGATCAAGCATCAGTTTTGATGTGGCCACCGCCATGGTGTGGCCCATGAAGTTTGCGAGAATCGCCAACGGCCCCCGCGCCCAGTAACCCCGCAGAGCGCGAGTGGAGGAAACACCAAAACCGCCGTCGCCACCAACCGTAAGCTTTACGGACGGAATCGGTTGGACGTACACCACAAGAAACCCCTGACCTCCGCTCCGGGCTACGAAATCGGCTCTTCCGCCGCATCCGCGACCGCTCACCTGCCGTATTGGCCAGCCGCATTTCAAAGATTGGCAGGTTGGATTTTCTGCGTTCCCTCTCTAAAACGGGAGTATCATTGACGTAGATTGGTAGCTCAACGGCCTGCCTTGGGTGGAGGCGCTGAAATGAGAACTCCCCTTTTTAAAAGTCTTTGCCTCCTGATCACGACCATCGCGCTCCTTTGTGTTCCGCAGGCTTCCTTTGCCGGTAGCGGCCATGGTGGCGGCGGAGGCTTCCACGGAGGCGGTGGAGGTTTCGGCGGAGGGTTTCATGGAGGGGGTGGCTGGCGTAGCTACGGCGGCATTGGCTGGCGTGGCGGCTACGGCGGCGTTGGCTGGCGTGGCGGCTACGGCGGTGTTGGCTGGCGTGGCGGCTACGGGTGGCGGGGATGGGGCTATCCCAGCTGGGGCTGGGGATTTCGTGTCGGCTTCGGCTGGGGCTGGGGTTGGTATTGGCCCACGTATCCATATGTATACGTTTATCCGTACTACTACCCCTACTATCCCTATTATGGCCCGTATTACGGCCCGTATGGTTACCCACCCCAGGATCCTGGTCGTGACCAGGGGAACAGAGGAGACCCTCGCGACAACTCGCTGCAGCAGGATTCCGACCCTCGCCATCCGGTGAGCAGTTCTGATAGGGACGTCGTGACCATCAAGGCTCCGACCGTGCCGACGCGGTTTGCAAACTACCGGACCGTCACGGCTATCAGCACAGTGCCCCGGCAAGAAGTGCGGAATGTGATCCAAGCCTTGCAGGCCATGCCGCCCGATGCTCGGCGGCGTCAAATCGAGTCGGGTCGCTACCGTGACTTCTCTCCCGAGGAGCAGGAACTTCTCAGAAGGGTGGCCCAGACTCCCACCGTTTCGGCCAGGGTCCAATAACCAGGGCTTAGGCCTTATTCGGTTCGCGAAGTTCTGCTCGAAAAGCGGTTCCGGCCTCTTGATCTGGCGAGAAGAAGTCTGGTTATTGAAGAGGATTTGCAGGCTTTCCGGTGCGATTGTACTCCGCCAGTGTTTCCGCGACTATTTCGGTCCGACCCTCCGTGCCGGGCTCCTCGCTAATGCTGATTACGTCCTGCTCTCCGAGCCAAACGGCGCGGCGCGCGTCGTACTTTACTCCATAAATATCTAGCTTGGGTTCGCTGTAGCTTCGCGACGGTGGCCCGTAGGCTTCTTGCAATCCAGAAAAGAGCTCGCCAAAGGACTTGGGATGAAATCCTTCAACGTTTGCGATGGGGGCGCTATAGACCATGTCGATCTTAACCAAATGGTCGCGGTCGAAGGTGAACCTGTCTGTCCTCATCGTCTCCCCATCGCCGCTGCCGTTATATTCCAAACGTGCCCCGCTGGTGGCTTGCTGCTTGGCAAGCTTTTCTTGAACGCAAATCTCTTTTGCGTTGGTTTGGGACGCATAGTCTAGGTTCTTGGACAACTGTTTCACAGTTTTCCAGTCCCTCCCTTGGCATGCTCGCGCCATATCCCCAACATGACCTTCGGAGAAAAACTGCTCGGCGGTCTCGCCGAGTAAGTGGCCATCGCCCTTCAACTCCCGTGGCTGTTCCTGCGCTGGTACGGAGGAACAGAAAATGAAATATCCCAGGATGAATAGGACTGTGTTTCCCATTTTCTTTCTGTCACAGTCTGGCGAACCCGGGCACCGTCAATGTCTGCGGAGCGTTCGAGGTACGACGCCTGACCTGTCCTTTCCACATAACGAGCGCTGCCTCTCGAGTTTACACTGGATACTAGGAACTGGAGTTCACTCGGCCACTCGAGTTCCCTTTTGAACACCATAAACCAGTGTGCTGGCGCGTCCCGATGCGTCTCGTCCAATCATGACCTCTTCCCAGTACGAACGATCGAGGAAGCGATCCCGGTCCAAGGGGATCAGCCATGAAACCGTACCTGACGGCCAGCGCAGCGACAAATCCCGACCATTCGGAATCAAGACCACCTTCGCGTTAGGCTGGTAAAAGTCTGCGCCAAACTGAAATGTGCCGGTGAAGTTCTTCAGCTCCGACGGACTGGGAGCAGAGTGTTGGAATTGAAAGGGCTGGTACGACAGACCGACCGACAAAGCCGCAATATCATTGCCGATTGTTGTGGTCACCGACGAGTAGATATTGCTCAGAACCACGACGGTCGTCTCCGAGCGCGGCAAGTAGAGGACGAATGACGCGAAGCCTGGCGCGCGACCATTCATGTAGTACGCAGTTTCATTAAACCGCTTGTTCTGGCCCTTGAACCAGCCATACCCTACACTCATGGAAGTGTCGAGCACCGCTTCGCGCGATGACGCGCGCAGGACATGGCCGCGAAACAAGGCTTGTACCCATCGTGCCTCGTCGCGCGCAGTGGTAAACGCCGACGCGTTCCCCGTCTTGGCCGACCAATGGATGAGGGCCGCGGGCTTTAATGCGTAGGTGCCGAACGGCTCATACCCCTTGGCGTCCTGTAGACTATCCGCCGCAGAATCATCGTCGATACCCGATGCCGTTAAACCTACCGGCCGAAAGATCAAGTGATCGACGGCAGCACGAAAGGAAAGGCCGGTCCTTTTCTCGACGATCAGGGCGAGAAGATTGTAGGCGGAATGCTCTTCATGTTGGAATTTCGAACCCGGTGGGAAGAGCAGAGGTTGCCCTTTAATCTTGGCAATCAGGCTGGCCGGGGTCTGATGATGCTGGAGAATATCATCGTAGTTGGGAAAGCTGTTGATGTCGGGCAACCCGGAACGCTCGGTGAGAAGGTCGCGAATGGTGATTCTGTCCGCGCCGGAAATTCCGGGAACGATAGTTCCAACCAGTTCATCCAGACGAATTGAGCCCGCATCCACGAGGCGCAAAACAGCCCCTGCCGTGAATTGCATCGACATGGAAGCAATGTGGAACCGGGTCGCAGGGGTGTTGTGAATGCGACGTTCCCGGTCGGCAAAGCCGTAGCTTCTCTCGAACACAATCCTCCCGTTCCTCTCGACCAGAATATCCCCGGCAAAGTTGCCGCTGTCGACGTACGGCTCGAGATATGCGCCCATGGCTTCCGCGAGGGAGTTGCTTTGGGCGCTGCCTAGGCCGGCGCAGAAGAACAAGACTGCGACCCCTACCAGTGGTTTGAGGAACATAGTGTTGAAAAAACGCTCCTACTCCGTCGATGTGATCTAATCCCCACTGCCTCAGGCTCACGCGACGCGGCAAGTCCCTGTCGCTGTCCGGCGCAGCCCGCAATTGGCAAATCTTTAACCAGACTTTCTCGATCAGCGTTTATGATATCTGGCACGCCGGAGCAATTGTAGGACGCCTGCTGCTGCGGCAGGAGAGGAAACCACGTGAACCTTGTCGATGCATTGTTCGGCCGACCTTTGGCCACGGAAGAGGAGAAAGCAGAGCGAATCGGGCCGTTCAAGGGTATTCCGATCTTTGGCCTGGATGCACTCAGCTCGGCGGCGTATGGTCCGGAAGCTGCTCTTACCTTGCTCATTCCTTTGGGCATGGCAGGCTCCGCCTATGTATGGCCGATCACCATCGGGATCGTTATCTTGCTCGGCATCGTCTATTTCTCCTATCGGCAGACCATCTCGGCCTATCCGCAAGGCGGCGGTTCATACACGGTCGCCAGCGAGAACCTAGGTGCGGGAATTGGCCTGCTGGCCGCAGCTGCCCTCATGATCGATTACGTGCTCACCGCGGCCGTCGGCATCTCCGCCGGAGTAGGAGCTCTGGTGTCGGCCGTGCCATCGCTGCAGAGTCGCACGCTTTTCCTGTGCCTGGGGATTCTGATCCTCATCACGATTGTGAATTTGCGTGGCGTGCAGGAGACAGGTGGAGTATTCCTCCTACCTACCTATGTTTTCATCGCTTGCCTTCTGGGTCTCATCGGGGTTGGCTTAGTTCAGACACTTCTGGCGGGAGGGCATCCGGTTCCGGTGATTGCCCCTCCCAAGTTAGCCGGAGTCACCGGATCCGTCAGCGCCTGGCTCTTATTGCGCACTTTCTCCAGCGGTTGCACCGCCATGACCGGAGTCGAAGCCGTGAGCAATGGTGTCATGGCCTTTCGCGAACCTACGGATAAATACGCCAAGCTCACCCTGACGATCATCATTGCCATCCTCATGGTGATGTTGTTGGGAATCGCGTTTCTGGTTCCCGCCTACGGAATCGCGGCCACCGATCCTGGAATGCCCGGGTACGACAGCGTGCTCTCGCAGTTGCTGGCTGCGGTCACGGGTCGGGGCACTTTCTACTGGGTCAGCATTGGTTCCATCCTGCTCGTGCTCTCGCTTTCAGCTAACACGGCGTTTGCGGACTTTCCGCGACTAGCCCGCGCGATTGCGGAAAACGGATATTTGCCGCACGCGTTCGTTATCCGCGGACGACGGCTGATCTTTGCCCAAGGTGTCTATGCGCTCGCCCTGCTTACTGGCGCCCTGCTGATTATCTTCGGCGGTGTCACCGATCGCCTGATTCCTCTCTATGCGGTCGGCGCCTTTCTGGCGTTTACGCTGTCCCAAGCGGGCATGGTGATGCACTGGAAGCGAACCGGTGGACCGGGCGCAACCCGCAGCATGTTCGTGAACGGTCTCGGTGCCGTGGCTACCGGAATCACCACAGCGGTGGTGTTGGTCGCGAAGTTTGTGGATGGCGCTTGGATCACGGTCCTGTTGATTCCGGCTCTGATTCTGATCATGCGTGCGGTAGCGCACCACTATTCTCAGGTGGCACAGGAGATCGGCACGAATCGTCCGGTGCACACGGACAGTCTCTCTGAACCGGTCGTCCTCCTGCCGATTGATGGTTGGAGTCTGGTAGCGGAGAAAGCGCTGCGCTATGCCTGGACCTTATCGCGGGAGATTCATGTGCTGCACGTTCAATGCGGAGAAAAAACGGACAACCTGTGTGGCCAATGGAGCGAAGCTGTGGAGAAACCGGCCAAAATTGCGGGCCTACCCGTGCCGCAGCTGGTCGTGCTCGATTCGCCCTATCGCTTCATTGTGAAGCCGATCGTGGCCTACGCGATGCAGCAGCAGCTCGCGCAGCCGGATCGTAACATCACCGTGCTGATCCCGGAACTGGTGGAAAGCCACTGGTATCACTACTTGCTGCACAACAACCGACCGGAGGCTATTCGTGCTCTGTTGCTGTTCAACGGCAACCAGCGAATCGCAGTCGTGTCCATTCCTTATCACTTGCGGACTTGAAGGAGGTCGCAGACGGGGAGGTTCTGTCGAACCCAGCTAGACTCGAAAACAGTCACCAAATCTGCTTCTCCAATAGCAGTGACGGTGTTTTAATTCTGGAACGGCACAGGCGGACAGCGAGCATGGGCAGGGGACAAGTGGAATCCCGCTGGTGTCTTGCCCGCCGCACCTTAGCACGGGTATTGGTAAGTTGCACAGCCAACTAGTCATCTCGCGCTTTTCACTGTTTTGGATCCTCGTATGCACCACTTCGCTCTACGGCCAAAATCAGCCGGTCGCGACCAGCACGCAACCCATGATCACGACCGATCGCCCGGCCATTACGGATGCAAGTACCGTCGTGCCCAACGGCGACTTGGTTTTCGAAAACGGTTTCACCGAAACGGGCAGCCACGGACAGCAGAGCTTTGATGTTCCAGAAACTTTCGCCCGCTTCGGAGTCACTCCGCACACGGAGTTCCGTTTTGGCGTGCCCGATTATTACAACAATTTCAACAACGGAACCGGCTTTGGATCCGGGTGGGGTGACCTCAGCCTAGGGATCAAGCAGCAGCTGGTGGCAGGCTCGGCGGGCCTTGATGCCTCGTTGATTGTCTCCCTGAGTTTCCCGACCGGAGCGAACGCCGTATCCAGTCATGGATACGACCCGCAGTTCTTGCTGCCCTGGTCGCATTCGATCTCCAAGAACTGGACCGCCGCGGGTATGGTTTCGCTTCTCTGGCCAACCCAGGGCAAGACTCGCAATCTCACGGGTCAGGCAAGTTTTCTCCTCGATCGACAGATCACCGATCGATGGGATGCCTTCATCGAGTATAGCGGAGAGTTTCCCGAACGCGGAGGTCCGCAAAACCTGTTGCACGTCGGAACGGCCTTTAAGATCACACCCAACCAGCAGCTCGACTTTCATGTTGGCTTTGGTCTTTCTTCGGCAGCCGTGGGCCACTTCGTTGGGTTTGGCTACTCCTTCCAATTGCAGGCTGTTCACCACGGACCGCACAACGGATCGTGAGATTGCCGTCTGCGGTCCCTCGGCAACAAGCTCACCCATCCGCTTTGTGCCTCGACAAGCGCCGGGGAAGATCGCACCAGGCCGTCCTTTGGGCCGTAAGTCTTAATGCCAGGGCTCTGATTCCCGATCTACGCCGCAGTGACTTCCCTCCCCACCCCAGCCCGCACCTGGGCGGGATCTTAGCTGCCACCGATGCTCTCCCCCTTGACGTCCCCGAAAAGGAGCGGGAGGCAGAAAATGGCCTTGTCCGTTCTAATAACTAAGTTGAGTCCAAGAAGTTCTTTTTCTGCCGCGGTCTAGGACCTTCATTGTAATGTTCAGGCGGAACAGTTTGGCACTTCTGGCTGAAAGCCCGGATCTGCGGCGAACCATGAACCCAGTCCTCCGGCTGGGCTTCCACGGACCAACGCTGACGGGTTTTGGTCTCCCAAGCGAAACTGCCGTCGGAGAAAGGACGAACGGTTTCGCACGCACCTAGCCCGTCAGCATTTCAAAAGCTAAGTCTGTTGTTGAACCGAGGGAATAGCCTTAGTGTGCCGTGCTCCATGGCACAGGAGTGTCGGCTCGAGGGGTGACTCCTCGAGAGACACCAACACTGTCATCGACTTGGCCGGAAGTCTCCGGAATGGCTCGATCGTGGAGCAGTTGGGACGAGATCGTCGCTTCCCGCCAAGACTTCCCAGATATCCCTCGCCCCGTTAGTCCCGTGGTTGATCCTCGGCGGTGCGCCTCCACGCCACCGGCAAGGCCACCCAGCGGCAAGGTCGCGCAAGCGACGCTCGGTCGCCGGCTAAGCGGGTGGCCTATCGCTTTCCTCAGCCGCGAATTCCCGGGCTGGACAAAACGAAATAAACCGTTATAAAAAGAAATAGAAACAAAAGCGGTCATTGGGACGAATCTGCCTTGCGCATGGGTGGTCGGCGGAGCATCGCGTGCTAAGCGAAGAGCGGCGGCGGGCTATTCTCGAGACCTTAAACCGGGACCGGCGAGTTTTGGTGGCAGAACTCGCGAACCAGTTTCATACCTCTCAGGTCACGATTCGTAAGGACTTGGAAGTGCTGCATGAGCACGGGCATCTCTATCGTACCCACGGCGGGGCTTTGCCCGCGCGCGACGGCGCGCTCGAGGATCCCTCCCTTTATGAGAAGGAGCAACTCCATCGCAAGGAAAAGCTGCACATTGCCGCGGCCGCGGCCCAAATGGTGAATGAAGGCCAGGTGGTGATCTTGGATTCCGGCACGACGACTACGGCGATCGCGAGGTCGCTGCGTCATTCGAAACAGCTTACGGTGGTAACGAATGCCGTGAACATCGCAGCCGAACTTGCCGGAGCTCCGGTCGACGTCATTCTGACCGGGGGAACCTTGCGCAAGAATTCTTTCTCGTTGGTGGGCCCGATTGCCGAAGAAACGCTACGACATCTGAACGCCGATCTTCTCTTCCTCGGCGTCGACGGATTCGATGTCCAGTATGGTCTGAGCACGCCCAACCTGCTGGAATCGAATGTAAACCGGGTCATGGTCGAAGTGGCGAAGCGAACCGTCGTGGTGTGCGATTCGAGCAAGTTCGGCAAACGCAGTCTTTCCTTGATCGCTCCGCCGTCGGCGGTGCAACAAATCATCACCGATCATGGCATCTCGAAGTCTGACCTGCGCGCGCTCAAGAAAGCCGGAATCGAGGTTACCCTTGTCTAATCAAACCCAGTTCGCGTCTCACCCATCGAACGAGGGCCACAGGCCGGGCAAAGCCGCGGGGGCGCATTCTCTGGCCGAGATTCTCTCCCAGCCCGAGTGCTGGAAGGCATCTCTGGCGACGCTTCACGAGAGTAGGGCGCTCGAGCGAGTTCGCAACCGATTTGGCGATGCTCAAGGTTGGCTCCTGATTGGCTGCGGTTCCAGCTACTACGTTGCCCTTGCCGCGGCGGCTGCGATCAGCAGCTTGACTAAACTCCCCGCCCAAGCGATTCCGGCTTCGGAAATCCTTCTGTACCCAGAACTGGCGCTGGCTGCGGCAAAGGATTGGGTACCGGTTCTGATCTCGCGTTCGGGACGAACTTCGGAGGTTCTCCAGGCCACCGAGTTGCTGGCATCGCGAAAGTTTCCAACCCTGGCGATTACCTGTGCTCCGAATCAGCGGCTGGAGAAAATAGCCACCCTGACCGTTTCTTTGCCTTCCGCCGACGAGCAAAGCACGGTGATGACGCGGTCCTTCAGCTCGATGCTCCTAACCCTGCAAGCATTGGCGGCCATGCTCGCCGCAGACGCGAACTTTTCCGCTGCGCTCGATCAGATGCCGGGGGCGGCACAGGCGAGCGTAGTGGAATTGCCGATGAGAATTCGAGAGTTCGTTCACGCTCACTCCTTCGACGATTATGTCTGCTTGGGCCAAGGCCCCTTCTACGGTTTGGCCTGTGAGTATGCCCTGAAAGTTACGGAGATGTCGCTCTCCTACGCCCAGTCGTTCCACACGCTCGAGTTTCGCCATGGGCCCAAGGCGATTGTCAATCGGGAAACATTGCTGGTGTTCCTCCTTTCCGAGGGTGGGTATGAAGCTGAGAGCGAGCTCCTCGGTGAGATGAAATCTCTAGGGGCCACCATCCTGGCGGTTGCCAATCGGGCGGACGCTCGGGTGCGGGGCGCCGCCGACCTGGTGGTGGAGCTTGCGCTCGACCTGCCGGAACTGGCACGCTTGCCGCTTGCCTTGGTCCCCGGGCAGCTGCTCGGCTTGTACACTGGGTTGCACAAGGGTCTCGACCCCGATACGCCGCGGAATCTGAGCCGGGTGGTGACCCTTGAGAACGACACCACCTCGGTGACAACCAAACATGCCACGCTTTGATGTCACGATCGCGGGCGAACTGAATCTCGACCTGATCCTTTATGGTCTCCCCGACAACATGCCTGCCGAACGGGAACTTTTGGCCGAGCGGATGGTGCTCACGCTCGGCAGCTCATCGGCGATCGTGGCTCATAACCTGGCCTGTCTGGGGAGCCGAGTAGGGTTTCAGTCGCGGATTGGCGACGATCAACTGGGACAGATGGCGCTCGAGCGGCTGGAGCGCGTTGGGGTTGATATCTCGCGTGTGCGCCGCATCCCCTGGCCAACCCAAACGGGGATGACCGTCATTCTGCAGCACCCTGTCGAACGGAATATTTTGACCTACCCCGGCAGCATCGCCGAACTAACCCTGGCGGATCTCGACTTGGAATACCTACGCGATTCGCGCCACTTCCATCTGTCTTCGTTTTATCTGCAAAAAGGGCTCCGACCACAGGTGGAGAAACTATTCCGCGAACTCAAAGCCGCGGGGCTGACGATTTCGCTGGATACCAATGATGATCCGGATGACCTCTGGCAGGGCGGCCTGCACGACGTGCTCGCGGATGTCGACGTTTTCCTGCCGAATGCGCGCGAGGCCTGCAGGATTGTCGAGACTCACGATCTCGAGCGTGCCGTGAGCAGGTTGGCCGAGCTGATTCCTTTAGTGGTGGTAAAACTCGGGCCTGATGGCGCTATGGCCCAGCGGGGCAAAGAGAGAGTTGTCAGTCCCGCCTTACGCGTGACCGCAGTCGATCCGGTGGGGGCGGGGGATAGTTTTGATGCAGGCTTCTTGCACCAGTTTCTCCAGGGCGCTGATCTCGCGGCCTGTCTGGCCGCGGGCAACTTGGCCGGCGCTCTGTCCACCACCGCCCCCGGCGGGACCGAAGCTTTCCGCGATTCCGCCCACCGAGAACGCTTCTTTCGCCAACACGGCGCGCTCCCGGCCCACACAGGTTCAGTTTTCAACCCCTGATGGGGCCCCTGTCCAACCCTTCTTATCGGGAAGCTACTTCCAACAGTAAGTGCTGCTTGAATTCGGTCTTCAGCCGGGCGGGCTCGGCCGGGGTGGCCTCGACGGATCCGAGATCGATGCCATTGGCATAGTCGAGCACCTCGTAGCTACCAGGCTTCAATCCTCGCAGTTCCACCTCTCCCTTCCAAGCCGTGGTCTCGTCAGGAGCGAAAAAGGCGTAATACATCTTGCCGTCCTTCTCGATCGCATAGGCTTCGGGGACATCGTAGCCATAGGTGTAAAGATCAAGGAAAGTTCCTTTGGAAAGCATCTTCTGGTTGTAGATCCCGATCCACTTCTTCCAGTGTTCTTCTTTGGCCGCGGTGAGCAGGACAGGTTTGAATTTCGGGCCGGGATCCGGCCACACGAATTTGGTTCCAACCACTCCCCCCGCCCCAATGGTCGACGCGAAGTCATCTCCGTGTTCACTCCAGTCGTTGCCGACCCGCGTCATGGCAGAGAGCTCCACATGATCGCCGTACACAGCCGATTCGGGCCCGAGCAGAGCTTTGTACATCTTGATTCGCCGACGCACTTGAACTGCACCCACGGGATCGGCGGTCACCGCTTGGTCGATGTAGGGCAACCAGGCGAGAGAAGGCGGTGTACCGCAGGGACATGCCTGGGTCACACTTTCGGGCTTTAGCGCCCGGGTGGTCTGGAAGATCGTCTTGTACACCTCACTCATGGCGTTGATCGAGTCTTGAGGCGACTTGTGGTGATGAGCAGGGTTGTAGCAGGCCGGTACGGTATAAATGTTATCCAACTTGGAACCGTCGAATCCCCAGTCGCGAATGAATTTTTCGGTAAGCTGCTTGTAATAGGCCTGGACTTCGGGCAACGCGGGACACAGGGCGGCTAGGTTGCGCGTCATGCGTGCGTGGCTGCCATCCTTGGCCAGGATGAGCCAGTCGGGATGCTCGCGCGCGACTTTGGAAACGATGTAGCGGTGGGACTCCCATCGACCCTTCCCATCTTCCACCCCCAAAGGCAGCCACCAGAGCTGAACCAGTTCGCCCTGCTGGTGAAAACTATCCGTCATTTGCTGGATGGAATCGCCGGGAAAGGTGTCGGAGCGCGGGTTCCAGTCGCCATAGGTATCGAACCAGCGGTCATCGAGCGTCGCCCACTTGATGCCAAACTCTTTCAGCTTGGGAATCGTGCCTAACATCTTAGCCGGCGTCACGTTGAACTCATATCCCCAGCCGCACCAGCTCACTTGGTAGGCCTCTGCGGAAGGTTTGGGCAGCTGCCATCCCTCTCTTTCGAGCACGCTCGACCACAAGTGCAAAGGTTCATAAAAATCCCCAGAGTACACGGCCAGGAAACTGCGGGGAGTGGAATAGGTTTCCCCCGGCTTGAGCGTTGTCTTGGCGGGGATCTCCAGAGAGGCGTTGACATCCTGGTCCGATCCGACTGCGACGGGTATCGAAAGAACCAGAGGCACAGTCTCGACGTGTCCAATAGCCTCACCCACAGATGCCGTCCAGAACGCCACGATAGGTATGCCCCCGCCGTAGCCCCCTTTGACGATCTCGCCCATCACATTCGGCTGTCGAAACCCATGCGACAGCTTCATCACGTCATCGCTTCCCCAGTCGTAGCTCGAGCCCTGATACGACCACATCTCATAGGGCTGCGCCTTCGGGTCTGCCAGTTTGGCGTTGAAGCGATGTTGCTGGGCGATGACATGCTCCATTTCAAAATCTGCAGTTCCGCTGTTCTTATACTGGACACTCGTGAGCAGCAGGTTGGGAAAATCCTCGTAGCACTCAATTTGCAGTATGCCTTCAAGACTTGCACCCGCAGTCCCGGGCAGGTGGAAGGGGATTTGTACTTGTTCGCCGCGACCGAGCTTGCCGGTGGCATCGGAAACCTTAGCCTGGGCAAACTCCGGCTTGAAGCCAAGCTCTCGGTTCTGCGATCGCAGATAATCGCTGCCGGTCGCCTTTTCCATAGGCGCTTCATCGAGGGTGAGCTTCTTTCCCGCCTTCAGGAGAGAGCCCTGCACGTAGCCGGAAGGAAGAACTTGAAACTCGGCCGTGGGGGTCGTCAGGATGAGGGGTCCACCGGGATTCAGTTCTACTTTGATGGCCGAGGGCGGTGCCTGCACGGGCGATGGTTTTGTTTCCTGCCGGCTGCAACCGCTGTTGGTCAAGACCACCATCCAACCCAGGACAATCCAAGTGTGAGCGTCGGCTTTCCGCATCGGGGCCTCCAATGTGCTGCACCCAGGTTTTCGAGTTATTTCGTTTTATTATTATTCCTTGCGTATCGGTTAGCTTGCCACAAACGCTCCGGCGGAACAAGCCCGCGCATGGCAGCCTCGAAGACCATCGAGAAGTGCTCGAACCGGGTGGGCTGCCGACGCGTGAGGAAAACGCCGCGCGTAGGCACAGGAGGAACTAGCGGGGATCGTGGGCAGGGAGTCCTGATTGTGATTGCGGGTCGTGTGCCGAGGGGCACGCCTTCGACCTCGATGGATCGCCCACGCAACCAGCCAGAGCTGGTTTATTCTTCCCCAATGTCCTCGTTCCAAATATCGGGGTGGACACGAATGTAGTCGCCTAGGAGTGTGACGCACTCTTCGGAATCAAGATCGACCACCCGCACCCCGAGCGAGCGAAGCCATTCGAGCCCTCCCTGAAAATTGCGGCTTTCGCCAACCACCACCGTGCGGAATCCGAACTGACGCACCAGCCCGCTGCAATACCAGCAGGGAGCAAGTGTAGTGACCATAATGAGGTTGCGATAACTGGGCTGACGTCCGGCATTTCGAAAAGCGTCGGTTTCCCCGTGGATCGAAGGATCGCCAGCCTGCACGCGGCGGTTGTGACCCGCGCTGAGCAGTCGGCCGTCTCGATCAAAAATTGCCGCACCGACGGGGATACCACCTTCTGACAACCCTTTGCGCGCCTCGGCTAGGGCCACCGAGAGCATTGCCGTGTAATCGGTGCCAGTCATTTGCGTGCTGTCATTGTACCCGGCGGCCGCTCGCGGGGGCTTCGCGGACGGCGACGATACCAGGCCAGGGCTTTTGACTGTAGACTAAGGTTTTGCAGCCGGTATTCCGACGTCACGGCAACCGCAGGTCGGGGTACGGCAAAATTCCCAAGCTCCTATTCATGCGTCGCCCATTCGATATCGCCAGCCGTATCCGCTCGACGCCAGCTAGGAATCCCTCTCGACCGTCGCAGGGAATACCTTCCGAGAGCCTGTCAGTGCCTAGTCAAGCTCACGGCAATGGGGCAAGAGAGGCGTGGACTGTGGCCTGATGTCTAACCCTCTCCTTAGTTTCGAATCGATTGCTGATACGTTGAGCGAGCGGTTCCAGCACTTGCACGGGACGCGTCCCAAGATTTTTCGGGCTCCGGGCCGTGCCAATCTGATCGGCGAACATACCGACTACAATGACGGCTACGTACTGCCTGTTGCCATTGACCTCTATACCTGGGTGGCGGCGAGCAAACGGCACGATCATATTTTGCACGTGCATTCGGACCATTTTGGGGAAACGATTGAGTTGTCCTTGGATGCGCTCACGGGATCTCCACGCAAGCACTGGAGCGACTACATCCGCGGCGTGGCGGCTGTGCTCGCGGACGGTGGACAGAAGTTATCGGGAACGAATCTGGTCATTTACGGTCAGGTACCGCTCGGGGCCGGATTGAGTTCATCGGCATCGCTCGAGGTCTCGACTGCGTTGGCCGTGATGTGGACCTCCAATTTCGAGCTGCCTCCTCTCGCGGTGGTCACAGCCTGCCAGCGCGCGGAGCACGAGTACGTCGGCACGCGTTGTGGAATTATGGACCAATTCGTCTCTACTTTCGGCCGTTTGCGTCATGCTCTGATGCTCGATTGCCGTTCCCTCGAGTCCAAGCCGCTTCCGATTCCTAGCGACGTTCGCATCGTGATCTTGAACACTATGGTGAGACACGAACTGGCAGCCGGCGAGTACAACCGCCGCCGGGCAGACTGCGAAACCGGCGTGAGCACGCTGCGACGGCATCTGCCGAGTGTGCTTGCCTTGCGCGATGTCACCTCCGCTGATCTGGAGCTGTACAAGAGTGAGTTGCCCGACCAGGTATATCGTCGCTGCCGCCACGTGATTAGCGAGAACCAGCGTGTACTGGCTGCCACGCAGGCGCTCCAGGCGGGGGACCTGGGTCGCTTTGGGTACCTCATGTACGAGTCGCACCGCAGCTTGCGGTGCGATTACCAAGTCAGTTCCCGCGAACTCGATAGCCTGGTCGAACTGGCTTCGGCTTGCCCGGGGGTCTACGGCGCGCGCATGACTGGAGGAGGATTCGGAGGATGCACCGTGAACCTGATCCATGCAGATGCGGTCGAGCAGTTCCAATCACAGATTACGGACGGATACAAAAGAGTCACGGGGATGATCCCGGCTGTGTATGTGTGCTCGGCGGCGGATGGGGCGGGAGCCTGGAAAATGGTCGTTCGAGACGGTCCAGCGAAGGTTCCAGGTGCGAGCGATGCCGGCTAGCTCGGTGCGTTTGCTCCTGCCTCTCCCAGACATAGGTGTATGGACCTCGAAATTCTCGACGGGATGCCGCATCGGCGCTTCAACCCCCTAACCCGGGAGTGGGTGCTGGTGTCGCCGCATCGAGTTCAACGTCCCTGGCAAGGCCAAGTCGAAACCATCGCTGCTCCGATCCCGCCCAGCTATGATCCCGGCTGCTATCTGTGCCCGGGCAACGCGCGGGCCAATGGTGAGCGGAACCCTACTTACCACTCGACCTTCGTCTTCACCAACGATTTTGCTGCGCTGAAATCCGACGTGCCGCACCAAAGAATCGACGAGGGTGGGAGGGCATTGCTGGTGGCAGAGAGCGAGGCAGGCACGTGCAAGGTCGTGTGTTTCTCTCCACGCCACGATTTGACCCTGCCCCGGATGAGTCTCCCGGAGATCGCAGCAGTCATCGAGGTCTGGACCGATCAGTACGCGGAGCTGGGAGGGTTACCTTACGTCAATTATGTTCAGATCTTCGAGAATCGGGGCGAGCTGATGGGATGTAGTAATCCTCATCCCCATGGTCAGATCTGGGCCAACCAAACGATCCCCAACGAACCGCGCCGGGAGCAAGAGTCACAGGCCGCCTATCGAAGTCGGCACAGCTCGTGTCTGCTTTGCGATTACGCACAGCTAGAACGCAGGGTTGGGATCCGCATGGTGTGCGAGAACGACTCCTTTTTGGCGCTGGTCCCCTTCTGGGCGGTCTGGCCATTCGAAGTCTTGCTCATCTCACAAAGACACTCCCGCGACTTCGTGCCTTTCGGACCATCAGAACGCGCACATCTGGCGGACATTCTCAAGCGAGTGACCACACGCTACGACAATCTTTTCGCGAGATTATTCCCCTATTCCATGGGTTTCCACCCCGCACCGACAGACGGCGAACTCCACCCCGAGTGGCACTTTCACGCTCACTTCTATCCGGCTTTGCTCTCTGCAACCCGACGCAAGTTCATGGTCGGATACGAGATGCTTGCGGCACCTCAGCGTGATATAACGCCAGAACTTGCGGCGAAAAGGCTCCGTGAAGCGAGTGAAGACGAGCAAGATCATCGCTAAACTGATCGGCCTAAAAAGTCGGATCGGTCGTAGCTCGGGGTGCTCCATCCCAACCCGAAGGTACCCTGACGATGATGAGCGTATTCCGGCCGCTTTGCGACTCATGGATGAAAGTGCCAGGAGAACGAAAGGACTTGTCCACGCAGGGTTGACCGCTCGCTGTGGCGCTGATCTGGTGGCCGATCGCTTTGGGACTCGCGATCACCTATGCCGGCTTTGTCTCCCGTTATTACCGTGGGAAGGTGCCGTCGCCGGAAGTTCGACAAGACTTACGGTTGCAAAGCTTGCTAAGCAGTCAGCGATCAGTGTGCATGCTACACTTGCGGCTCACATCGAGTGCAGAGGGCCTCATGTTCCAAGCTGTTCTGTGGTCAATGTGCCTGCTTGTGTTCGCCGTTACCGCGAGGGCCCAAGCTCCCGACATCCCCGAACCCGGCGCCAGCGAAGCGATAGCCGCCGCCACCACCGATCGGCACTACATGTCTCCTTGGGTCGCCTATGTTCCTCAGTCTGACAAAGTGCCTTCCCCGGAAAAGTTCCTTGGCCGCATCATGGGCGCCCCCGGAGAGTTGCTGGGAACAGAAAAAACTTACGCCTATGCCCGCGCCCTCGCGGCAGCCAGCCCGCGCGTTCGCGTCTTCACTGTGGGCCACAGCGAAGAAGGCCGGGAGATCCTTCTGATCGCCATCGCCGACGATGTCGGCATCCGCGACTGCGACCGCCTGAAGGCCGCCACCGCCGCGCTATCGGATCCGCGTCGCACCGACAAAACCGCCGCCGAGAAGCTAATTTCCACCTCGCGCCCTATCTACTACTTCAACGCCGCGCTCCACTCGGACGAAACCGGCTCCACCGAAGCGATGATCGAACTCGCCTATCGCCTCGCTGTCTCCGAGCAACCGATGATCCGCCGCATCCGCGAGCAGGTCGTCGTGTTGATCAATCCCATTTCGAATCCCGACGGCCGCGACAAAATGGTCGACTGGTTCTATCGCTATCTCAAAGGCAAGACCGACCGCAACACGCTGCCGCGCCAGTCGCCGCCCTACTGGTCCAAGTACACCTTCGTCGACATCAACCGCGACACGCACCAGCAGACCCACGAGACCACCAAGGCCGTGCATCGCATGTTCCACGACTGGCACCCCACGGTGGTGCATGATCTGCACGAGGGCGTGCCCTTCCTGATGACCTGGAACGGCACGGGCCCCTACAATCCCCACATCGATCCCATCACATACACCGAGTTCCTGGAACTCAGCTTTCACGAAGTCGAAACCATGACAGCGATGGGCATGCCCGGGGTTTCGACGTGGAATTTCGGCGAGGGGTTCGCTCATCTCTATCTCGATTCGGTGGCCATGAATCACAACAGCATCGGACGCGGCTACGAAACTTTTGGCAACGGCAGCGCCGAGACCGAGCTGCGTTCGATCTCGCCCAACGCGACATCCATGGAGTGGTATCGACCGCTGCCGGCTCCGGGGGCGGTCGCCTGGTCGGCTCGTGACAACCTGAATTACCAGGAAACCGGGGCTTTGGCGGCGCTCGAGGAAACCGCAAGCCATGCCAAAGAAATGTTGCGCAACTTTTACCAGAAGTCGTGGGATTCGTGGCAGAAGGGCCTGACGCAGCCACCGTACGCGTTCCTCATTCCCCAAGACCAGGGAGATCAGGCTCGGGTCTCGCAAATGGTCGGCCGCTTGATCGGCCAGCACATCGAAGTGGCACAGGCGCAGAACGCGATTCAACTCAAGGATGGAAGCTTTCCCGCGGGGACGTACGTGGTTCGCCTCGACCAGCCTTATCGCAACTACGCCGTCGATTTGCTCACGCCCCAGCTTTATCCCAAAGACGGCGAGCCTCCCTACGACGACGTGTCGTGGGAACTGCCCGCCAACTATCACCTTGAGGCGATCCCCACCGCCGACCCGTCGATTCGCGATGTAGCCCTCACCCTGCTCAAGGAAGCACCCGCCGTGGCCGGTCACGTCACTGGCACCGGTCCCACGTATTTGCTCAAAGATACCGGGCAGGAATCCTTTCTGGCAGCCCGATACCGTCTGGCCAACTTCCAAATCCAAATTGCTGAACACGAATTCGATCAAGACGGCAGCAAGTTCCCCGCCGGCTCCTGGATTGTCTCCGATCAACCCGGCCTGCACGATGCCATTCAGTCAGCGGCCGACGAACTCGGACTCGATTTCATCCGAACGCCCACCACCCCCGTCGTTCCACTTCACCAAGCAAAGGCCCCGCGCATCGGCGTCTGGGTTCCCTGGGCCGACACCGATTCCATCGGGTGGATCCGCTACTCGCTCGATCAACGCAGAGTTCCCTACGCCTATCTGCGCGATGAAGACATCCGCGCGGGAGATTTGCGCTCCCACATCGACGTCCTCCTCTACGGCCACGTCGATCTCGAACTCGCCGAGCAGATCGAAGGCCTGCCCAAAACCTGGTCGCCCATGCCGTTCAAGAAGACCGCGCAGACGCCCAGCTTTGGCACGCCCGCCGAATCCAACGACATCACGGGCGGAATCGGCTACGAAGGCCTTGCCCAGATCCAGCATTTCATCCAGGAAGGCGGCCTGATGGTCACGCTCGGCAGCGGCAGCATGCTCGCACTCGAAGGCGGGCTGGTGCGCTTCGTGCGCCGCTCGTCCGGCGGAGTTCCGCGCAGCACCGCGGGCGGCGGTGGCGCATCCGCGGCGGCTGCGCAGCAAGCAGCCACGCGAACGCCCGGCGCTCACGTGCGCGTCACCTTCGATTGCCCCGACCACCCCATTGCCTACGGTTATCCGGTGCACACCTGGGTCTTCCGCCAGAATTTCCCTCTGTACAACACGCCGCGGCGCTGGCTGCGCATGGCCTATTGCACCACGTGTCTCGACGGTCCCGAAGACCGCACGGGCATCGTCATGGAATGGGGCGATACGGACGGCAAGCCCTTCGTCGTCAGCGGTCAGGCTTGGGGAGAAGAGAACCTGATTGGCCGGCCCGCCATCTTCGACATGCCGGTCGGCACCGGACATGTGGTCAGCTTCAACTTTAACCCCATGCATCGCGATCTCAATCGTGGCGATCAGCGGTTGCTCTGGAACGCAATCCTGAATTGGCAGGCAATCGTCGCGGCCCATCCGAAGTCCGACGCGCATCTCGGACCCGCGCCTGAACCGGATGACTAGGTGCTGGCAGATCTTTCGACTCAAACAAGGGTGCCAGCAACCGTGAAGCAAGCGACGCGAAATGTCGGAGCCTGGCCATGGCATATCGAGGCCGTCTTCGGGGATGTCGGGATCGCCAATGTCCGGCAGGTCCGGCGCGACTACGGTGAACTTATCCGTGAGCTTCGGGATCAAGGGCCTCCACATCCGCGAGGTGTTGGGCGTGGCTATGGAGTTCAGCAACTGCTAAATCCTCTAAACACGCGCAACACGGGTCAAGCACGGGCTAGAATCACGGGCCGGAGAGTTAACCTTGGTGCCCCCGACTAGGTGTTGTGAGTGCACAATCGCAGACTCCGGGATAAGATGAAGAATCCGTTGGTCGACTTCCTTCGGGAGAATAGGAGAAATCAACTCATGCCGCTCCCCACCGATGAAAAGTTACTCAAACTGAGCCACGATCTACTGCAGCAATTCGACATCCTCTTTGGACTAAATCCCGGGTTCCGGCCTGCACATGCAAAGGGCACCCTGCTTATGGGTAGGTTCACGCCCTCACGCGACGCGGCGTCCCTCTCGCGGGCGCCTCATCTAAACCTTGAGTCCACAGCCGTGACGGCTCGCTTTTCTGACTCGACCGGCATTCCCCTCATCCCGGACAACGATCCCAATGCGAGCCCGCGTGGAATGGCCATCCGATTTCATCTTGCCGCGCACGTGCACACGGACATCATTGCTCACTCAACCGACGCATTTCCCACTCGAACTGGCGAGGAATTTCTAGAGTTCTTGCGCGCGATTGCTGCATCCAGAGACCCGTCTACACCGCACCCCACACCCGTGGAAGCGTTTCTCGGCACTCACCCGAAGGCGCTGGTGTTTGTGCAAGCGCCCAAGCCGGTGCCGTCCAGCTTCGCGCGGGAAACCTTTTTTGGCATCACGGCGATGCGCTTTACCAACAGGGATGGCATTAGCCGCTATGGCCGCTACCGCATTGTTCCGGAAGCTGGGAACGACTTCCTCGATCAGGCAACCGCGGCTGCCAGAGGCGCGAACTTCCTGTTCGAGGAACTCGCAAAAAGGACCGCCAGTGGTCCCGTGAAGTTCCAGATCCTCGTTCAGCTGGCCGACGACGGAGACATCGTGAACGATGCCACGATTCAGTGGTCTCAGGATCGCTCTCTGCTGGAACTGGGCTCTGTGGTTTTAACCGAGCCGGTCCGAGACAATGCCGAGGAACAGAGAACCATCATCTTCGACCCTATCCCGCGTGTCGATGGAATCGATCCTACTGACGACCCTCTGCTTGAGCTACGTGCTGCCATCTATCTGTTGAGTGGACGGCGTCGACGGGCAGCGGCGGATACCGACGTGCAAGCCGAAAAGAAGCTTGCCTCGTGACCCAGGTCAGCTGGAGATTCGAAACCGTGTCGCAGGATCAGGCCTCGGAAGCCGAGAGCGAACTGGGCCGAGGAGAAAAAGTGAAATAGCTTCCACAGCGGTGGACACTGCCTCCCGATAGCAGCTATAAAGAACGTCCTATGCCTTACCCGCAAGATTCGATTTTCAGTCCGGACTTGTTCAAACCTGAAGCCATCTCCGATGAAACCCGCGCCTTCAACCAAAGAATCATCGAGCTGTTCAGCCAGGTAAATAACTGGTGGGAGGTGGGTGCACAAACCGTCCGCGACGCTCGTGCCCGTGGCGAAGGCCCATTTCCTGCCGTTCCCAAATCAGACAAGGCGCGTACGCTTCTGATTGATGGCAAGGGCGGCCACAAGGTTCCCTTGCGCGTGATCGCTCCCGATCATCCCAGGGGCGTCTATGTGCATATTCACGGAGGAGGTTGGGTGCTGGGGGCTGCTGATATACAGGACAAAATGCTGGAGCGCATCGGCCGGAACACGGGGCTGGCCTCGGTCAGCGTGGAATATCGGCTGGCCCCGGAACACCCCTATCCGGCTGGGCCAGACGATTGCGAGGCCGCTGCCCTATGGTTAGTCAAGAACTCGAAATCGGAATTCGGCTCCGACCTGCTCACCATCGGTGGCGAATCAGCCGGAGCACACCTTTCTGTGGTCACGTTGCTGCGCCTGCGCGACCGCCACGGCTTCACTGGATTCAAGGCCGCAAATCTAGTCTTTGGCCCCTATGACCTCTCCATGACCCCCAGCCAGAAAGCCTTCGGCGATCGGCGACTTGTGCTGCGAACGATGGACATCATCAAATTCTCTGAGGCTTATCTAGCAAACGTAGACACGAAGGATTGGCGTAATCCCGACATATCGCCGCTCTATGCGTGTCTGACGGGCATGCCCCCAGCGCTGTTTACGATTGGTACATGCGATGCCCTGCTCGACGACAGCTTGTTCATGTATACGCGCTGGATCGCCGCGGGCAACCAGGGTGAGTTGGCGATTTACCCGGGCGGAGCCCACGGATTTACAGCGTTTCCGTTTGCCCTTGCCGACGCAGCGAATGAGAGCATGGACGCTTTTCTGGCGAGAGCCGGGCGGGAGGATAGCCGTCCGGTTAACGGAGGGGGCTCGTTCACGTCTGGAACTGCTTCGTCCCGGCATTCCAGATAGACTCGCAGCAGGATCGTAGAACTTTGCAGTCCTGCCAAGCTTCCCGAATTTTGTTTTCGACAACGAGCGCCACCGACGAAACGTCCGATGTCTCGGCTTGCTGGTTTATCTGGTACGGTTGAGCCGCCGCAAGCCAGAAAAGCGAGCCCAGGCGCAATGATGGTGGCGGCTTTCATTTTTCCCCTCCATGACGCAGCGATAAGATTAGCAGTCCGCCCGGTGAAGTTGAAAGGTGAACACAGGCATGAAACCACCGGTAGAAAATTTGGCGAGACGAAAAGCGTAGGCCCGAATGGACATGGGCAAAGTCTGGAGGAAGAAATGACAGCCATATCTTGGGTTGTTTCTGCAGCACTTCTGGTTCTGGTCGGCAGCGGTCCCGTGCAATCTGCCACCGACGCAAATGTTGATCCGGCGAAGGCCCAAATCACGGTGCTGTACGACGCCTTCGGCCAAACCTCGGGGATGCAGCAAGACTGGGGTTATGCCGCTTTTGTCGAATATGGCGGCAAGCGTATTTTGTTCGACACCGGAAACAACCCAGACATTCTTGCGCAGAACACGAAGGCAAAGGGAATCGACTTCTCTAAACTGGATTTCGTGGTCATGTCTCACCGCCATGGGGATCACATGGGCGGATTGACCTACCTCTTAAGTGTGAATCCCAACGTGCCCATCTATGCGCCGAAGGAAGGCTTTGGCGTCTACGGTTCGGACTTGCCCAGCAGCTTTTATCGCAAGGATCCATCCCTTCCACCAGAGCAGCGCTACTACAACGGGGCGCCGCCAGAAGTCATGCGCTTTGGCTCGGCTTGGCCAAGCGCTAAGTTCCAGCTCGTAGACAAGAACACGGAAATCGCGCCCAACATCCACTTAGTTACACTCGTCTCTGATAAGCCGGGTACACTCGAACTGCGCGAACTCTCCCTCGTTATCAACACTTCCGAAGGACTCGTGATCGTGGTTGGCTGTTCGCATCCCGGTATCGACAAAATCGTCGAATCTGCAACCGCCATCGATTCGCGCATTCACTTCATCGCGGGTGGCTTTCATCTAGTTGTGGCACCCGATTCGGACATTGAGAAGATTGTCACCGCGCTGCATGATCGGTTCAAAGTCGAATACGTTGCCCCCGGCCACTGCACCGGAGAGCCAGCGTTCACGGCGCTAAAGAGGGCTTTCGGCGATCACTACGTCTATGCAGGCCTGGGCACAACGCTAACAGCAACAAAGGTAGGAAATCACAGGTAGACAATGGAGCGGAGCGAGAAGATGGTAGGCTCGGGAACGCGAACCTCTGACCTCTTCCGTGTCAAGGTTTCGCCGACCCATACCTACAACAACTTCTATGTTCGCGGAGGAACGGCTAAGCGCCTCTCAATACGCGTACGCAGTGCCGATCACGGGCTGGAAATTGGCTACTAACGCCACCGCAATGGCCAACAAAACGCGGACACCAACAAAACGCGGACATGTTGAAACTTGATGATAGTGTCCCCTACAGAACTTTTTAGAAATGTCCCCTTAGACTGAGACCTCCAGCCGGAGGAGGTCGGTTGAAGAGGACAGCCATGAGCGGTGGGGAGCTGGAGCGTGTGGCCGTGATGGGGCG
>DASPVV010000033.1:0-4607 GCA_035622175.1 Terriglobales bacterium | reverse complement strand
TTCGGTTTATTCGCTGGTGGTTCGAGAGGCGGGACGGCTCACAGGAGCAGGCCTCGCTATCGGGTTAGTCTGCTCGGTGGGAACATCGCTGCTAACCCGCAAGCTGCTGTTCGGCGTGCAGGCTTGGGACGCAGCGACGCTCAGTGGCGTGGCCGTCTTATTGGGTCTTGCGTCGATGGTGGCAAGTTTCCTGCCCGCACTTCGCGCAGCGTCGGTGAACCCAACGGATGCGTTGCGAGCGGAGTGACAATGTACCTCATCGATTCCGATTTGGTAACGGGAAATCGGCTTCGATTCCCTCGGCTTCCAGGTTGCTCGTTGCGATATGCTTAAAAACTACACTCGGGCTTTAATCAGCCTGAGACAACGCATTATATTGGATAGATATCGAGAACGCCTCGTATTGACCGAACCGGCCAATACCCCGATTGGCAATCGGAAGTTGGAATCTCTTCGGACGGTTGTCAGACAGGTACAGATAAATTGAGGCCGCAGACTGGCGGAGAGGGAGGGATTCGAATCACGCTTATATCCCTCGAGGGCTTACACCGATTTTTCAAGGACTTCCGAACCGATACTAGATTTTCAAATCAAAACCGCGATTTTTTTATAACACGCTTTTGTAGCTTCGGTGTAGCTTTTTGTAGCTTGCCGCCGAACAACGGCGCCGGCGACATCCAAATCCGCATGGACTCAGGCCGTGAGGTTGAGTTCAACATCCGTGAGCATCCGCATTTGGATCACGGTGACGCGGTGACTAACCACAGCCGGGGGCAGACGGCTGAGCGAGTGCTGATCAACGTGGATACAGATAAAAGCGAACTATTGATTAACAACCGCCTTGCCTATTTGTCTGTCTCGCGTGGGCAATAGGACGCCGAAATCCACACCAATGACAAAAGCGAACTAGGGCGTCGATCTGAGCCGTGATCCAACCCAGCGCACGGCGACCCCAGGCCATGGGAAGGAGCCAACCGGGATGGCCACGTAGTGCCCTCCGCTCTCGCCGCCGTCAAGGATCACGACCGCTGACGCGGCGTCGGCGGACTTGTCGATAGAAGGGCAATAAGATATGACGACAACGATACAAGCCCTCGTGCAATGCGTTCCTTATGCTACTGGCCAAGATGTGCGAGAGCGGAGCGTAGGGGAGCGCTAGAGATCTCGATCAGTCCGCCGTAAGGCGTGTACATCTCCAGGATCAGGAAGATCGCGCCGGACACCGACAACGCGGCGGCAAAGAGACTAGTGATGGTGGTCGCGTTGTGCGGCGCGAACAGGCCGTAGCTGACGAAAACCACTGTAAGCCAGAAGACCATGATTACTAACAAAGGCTTGGAAACCGAGGCAACTCCCTGTTCGTACATCAGCCAGACGACTCGTCCGAGATTGATCGCCATACTCACCGCCTGAGCTTGGAGCGAGTGTTGCTTGTCGTCTTTGGGGGACAGTCTTTGAAGTTTGTCAATGAGAGCCTCAGAGGTCCCTGGTGCTCCCGATCGCGTGCCTTTCTGCGGCCACATTACTTCGAGCTGCCTCACAACGCTGCCACGCAGCAGATCGCGAGCTTCTTTCGTCTCCGGCCCATAATGGGCCAGCAGGCGATCCAACGTGACGACGTCGGCCGACACCTGATTCAGTTCCGCACTCTGCGTATCATAAAAGCTCTTCGCCGAAGAGACTAACAAACCAAGAACCAGTGCAGACATTGTCGAGACCAGTCCCATCCCCAGTTTCACCGTTTCCTTTGAATCAGCACCGAGATGAGACTGGGGCAAAGAACGGCTAAGAAGCATACCAACCACTGCGCCTCCGAACACAAATGCGAATGCGGTCAAGCTAACTGCAACGGAACTCATGGTTTAGGTTTCTTGAAGCCACAACTGAATTTGGTCTTTCAGCCGAGCCAAGGTTACCTGGACGGCTTTCTTTTTTATCTTTCTTGTCTTTAGCCACAGGTTTTCCTTTCGCTTTCCTATTTTCGGCGAAATCAGGGCATTCGTGGGTTCGGGCACGTCGCGTGGGCGGAGAAAGAGCTGCGCCAATTTGTGCTCGCCAAGAACTCTTTCCAGCTCGCCAAATCCAAAAAAAGGGATAAACATCACGAACATGAGCATGGTCAGAGTCAGAATTCCCTTCAACGTGCCACCACCAAGCCCTGCAATACTCTGGGAGAATGACTTCCCATGGAAGAAACCGGCCGCGGCATCCTCCAGAACCTTGCAACCCGCCAGTAAGATAGAAAACAAGGCGGATTTCAGCAGAGTCGGGTAGATGAGCGGTGCATCCTCGGCTGTATCACCCAGGTGGAAGGCTCGGGCTATGAGTATGAACTTCCCCAGCACCAGCGCATCGATGAGTGCGATACCACGCGCCACGTAACTGAAGTGCTGCTCGTTCAGAATCACTGATTTGTACAGGAGAAACAGTCCAAAGACCACCCAAAGGTAAAGCACAATGACGAGGTATTCCTTAAATTCGCGGTAGGCTTTCTGCTTCAGCGCTTCACCTCTTGTACCCATGACATCTTCTCCACATCAAGCTGTTCTTGAAAAATGGCGCCGGCACGCAGGGCTTGTTGGACCGACGCCGATCTTGAACCAACCCACGTCGTGGGCCCCATGATCACTAGAAGGTTGGGTGGCGTGACCGCTGCTGGTGCACAACACAAAATCGGACGCTTGCCGAAATAGACCCGCTGTCGCGCTCTGTGCCCAAACGGCTGATCCCCTTTCGCCTGAAATCACCGGAACGCCCTAGGGAGTTTAGTTCTCGAGCACGACCTCTCAGACTGGCAGAACTAACAGAGAAGCAAAGAATTGTTACTTACGGCTCGTTCAGTCTCTCACAGATCGCAGGCCGAGCGTTTGCGACTGCAGCAGGTCCAGTTAGCGATGCTTTCTTGCTTCCGCACGGCGACACTCCGACAAGCCCCGCCAGCGCTTGCCAGTGCCGGGTGCGGATAAGGAGATCAATTGGATAGCTACCTCAGGGAGCATCCCGATGATGACTCCGCTCATGCGTCTGGCCGTTAGCGTCTGCTCTCAGCATCTCAAAAGCCGACGGTGGCGATTGAAGATCGGCATCGAGATAAATCTGGGTCGTCTCGACTGACTCATGACCGAGCCAAAGGGCAATGAGCGCGCGATCCACTCCCGCCTGAAGCAGTTCCATGACGGAAGTGTGCCGCAGCACGTGTGGTGAAACCCGTTTTTGCTGCAAGGAAGGGCAATGTTTTCGTGCCAGAGTGGCACATTTTTTTACGAGATACTGGACGCAATCGGAACTCAGTGGACCACCACGCGCTGTGGAGAACAGGATCTTGGAGCGGTCCTTTCCTTGTTCCTTGATCCAGGCGCTAAGCACACTGACGGTGGGCTTTGCCGGAGGTGTAGAGCGCTCCTTTCGTCCTTTTCCCTGGCATCGGACGTGCGCACCAGACAAGGAGTGCGATGTCGCATTGCCGAAGGGTTGTGATTTCAGAAAGTCGCAGGCCCATCTGCACTGACTGGCGATTCTCTTCACTCCGCTGTCAGTTCTGCCAGTGGCCTGAGTCTTGCCAGTCTTCTATAAACGTAACCAGCAAAGAAGATGTTCGAGCAGTGGCTTCGGACAAGGATAATAATTATGAGCACATTAAGAGCTGTCGTTCACGACGAAGCTGTCGTTAAAGGTCCCGAAGCTCTCGTGAAAGAAGCAGCAGTGGCTTATCTCTACCTGTATCCTCTGGTAGCCGTCGGTGTTTCCTACGAAGTCCTGACGAATGTCGAGAAACCGACGTGGGAGACGTTGTCCGCGCCAGTCAATCAGCTAATGAGCGTGCGTCAAAGCCGTCCCGACAATCATGGCGTCATCCTGCCCAGCACGGATACGTTGTATACGGCGGGTTGGAGTGATGTCTCGAAGGAACCCGTGGTCTTCACAGCGCCAGACATTCCCAACGTCCCCGGAACGAACAAAAAGCGCTTCATGATGTATCAGTTCATGGACGCTTGGACGAACGTGTACTACAGCAACGGGCTGCAAAAGGGGTTAGTCACCAAGACAAGTTTCATTTTGGTTGGTCCTGACTTCAAGGGGGATCTGCCCAAGATTCCGAGTAGCATCGTCGTCCGCTGCACGACAAATCAATCGTGGGTGATTGTGCGTACTCAGGTCGAGGGTTTTCATGATCTGGACAACGTGCATGCCATTCAAGATCAATATGATCTGAGGCCACTGAGTGCGTATGGGAAGCCCTTTACCCAGCCAGCGGGTAAGGTCGATCCCAGTATTCCGTTGACTCCCGGCCCTTCCATTCAGGCGAATAACTATGACGGGGAGAAGTTTTTTACCGAGGCTGCGAAATGGTTTAACAAGGTGCCGTTCCCTGACGAGGATAAGGCGGCGGGCATGGACAAAACCCTTGCGCAGTTCGGCATTGTTCACGGGCAGCCCTTCGATTACTCCGCTCTTTCTCTCGAAAGGAGGGCGGCAATGGGTATCGCGGTAAAGGCAGTACAAAGGGATTTTGAAAAACTAGCAGCTGATCCGTCCAGTATCGGTACGGTGAAGAATGGGTGGATGTTTCCAAGCCCAAATACGGGAAAATATGGTACGGATTACAA
>DASPVV010000032.1:0-21424 GCA_035622175.1 Terriglobales bacterium | reverse complement strand
CGCCTCGGTTGATGAAACATTGCGATAACGCTCATAATCCCACCCCTAGGAGAATAGACGGTGCAAGCTTGCGCAATCGCCTGATCTATAAGAGGGAATTTCGTCGACCACTGTCCGGCGTGCTATAGAATTTTCCGATCAGTGACAAGCAATATCCAGACTGCTGACTCCTTGCAGTGAACGGGCACATTTACAAAAGCAGGGATTCGTTTATGATCCGAGAGCGTGCTCTTAAGAGTTTCTTGGTCTTATCGGGGGTAGCTTGCTTGGCCGGCCTTTACCCGCTCGCCTGCGCGCTGCGGGATGGCGTGGCAACGGCAATCAACAGGCAGGACCAGATGATCCTCGCGATCTACATCTCTCTCGGCGTCTTCCTGCTAATCGCAGCCCACCGCCCGGGTGAGCATCGAAGCCTGATCCTGTTCGCGGGCTGGTCCACGCTCGCTCATGACGCCGTCATGATTGTGCAAGGCATCCAATACCACGATTTGCGCGGTGATCTAGGCGGCTATGCGATGATCGCTGTCATTGGTATCGCACTCATCGCCTTGGCTCCCGCAAAGCAAGCTCGAAAATCTGCTCCCGGCGCGTAGCGCCATTACCGTGAGCGATATGTGAACGCCGTCTTGTCGGCGCACGCTCCACGCGGCAGGCTTTTGGAATAATAATACAACCTAGAAGCATACAGGCATTTTTAGATGGAAGGCACTTTGACGAGCTCCGATAGCGGGAAAAATCTATTCCGTGGCAGCTTCTCGTACACCACCTTGCCCTGATTTTTATACACTTTGAAGGCCCTGGCAAAAGGTTTTGCCGTGATGATTCTGAACTTATCGTCCAATATTTCCACAGCCGCGTAATCGTCTAAAGCCAAGCCGACACGACCATGTTTTTTGATCTGCTTGATCAGGGCGGACTTTCTCCTCTTCTCCTTGAAATGATGAGGACTCAAGGTAAGATCGAACCAGCCGAGGCCCGACACTCGGATGTAATCCCTGAAGTTTGGGTCGGTGAGCATGCGTGAGTCGCTCGTGCCATACCGGAACCAACAGATAGCACCGGCGCTTAAGCCGCTCATTACCACGCCTCGCTCGTACGCTCGGCAGAGGAGTTTGTCTACGCCCAATTGCTTCCATTTTCTGATTAAATACAAAGTATTGCCGCCACCGACGTAAATGATGTCGGTATTCAGTATTTTGTCCTTGATCATCTTCGCAGAGGGGCGTTCGCGCACAACTTTAAGGACATTTACTCTACATCCCAACCGGCCCCCAAAATATTTCTGCACGGCGTCGATGTAGCCCTCCCAGTCTTTGGTTGCAGTTGGAATGAACAACAGTCTCGGCTCTTTTCTGCCGGCCAGCTTGACTATTTCCTTGTCAAAGGCAAAAACACCCTTTGCAGGAAAATCGCCCGGATTGCTATCGCCTCCGCCTGCTGCAATCACCTTACGCATAGTCCTTGGTTTTTATTTTAACCGGACGATCTTCTTGTGGTGAAGACGCTTGCTGCCATGGCCAGTCTCCGACCAGCGAAACTACCATACGTCAGGGCCTCGCTTGCGACTATTTCTTGGCATACATCCGCGCTGCATCTTTGTCCTCCGTCGTTGCGGAGCCGAAAAATCTTGCGGCATCGCGCGTGGGGTAAGGGCGAGTGAATTGCTTTGCGGCGGCAAGACCCGGCAATGCGGGCGAGAGGCAGAGGCCTGGAGGAGGCCCTTGGGGCTTCACAAATTATGGACTTCTATCCACTCTCGGATGGCTCCCAAAGCTCGATCTGATTGCCATCTGGATCTCTAACCCACGCAAAGTTCCCGTAGGGATCTTCCGCGGTCTTTTCGATTGCCACGCCCTTACTCTTAAGATGGCTGAGGACTTCTCCCAAGTTCTTCACTAGATAATTAATCCGACCCGTTCGTGGCGTATCCTTGATGTCTTGCTTAGTGGGAATAATCGCCCACACTATGGTTCTCTTGATTTCCGGATTTTCAATATCCCGATATTCAAACGATTTATAGATTGAATCGCACTCACTATCTTGGCCCTCAGGGAGTATTCCGAGGCAATCGCGATACCAAGTTACCAATCTCTTTGTATCGTTAGAAAACAGAAAAACACCGCCAATTCCTTCAATCATAAGTTCCTCCCTCAACCCCTCATCTCTGCCGGTTTCCGAACCGGCAGGCACAGCTCCAATTCACAATGCGACCAATCCAACGCGTTTTCCTTTTCTAAGAAAATCTCGAGTGCTGGCGCATGCTCGGGTTCGTAGGCACTATTGATAAGCCAATTTCTGTAAATATAGTCCCAAGCCGTAGCTACCTTACGGACATCGCCGGAAACCTTGGTGACGGCGTATCGCATGGCTGGCATTTTCAATTTCGACATTCCTCCCATGCACTCAAAGGGAAGAGACGACGCAAGACAGACCTCATATCGATAAAGATGCTTTGGGGTCACGTGTGGATCGTCCGCCGTCATTCCGAAGAGAACTCCTTGCGAAAAAATATCCTGGGATTTGGCCCATTCGATCATCGTCTTCAAGGCGGCAAGTACCCTGTCCCCTTCGAAGGCATTCGTAACCCGAATATAGGCGACTTGCCTTTCGGGAAGGTCGATCAATCTCACTGGAAAAGCCGCTCTTTTTTCTTCCGCGCTCATGGGAAGATCGTAGTCCTGGTCATCGAAGAGTTCTTTGCAAATCTTGCTCTTTTTGATCTCGCCGCTTTTTCTAAACTGACTTGGCGAAGTGTCGTAGCCGGATCGGAAGGCACGCGAAAAAGTGGCCGATGATGAAAAACCGCAATCTAAGGCTATATCGGTCAAACTTTTGTCGGAATAACGAAGAAGACGAGCAGCCTTTTCAAGACGAAGCCGGTTCGTAAAACTATTTAGCGTTTCGCCTGAAACCGCACCAAAAATCCGATGGAAGTGAAATTCCGAGAAGCAGGCCACTTTGGCCAATTCCTCCAGTTTCACCGGGCGATGCAGATTCCCACGAAGATGGTCAATGACCCGATCAATTCTTTGGGCATATTCGCTGTTGGCCTGGGTCTTTGCGCTTGGCATGGATTCTATTGACATTGTGTCGTAGAAATATCCCAATTGGCTAGCCAGCGTTTGCATCATCAAGCCGTAACCGGACTCCGTGCTCGGTTTCTCTTCGAAATGGTGATGCGGGGTAGGATTCGTCTGTTCCTGTTTGCAAACTCGCGTTTCGATAACGGCAGACTGATGGACGCGGCGATCTGTCTTCTATGACCTGCGTTGCGTTCGGCAGTCCCGCGTGCCTGTAAGTTGTTGTATAACCTACTCAGGCAGCGCTGTCACGGCCGCGGTTTCGAGTCCCGTCGTCCCGGCCATTCCTTTCAATGGCTTGCGGTAGTTTCGCCACCGCTCGGTTGATCGCCCTGCACTAGAACGGTTCGCCCCGCGGGTCCTCCATCTCGCCAACGACCAGGACCTCCCGTTCAGCGCCTTGCTTTTCCTGCCAAGCGGCTTTCAAAGTCTTGAGTTTCTCATAATCAGTCGCCGAGATATGATTTCGTCTCATAGAACGAAGTCTTGCCCGTTGACGGGAGGTATGACGCTATGAGCACGATTTTCATCACTGGCAGTTCCTCAGGCTTGGGTCGAGCCACGGCGAAGCTGTTTGCCTCGAAGGGATGGAAAGTTATCGCCTCGATGCGCGATCCAAAGAGGGAGAAGGAACTGGGAGCCATTTCTGGGGTCACATTGATGGCGCTGGATGTCGCTGATCCTCATGAGATTGAGAGTGTGGCGGCACAAATCGTGGGATCGGGCGGAGTCGATGTTGTTTTCAACAACGCTGGCTATGGTCTCGCTGGTGCGCTTGAGGGGCTTACAGACGAGCAAATTCTACGCTTGGTGAACACCAACATGTTAGGAACCATCCGCACAACCAAAGCCTTCATCGCACACTTTAGAGAGAAACGGGCAGGACTGTTCATCAACACGACTTCGCTCGGTGGGTTGATGGCATTTCCGTTCAACTCCATTTATCACGCAACCAAATGGGCGATTGAGGGCTGGAGCGAGAGCATGGCTTTCGAGTTGAATCAATTCGGAATCGGCATCAAGACCATAGAACCAGGTGGGATCAGAACGGACTTCTTCACTCGGTCTTTTGACACTGGTCGGCATCCCGCCTATGACCCGCTCGTGGACAGAGTCATGGGTGTGGTCACCGACCCCAAGCAGATGGCCACATACTCGTCTCCCGAACAGATCGCCGAGATTGTGTACGAAGCCGCCACTGACGGAAAAGATCAACTCCGTTACTTGGCTGGTGCAGATGCCAAGGAGACTTATGCAATGCGCTTGCAGCTTGGCGACGAGGCATTCCGCAAAGCGCTGGCGCAGCAGTTTTTGGGTGAGACAAAAGCCGCTTAGTCGAAGATGGGACGCCGGTCCCAGATTGGGATGCGTTTAATTCAGCAATCCCCCGTGATGCGTGACGAAAGGCTCTGGGAGTTCTGTCAGTCTCTTGTCGAAATGTGCGCAACATGGACGCACACCTATATTTGCAGGAGAAACACTGGAACGTTGGCTCACTCGGCTCGGTGAATTGCAGAGGCTCGCAAAGGATCGAGTATCAACCATCTATCCCGGCCACGGCGAAGGCGCTGGCCTCGAAGTCATTGGGCAGACTCCGCCTACCTGCATGACCTCGCCGACGCTCTGAAGGCTGGCGATGCGAACACCGCCGAACAGCGTAGGTTGAGCAAATACCCGAACCACCGCGTGCAGCAGTTCTTGAAAGCCACTTCTTCCGCCCTTTCCATTGCAATTGCATTCATATCAATTCTCCTTTCGTTTTCTTTCCAGCCCGCGGTTTCGCAGCGGTTGCACTCCAATCGACGACCGGGCCGGCGATTTTGGAAACCACCTCAACCAGTGAGGTCAAAAAAGCCGACACGTCGGTGCAAATGGAACGATTGGCACTTTGCCCAGCCCACAGAACCAGAAGATCTAGCCGGCCCGCTGCCTCTGCTGCGATCGTGAGATTTCTGACCAGTCCTCGTTGGAGCGGATAGGGCAAAATCTGCGTTGCGGGCTGGTTCAACTCTTCCATCAAGCGGTTGTGGATTCCCCGTGCAAGTCTTCCCGTAAAACCTCGCGTCAACGCGGTGTGTCCCGCTTTTCCGCCTAGCAAAGCTTCGCGATAAAAGCGGCTCGCCCCCGAGATCTCGCAGGCCAGGAATGCCGTACCCATTTGGACGGCCTCTGCGCCGAGAGCTAGGGCGGCGATTACTCCGCGTGCATCTCCTATACCGCCAGCGGCGATCACCGGCACATCGACGACGTCGACGACCTGAGGAACAAGCGACATCGTGCCCATAAGTGAATCCTCCGCGGCCCGCATGAATGAGCCGCGGTGCCCTCCGGCTTCAAAGCCGGAAGCGACAATAGCGTCGACGCCGGCCTGCTGAAGTGCCGACGCCTCATCGGGTGTAGTCGCTGTGCCAATCGTGAGGATGCCTTTCATTCGGCATTCCTCCAATATTTCTCGTGGCGGAATTCCATAGATGAAGCTGAATGCCGGCACTTTCGCATCTAAAAATATGCGAGCCTGATCTTCAAATCGGGTCGGTGAATAGGGCTTAAACACTGGACGAGGAGATCCCAGAGCTGCGATGTGGGCCGCGAGTGGCGCGAGGCTCCGGTTAAACGCGTTCTCATCGGATGTTCGCGCGCCTTCATCCTCCATGGACACCCACAAGTTCATTGCGAATGGTTTCGATGTGAGGGAGCGGATCTCCGCGATCACCTCTTTGATCGCTGCTGGCGACAAGGCATGCGCACCGAATGATCCGAGTCCACCAAAGTTCGAGACTGCTGCCGTCAATCTTTGCGATGACAACCCGCCAAGCGGACCTTGAATGATGGGGTAATCGATCCCAAGTTTTGCTGTGAGTCGGGTTGTATTCCAGGCTGCCATCACGAGACCTCAAGAATAATTTCGAGCTCGACCAGCGCTCCGATCGGAAGACTCGCGACCCAGTACACCAGTCGGCTAGGGTTCTTGCATGCTCCGCTGGTACGAACCCGCCGATTCGCAACCGCAAGCGAGGTTTCGACGGCCGAGCGACACGCATAGACGGTGGCGGGTTTCAGTGGCCTCCGTCGACGCGTGGGGAGAGACGCCATACACCATTCGGCTTGCTGCCAAAGCTTTGTACCCGGAGCCAGATTCTACGGAAATGCGGGTTTCGGCTTCACCTGCTCGCTCGATGTATTCAGGCAACCACCGGCGCGCTACCCATAGTGTCGCCACACGGACCGAGCGAAGAAGTCCTTTGTTTCCGCTCTCCTCCAAGAACGACAATCCAAAATCAGCCATAGGCTCGTGATCGCGGGATCCCCCTTGCCGCGCTGATGGCCCCGGTACACATTGCCCTGCTGTCCCTTTCTGTTTAGCAAAGACGCCCTCGCAGTTGATTGTTGATGTTGGAGCCGATCGCTATAAGCAGGACGGGCTACGGAAAACGCTGCAGATCGGCTCGCATCTCTGCGGTTTGATTCAGCCTAGGGTTGGTACCCGTCCGCCATCCATTTAGCGAATAGTTCAACCCGAGATTGAGGCCAAGGACCTTCTCCTCTCGGTGGCGGGGGCGGCATGATGGCTCCACCGATCCCCCGAATCCGGTCGTAGATGACGGCGGCGCGCGCCTTTACGTCGTCATAGCTTCCGAGGTTGAACGCTTTGCTCATCGCATGAATGTCTCGTTCCGTAAAGAGCGGGCGAATGTCCGCCTGAAAGCTCGTGAGTTTGGCCATTGTGCCTCGCTAGAGGGTGTGCCTCGAATGGATTCCTATTAGACCACATCTTGAAATTGAGATACACGGGGATATACGTTTTGTAACGCTTTGTCCCGGGGTCGGCGTCCAGGTAATCGTCGATTGCTTTCTCCTGCTGTGCGGTAAAGTGCCCGGGCCGAGGTTGGTTCGCCATTGGTGGGATGGCAGCAAAACAGCAGCCCATAACCAACGGGAAAGGGGTTTAATGACGCGCAGGGCCGGTGGGTTGAGCCATACACCCACTCTCAGCGGACTCTTTGAACGGGCGAATGGGGCTCCGCCTTTTGTACTTCGCGAAGGCTGGCTATCGGCAACGAACCAATCGAAATCTTCAAACGCCTATGAACTTTTCGACCACCAACGACATCATCGGAGGAAATTCCGGCCGTCCCGTAATTGAGCAGAATAGGAATATCGTAGGATTGATCTTCGACGGAAACATGTTCTCCTGTGGGGCGAAGGATGTTGAAAGAGGGGTATCACGATTATCGAGTAGGATTATAACTACCACTCACAGATGAGATGAAACGTCCGGAATTCTACGCGACAGGCAATTCTGCACCGTGGATCGCTCACAAGCTGGTGCGTTCTCGAATCTGGCGGGCGTGGTGGCGTGCGTGGAGCCAGTGCAATTTACGACACTGATTGGCGTTTAACGGGCCGAGGATCGGATGGTCGATAATCTTGGTTCTGGGGCCAAATCGTCGCTCGCAATCATCGAGGCCGGAGACCATCTTTTGAATCTCTGCGAACATGGTGCCGCGCACCAGTTCGGGCGGCACGCCGCGTGGCACCACCACCTCCGGCGCTTTGACTCCTTCCGGGAAGTAGCCGATACCTGTGATGAGGAAGACAGCCAGACGTTGCTTCAGAGTAGCGGCTTTTGTCACTGGCTTGCCTGAGTTCAGGCGCCTGGCAATCGCCTGGTTCGTAGCCGTATAGCTCAGGTAGAGGTGCTCGAGGATCTGGGTGGAATTCCACTTCCCGGGCGGAGCCTTCTGCATGGTTTCGGGGCCGGCCCCTCCGACAGCCTCCTCCAGTACTGCGGGCAGATCTCTGAGACAGAACTCCATCGGCCGCTCGGCTTAGGAGATGTGCCGGGAATTCTATAGGATTCACTCAATTTCGATTGCCCCGATGCTGATCTGAAACAGTGTTTGCGTCGTCGGTTCGCCTGGGGTTGGCGCCGTATTGGTGAGAAACGGATCTAACATCAACTAGCCTGCCCATCAGCAGCTGTTGAGCCGAGCCCTGCACGATGGAATCCCCTTCTCGATCCAGCGAACCGCTGAAATCCTGCTTCTCGGGAGGCGGTGCTGAACGGCACGGGCTTGGCCGATCTGGCCGAACTCGCGTTAACACTTATTCTCCTTTTTGCGTCTATGATTTCATGGGCTTCTCTTCCGATGGTCATTCTTTCGGGGAACAGGCTTGAACTGCTCGTGGCAGCGCGGGAAACTTTGCCGGTGAGAGAGAAACCTAGTCCGGAAGGCCTGGACGAGGCGTTGTTAGTGTGTGCGGCACGGGCTGGGGACCGCGCTGCGTTCGGGTGTCTCTACGCTCGGTACGCCCGCATGGTTCACGGAGTTCTGTTGGCAAAGGTTCCGCTCGATGAGGTGGACGACCTTGTGCAGGACGTTTTCCTGATCGCGCTGCAGCACCTGTCCACGCTGCGTGACCATGACAGGTTTGGCGCGTGGTTGGGCGCGATTGCCCGCAACCGGGCAAATGATTACTACCGGCGTTCCTGGCCGCAGCAACAACTTGAGAATGACACGTCGGTTCCGGAAATCGAGGCGGTGAATCCGAGCGGAGATCAGGAGCGTTCGGCTGTCGCTATTCTGGAGGCCATTCGGAGCCTCTCGGAAGCTTATCGAGAGACGCTGATTCTACGTCTGGTCGAGGGCATGACCGGCCCCGAGATAGCGGCACGCACCGGTATGACGCATGGTTCGGTGCGCGTCAACCTACATCGGGGAATGCAACAGCTTCGCGCGATGTTGTGCTCGAACGCTCGCAGCAACAGTCCGCAACAGGAGACACAGTGATGATGGATAAGGAAAAAGGCCAAACGCCAGACGAGCCGGTTGCGGGACACAACGACTACTTGTGGGATCGGTCGGGCGAACCGGACCCGGAGGTTCAGAAGCTAGAGGCGATTCTCGGAAGATTTCGTCATGACCGCCCAGCACCCATTTTTCGCGATATCGCCCCGGGCAAACGGTGGACCTGGATTCCATGGCGGATGCGGCTATTTCCCGCTCTGGCCATCTCCGCCGCCGTGGTCGCGATCGTCGCTGGAGCAGTTTTCTTGTATCCGCGGAAGTCCGTCCCCGTGGCGGTAGCTGGATGGGATGTGTCGCGGCTGGCGGGCGCCCCTCGCATCGAACGAAAGACCATCGGCAAGGAAGAGACGGGCCGCCTCGCGGTCGGGCAGGTATTGGAAACCGATCAGCAATCGTGGGCCCGACTTCGCGCAGAGGACATCGGCCAGATTGAGATCGAACCAAGCACGCGTCTGCGGGTGTTGAACATGGGCGCAGGACTGGAGCGAATCGCCCTGGATCGTGGCACGATCCGCACCTACATTTGGGCGCCTCCCGGACATTTCGTGGTTGACACGCCGTCCGCGGTTACGGTGGATCTGGGCTGCGCCTACACACTGCAAGTAGACGACTCTGGTGCCGGGATGGTTCGCACGTCCCTGGGATGGGTCGGTTTCAAACTGAACGGCCGCGAGTCGTTCATTCCTGCCGGTGCGGCGTGCGCGACCCGGCCGAAGGTTGGGCCGGGCACACCGTATGTCGAAGACGCTTCTTCCGAGTTCCGCGCAGCGTTGGCAAGGCTCGATTTCGAAGATAGCACACCGCAGCAGCGCTCGGAGGATTTCACGATCGTGCTTCGCACCGCGCGCAAGCGCGACGCACTTACGCTCTGGCATCTGCTCTCCCGGGTCAGGGAAAACCAGAGAATTCTCGTTTTCGACCGATTGCAGGAATTCGTTCCCGCTCCCGCTGGCGTAACGAAGGAGGGCATCTTGCGACTCGATCAGTCCATGCTCGATGGTTGGTGGAACGAACTCGGATTTGACGACATCTCGGTTTGGCGCCATTGGGAGCGCTCGTGGTCGGAAGGTGCCGCTCCTTCGGCAACAAAATAGCAGCACAGCAATACCGCTTGTTGACTGCCTCCAATTTCCGATTCCTTTGTTAACACTCCACACTCCGCGAGCGTCTTTCTGAACGTGGGTTAAGACCCAATCCGACGAGGAGGACTTAAGAACATGAATCTACCTGCATCTGCTCAGCGGACGATCAGCATCGTTGCAGTTCTAGCGGCCTTTACCACCTATGCACAGGCGGGCCCGCCTCTCCTTTGCCATCGCATCGAAATCGGGCAGGCAAAGTCACTGCCACTTATCGATTGGACTCAGAGAGACACCGGTGGTTATGACCTGAAACGTCTCAGTCGCGACACACTCGCACTTCTCGAGCCCGATACTCCGGTCCTGGTGCGCATGGAGACGCTCCGTCGGGCCGCCATCTACGCGCGCCACGACCCGCAGGTCGCAAAAGAACTCCTGACCCGCTTACAGGCGCGTGCCGCTGACTCCGATGCCGCCGGCCGCCCAGACGCACTGGCGTGGTTTGACGCTGGCTATCTCGCCCAAACCTACAAGCAGTGGATCGGTAACGTTGAATCGAATCCCGCAACCGGCGTCGACGGATACGCTTGGGTCAAGAGGGCCATCCGCCTGCGTGGCCAGGACGCAGAACTGGAATTCGCAGCCGCTTTCCTAACCCTCAGCGGTCCGAAAGGCGAACACCAGGATCACGTGCGGAAGGCGATAGCCGGTGCGAAGAGCGATCCACTGCTCGCTCAGAATCTAGCGTCCAACTTCCACGGTCAGACCGTTTCTGAACTGTAAGCCACCGATCGGCAGGAAGGTTCCTATTATGAACTCGCGGTTCGCAAACCGGCTCTGGAAAATAGATAGTCGCTTCTGGGTCCTGCTGGTGTTTGCTGGGCTGGGCTTAGGCTGCGTCGGCTTGCTTGTGGCCGATGAACCGCATATGGCATCCGATCTCACGGTTCACGAATGGGGAACCTTTACTGCCATTGCCGGCTATGACGGAAGAGCGATGCAGTGGGAAACGCTGAGGGGGTCCACGGACTTGCCCGGATTCGTAGATCATTTCAGCGACGCCAACTTCAAGTGCGGATTGCGTGGAACCATCCGAATGGAAACACCAGTTCTGTACTTCTACTCTTCACGGGACGTGCGTGTGTCGGTCAATGTGAAGTTCTCTCGAGGAGTGATCACAGAATGGTATCCCCACACCGGCCACACTCAGCCGAGCGAGGCTCTCCGCAACCCTGACCTGCGCCACCTGCGCTCGAGCGGAAGCATCACCTGGGATGGAGTTACCGTCTCTCCGGCACTGAGCGGAGAGTTCCCGCACGAGGCTCAACCGAACCGTTACTATGCGGCTCGCGAAACTTCCTCCACGCCGCTAACTGTCGCGACAAAAGACGGACGCCAGCAGGAGAAGTTTCTTTTCTATCGGGGAGTATCCGCCGCTTCTCTTCCGCTGTCGGCTGCTCAGAGTGCCAGCGGGGATCTGTTGGTCAAGACTCTCGATGAGGACGAGATTCCCGCTGTCATTCTCTTTGAGCGCAGAGGAACGCGAGTCGGTTATCGTCTGGTGGACACGCCTACGAACGAGGTAGTTCTCGAACCACCGGAGTTGCGTGGTTCGGTTGAGATGCTTCTTGGCGACCTAGAGAGGATTCTGGTCAATCAGGGCCTGTATCCAGACGAGGCCCAGGCCATGGTCGAGACATGGCGAGACTCGTGGTTCGAAGAAGGTAGTCGCCTGATTTACATCGTGCCACGCAGCTTCGTCGACGATATTGTGCCGCTCACGATTGACCCTGAACCATCGCAAACTGTACGGGTTTTTGTCGGTAGGCTGGAGATTGTCACACCCGCGACCGCGGAAGCGGTAAGCACAGCCTTGGCCACCCATGATCAATCGACTCTGAATAAGTATGGACGCTTCCTGGAGGCGATTCTCCAGATTGCCAGCAAAGCACATTCCGAGTCCGCGCAGGAAAAGAGAGCTAGTCGCTAAGTTCGCTTTGCAAGTGTGCGGACCTTGTGACATTAACAGCCCCCAGGGAGGAAGGACTGCCGTTCGCTTCATAACGCCGATCCCGCAACTCGCGGAAGCTCGTAGAAAATTCAGAACAGGACGCCGTGCCTACGCCTCCATTTCGCCAACGGGGCTTCCCTACTGTTCCGAATATTGGTCCCGTAGCCGAGTCTGCCGGCTGGTCATGGGAATTTCCTTTCCTTCGATAAACACCTGCTTCACATCCGTCTTCACGTCAAGAGGATCTCCGTTGGCGACGACGATGTTGGCCGTCTTGCCCACGTCTAGCGATCCCAGCCGGTCGGCCACTCCCCAAATTTCCGCCGCATTCAGGGTTACCGCCTTTAGGGCTTCCTCATGGGGCAGTCCGAATGCCGTGGCAAAGCCCGCCTGGTACGGGAGGTTGCGCGAGTTGTGCGCGTCATAGGAGGCGAAAGCGATCTTCACTCCTCGCTTGTTGAGTTGCGCTGGCAGGCTGTATACAGCGTCGTAGCGCTCGTCCGGTTTGGGATCCTCGTAGATCGGCCCCACGATCACCGGAACCTTGAGGCTGGCAACGTAATCGAGCACGGATTGGGCGTGGCTGATGTGATTCAGCACGAACTTCAGATTGAATTCACGCGTCAGACCGACAGCGGTTTCAAGATCGTTCGCCTCCTCCGCGGCCAGCACCACCAACTTCTTGCCCTCGAGATACGGCAAGAGAGCTTCCAGTTTCAGGTCGTGCTTCGGCGGACTGGGAGGCTGTTTTTTGTCTTTTCCTTGATTCTTGTCGTCGGCCTTTGCCGGCGCTTCGCTTTTGGCTTTCTCGTAATCGGCCTTCCTTTTCTCGTAATCCGTCCAACGCTGAGCATAGTCCTGCGCGTCGAGGAATGTCTGCCGCAACTGCGCCGCCAGGCCCATGCGCGTGGAAGGGAACTTCCTGCTCTCGCCACGCTCATCCCGGCGTTGCTCCCCGCTGAAGTTCAGGGGCAGGGCAACGTCGCGCACCAGCAACATTTCTTCGGCAGACCTACCCGCGAGTTGCACAAACGAATCCTGGCCCGGGAGTGTGTCGCGGTTGGCGGGAGCGACGATGGCATTGGTGATGCCGTTCAACCGCGTCACTGGGATCAGCTCCGATTCCGCGTGGAACGCGTCGTAGACGTGCATGTGGGGCATGATCTCTTCGCTGGACTCGATCAAATCGTTGGTCATGGGCTCCGCGGATATCTCCGTCAGTCCCAGCGCGGTCTCGGAATCGATGAGCCCCGGGTACACCGTCATCCCCTTGACATCAATCACGCGGGCGTTTTTGGCAACATGCACGAGGTTGACGGATCCGACCGCAGTGATTCTGCCATTTTCCATGACCACTACGCCATCGTCGATCGTTCCGTGGGAAACCGTAAGCAATTTGCCTCCCCGCAGGGCAACTTGTTCCTGCTGGGCAAGTACCGGCGTACACAGGCACAAGTAGGCGAGGAGAAACCGGGGCGCCAACCGGCACCGGACAAAGTTCCGCGTGGTCTGCATTACATCCCCTCCTTGTAGTGAGGCATGCCGAAGCCAGGAAGCGAGCGGTCGAAATAAAGATCGCCGTCGATGAAGACCTTGCTGGGTACGCCGTAACTGGAGAGCGGATAGCCATCCCAGATGACCAGGTCAGCGTCCTTGCCCACATCAATCGAGCCCACACGATCCTCGACGCCAATGATCCACGCCGCGTTGAGCGTGATCATGCGCAAAGCCTCCTCCTCAGTAGCTCCGCCGTAACGCATGGTCTTGCCCGCTTCCTGATTCAGACGGCGGGCAAAGTCCTCCGAATCGCTCTTGATCGCAACCCGTACTCCCTTGCGCATCGCCATGACGGCATTCCACGGAATTGCGTCCCAGGCCTCCTGCTTGAATCCCCACCAGTCGGAAAACGTGGCGATGCCCACGCCCGCGGCGGCAAGCTGATCGGCGACTTTGTACGCTTCTAGCGCGTGATGAAAGGCGCGCAGCTTGTATCCGAACTCCTTCGCCATGGCGATCTCGGTCAGCATCTCGTCAGCCCGGTAACAGTGAATCTGCACCAGCAGTTTTCCCCGCAAAACGTCGGCCAGCGCTTCCAGCTTTAAGTCGCGTTTGGGAGGAGTGGCGTCTTTGTCGCCGTCCTTGACTTTGGCTTCATAGGCGTCCCACTCGCGCATGTAATCCTGTGCCTGAACCAGGGCTTCGCGCTGCACCGCGAAGTTGCCCATGCGCGTGGACGGAAGCTGATCTCTGCCACCATATACGCGCTTCGGATTTTCGCCGCTGGCAAATTTGATCGAGCGGGGTGCGCCTGGGAACAACATGGCATCGCGGTTCGCCCCGTACTTGTGCTTGATCACCACCGCCTGGCCGCCAATCATGTTAGCCGAACCGTGCAGCAGCAAAGAGGTCGTCACTCCGCCCGCCAAGCCGTGGTAAATCGCCTTGTCCTGATAATCGAAGGCGTCGATCATCATCATGTGTGGCGTCACCGGACTCGTGGCCTCGTTAACATCGTTGTCGAGGGCGATATGGGAGTGCGAATCGATAATACCGGGGGTCAAATACTTGCCTTCGGCATCGACCACCGTGGCACTGGCAGGAGCGCTCACATCTTTTCCGACCGCCGCAATCTTTCCATCCTTAACGTAAACGTTAGCGTTGGGGATGTTGCCATGCGTGGCTGTCATCACCAGCGCGTTCTTGATCAGTACCTCATTGTGGGGTGTGCCGGGTGGGTTCTGGGCAGGTGCGGACCCGGCAAGTAGGACCATGCTCAACAGCCCGGCCATGGTCCTCGCACAACTTTGACAGGGGAGAGAACGAAGAAACATCAGTGCCTCCTCGCGAATCGGAGAAGAAAGGCGATTCTACTGACCCAGCCCACGAATGGCAACGCTTGCGTGTAGCCGATTGTTCTCGAAGCGTACGATTCCTCAAATGGCTGGTAGCGCCTGTGGTTCTTCGGTAAAACCCTGAACGACCTGCCTCTAGGGAACCAGGCCGACGGTCAGTACCAACGCGGCTGCGCCGGAGATCAGATTCCTTCCGGATTGCCGACGCTTAGAGTGGAAGCGTAGCTCCTCACGGCCAGAAGGTTATGTCATCGCAGCAACTTGGTAAAGGTACTCTACGAAAGACCGCACGGCACCATCCATTCCTTGGATCTTGTCGTTCTTTGACTCGACCAGGTAGTACTCGTCCGGCGCATGCGCCCCATTGCCGTGCCCCATGCCGAAATGTCCGGCCGCGAGACCTAATGGCCCGTTGGTAAACACGTATCCAGGCCAGGAACCGGCGCTCCGCGGCAGGATGATCGGATCGATGCCGCGGTTTTTGTAGACCGCAACCTGTGCCCGAATCAGAGCTGTGTCGGCGGAGGTGCTGTTGGGGTTGTATCCCCCCGTCATGTTCACTTCGATATCGCCGAAACCGCGTTTGGCAAGATGGGCCTTAAGCGCACCGAGAGCTTCGGTTGCCTCCATATCGGGCACCAGGCGCATATCGATCTTTGCGACCGCGCGGTGCGGCAGAATGGTTTTGCCGCCGGGGCCAGTGTAGCCGCCCACTAGGCCTTCGATGTTCACGGTTGGCCGCGACATCAGCAGTTCGAGCGATTCCTGCCAACTGACGTCGCGTATCCAGTGCTCGACTCCCATCTGTTTCTTCGCCACGTTCTCGTCCAAGCGCAACGCTGCCGTGGCGATCATGGCCTTCTCCGCCGGCGAAACGGGACGTGCCTTATCTGCAAAACCTTCGATGACGGGATCATTGCCGTCAGGAGAGACTAGCGTAGCCAGCGCTTCGACCAGATGCCATGCCGGACTATCGACCCGCGCTTTATTGCTGGAATGAATGTCGTGCCGCGGTCCGCGACCCCATCTCTCTCCGCTAGATACGAGTTCAAGTTCAACGACGCCCTTGGCCCCAAGTGTCATTACGACCATGCCTTCGAGATCCTGTTCGGCGGACGGCATGAAGACTCCAACGCACGGCTTTAGCGCGGCGATCACTTCCGGGCGACGCACGATCTGCGCAAAGTGTGGCGAACCGATCTCTTCTTCACCTTCCGCAACCAGCACCAGGTTTACAGGTGGCTTCCGGCCTGCCGCATGAATCGCATGAAGCGCCGCAAGAAACGATGCCTCCGGACCTTTCTGATTCACGGCGCCTCGCCCCATGAGCACGGTTCCGAGCCCAGGCTTTTCGAGTAGCGCCGCCGCCCACGGCGGCGATGACCATTCCGCCGGATCTACTTGTTTCACGTCGTACATGAAGTAAAGCCCGAGCGTTTTCGGAGCACCGGCATCGAGTGTGGCAAAAATTCCGGGCTGGCCATCGGTGGGAAGTTTTGTGACCTGACCAAAGCCGGCTTCGCGAAGAAAGCGCATAGTCAGATCGCAGCCTTCATTCACGCCTCTGTTTTCAGCCGCGATGGAAGGCTGCTTGATCCACTCTTGCAATCGCTGAACCGCCTCATCGTGGTGCTTCTCGACTTGCGTATAGATCGGATCAAGCTCGCTTGCGTCTGCCCGCATACCATATGGAAAAGCCAGAGCCGCGGCACCGGCTGCGGCGCCTTGAAGAAAGGTTCGTCGATCCATGACCCGAGAGAATACTTGCAAAGCAGGCTTTCGTCCAGAGATGTTTCAAGGCCCGGCAAACAATGTCTATCCATCATGGTTGAACCCCGGCGTATAACGGAGTCCCGCCGCGAGCGGAATTCTTATAAACGACTCCTCCCTTCATGACAAACACAACTCGCCGAACTGCGGTGATATCTTTCAGTGGATCGCCATCGAGCGCGATGATGTCTGCCTGCAAGCCGGGAGCCATCGAGCCAATCTGATCCCCCATGCCCAGCGCATCCGCAGCCACGGAGTTGGCTGAGATCATTGCTGCCGTCGGGTCCACGCCACAGTCCCGCACGCGATCGATAAACTCCTCCGCATTCCGTCCGTGCGCGCCCGCCACCGCATCCGTACCGAAGACCATTTTGAGCCCCACAGTCCTCGCCGCGCGCTGCACGATGTCGTGGTCCATAGGAATGATCTTCTCCATGGCTTCGAACCCCTCCTCGGTATACCCGGATGTGCCGAGATAGCGATCCTTGTAGAGCATGTAATTTTCAAGCACCAGCCCACACTGCGGATCGAAATACACACCTCTCTCCGCCATCAACTTCAGATCGTCATCGCTCGCCAACGTGCCATGCTCGATTTCAGTGCAGCCAGCGAGCGTTGCCGCACGAACTGCATCTTTATATGCATGAACAAGCGTGCGCAGCCCCTGCTTCTTCGCTTCATCGCAAGCTGCGGTCAGTTGTTCTTGCGAAAGAGTCTGCCCACCTCCCAGGCGTATCGACTTTGAGGCAAAGATCTTGATCAGGTCCGCTCCCGACGCCTTTTGCTTTCTCACAAACGCGCGAATTTCATCAGGCGTTCCTGTCGCCTCACCCTTGCCTTCGAGGGGCTGAACTGCGGTAAGAATGCGCGGCCCAGGCAAGATTCCCTGTGCAATCGCATCGCGCAGCGGGACATCATTCGGCGCACCCACACTCTGCACCGTGGTGAAACCTGCCATCAGCGTCAACCATGCGTTCGACGCCGCCTTATACGCATCTTCTTGGGTAGCGCCCTCGGTGCCCGCATTCTTGCCATCCTTGCCGAAGATCCACGTGATGTGCACATGCGCGTCGATCCAGCCGGGCAACACCGTGAGGCCACGGAGATCGTAATCGACTGGCCCTGTGGCCTCCGGATGGATACCAAGGATTCTCGAACCCTGGATCGCGATGCGAACGTCGTGCAACTTGCCGCCCTTGCCATCGAGCACGGTGCTGGCAGCGATCACCATGCGCGGACCCGATACGGGCGCCTGGGCGTGGACGCTCGTCCTCAATGCGCACAGCCCTAGGATGATGAGGATGTATACAGGAACTCTCGGAGGTCGCATCACGGTTTCTCCCTCGCAAGCTGACGCTCGGCTGGGCCGAAAATGGTTACTCCCAGCGAGCGACAGACCGCAAGGAATCAGCTTCCACGGTAAGAAATCGCTCGCATGATGGTTCGGGTTTCATCGAGGGTCACCGTTACGGCACAATGGGAAGAATCAGAGCAGAAGGCCGAGACTTGTCGTGGTAGATGACGTTGGTTGCTCGAACCATTCGCGTGCCGCGCGCTTGATCCTCACCGGTGTTCAAGTTTCGGTCGAATCGCGGAAAATTGCTGCTGGAAACTTCGAGCCGTAATTTGTGTCCGGGCAAGAAAACATTGCTGGTTGCCCAAAGGTCTACCGTGATGTGCTGGATCTCTCCAGGGTTTGCCAATTCCGGTCTCTCCTGCGAATTGCGATAACGCAAGCGCAGAATGCCTTCTGTTAGATTTTGCGCGAATCCGTCTGGCCAGACGTCAACCAGTTTCCCCGTAAAATCTGTGTCGACCGCAGAACTACTGACGTACAGGTCAAGCAAAACCGGACCCGTAACTTCGGTACTTTGTGGGAACGCCGGCGAAGAGAATACCAGCACATCGTCTCGAGCTTCGGCTGGCCGCTGGTCTTCCGGACCGATGCCGGTGGGCAGCGGTCCGCAGCAGAGGGGTCCCCCAATCGTGGGAACCGCGTCGTTTGGATCGTACACGTATTGGTCGGGCCTCTCGTCAGCAGGCACAACCGTGCTCAGCGTGCCGTCACCTAGAAGGCCGTTCGCAGCTTTGCCCGCGTGCAGGTAGTAGTGCGTCGGTTTTGCGCGTTCCAGCGGAAAGTCCTCTTCTTCACGCCAATCGTTCTTACCCATGACGAAGATCTTCACCGGTTTCTCCTGCTCGATCCCATTCGCAATTCCTTTCAAAAGACTGTCGTACCAACGCAGAGTCACTTCTACTAAATCGAAGGGCAACTTATCTCCAAACTCTACAGAACCGACTTTCCGGTTAGCCCATCCCCCGGCATGGCCCCCAACGTAGACCATCAGCCTCTGGCCATGTCGCGCGGACTCAGTGCCTGCTTCCTTCTTAAGGCGCGCATAATTTCGTAAAGTCCCCCCAAGAAAGATGTCGTACCACGCGCCCAAGCTGAATACTGGTACCTGAATCTGCGAGTAGTGAGCTTCGATCGACCACTGCTTCCAATACTCGTCATAGGAAGGATGCGTGAGCCAGTCGGTAAAATAGGGCGCTAGCCCCGCAGCCGATGGCATTTCAAGCACTGGGTACGAGAGTAGCGGTAACTTCTGCGTCCAACTGTGCGCGGCGCTGGCTGTGGACGCTTGACGGCTGATCGTGTCTAAGGCCAACCCTGTTGTCCACGACTCGTTGAACCATTGCTCGAACGCCCCACCCTGATAGGTCCAGCCGTCGTGATAGTTGGATGCTGTGTAATTGGGGCAAATTCCAGCCAGATGGGGCGGTTGGGCGATTGCCGCCAGATACTGCGTCGCGCCAACGTATGAGCCCCCGAACATCCCAACCTTTCCATTTGCGTATGGGAGACCCGCTGCCCACTCAACCGTGTCATAGCCATCCTGAGATTCGTACCTGAACGGATACCAATCACCTTCCGAAGCATATCTCCCTCGGACATCCTGCACGACCACGATGTACCCACGGGCTGCGCCTTTCAGGCAAAACTCGCTGACTCCTTTCTTGTCATAGGGCGTGCGGGTCAACAGAACCGGAAACTTCCCCTCTGCCTGCGGCCGGCAGACATCCGCGCGCAACGTGACGCCGTCACGCATCTTCAACAACAGGTCGTGCTCGACCGTTACTTGGTGGCTGTCCGCCCCCGGCGCGTAGGACGCGCAGACAGTCAGAACGACCATCCAAAAACCGAGCAGCATCCGAAACTGTACACTCGTTCGCCTGGCAGCTATCGCTCTTGTCATTCTTTCGCCTCGGTTTGCAGGGTCGACGTTCGAGTCGAAGCGTAGGCGACAGGAGCCGCTGTGTCAAGGCATGTCACACCCCATAGGTCCGGAAGCGAACTGCAAAATGAGATGACCGAGGAGTTGTGTTCTCGGGCCACCAAGAGAACAACAGGACTGGTCAGCGTTAGGGACCTGCAGAAGATGCCCGACGTGACTCTCCCTCGCCAAGCCTATGTCTTAGATCAGGCCTTGGTACGCTCTTGCTCGCTCACCTGCGAGGGTTGGCGGGGACGCCGGTCTTGATTTGCAGTTGGGCGGATGCATTCTGGGTGATCAGGTTCTAGCAGAAGAACGGCGTCCGCGCTCGGAGGCAAGAGATTGATGCTTAATTCCTTAAAAGATTGATAATCTCATTTTCAAACACCAAGCTGTCAGTCGCACCGACGTGCTTCGCGTAAACTCGACCGTCCCGCTGTAGGAGGAATGCGATTGGCAAACCGAGGATTCCTCCATAGAGTTCGCCTACCTTCGCGGTGCCCATGACGACGGGATAATTCATGTGGAATCGCTGATAGAAAGCTCGTACCGGTTCTGGCTCGTCGTCCATTGAAACCCCGATGATCTGCAGGCCCTGGCTTCGATATTTGTTCTGAAGGTCCACAAAACGGGGAATCACTTCTCGGCAGGGATCACACCAGGTAGCCCAAAAGTCCAAAAGAACCACTTTTCCGCGGTAGGTCGAGAGTTGAAGCTGCTCACCGCTCAGCTGCGACAGCGAGAAATCCGGGGCAAGCGTTCCGTGTGCGAGCGAGCGCCGGCTACCGGTCGTGCCAGAGCGTTCAAGAAAGTAAGCGCCCAAGGCTACGGCGATCGCCATCATGCCGATGAGCAGTTTCTTTTGCTTCACGGAAAACCGCGCCCTAATCGCCCTTTGCCACCGGGTAACCTTTGTCCACCCAGTCCGCCCCGAAATTGTTAGCGATATATAGGACTTTGACATTGGTGAAACCCATCGCGTGCATAGCGTCGTCTGCAGGTTTGACGTTGGGACAGTGGCTCCACGGGCAGCAGCCGCAATAAATGACGATGAACTTGCCGCGAGGAAGAGACTGGATCCGCTGGCGTAGTTGTTCGATTCCAGCCTCACTGGCGCTTGGGCCGACGTACTGAGAGCCAGGAATGTGAGCTTGCGAATACAGTACATGGGATCCGATTTGAATGAGCAGCGGTTTCTCGAGCTTGGACGATTGCAGGACTTTCACCAACTCGCCGGGGTTGATCAGCCGCGAGGTAGGTATCAGGCCTGCCTGCTGGGCTAGAGCCGGCAACGTCAACGCAAGAAAAATCATCCCGCCCGCACAGCGGACGTGGCCATCTTGGAAGTTACGTTTCATTGGGCCCTCTCCGCATTATCAGTTCTCCTCTCGATACGGGGTTCGCAATTGAACCTCCCCGCCCTAAAGGGCGAGGATTCTCACTCTACGCCAGCCTTACTGCACTGATGTTATCGAATGATGGCTCGCTCCGAGCCATTATGTTGACGGCTCCATTGTGGTCGGCATGGTCCTGATAGCCACAGGAAA
>DASPVV010000031.1:0-8726 GCA_035622175.1 Terriglobales bacterium | reverse complement strand
TCGAGCGAGACAAATCGGCGGTCGTGGACGATCTGCGCGCCGCTTTGTTCGGCGGCTGCAGCTAGCGTGTGAATTAGCCTGGTGCGCTCAATGACAAGATCGGGCCGGCGGAGGGCGACTTTGGCAGCGCGTCCGTCTGTGAACAGCTCGAATCGACGGATTTCATTGATGACTGCCTTCTCCGCCATCCTCCCCAAGATCTCGCGCATTTTATAGGTAACGATGAGGGTGCGTGGTTTTACATTGAACTTCGGCGAGCCTTCAAATACGCGGACGCGCTTACCGGCCCGGCTGAGCAGATGCGCGGTGAACAGCCCTGCCGTCGACCCGCCTACAATTCCGATCTCGGGGTCCAAGCTCCGATCTCTTTTTGTCAAAGTCATCCCGTTGGTCGACTGGTCGGTCGGTATCTGACTTCTCCAACATGACAAAGCTTTTAACTTCTATCGCAAAAGTGGAGAAAAGAGAATTGGTAATTTTCGCAGATCGTGTGCAAGCGCTGTGGAATTCCTCGCCGATTGTCGAATGTGCTTGGCACGGCCGACCTGGCCGAGAGGTCCCGCCTGCCTGCGGTAGGGGAGCAGACGTCTAGCATTCCGTGGGGCGAACGGCGGGGAGATCAGGGCGGGGTGGGCAGGCTTTGCTTAGCGCGGGAACTTTCAGAACACCCGGATTCTGGTGTCGGGGCTTGGTTTCGCCCCCTTGCGGTGGGTAATGACACAGAAAAACGGGACAGGCCGCTGGGGGAGGCCCGCTGGGGCTAAAGAAGTACGTGCCCCCGGACACTGCTACACAAGTTGCGTCGTGCTATTGTCAGACCTGCACGGTATTAGCGAAAGCAAGAGTTCCCCCCGCAGGCCGCGGCCGGTGAGCTCCTCTGGACGCGCAATTTGCACCGGAAACTAGTCAACCGTAGGCAGGCAGATCTTTAAGACGATGGCTTTTGTGAACAGTTCAAAAATGGTCGCCATTACAATGGCAATACAGGAGGGCGGTGGCAGAGCCAAGCCCAGGGGAGTGGACGAAATGGCGGCAGCTAGTTCGGCAACGGTGAGCGTAGGTGGCGAAGTATTTCAAGCGCTGGGGGCAGCAATAGAAAGCCGCTGGCGAGACCAAAATTACGATGAGCAAGCCTTTCCCAATATCGCGGCAGAGCAGCTTGCGGAGGCAGAGCTGAATGATCGAGTGACAGCTTGGGAGGCTGTCCGTTGGGTGCACTCCTTACCCCAGCTCCCAATTCAGCATGATGTCGAGGGGAGGTTCGGGAACCCGCCGATCACGTTATACTCTGGCCGGCGATTTCATATAGACATTTATTTTTGGGTGAATGGGACTACCGACATCCACCAGCATGGATTTCACGGCGCGTTTCAAGTTTTATTGGGCTCGAGCATCCACAGCCGCTATGGTTTTCAACAAGAGCACGCCATCAGCGAGCGATTCCTGATCGGCCAGGTAATCTTCAAGGATTCGGAATTGCTCAAAGTGGGTGATATCAGAAAAATCATTGCCGGGAAGGAATTCATTCACTCTTTATTTCACCTTGACCGCCCCTCGGCCACCATCACTGTCCGCAGCCATGAGGCGGTTACAGCCCAGCCACAGTACAGCTACTTGCGACCCCATGTTGCTTACGATCCTTTTTTCAAACAGGTGTCCGCAGTCAAGATACTGCAGAGCGTATCGCTGCTGATGACTGTGGATCACGCGGACGCGGAAGCCATGATTGGAGAGCTATTGGCATCCTTGGATTTTCACACCACGTTTTCCGTGCTGCAGACGGTTTACTTCCTCGGCTCGAACGAACTCGAGAAAGCCTGGGGCGTTACCCGGGCCAAGGAACGTTTCCACCGATTGCTAGAGAAGGCACGCCATCGGCATGGCCGACTGGTGGATGTGATCCCGCCGATAGTAGAGGAACAAAAAAGAGTGGGCGATCTGGTTCAGCGAAGGAGCTTTATTACTACGAAAGAGCATCGTTTCTTGCTGGCATTGTTGCTGAACGTGCCCAGCAGAACGAAGATTCTCGAACTGGTAAGTCAATACTTCCCGAAGCAGGACCCGGCGGAGACAGTGTTGGAGTGGGTAGAAGAGCTCTCCACCACCAAGGTGTGGGGGTCTTCGGAACCCAACGTACTCGGGATCAAGGACTTCGATAATGACCACTTATTTGTTTTGCAGAAACTGTTGGAAGGCATTTCACTCGAGCAAAGCTGCACCGGGCTCAGAAAACAGTATCGGTCGAAGCGTACCCCAAGCTTAGAGAGGAAGCTCGAAGCAATCGCTCAATCCCTGCGAGGTTCAACCGTCTTCAAGTTCTTGCTCGCTGATTGAGCCTGCAATGATTGGTGCCGCCGGCCGCCAGTTTGGCCCCAGCTTGCCAAACGGTTGGCGTTCACCTTTCCCGTCCGAGATTTAGGATGCGTCGGTACAATGTCAGGGAGACCACGAAACAGAAACCTAGACTGGGTTTTTGTGAGGTGGCGAAACGAGTTTAACCTTTCCCGCTTGTCAAATCGCCATTCAGCGTTTGGCCCGTTACAGTCTACATAGTGTAAGAAAACTTGCGCAGCGCGGTCTCCGTCAAAAGCCGTACGCCAATGAGCACACTCAATTCCACGATACAACATTGCGTCGCCGGGATTCAGGTCGACAGAGGTAGTGCCCGACGGGCCGTCGATCCAAATCGGCCACGGCTTCTTCGCCCGGTATCCAAGGCTCAAAGTCAAGCTAATTTCGCAGGAGGGTCGGTCGGTATGTTTTGCTAGTACGTCTTCTGTTTTGTACACACGGAAATAGGTATACGTTGGATACAGTTGAAGGGAGGTTGCCTGTTCCAAATGTGGCCTCAGTGCGTCCAAGAGCGTTTCCATCAGCGGGTCCCCGTAAACCGATGGAGTACCAGGCATCTGCTCGGTTTCCTTATTCGCCCTGCCGCTTGCAGCCAGATGGACAACGTACTTGTAGAAAAAAGCCAAAGTAGGTTCCTTAACCAAGGAACGTAAGACCACGTATTTATAAATTCTGAAGCGAGCGGGCGTATCACTCATTTCCTTGTTGGGCCTGTCAAGGACAGGAGAGCTATTGTTCGACATTTGATGGGCCTCTCATATGCCGACCGAGATCTTGCATTGAGCTTCCAGCTTTGGTCTTTGTCATGAGCCGAGTTGCTCCTGCGTTTGGAAGGAATCAGGTTCGGCATTAGGTCGGGTACAGACACCGAGAGGCTACAAAATCTCTTCAACATTCCTATCCAACCTTCCTCCTATTTTGACATTATCGAAATCCGGAGGAGCGCGAAAGCTGAGTCCAGATTGTCCTGTCGTAGCTAGTGCCGCTAGCTGACCGCCACCTCCGGCGGGATGGCTCCATACCTGGCCTCGGCCTTCTTGAGCGCAAGGTCGAAGAGCACCCTGAAGCCGCGCTTCAGGATTGAGCTCTTCTTCACCCTCTCGGCGACTCGCCTGCCGAACTTGCGATAGAGGCCGACGACTACCCTGCCGACCGCGGTCCTTTCGTAGTCCTCAACCAGCCATCTGCGAATCCAGACTGTCCTCGGGTCGAGCCAGCCGCCGTACACCGCCGCCGCAATCCAGCACGGTCCTCCTGGGTTACAGATCCCCGTCGGGGGCCCCCCCGGTGGGTTATTGCACGTTCCGCATGTAGGGGGACAATTAGGAGTGCTGTGGCAGGGAATCGACCCGCAGCTGGCGGCATATACCGGAGTGGGCGCCACAATCGTAGTTACCAACGGTAAGGCGACCGCCGCTGCCGTGCCTATGCCGATTCTCTTTGCCAACTCGCGGCGCGAGATCTTGGGGACGTCATCATTCGCCTCGATCAGGCCCAGTCGTGCCAGTTGGCCGATCGTGTTGCGGACCACGAGTTCGCGCGAGCGAGGGTGGAGTGCCATCGGGAGCTCCGCAGCAATCTGGCTGACCGTCCGTCTTCCGGTGCAAAGCTTCCAGATGAGGACCGCATTATCGTTCAGGCAATGGACACGATGACGCTCGAGGTTGTACACAAGCATCTCGCCACCGGTTTCCTCAAAGAACCAGTCTTCGCGTTTAATCGCCTTAGGACGCCATGGCGAACTTTTCTGGAACGCCATCAGGATCTCCTGTCGTGCGAGATTTCTTGTGCAAGTCCAGCCAACCGTCCAAAATTTCCAGCAATGGCTCGACTACCGGATGAGCCTCGCCACGAGGCCCGCGGAGCAGGATTGCGCCTGCGCATGCGTTCCGAGAGGCTCGAAGCACTTGCGCTGGAGCCCAGCGAGCTGCAAATGCGTTTCTGATAAGGTCGAGTACGCCCTGCCCTGGCGAGGCTTCGCGGAAGTGCGATCTTGCTCCCATCTGGTACCGGGTGACCACTATCATGCCGACTTTGGCCGGTTGCTCGGCCGTCCGACCGCCGATCGCTTCGACAGACAGGGATTCGTTCTTGAACGAACCCGGCCTCTGCACCGAAATCGGGTTCAAGAACGGGTGCACCCGGCCGTTTCTATCGAGCACGGCAAACTCATCGGAAAAGTACTCCGCACCCGCGCGCACGAGAGCCTCCACTAAGGTGGACTTGCCTCTGCCAGAGCGCGCCGGCAGCAGGATCGCGCGCCCCCGCCACCCGACCGCGCCTGCATGGATGAAGACGAAACCTCGTGAAAGCACCGCTAGCTTCATTCGCAAGTCTCTCTTGAGCTTTTCGAACAGCTCGTCGGGCCTTAGCGTACGCGCGATGCGTTCCGCATTTGAGTATAGAACATCAAAATTCCGCACGTTTCGCTTGCGCTTACCGCCTACAACCCATGAGTAGAGCGTGTCCAGTCTGCGCGGGGACCCGATCGCTTCCCATCGTGGCGGTAAAAAGGGGACGAGTCGCTCGATAGCACCATACTGGCTCGCGCGAATCCCGATCTGCACGCCGTAAGACCTAAAGTAAGTACCTTCCGCCCACCCGAGGCGGTTAATCTTTTGCATTCAGGTGGATCCTGCGCCTAAGCGCAGCAGCTCCGGTCGGACGCGGGACAAGGTCAAGTCGACACTCCCCATTCGCGAGAGCGAAGTCCTAGTTTCGCTGGCGCCGACATTTGACCTATGGGCGCCTGCGATGGTGGGCGCGCCCCACCGCGTTCAGCCCCACAACCCAGCGTCTCGAATCGCCGCGAGAGTTGGGCGAGTACTTCCTCCGCCGTCGCCCGGATCGCGCGCAGCGGGTGATCCTTGCGCACACGCATCTCGGGCGACCAGGAACTGAGAATATGATTCTGCGGCTGATCGTCTCCGCGCATACCTACTCGTACCATACAAAGCTGTGGATTAGGACCGCTCTTTGACTAGCCTGTTTAGGTCGAGTCCATATTTTTTGGCCAAACGCAATGGACGCAAAACAGAACTCATCGCAGGGGGTAAGCGGCTGCCTGACCAGTCGTCTTCAGTTGGCGAAATGGCCATTCTTAAGCAATAGCGTGTGCCGCGCCACCCTCCACCCGACATTCGAAACCGGAACCGACAACGTTGTGCTAAGTCGGGTGGGGATCGACTCTCAAATAGCAGGGAAAATATACGACTACTCATCCATTTGACGGCCCCATCGTCCCTTATGCGCTGAGAAATTGCCTCCGGCAATGGTGTTTGAAAAAGCTCTTTCGCCAGATACAACCCAAGAAACAGCATGCGCTCGCAAGCCAGCTCACGCGCCCGTGCCTTTGTCGTCTCCCAGTCCAGCGCGGCAGTATTCCGGATCAGTTCTGCAATGTCACAGATCCACTTTAAGCAGTCCCAGAAATGTGTCGAGCCGTGTACGCAGAGCATGGGCAGCAGGTCTTCGGCAGCAATGCATGGTAATTCGTGCCCCGCAAGCGACATCGGTTGTACGCGAGAAAGGACAGAACTCAGATCTAGTGGTCTGGGGAAGTACCGCATGGTCTCGGGAGTGTGGACCTCAACCGTGCCGCCGTGCTTCGTGAACAGATATTCGCCCGGGATGCGATTGATCCACTCTGTTTTTGCCCACGGATAAGCGGACTCGTACCCGATGGCAATCATTAGCTCGTACACACGGGGTATGTCTCGTTGGTGGACAAGCAGATCAAGATCACAAAACTCCCTCAGGGATAGCCTGTTGTAAGCTAGTACCGCCAAAAGGGGTCCCTTGTAAGGTAGCGCCTTGATTCCTTCCCGCTCCAGTGACTGGAGGACCTCTAAGAGCTCGGCAAACATTCCGAGGTTGTACATGATCCTCTTTTTAAACGAGCACTCTAGCGACACCAACCAATCCTCTGGGACCTTCTCGCGTGAGATGCGTCTGAGATTCTCATAAACCAAGGGCACTACACCGTGGCGCGAGCCGTCGCTCACCAAACGTTGCCAGTCGAGCTCTGTATCAAGAATCGAACGAACGCGGGCGACCTGACTCGGTTCAACCTGGGTTCGGGCACAGCAGAGGAGCAGCTCGTGCTCCGCTGAAAGCTGAGGGTATCCTGGGACAAGGAGCTCCCCAAGCTCATTCCGGTTGGTCACACCACAAATCCTCGAACCACCTCACCCCTCTCCAAAGCACGATAACGCACCTCGGTCCGTCAACTGCTTCAGACTTTCGGTGTGGCCTCTGGCCCTCACTCCGCGCCGCGGGCGGACACACAAGCTCCGACTAAGGCGGCAGGCATGCCGCGGCCAGACTTCGCAGTGCGCACTAGATTCCTACCATACAACGCCTGTGGATTGGGAGTGATTTTTTCAGCGGCCCTGGTGGGTGCATCCGTTCTTCCCGGATGGTTTTTGAGGTAATTGGCCGCTGCTAGCGCCGGATGGTTTAAAGCTGCTTTCGCGACTTGACGTCCTGAATTGGTCGGAAGCGCAATGCCGACCAAACGTCGTCGATGGCGATCTGCGAAACCGGACGCCAGCCTGTGTCCTGCATCGTCGCCCAGACCTCTTCGCGGCTGAGATCACTTTCTACTCCTGACGTTTTCTTGGGGTAGGTGATCCAAACCAATGCGCCGGGAGCGGCGGATTGCAGCAGCTTCTTTTTCAACTTTGTTATTTCAGACTTCTTAGTCGCAAAGAACTGCACGAACCCTTGCGTGCCGCCAACTGTCTTCGAGACGACCACCCCTTCCGGCAGGGGCGCGAGCGAGCTCAGATAGCCGGATGGCGCGGCAAGCACCAGTGCCCTCATTCCTGGTTTTAATCCAAGTTTCTTCACAATCGAACTCATCTCAAGATTTCCTTTTTGAACTCGAGAACGGCGATATTGTACGCTCGTTTCTGCCTGCCTCGACGCTGAAAACTTTTCTCATCCGCAGTTCGTAGCATTCCGGCTTGCACTCCCGGACCAGACACCGCAAATCAACTATTCCAAGCTGCTCTTGAGAACACCTCCCCCTTCCATTACCAGATACCGATTCTCAGAACGGAACTTGGTTAAAGCGTCCAACCCCCAACCATCGCATTAGGCACTGCCAGGCCCTTGACGTTCGTAAGGCAGGCATTCACACAGGATGACGGCCATCAGGGCTAGCACTCCCAAGCCGATTTCGAATGCTAAGGGCAATTCGAATGGGTGCCGACTGAGGAACAGAGCCAGACCACCGGATAGAATCCCGAAGGCGTAGATGACCAGGACAGCTCCTCTTTGCCCCAGGTGAAACTTGGCCAAACGGTGTGCCGTGTGATCTTTGCCTGGGGTAGCAAAGGGGAGGAGTCCGCGCCGCGACCGGGAAATCGAGACCAAGGTGGTGTCAAAGATCGGGACGGCTAAGATCAGGATTGGAATCATGGGAGCGATGGTCTCAGACGTCTGCGCCAAACGAAGCTTCAACCCCAGTGTCGCCAACATGAATCCCAGAAACATCGCTCCGCCATCGCCCATGAAGATCTTTGCCGGCTTGAAGTTCCATCGCAGGAAGCCAAGGCATGCACCCAGAATGGCAGCGCCCAAGGTGGCTACGAGGACCTGACCGCCGCGAATCGCGTGCCAGACGAAAAAGAAAGAGGCAATTGCGGCCACGCCGCTGACTAGCCCATCCATGTGATCCAAAATACTGAATGCGGCCGTGATGCCAACCACCCAGAAAAAGGTGAGGCCAAGATCAGCATTCCTTCCCCAAGGTCCAGCGATAAACTGGCCCAGGAAATGAAATTGAATACCAACCGCAACCAGCGTGCCAGCAGCCAAGGGCATGGCCAGGAAAAGTTTGACTTGGTTGTGCAGCACTCCACGATCGTCGAGAATGCCGGTGACCAAGAGCAAAGTGGCGCCCGCAAGAATTCCTAGAATCTGAGCCCGCGGCTGGCCATCCATCGAGACGAGGATCGCGAGGACGGCCCCGCAGTAGATGGCTAGGCCTCCCAGCAACGGCATGGGAGCGCTGTGCAGTTTGCGAGGGTTCGGCTGGTCCATCATTCCGATTTGCAGGGCAAGACGGCGGACTGGAACCGTCAAGAGGAAAGTGGCCGTCAATGCGATACTAAAAGTGAGCATTCCGGATAGCACAATCGTCTCCCAAGCTTGCAGTCGAGCGGGCGAAGCTGCCCTCAGGCGCGGCCACCGCCTCAACTTTGCGGCCGTTTTCCCGGAGCTGCTCCTCGATCCACGGATAAGTTAACGCCAGCCCTTGCCTAAGCAGGATGGAGGGCTCCCAGCCAAGCGCACTTCGCAGCCGCCGGTTGTCACTGTTGCGGCCGCGCACCCCCTGGGGCCCTTCCAAGTTGTGCCGCTTGGTCAAG
>DASPVV010000030.1:0-24014 GCA_035622175.1 Terriglobales bacterium | reverse complement strand
CCGCGGAGGTTGCCCACGATGCTGAACCGGGCGGTGGTGGGGAGCGCATTCCCGAGGAGACAAAACGGCGGCAGGAAGCCAGCCTACCAGCGTCTCCTCGTTCGCTTGCTCCTGGTGCTCATGCTCCTGGTGTTCGTGGGCCCGGGTGTTGCATGGTCTGCGTCGGCTGCCTCCTGCTCAGCCGGGGCAGCCAAACTCCCGTCGGCGCAGGCTCAGGCGTACCGAGGCGTAGAGGTCAAGGATGACCTTGGGCGGACGTTCCGCTTTGATGCTTCTCCGCGCCGCATTGTGTCCTTGTCTCCCGCCTACACCGAGACTCTGTTTGCCTTGGGAGCCGGCGATCGGGTCGTGGGCGTTGATGACTATTCGGACTACCCGCCCCAGGCCGCCTCGCGAGCAAAAGTGGGTGGAGGACACAGTGCCAGTTTGGAGCGCATCGTCACACTGGAGCCTGATTTGGTCGTCGCGCTGGTGGAAGAACAGGAAATTGATGCTTTAGTCGCCAAGGGAATTCCTGCGCTCAAGCTCTTCCCCAGAGACTTCGCAGGGGTACTGCAGACCATCTTGCTGCTCGGCCAGGTCACACGAACCGAAGCGCGCGCGCAAGAGATCGTCACCGATATGAAGCAACGGATCGCCCGCGTCGAGGCGCGTATCAGGGGTCTGCGCCCGCCGCGGGTCTTTCTCGAACTGGACGGCACCGATCCAACGCGACCTTTCACCTCTGGCCCCCACAGCTTCATCGGCGCCATGATTCAGACCGCAGGCGGCTGGAACATCGGCCACGAGATTCGCACGCCCTCGAGCCAGATGAGCCTCGAGGCGATCGTGGCCGAAGACCCTGAGATCATCGTGCTCCTCGACACCACCAACCCTCTGAACCCGCAGAGCCGGGAAGACGTGCTCCGTCGCCAAGGTTGGTCGGGAATCTCCGCGCTGCGCAAGGGGGCAGTGTTTTCTGTTGATAGTGCCTTGTTTTCCCGGCCAAGCCCGAGATTTGTTGAGGGAATTGAGATCCTGGCGCGCCTGTTGCATCCGGAGGCGTTTCCGTGAACATGACTGCCGACGTTCGATCAGGGGAGGGGTACGGGAAAAGCTGCTCGGCGGACCGTTTCGCTCGCGGCCGGCCTCACCGAGATTGAGTTTGCGCCAGGCGCAGGAGAGCCCATGATGGGAGTATGTGCTGATTGCGACCATAGAGAGTCTGGAATTGATGGCCGATATCATCCGTCAGGCGGCAGGCGACGGGGGCGGTCCCAAGCATGAAGGTGAGAACGAAGCAGATCGACGGTCTATCAAGCTCCGAGCCCAGTCCCGCGGTCTCCCGCAAGATGCGGCGAGGCTTGAACGTGGGATTCCATCTTGGATTCTGCAGCTTATTGCTGGTGCTTCTGGCGGCGATGATCTTAGCTGCCACCGTCGGGGCCGCTCACATCGAGCTGAAGGTTACCCTCTGGGTCCTGCTGAACCGTACCGGCATCACACATGTGGCGAGGACATGGCCCAACTCGGCCGAGACGATCCTTTTGCAGATTCGGTTGCCCCGAGTCGTCGCGGCTTCTCTGGTCGGGGGAGCGCTCGCGCTGGCGGGAGCCATGTTTCAGGGGGTGCTCCGCAATCCCTTGGCGGATCCGTACGTGATCGGGACCTCCGGTGGCGCCGCCCTGGGAGCAACGCTAGGCCTGCTGCTCTCCGCGCATTTCTCGGTTCTGGGGTTTGGTGTGGTGCCGACACTTTCCTTTGCCGGAGCGCTCTGCGCCGCGGCCACCGCGTACCGACTGGCCAAAGTCGGCGGCCGCACGTCGGTGGTGACGCTTTTGCTGGCAGGATTCGCGTTAAGCGTGGTCCTCAGTTACAGCATGTCGTTTCTTCTGATCGTCAATGATCGCCTGCAGTTGAATTTACGAGTTCTCTATTCCTGGTTGCTGGGAGGAATCTCGGTCACGAACTGGACCCAGGTGAAAGTCATCGCCGGATTGGTGTTGACGGCAGGGACGGCCGGGATAGCCTTTGCGCGCAGCTTGAATGCCATGTCTCTCGGCGATGAGATGGCCGAGCACCTTGGAGTACCGGTAGAACGGCACCGGGCGGCCTTGCTGGCGCTGGGATCAATGCTGACCTCAGCTGCGGTGGTGGGTGGAGGGTTGATCGGATTTGTGGGACTCATCATCCCGCACGCGGTTCGTTTGGTCTTTGGGCCGGAGCACAGTCGACTGCTGCCTCTCAGCGCTTTAACCGGGGCAATTTTTCTGGTGCTAGCAGACCTGCTGTCCCGGATTCTGATTCCCCCGAACGAGTTGCCCGTGGGCATCCTGACGGCGTTTCTGGGAGGGCCCATCTTTCTCTACCTGCTGCGGGGTAGCAGGCAGGAGTACCGGTGTTGAGCATGAGCTCAATCCAGCTCGAGAACGTGTCCTTTGCATACAACGGGCGCCCCGTGCTCGCCGGACTTTCGCTGCGGGTGGACCGAGGAGAACGCATCGCCTTACTGGGCCCGAATGGGTCCGGGAAGTCAACCTTGCTGAAGCTGATCAGTGGGATTCTAAAGCCGCATACCGGCCGCGTTCTATGCAACGGGCGCCGTCCGGGGACAATTCCCAGAAAGCAGTTGGCGCGCAGCATCGCCATGGTGCCACAGGAGCTCGTGGTTCCCTTCTCCTTCACCGTCCGCGAGATCATCGAACTGGGGCGCACGCCGTACCTCCGGCGATGGGGGAACTGCAACGCCGCCGACCAGCGGTTCATCGACGAGGCGGTCGAGGCGACGGGCGTGAGGGAGATCTCCGAGCGTGTCTTCAACGAGCTCAGCGGCGGGGAACGCAGGCGAGTCATGATCGCGATGGCGCTGGCGCAACAGCCGGAAATCCTTCTCCTCGATGAGCCCACCCAGCAATTGGACATTTCCCGGCAGGGGGAGATCCTGAATTTGGTGGTCGAACTGAATACGTCGCGGAGAATCACCGTAGTGGCCGCTATTCACGATTTGAATCTGGCAGCCCGCTATTTTGACCGCGTGGTCATGCTGCATCAACGGTCGATCGCCGCCGACGGGACCCCGACGGCCGTGCTTGCCCCAGGTTTTCTGGAGAACGTATATGGAGGTCCACTTGAAGTGAGGGCGTTTTGCGACGGAGCTTCTCCGGTGGTGTTGCCTATTCCTCGTTGGTCGTCTCCGGGAAGGAAAGCATGAAGGCAAAAGGGTTCCTCTACGCTTCCGGATCCGAGCCTCACCTGGACTGCCTTGGGCAAACTGCGCGGGAAAGAACCGCGGTGGCCGGCGATTATCGCGGCTCCGTTTCAAGGAGGCTGTCATGCGGATACTCTCTTTACTTCCTAGTGCCACGGAGATTGTCTACGCCCTGGGCTGCGGAAACAGTCTGGTCGGCGTTTCCCACGAATGCGATTATCCCGATGACGCGAAGACCAAACCGGTCGTGTCGACCAGCGGCCTTTCGCCGCTACTGCGCAGCGGCGAAATCCATTCTGCGATCGCCGAGCATCATCATTCGAACCACAGCCTCTACCGGATCGACGAACCACTGCTGAAGCGGATTGACCCCGACGTCATTCTTACGCAAGAGTTATGCACCATTTGTGCCATTCCGGTTGCCCAAGTGCGGGCCGCGGCCAAGATTCTGGCGGGGCCACGGTGCGTGGTTTCTCTCGAACCGAACAATCTCGATCAGATTCTGGACAACATCACCGCCGTGGCACAAGTGACCGGCCGGCAAGCGGCGGCTCAGGAACTGGTGCGAGCGCTCGCAGGACGCATCGCGCGCATCGGCTCGGCTACTTCGCGGGTTGCCGAGCGTCCCAGGGTGTTTTGCATGGAGTGGATGGATCCGCCGATGGCGGGTGGACACTGGATTCCGGAAATGGTGAGGATCGCGGGTGGAAGCGACGGCTTGGGTCGCGAGGGGCAACCTTCGACCGTGATCGACTGGAACCAAGTGGTCGCGTCGGCTCCCCAAACCGTGGTGATTATGCCCTGTGGCTACAAGATTCCGCGAAGCCTCGAGGAAATTGATCGCCTTCGATCTTTCCCCGGCTGGTATGACCTGCCCGCGGTCCGCGATGGCCGGGTCTACGTGGTGGATAGTCCGGCTTATTTCAGCCGCCCCGGACCACGCATCGTCAACGGTCTGGAAATTCTCGCGCAGATCCTTCAGCCGACGATGTTTTCCGGGCTCATTCCCGCCAATTCCGCAGCCAAACTCGAATGGGACAGGACGCGTCCGCTCCCGTCGCAACGGATGGCGGAAAGGTTTGTGCCTCTGCTCTGAGGCCGCGATGCCGATGACAGGATTTGAGATCGCCCTGGCTTGGTTGGCCGACCTGATTTTTGGCGATCCGCCATGGGTGCCCCATCCCGTGCGGTTTTTTGGCCTTTTGACCAAGACCGGCGAAAAACTGGCACGCGTCGGTGCCGATTCCAATCGAGGGTTGCTCTTTGCCGGAGCGCTGGTGGCCGCCGGGATCACGGTTGGCACCTGGGGTGGAACCTGGCTTCTTGTGACATCAGTCCGGAGGGTCTCGCCGCTGGCTGCAGCCTTGGTGACCGTGTATCTAGCCTATTCGGCCTTAGCGCTGCGCGCTCTGGACGAAGCGGCCTGCGAGGTGATCGGATTCGTGCGCAGCGGGCGGCTCGAGGATGCTCGCGCCAGCCTGGCCGGAATTGTTGGCCGCGACACCCAGGATCTGGAGGAGGCCGAAATCCTGCGGGCCGTCATTGAAACTGTGGCCGAGAATTCTTCCGACGGTGTGATTGCCCCGCTCCTTTACCTCACGATCGGCGGCGTACCGGCAGCGCTCGCCTACAAGTCCATCAACACCATGGATTCCATGATTGGCTACAGAAATGAGAGATATCAGTACTTCGGAAGGGCTGCCGCTCGCCTGGATGATGTGGTGAACTTTATCCCCTCTCGCCTGACGGCTGCGCTGGCCATCCTGGCGTCACTCGTTCTCGGACTGGAATGGAGAAATGCCTTGCGCGTCATTCTGCGCGACGCGAATTCGCAACCCAGCCCTAACAGTGGATTTCCCGAAGCCGCCTTCGCCGGCGCACTCGGAATCCAGCTCGGGGGCAGGAGTTCTTACGCTGGACAGGAAAGCTGGAAGGCTCATCTCGGAAACCCAGGACGTCGGCTGGCACCCGATCTGTTCCCGCAGGTTCGCCGCCTCTTGTACGGAGCCTGCGGGCTGGGTCTGCTGCTGTCGCTCGCAGTGTCGGCCATGTGGGGCAGGTTGGTATGAGCCCGGGAGAGCACGGCGGAGACATCTGGGGGGCGGCAAAGCGGCGTGGGGTGCCCCTGTCACGCTGGCTGGATTTTAGTGCGAATATCAACCCCCTGGGTCCGTCGCGCAAGGCTCGCCAGAGGTTGGCGCGGGATCTCTCCCTGGTAGCGCATTACCCAGACAACCAGCAAGGGGAATTACGTCGCTTGCTTGCCGCGCGCGACGGGATCGCCGCCGACTGCATCCTGTTTGGCAACGGTGCGACGCAGTTGATTCATCTCCTTCCACGGGTAGGTGAGTACAAGAAGGCTCTCATTGTTGAACCTACGTTCTCTGAATACAGGAAAGCCCTCTCGCATTCCGGCGCGGAAATCCGTGAATTCCTGCTGCCGGCCGAGGATGACTTCCATTTTGACCTCGAGCGACTGCTTCGAGTCTTGCGTCGAGAACGGCCCGAGGTGCTGTTTCTCGCTAGTCCCAACAATCCTACGGGCTTGACCATTCCTCATCGGATGCTGCTCAGGGTTTCCGCTTTCTGCGAGGAACGCGGTACGGACCTCGTTGTGGATGAATCCTTCATTGAGTTCACGACTGAGCTGTCGTTGACCAGGCGCGCGACCGGCGCGCGTCGCTTGATTGTGCTCCGATCCTTGACCAAGAGTTTCGCCCTCCCCGGCCTTCGCATCGGCTACCTGGTCGCCGGTCGTTCCCGGGTCGCAGCCTGGGCGTCTCGCATGGAGCCCTGGTCGGTCAATACCTTGGCGCTTTCGGCGGCGGCCGCCTCCATCCTCGATGCCGACTATCTCGAGAAGGCACGCCGTCTGGTTGGGCGGGAACGCGAGTACTTATCGCGCGGGCTTGCCCAGTTGGGCTGGCTTCGCCCCTACTCCACAAGCACGAACTTCGTTCTGGCTCGCATCCGGAACCAATCCACCACCGCCCCGGCGGTGCAACGCATGCTGGAGGCAAGGAATGTGCTGGTCCGCGACGCGTCTGATTTTCGCGGTTTAGGCAAGGACTACCTGCGCTTCGCGGTTCGACACCATCAAGAAAACTCTCGCCTGCTCGCGGAACTGCGGGTGATTGGTGAGATGTTGAAGTCCTAAATCGGCAAACCAGCCAGACTCGCATGACGGAAGGTACGGCGTCGGATGTCGGACGGGCTCGGCGGGAGCGGGTTCCTCGACCAGGAGTGCGGGTCAAGTAGCCATTTTGAGGGGAAGGTCATGGGGAGAAATCCAATTCCGGATCAAATCGAGCCGGAGAGAACCTCGCAAGTGATTCGCCCAGCGATTCAGGCGCGCATCGCGCTCCGCGGTTGCCCACACCTTGGGTTCCGCTGGTGCCAGCCGAAGCGAGGCGCGAGCCCAATCGAGAAAGCTGTGGCGGAACCGGTCGTTGTCGAAAAGGCCATGGACATAGGTACCAAAGACGAGGCCGCTCGGACTGACGGCGCCGTCGAGCAGGTGTACGCCGTTCATCGTGGAGAGCCGGGCGAACGGGCGAGCCTCGGCCGTCCGCTCCGTTTCCCCCATATGGATTTCGTAGCCTTGAAAGCTTGCCGCCTGCCATACCCCAGCGGCGAAGGACGGGTCGTAGAGCTCTGCCGCGATCATTCGTGTGATCTTCTCTTGGCAAAAAACCGTACGGACCGATAACAACCCGAGTCCGTCGCGATCCACCGGAACACCGTGGTTCTCAATCCCGCTCGGATCCGAAAGCCGGAGGCCCAACATTTGAAAGCCGCCGCAGAGGCCGACGATCAGACGGTTCTTGAGACAGTGCTCCCGAATCCTGGGAAAAAAATTGTTGTTCGCGAGCCAATCCAAATCATCCAAAGTCTGCTTGGTTCCCGGCAAGATCAACACGTCCGCCGCGGCGATATCTTGGGCGCCCTCGAGGAAAGCCAAGGCAACCGAAGGTTCCGCAGCCAGCCCGTCGAAGTCGGTGAAATTGGACATGTGGGGTAGAGCAATCACACCAAGGCGCAGGCGACGACGCGGCGACTGGTCTTCGGCCAAGTGGTCCCAAACTCGCCGCACCCCCCGGCGATGTTCGACAGCCACGCTGTCCTCCTCATCGAGGTCGAGGTCCTGGAGATAGGGGACCACGCCGAGGCAGGGCAGGCCAAGGCGACGCTCCATGATTTCCACGCCTGGCTGCAATAGGCGATGATCACCGCGGAACTTGTTAATCACGAATCCCTTGATGAGTTCTCGCTCGTCGCGCTCGAGGAGTTCCATAGTCCCTAGCAATGCGGCGAAGACGCCACCGCGATCAATGTCTCCGACCAGCACGCAGTTCGCCTTGGCCGCCCTTGCCATGCGGAGGTTTACGATATCGTGGTCTCGCAGGTTGATTTCGGCGGGAGATCCAGCCCCCTCGAGCAACACGATGTCGTATTCGGATGCCAGTTTCTGATAACTGCGACATACGATAGGGAAAAACTCCTCCACGCGATGGGTATGATAGTCGGAAGCCGTTATCTGCCCCCACACCTTGCCGAGCAAAACCACTTGGGCGCCTCTGTCGGACCGCGGCTTGAGCAGGATAGGGTTCATTTCAACGCTCGCTGCCACTCGACAGGCCTCTGCTTGCAGTGCCTGCGCGCGTGCAATCTCTTTACCGTCGGGCGTGGCGGCGGAGTTGAGAGACATATTTTGAGCCTTGAAGGGAACGACCCGAAACCCCTCATCCGCGAAGATCCGGCCCAAGCCGGCCGTAATCATGCTCTTGCCCACATGGGAAGCGGTTCCAAGAATCATCAAAGCACGCGCGGTCAAACTGTTCTCCTTGACCACCCAATGGATGGGCAGCCCTGTCCTCGTGCAGCGGTTGGAAACTCCTTCGATTCTACAAGCTTGCGGTTGGGGTCTCTTCGAGCAATGGCAGGCTGCGAACCGGAACGATTCGAGGTCAAAAAACAGGGCAGGCCTCAAGGAGAAGACAGAAACAAGCCTGCCCAGTCCGAGTCTCATGCATTGCCATGGACAACCGGCAGTCCAAAGCCAACTCACTGAAAGTAAACAGTCATTCTGTCATGGGCGGCAAGAAACGATGCCTTTGAACCGGTCAACGTTCATCGCAAAGGAACCGGGACGAGCGAGTAGGCTCGCCCTTGGGAGAGGCGGGGAAGCGCCCTACGCCACTGGAGTTGCCCAAAATGCTGTCCTAGCCTCTACCCGGACCAACGGCGATACGTACGGGACGCACCTGGCAGGAAACCGAGCCCAAAGGCTCGACGTTCCTCGGCCGTGACGAAAGTAACCGCAAAGCCCCGCACAAGCGGTGGCCATCGACGCCACCGTGAACGTATATTTCCCCTGTCACCCGGTAGCGGTTCATCGAGAAGCCAAGGGGAGTATAACGCGATGGGCCACAGTTCAGCCCGATAGAAGGTGGGGTTCCGCGAGAGCCAGGGAGAACGATGCAATGAACAAATGCCACGCGCAAGTCAGGAACTTCAGGGGTCAACCGGCCAAGTGGATCATCTGGCACTTTCTAAAGCCCGAGGCCATGAAGATCTTTCATAGAGATACCACGCAGGGCGGGTGGGCGATCGAGTTCAGCTGTGCTTTTCCCGGTTCGCCCGCCTGGAACGGATGCTGTCAAGAGGAAGCGGAGTGGAAATCGGAGGAAGGTGCCTGGTTCTGCTTGAGGCATGCCGCCGAGTATCGGGTCCACTACAACTGGTCGGAAGAGCACACGACGCCTCCGCCAACCATGACCGAGGGCAGCCTTGTGGCGGATGAGTAGGCTTCGGGGTCGCCCCCTTTCGGCTCGGCCGCAGCCGTAAGCCGGTCTTCAGACAGTAACCCCGGGCAGCGCGCGACGCAGATTCCGGTCCAAGCGCCACCTCCATTCCCAAGGAAGTTCCTGACGGCAAGGGGTGATAGAGATCCGGTCTCCTGTCCTTGGAGGCGGCGAAACACCCTCAGATTCCCCGCTCCTGGCTCGATCCCGAGCTGTCACCTAGTTGAATCACAAGCCGGGAAATAAGAATTGCAAAGCTCGATCGAACCATCAGGGTCGACACCCCAGGCCAAACGCCGGGGCGAAAATCGACCCCTGCGTGTCTGGGGCGGTGTACGGGTGACAAATTCGGGTTAAAATTCTGCCGGTTTGTTTGCCTGTGCAGACGGCACAGCGATGGAGGGATATGGTTGTCAGCGGGGCCTTATGGGTTTTGTTTCTGCGATGGCTAGCTCCAGCCTCGGTTCTGTTTGTGCAGGCGCCGTCGTCGAACAAAGCGGAGGAAGCGAAGAACGCTTATCCGCAGGAAGCCTTGGTGATCGAGCAATTCTCTCGCAAGCAGAGATTTGAGAATGATGGGTCCGCATCGCAGGAAGACACCGCGCGCGTGCGAATCCAGTCCGATGCCGGGCTGCAGCGTTACGGATTACTCACTTTCTCCTACCCAAGTGCAACCGGAACCTTCGAGATCGGGTATGTGCGCGTGCGCAAGCCGGATGGAACCGTGGTGGAGACGCCGCCGGAGAGTGTGCAGGACATGGCTGCGCAGATCACGCGCGAGGCGCCGTTTTACAGTGATCTGCATGAAAAGCATGTCGCCGTGAAGGGCTTGAGCGTTGGCGATGTGCTGGAATTCAGGGTCGAGGAACGTACCACGAAACCGCTGGTGCCCGGACAATTCTGGACCGACTACCACTTCACCAACGACGTCGTCGTTCTCGAGGAGCAGTTGGAAATAAGCGTGCCGCGCGAGCGAACCGTGAAGGTCAAGAGCGCCACCGTACAACCGGTGGTTCACGACCAGGATGGATATCGCGTCTACACATGGCACCACTCGAATCTCGAGCACAACAAGGACACGAACGACAGGCGGGAAGCGACTCGGCGAGCCTTGCAGCAGATGCGCGGAAGACTGCCGCAGCCCGATGTTCTCGTGAGCAGCTTTGCCAGCTGGGAGGAGGTGGGGCGTTGGTACGGCGGCTTGCAGGAGGAGCGGGTGAAACTGACCCCAGAAATAGCGGCAAAGGCGGCAGAGCTAACGAAGGGCGCAGGCAGTGACGACAAGAAGATTCAGGCGCTCTATAGCTACGTGAGCACCCAATTTCACTATATCGGGGTCGCGTTCGGCATTGGACGTTATCAGTCCCACAGTGCGACCGAGGTTCTGGCCAATCAGTACGGGGATTGCAAAGACAAGCACACCCTGCTGGCGTCACTGCTAACGGCGTCTGGAATTCCCGCGTATCCCGCCCTGATCAGCTCGAGTCGTGAGGTCGACGCAGACGTACCCTCACCCGGGCAATTCGACCACGTCATCACAGTAGTGCCGCAGGCAGCCAACTTGCTGTGGCTGGATTCGACGCCTGAGGTGGGGCCCTACCGGTACTTGCTGCCGCCTCTGCGGGACAAGCAGGCGTTGCTGATCCTGAAGGATAAGCCCGTGTTGGTGAAGACTCCGGCGGATCTGCCCTACGAAACCACACAAACGTTTCACATGGATGCGAAGTTGAATGATGCAGGAACCCTCGAGGGACGCGCCGATTTCTCGGTGCGCGGCGATCTTGAATATCTGTTGCGGGCAGGCTTTCGCGCCGTACCTTTGCCTCAGTGGAACGATCTCATGCAGCGGCTTTCGCTGAGCCTTGGATTCGGCGGGGAGGTGAGCGAGGCGACCGCGAGTTCCCCGGAGAAAACAGATGAGCCGTTCCGCCTTGCTTGGAAATACAACCGCAAAGAATTTGGAGACTGGGCGAATCGGCGAATCCTGGCGCCCTCGCCCCTGATCGCGTTTCCGGCGGAGGGAGACCAAGAAACCTTGCCTCCGGGACCGATATGGCTAGGGTCTCTGAGCGAGATTCAATTTGACACGCAAATGGCACTGCCCGTCGGCTACCAGCCAACCCTCCCGGCTGCCGTTCACCTGAAGAAGGACTTTGCGCAGTACGATGCAACCTACGAGTTTAAGGACGGCCAACTGATTGGCCAGCGTCATGCGAAGACGCTCTTGCAGGAGGTTCCAGCCAGCGAGCGCGAGGAATACATACGCTTTGTGAAGGCAGTCCAGGACGACTACGGTGCCTACATTCCATTATCCGAAGCGGGTTCAGAGGTGGCTGCCGTCGTGCAGAACCCAAGCGAATCGACAATCAATGCCGTGCGCAACCTGCCGGACAGCTCGAATACCGAGGCGGTGCGGCTTGAGAACGAGGCGCGCACCGCAATGCTGAACCATGACCTGCAAACCGCGGTATCGTCGCTCTATCGCGCGGTGGCGGCGGATCCAAAATTCACTCGAGCGTGGGTCATGCTGGGAACCTTGCTGCTGACGCAAAAGCAGGTGGACGCCGGTGTGGATGCATTTCATAAGGCGATCGCGGCTGATCCAACCCAACCTGCAATTGCCAAGTTTCTGGGCCTCAGCCTGATGAGAGCCCAACAATTCGACCAAGCGGTTCCGGTGTGGCAGGACTATGGGAAGGCCCATCCCGACGATGTGGATGCTGTCGCGAATTTGGCCCAGTGTCTCATACGCCTGAAGCGCTACTCCGATGCGGCCGCGGTCTATGAAACGGCGGCCCAAGCGCATGCGGATCGGGCCGAGATCCAAGCGGGATTAGCTTCGGTCTACCTGCTTGCCGACGCACGCGCGAAGGCCGGGGCGGTCTACGAAAAACTCGCCGCCATGCATCCCAGCAATGAAACTCTGAATGACGCGGCCTACGAGATGGCCAATGCAGACCTCAAACTGCCCTTGGCCTTGGACTACGCGAAGAAGGCAGTACGCGGGGCGGAAGAGGAATCGCAAAAGATCACGCTGGCGGATCTAACCATGGAGGATGTGAGAAATATCTTCAAGGTGTCCGCGTATTGGGATACGCTGGGCTGGGCGAATGAGCGGATGTCGAATCTCGACGTGGCAGAACAGTATTTGCGGGCATCCTGGCGCCTGACCCAGGACGGCCTGGTGGCGGGACACTTATGTCATCTGTATGACCGCGAGCACAAGGTGGGGCTCGCCATCGAGATGTGCCGCGCGGCAATCGACCGAATTCCCATGCGCGGAGGATCATCCCAGAGCGAAGGGAAGGCTCAGATATCGGAGGCGCGGAGGTATCTAGATCGCTTCCCGAAAGCAGGGAGCACGGTCGAGGCTTCGAACTTGGTGGTGCGCCAGCGCACTTTCAAGTTGGGACGATTCCTGCCGGGGACAGAGAGCGCTGAGTTTTTCCTGCTGCTAGGGTCCGACGGTGCAAGGAAGACATTCCGCGTCGAAGACGTGAAATTCGTCAGCGGGTCGGACAAAATGAAGCACGAGGGAAGGCAACTGAAGAGCATCGACTTCGGCGTTCCGGCTCCAAGCGATGTTCCCGTACGCTTCGTGTGGCGTGGGATTCTCGGATGTTACCAATACAGCGGCTGCTCCTTCGTGGTGCTCGACCCAATGTCCGTTCATTCGTTGAACTAAGGCCGCCGGCGATGGGGAAGGACAGCCTTCATCACGGCGGCGAAAGTCGAGATTCGCAGGAAGGCCCTGCGGCTGATCCTGCAAGTCCAAGCCTTTCCGTCCCCTGCCGAAATTGAAGGAGAGGAGCGGGCTTCTCCGGCCACCCTAGCCGAATCTCGATCGTGGCTATGGTTGGAAGCAATCCGACGCCCGATAGAAGGCGCTATTGGCGGAGACGGTTATCAGGGCGCCTGGTCGTAGAATTTCAGAGCCATGGCGCCGTGAGTCGCTGCTCCCCCGGCTCGCAGTGCGGCAGCAATCAGGGAGCTTTCGGTAATCTCCTCCCGAGATGCTCCCGCAGCTTTCGCCCCCTTTACGTGTGCTTCAATACAGTACGGACATTGGGTGGTGAAGGCAACTCCCAATGCGATGAGTTCGCGATATTTTCTTGGAATCGCCCCACCTTCGCGGCCAACAATCTTGTCAAGACCGAGCCAGGCATTAAACTCAGTGGGAGCGAGTTTCCCCATCTCCTTCAGGAACTTGAGATCACCAATATCGTGATAGTGTTCACTCATCCACGCCTCCTGATCGCATTAGAATACACTGATTCGCTGTCTGATGAATCACAGCTACGGAACTCTGGGGGAAGTGCTGTGCGCTTCAGCCGGTCCCATCAACCCGGCACGCTGATTGCTTCTTCGCTTCCGGGCCTCAGGGTTCGGCGGTGGAGCTGTTGGGTTCGACCGCGGGGGGTCCACTGGCTCTTTCAGAGCCACAACAAGTATGAATGAATTCCTCAGAAATGCCTGAGCAGGATTCGGGTGCAGCCGAGCCGAACCACGCTCTGGAGATTCGCTCGACGCCGTGCTCCCCGCCGACGAAAGTGAGACAAGGGAACGATTGCAATACTTTCAGGAACTCGCCCAGGAATGGCATATGTCAGGCCAACCAGCGCTGCCAGGAAACGATCGCACTCAGGGCCGTCGAACCTCGGGAACGCGCAGGATCAAGCATCCTCCGAGCAGCGAGCTCAGCATCATCATCAAAAGCCCCGCAGAAAAGGAACCTGTGCGTGAGTACAGATACCCGAAGGCATAGGGGCCCGCGAAGCCTGCAATGCTCGCGGTTGCGTTGATCAATCCAACTGCCGTCGGTGCCATGGAACGGCTCAAGATCTCGGTTGGGATAGCCCACGCTATCGACACGTAGGACGCGCCGATTCCCACGAGGGTGAACACGATCATGAAGTAACCCAAGGAATGGGTTGGGGCAGTGGAGGCGAGTAGGGCGACAGCGGCGAGGAAAAGCGGGGTGGCAGCGTGCCAGCGTCGTTCGCAGGTTTGGTCCGAATGCCATCCCCCAATCTGCATCGCCAGGAAATAGGCGACGAAGGGAAGCGCACCGAGCATTCCCACATGCAAATCGGATAGCCCCGACTGGCGCTTCAGAATCGTGGGGAACCAGAATACAAATGAGTAGGTCAGCATATAGGCGAAGAAGAGCCCTATCGCCAAAGTCCGGACCGTACCTGATTGGAGCGCGTCAATAATGGTAGCTCGTTGCGAGGTCGAGGCAATCTGCTGTTTCTGCATCTCGCGTTCGATCCAAAGGCGCTGATCGGAAGTAAGCCAGTTTGCATCCTTGGGCCAGTCGCACAGAAAGAAATAGGTGATGATGCCTAACATGACGACCGGAAGTCCCTCGATGACAAACAGCCACCGCCAGCCGCTCCAGCCGAGCCACTCGTACCCGAGGATCAGGCCAGCGAGCGGTGATCCGAGAACCGAAGACAGCGGGATCGCACCCATGAAGTTGCTGGTTGCTTTGGCACGGTCCTCATGAAGAAACCAGTGACTGAGATAGACGACAACGCCTGGGAAGAAGCCCCCTTCAGCTGCGCCGAGCAGAAAGCGCGCAAGATAGAGTTGAGCGGGAGTGTGCACCAATGAAGTCAGGACGGTCAGCGAACCCCATCCGATCAGGCTGATTGCGATCATCCGGCGGGCGCTCCAGCGTTCCGCAAGTACAGCGCCAGGGATTTGGAGAGCAACATAGCTAATGAAAAAAATGCCGGCACCCAGACCAAAGACGCGGTCAGAAAAGCCTAATTCGCGGGACATCCCGATGGCGGCAAAAGCGATGTTTGTGCGGTCGAGGTAGTTGAGGATGTAAAGAAGAAAGAGAAAGGGAAGCAAGCGTAGGGCGATGCACTGGCGTGTGTGCTCCGCGAGGTGAGCGTTGGCAGACGCGGTCGCGATAGACGAAGTCGTTCCCAAGCAAAGCCCCGCCTAAGGTAAAGGGATTGAGTATACACTGGAAATCGGTTCCTTGTTCTCAGCTCTCAGTAGCGATAACTATAAGTGTCACGGCAATCATGAGTGCGCGCCCATGCAGCCAAAATAACGGTCCACGGGCGGCAGCCTGCTGCCGACACACAGAAAACCTTTGCTCGGCATCCACGGAAGAAGAAATGTTCTGGGGCTCCTTGCAGAGTTCGATGAGGTCTCCTTCGCCAGTCCGCACGACTTTGAAGGAATCTTCCCGCCCATCCTTCAGCCGCCGTCCGAAAGCACCGCTGGTTGCCATCACGGGGCCGTAGAGAAGAAGCCTGCCAGCCTCAAACTGCTCTTGAAAATAACGCCCATGCTCGTCCATTAAACTCCTCTCTCCATCACTCATGTCGCCTGGGAACGTGGGACGGGGAGGGATAAGTTTGAAAAAATAGTGTTGCCTCGCCATAACTTGTTTTGTCGTCGCTTAGGAACTTCAGGTATTGAAAGAAATCCCGTCCGAGGCTCCACGATAGGCATTGTTCCCAGCAAACCCCAAGAGATACGATCCCTGCCAGGCGCACGGAAGTCGAATACCAAAGCCGCGCCCGCAACCACGAGCAGCGGGCATTTCGGCCAACAAACGGGCTACGGTTGACATAGCCGGTCACACCCGGAAAGGCGTTCCAAAGGACACTGGAATGGGGAAAAAGCAGCCATTCACAGCTCGAAAATCATGGCGCTCGGGCTTGGGGGCGATGGGCATCAATATAGCTGCAATCGGTCTCAACCACCGGGCAGACCGATGATGGCTGTTCGCTTCCGGACATTCGAGGGCCCGCAGTGGACACCTTTGCAACACTTTCTTGCCATCACGTCACGCCTTTGCCCTGTACCATCAAGGGGTTGCGCTTCGCAGTCGATTGGCAAAAGTCTTGCCAGGGGGATATCAATCGGACTGCGTCGTCATCGTTTCTTTGGTATGGACCGCACATTGTGGGATTTCACGTGAGGAGGACGAACCTGAGATGGGCACAGTAGTCCAAGATCTTCGCTACGCGTTGCGCCAGCTACGCAAGAGTCCCGGCTTCGCCTGCGCGGCCATTTTGATCCTGGCGCTCGGAGTGGGCGGCACAACCGCGATCTTCAGCGCGGTCAACCCTATCCTGTTTGAGCCGCTGCCCTATCCGCATGCGGAACGCATCATGATGATCTGGTATGCCGGCGAGGACGGATCGCGTAACCCGCAGGCCTTTCACACCTATCGCGAACTGGCCGAACGCAGCCGATCCTTCGACTCCTTTGCCGTGATGAAGACCTGGCAACCGACGCTGGTCGGCGCCGATGAGCCAGAACGGCTTGACGGCCAGCAGGTGAGCGCGGCATATTTCCGCTCGCTCGGCATCTTGCCCGCGATGGGACGCGACTTTCAGTCGGCCGACGACGTTCTCAACGGCCCCAAGGTCGTGATCCTGAGCCACGGGCTGTGGCGACGCCGTTTCGGTGCAGACGTCAGCATCATCGGTCGCGAAGTCAAGCTCGACGACAGCAACTACACCGTCATCGGTGTGATGCCACCCTTCGATAACGTCCTGGCTCCGGCCGCCGAAGTCTGGTCGCCGTTGCAGTACAACCCTGCCAATATCGTGTCCATCGAGACGCGCGAGTGGGGTCATCACCTGCGGATGGTCGGGCGGTTGAAGCCGGGCGCCAGCATGGATCAAGCCAAGGGCGATCTCGCTTGGATCTCGAAGACTCCGGTGGCCGAATTTCCCCGCCCGGGCTGGACCACTCTGGCGCATGGCGTTATCGTCGACTCGCTGCAGGAAGATGTCACGCGCGGCGTAAAGCCGGCCCTCTCCGCCATTTTCGGAGCAGTAATTCTGGTGCTGCTGATCGCCTGTGTGAATGTTACAAACCTGATCTTAGCGCGCGGAGCACAGCGGCAGGGAGAGTTCAGGATGCGCGCCGCGCTTGGCGCCACTCCTCCGCGCTTGCTCGGGCAATTGGTGACTGAAAGCTTGCTGTTGGCAATCTTTGGAGGCGCTTGCGGAGTGCTGGTCACGCAAGCCGGTATTCGGCTTTTGCTGGCGGTGAGTCCATCCGGACTGCCGCGCGTGAATGCGATTCGCCTCGATGGCGCGGTGTTCGCCTTCGCATTCGGCATTACGGTGTTCGTCGGGCTGGTGGTGGGGCTTGTCCCGGCATGGCATGCCTCTCGCGGCAAGCTGCAGAACGCGCTGCAGCAGAGCTCGCAGCGTACCCCCGGAAGTCATCAGATCACCCGGCGCACCTTGGTGGTCGCCGAGGTCGCGCTCGCTCTGGTCCTGACGGTGAGCGCCGGACTCCTGCTCCACAGCCTGTCGCGCCTGTTGTCCGTTCCCCCGGGCTTTGATGCTGCCCGCATGCTCACCATGCAGGTACAAACCTACGGTGTGAAATACGATGACGACCGCGTCTGCCATCAGTTCTTTGCACAGGCCCTCGATGCGGTGCTGCGAGTTCCCGGTGTCACCGCAGCGGCGTTTACCAGCCAGCTGCCGCTCAGCGGCGATTCCGACGTGTATGGTGCGCACTTCGAAGGTGACCGCCCGGAGGTTGGCTACGCGGTATATCGATATTCAGTGACGCGGAGATACTTCGAGACCCTTCGCATCCCCCTGCTTCACGGTCGCCTTTTCGACAATCACGACGTCGCCGGCGCACCGCCCGTCATGCTCATCAGCGAATCCCTGGCCAAGCAAAGATTTCCCAACCAGGATCCCATCGGAAAGCGGGTGCACGTTGGCGGCCCAATCGGGTCGTCAATGTTCACCGTCGTGGGCGTCGTCGGCGACGTGAAACAGATGTCCCTCGGGCTCGATGAATCTGCCGCCGTGTATACCACGGTTGACCAGTGGCATTGGGCGGACGGAACGCTGTCCCTGGTGGTTCGTGGTCACGGCGACCTCACCGCATCTGTTCCAGCAGTAAAGAATGCGATCTGGTCGGTGGACCGCGAGCAGCCGATTGTGCGCGTTGCCCTGATGAGCGAACTGCTCGCCGCCTCGGCTGCGGAGCGCCGTTTCGTTCTCATCTTGTTCGAGGCCTTTGGCCTGCTGGCGCTCATACTGGCCGCGACCGGCATTTATGGCGTGCTTTCTGCGAGCGTGACGGAACGGACGCGCGAAATCGGATTGCGCTCCGCGTTGGGCGCATCCCGCAGAAGCATTGTCGCCCTGGTTCTGCGTCAGGGGCTCACCCTCACGGCTGCGGGAGCTGTGATCGGCGTGATTGGCTCCGCTGCGGCCACGCAGGCCATCGCAAGCCTGTTGTTCAGCGTTTCACGCATCGACCCCTTGAGCTATTTGGGAATGGTCCTGTTGCTCGGAGCCTTTTCGGCGGTTGCGTGCGCCCTGCCGGCTTGGCGGGCGGCTAAGGTCGAACCCATGGCGGCGCTGCGGTACGAGTGATCGTCCATCAAGATCTTAGCTAGATTTGTTCCTGGCTGAAGATCCCGAATTCTTCCTCGCTCTAGCGGGCCAATCGTTCTTCTCCGCGAGTCCCCATACCCCATCCGCCTATCGGTACGGAGAGAGCTGAGATTCTCAGCCGCCTGCAATCCGGGAAACTTAAACGCGAGATTCTGGTGGATTGCGCTCGCAGCCGTCGAGCCATCAAGTGCGGGTACGGATGCAAGGTTAGGCCGGCGCTGTTGATGGAGGGAGAACGGGGGGTAGTGGATGTCGACGTAGACCGAAACGGGGGTTGGGGCAGACGCTGGTACCTCTGCTGCGAGTCTTCGTGGGACAATAAAGGGCACCTGTCCAGATCAAATCGGCTAAAATCGTACACGCCGCTAGTGTTCATAGTGTTCCGGGAATGTCGACTGGCATCCAGATGGTTTGGTTGGAGATTGACCAACATCGACTCGTTTTCATCGACCTGCGCTATCCCTCGCCGCCAGCGGTCCCGGTTTCAAATCCGCCCGGAACTGTCGGCTAGTTCCGCGGGAACAGTTTCTAGGCGTCATAGGTTAGGTAGGCGCACTCCATTGGGGACCAAGACAGAAGAAGAGTTGGCGCTGCGAAAGTCGGCAGGCTTGGGGCGGCTCCTGCGCGTCTCAATTTTTCGCAATCTGCTGATCGCTGATCTTGTCTCCGATATGGGCGCTTTCATGCAGAACGTTGGCGCGGCATGGCTGATGGTTTCACTTCGTGCCGGCCCGGGTTACGTGGCGCTTATACAAACTGCTGCTTCGCTACCTTACTTTCTGCTGGCACTGCCTGCGGGTTCCGCCGGCGATATCTTCGATCGCCGCAGACTGATTCTGTATACCGAAGCTTGGATGATGGGGATCGCACTGATTCTGGCAGTGCTGACAATCAGCGGCTCTATCTCGCCTTGGTTGTTGCTAGCACTGACTTTTGCCCTTTCTGCCGGAGATGCGTTTGAAACTCCGACCTGGCGCGCTATCCTGCCCGAATTGGTATCGATGGATGACCTGGCAGCGGCATCAGCCCTGAACGGAATCGAATTCAATATCGCCAGAGCCGTGGGACCGGCGCTGGCCGGCATGGTGATCGCAGCCGCAGGCGTCGCGGCGGCCTTTGTCGCGAACTTCGTGTCGTTTTTCGGGGTCATTCTGGTGGTCGCGAGATGGAAAAGACCGATTCGAAAGCAGACAGCCCCGGCAGAGACCATGACCGGAGCCACGGTCGCGGCGATTCGTTACGTCCGCAACTCCCCTGCGATTCTTACAGTGTTGGTTCGGACCGGCATCGTCATGTTCTTTTCCAGTTCGCTGTTTGCGTTAATGCCATCGCTTGCCAAGAGCGTGAATGAGAGTGCGGTCGGGTATGGAGTGTTACTGGGGTGCTTTGGGGCTGGTGCGATTGGCGGCGCCTTAATGATCCGGGCGCTACGCGCACGCTTCTCGACGGAAATGATTGTCTCCGCGGGCGTTGTGATCCTGGGTATTGTCATCGTGACGATCGCTCGTTTGCACAGTTTGTCTGCCTTTGCCCCAGTCATCCTGCTGGGCGGGGCGGCATGGGTCCTATTCATCTCTCTCATCAATGCGTTGGTCGAAACCCTAGCTCCGGACTGGGTACGAGCACGAGTGCTTGCAGTGTTCACACTTGTCTACATGGGGAGTTTTGCGCTGGGAAGTGCCGCCTGGGGCGGAGTGGCCGAGCGACGGGGCATCGGGCTCGCTCTCATTTGCTCCGGGTTCGGAACCGTTGGGAGTGTGCTACTTGCGTGGCTGGCCAGACTTCCGGATTGCACCGCAGATCTGACTCCGTGGAATCACTGGCGTATGCCGTTGATCGTCAAAGAGGTAGGGGCTGAACTTCTGGCAGGCCCGGTGCTGGTCACAGTCGAATACTCTCTCGTTTCGGGGCAGGAGGCAGAATTCGTGAAGACGATCCGTCAATACGCCCGCACGAGGCGTCGTAATGGCGCGTATCGGTGGGGTATCTATCGCGACACCGAAGTTGCCGATCGGTTTGTGGAGATATTCCTGGTGCATTCTTGGGCAGAACATCTACGTCAGCACGAGCGGCAGACGAAAGCGGATCTGGAGCTGGAGCAACGGGTCTCCAGTTACGTTTCCGGCGAGCCGAAGGTGCGGCATCTTCTCTACGCGGATTCCACAAAACCATAGCCGCAAGCCCAGCTTTTCGCGCCGCGCCGTTTCGGGGATGCGAACGAAAAACCCCGGCCCGTCGTCCAGAGATCTCCTCGTCTATGCGTACAGCGCCAGGCTGTTGCTGTTCGCATGTTCGTGCGCTTCTTTCACATTCCCATCCTTGCCTTTGAAGCAAGCAGGCTCACGTCCAGTGATTCGTGGCTGAGCCGGATTCAGATGGTACTCATTGACCGAACCGGTGATCTCGGTGCGGCAGCGTTGAACGGCGCTCTTGATTGCGCCGGTCCGAGGCACTTACATGATTACGACCACTGTATCCGCGTATTTACCGTCGCCACAGCCGCCAAACCGTTCCTTGTGTGACGCCCGAATGATGGACTTTTTGTTCTGCAAGGTTCGCCATCCGCTTCGTCACCGGTTGTCCTCCATCTCTCCGGTTGGTTCGGGCCGTGTGCCTGCTGCGGTTGGCGTTCGCTTGCGCTTCTTCCGATTCAGCATCCTTGCCTTTAAGTAGGCGAGCGTCACGTCCAGCGATTCGTGCCCGAGGCGGATTCGGCGCAGCTTTAGCATTCTTCCGAACTACCAGTCGTCAGTGGAGCAGGAGCGTCGAATCGGAAACCGCCGTAGCGGCGTTCCGCGCTTCGATCGCTTTGACCGAGTTTTCAAATGCCCTTTCCAAAATGCGCTTGCCGACGATCCTCAGTAGGAAGCCGCGCACTCGTCCCCTGAGGTTCTTTCCTTCGCGTACGACGATCACGTCAATGTCGGTTGTGCCGTTGGGCTGACGCGTGAAGGTGTACGTGTGGCCTGAAGAGCCACCCCATACGTTGGAGTCGATCGTCGTCAGGACAACGCGGTTGGGATCGGACCAGTCGTAGTGCAGGCGTTCCCAGATACCTCTGGAACCTTCGGTGACATCGGCCTCCGACGCGCCCAGGTGATGCACGTTAAGGTACTCGTCGCTGCTATAAGCAAAGAGCTTCGAGCGACCGGGTCTGAAGTCTGTGAGCCCGGCGATGAACTGCTCGGGCGTCAACATGGTTTTCTGGTGGAAGTGGATCACTGTCTGCGGCTCGTTGAGCATGCACATTTGTTGTTCTCCTTCCTGTCAACTCGTGCCAAAGAGGAAGCAACCGTTTCTCCATACGGAATTCGCTGAAAAGAAACAGGAAGAAAGGCCTGAGTCAATGCGGCATGCTCAGCAAATGCCGACCATCAGCGGAGAAGTACCACAATCGACTGTTGAACAGGATGGACACACGTGGTTCCCGAGGAAAAGAACTCGGAAGCTGGCTTTCCAAACGATTTTCGAGGACACTTTGTTGTTATCGAGAGGTCGATCGCTTGTGCTCGTAGTTAATCGATGCCAAGGCACCGGATTTTCGATTCCAGCGTCTGGCGAGCTATTCCGAGTTTGGCAGCTGCTCCGGAAAGGTCCGGAAATCCGACGTGGGATCGGGGCAAAAATTGTGAGATACCTTCGACTCACGCTCCTAAGTGAGAAGACGGCGCGCACTGCGCGCGCCGCCTTCCTGCCTCAGATTAGCGCAACGATCGAAATGCCGCGCGAATTTCTGTGGCGAGCAATTCGGGCTGTTCCCACGCCGCGAAATGACCGCCCTTGTCGACCTCGTTGAAGTAGATGAGGTTAGGAAAGGCTCTCTCGACCCAGGTCCGAGGCGCCCGGAACGTTTCGCCTGGGAATACCGTGAATGCGGCACGAACCGAGACTTCTCCCTTGGTAACGAGGCGCCCCTCCTCCCAGTAGAGGCGGGCGGAGGAGGCTCCAGTGTTGGTAAGCCAGTACAGCGTGATGTTGTCAAGAATGGCATCTCGTGTAAGACCACCCTCGGGCTGCCCTTCGAAGGCGTGTACCATCTGTTGGTAGCTGTGAGGGTCATGGTCAAGCAACCAGGCAGCCAGCCCGACAGGTGAATCCGACAGGCTGTATCCGATAGTCTGCGGGCGCGTCCCCTGCTCGATGTAGTAACCAAGACTGCGAGCTCTTCGCTGATCGTAGGCAGCCTTCTCCTTTTCTGAAAGCCCAGCCGGTGCGGGTTCGCCTGCGGCGAGAGATCGCGCAATTTCGGGCGGGAGGCTTAAGAGCAAATTCATATGGACAGCCATCAAACCCGGCGGCGCCAGACGCGCCAAGGACTCTGAGACTCTCGCGCCCCAGTCGCCGCCTTGCGAGACGTAGCTCGTGTAGCCGAGACGCTTCATCAACGTGTCCCAAGTGCGTGCTATGCGGTCGCTATTCCATCCGGTTGTAGTCGGCTTGCCCGAAAACCCATAGCCAGGCAGCGAGGGAATGACGACATCAAACGCGTCTTCCGCGCGTCCTCCGTGAGCCGTGGGATTGGTCAGCGGATCGATGACATTGAGCAGCTCGATAATCGATCCGGGCCAGCCGTGGGTCATGATCAGCGGCATTGCGTTCGGATGCGGGGAACGGACGTGGATGAAATGGATGTCGACGCCATCAATGGTCGTGATGAATTGCGGCAAGGCGTTGAGCCGCGCCTCCGCTTTTCGCCAGTCGTAATCGGTCTGCCAGTGGCGGAGGAGTTCTTTCATCGTCGCCAGTCGCACGCCCTGGCCCGGGTCCGTTTCCGGCTCGGGTAAACGCGCTGCCGCAAGGCGTTGGCGAAGGTCGGCAAATGTGGATTCCTGAATATGGACCTGGAAGGGTCGGATGCTTGTGTCTTCAGCGGCCGCGGGGACTACTGTTGGGGTGTCGAACGCGATACTCGCGCTTTGCTGCGCATGGCCAGGCATGCCGAGAAAGGCAAGCGAGAGGGCTGCGACGCCCGCTCGGTGCCGGATATTTTCGAATTGGTTCATTGTGAATTCCTTTCTGGAGCGAATGCTCTCGCTTGCTGCTATGCAGACGGCGCGCCGATCGCAGGCCGTTGAAAACAGGCCGCTGATCGATGCGGCTCAGGCTGCATGCTCGGCGAAAGGCCGAACTTGAGGCGAGGCGTTCCGGGCTTCGATGGCTTTGACGGAGTTTGCAAACGCCGTTTCCAGAACGCCCCTGCCGATGGTCCTTAGTACGAAACCGAGCAGCCGTCCCTTGAAGTTCTTGCCTTCGCGCACGACCACGACGTCAATGTCGGTTGTACCGTTGGGTTGGCGCGTGAAGCTGTAGGTGTAACCGGACGCGCCTCCCCATAGATTGGAGTCAGTGGTTGTAAGGACAACGTGGTTGGGATCGGACCAGTCGTAATGCAGGCGTTCCCAGATGCCACCCGAACCTTCCGTAACATCGGCCTCTGCAGGGCCGCGATTATGCACCTTGAGGTACTCGTCGGCGCTGTTGCCGAAGAGCTTCGAGCGCCCCGGCCCGAAATCGGTGAGCCCGGCTACGTACTGCTCGGGTGTCAAAGTCGTTGTCTGATGGAAGCGGATTCCTTGATTCGTCATATGTCGTTCTCCTTTTCGTTAAACGCTC
>DASPVV010000029.1:0-17249 GCA_035622175.1 Terriglobales bacterium | reverse complement strand
TATTCTGCCTGCAACAGTCGAGAGCGCGCGATACTCGAGCGCACGTGCAGCGCATACAGCCACGCCATTCCAATCATGTCCTTGGAATCGGGAACTGGTGGTGAAATCGGCTCTTCAGCAGCACCAAAGATCAGACTGAATTTTGCGCCGACCGCACGCAATTCGTTGCTGGGCCAGAATGAGAGGTCAACTTGCAGAGTGTTGTCGAGCAGGAATACACGGTACAAAATGTCGCCACGCCTAACGTCATAGTTCGCAACCGCCGCATGGTCACGATACAAACGTGTGGTCCAGTCAACTAGTACTTGCTTCAGATCCGCATCGGGAGCCAAACACAGGGCGAGATCGATATCAGACCAGCGGTCCAGCTGCCCAAGCGCCGCTGAACCCAAATGTGCGGCGCCACCGATACGTGAGTCTGCTTTTGCGGCCGCAACTAGTTCTCCACGAATCTGTTCCCGCTTCTGCGAAGTGAAAACCAAAACGTCGTCCATTCGCTCACGGTTAACCCGAGTCTGCTTACCTAAGCTTCATTTCCGGAAATTAAACAACGTCGATACGACGGCATTCCAAGCAGAGAGGCAAGTATACCCGAGTCGATTGCCTTGCACAGGCATCAACTTGCGACCGAATACTGCGCGAAGGATAGCACCGATCATCATTTAGCAGGTTTGCCGTTGTGGCCAAAAATCCCAGTGAAATCAAGAATCACCGGATACCGTCGGCGAAACTGAGTGCAAACGCCGCCAATGCCAAGGCCGAAGGACAGAACGCCATACGTCGCCAAGCTTTTCACGGCTATAATCTTAAGGAGGTTTAGCAAATTGAGAGCATCACCGACGCAAACCAGCCGATAGAGGTACAATCCCATCGTAAGGAAGGCGCTAGCATTCAAACAACAGCGATTCTGCGCCCTCCATTCATCAGGATGCCGTATCCGCCTCTTCTCCACGACGTTATGCGTTTCATCTGCCCTCAACTAACAACTGAAACCACAACCCCTTCGATGGCGAGATTGTCTCGGCAAAATGATCACGACCTGCCGATCATGATACAAACCCCATAGCCTCCAGGGGCGGCTCCCTTCAAGTCGCTGCATCTGAAGCGCTCTCGCGTACGGTTCTACGACCGCAGGGCGCTTCAGATACACAGCCCTAGACTTGCCTTTACCAATCCTCTTGGTCCGAGAATCTGATTACTCCTAGATTGACGATCCGGGAAGACTTCTCCAGGCGGGCCATGCTGTCGGATGGGATCGCTACCGTCCGGCAGACGCGGATCGGTGGGTCGATCAGCAAAGCGGCAGACCTTCAGAGTTCATGCGTTGCTGTCTGATCTAATCCTATGCCTCAGGACTTCAGAACCAGATCTCCAGCCAAAACATGGGCATGAAGCCTGTATTTTCCGTTGCCGTCTTTCCGAACGGAATTTCCGAGCCAGCCCTTGGGATCGCCGAACTGGGTCCCGCTAACTTCTCCGAATCTTACGGAGAGATCGACGTGGGCGTAGTCTTCAGCACTTCCCACTTGAATGGTCAAATCGCCCCCGGTCAGTTCTAGATCCTTGTCTCCCGCCACGCCTTCCACCGAGAGATCGCCACCGCGCATGCGAGCATACAGGTTTGTCGATCTCGGGATCTCGATTGTCACCTGCAATTCATTCTTTGGCACATGCGATAGCTTCAGATCGACCACTCCGCCCGAACGGTTCAACTGAATCTTGATATTCTTCGCTTGCTCCACGTTCTTGCCCGCGACATGAACGGAGATTTTGTCCGAATCGCTGCCGACGACGCGAAAGTCTCCATCGTGCAGGTGCAAGCGAAGGTTCGTGCCCCTGGCTAGAAAGGTCTCAAATTCCTGATGTTCGAAAGTCGTGCTCTCCTGTACGGTCTGGCAAACTCCCACCAACACGAACACTAGGGAAGCAGTGATCGCCCGGCACAAGATATTCACAGTTCACCTCCTAGGCTGAGCAATACGCAACCTACTGTCAAAAAGTTCTCAGCGGCGAGCTTGTAGAATTGGCGCTCACTAGAGGCGATGTCGGACACGGTAGGAGCCGGTAGTGCGCTACTACGTAGCGCCCAACCCAAGTATAAAGCCCGTCCGTGTGGTACGATACACTCCTGGTGTGAGGCGTTGGAAGGTTTTTTATAGTCGGTTGAGTCGCGGTTCTGCCAGAAACGTCCGCGTGTCCCATCGCATCCATCACCGCTTTCAGATTTCCGGTCCGGCTCAGAACGTAAGTTCCGAAGTCGTGTCGAGCACAGTACAGCACCAAATCTTCAGGCAATCCTGCCGCCCGACGAGCCTTGACCCATTGCCTGTTCACGAACGTCGCAGGATCGGCCCGAGCGCCGGCCTGTGGCAACTCTGGCAGCCCTTCTGCAAAATTGGAGCGACATCCTTCGTGAATGTCGGCGCATTCATATTCCCCATCTGCGCCAGCACACATCTTCCCCAAGAAACTGCAAGTAACAGAGCAAGACGCCTAAGAACCATACCGGTTTGGCTCCCCTAAAGTAATTTCCGAAACGCCGAGCGATGATATCAAAACGCCGAAGCGAAGGGCTAAGTCTGGGTGTGACATCGGAGCGCGAACGGGAAAACCCAGGCGATAAACGCGAACCCTCAAGGTTCCGACCAGTACCGATTGAACCCTTCGTAGTCCGAAGGCAGGTTCGCCAGGATCGTTCGGCGTAATTCCAGAATGTCGACAGAGCCCTGTCTCTTGTACAAAACCTTGCCATCCGGAGCGATCAGCACCGTATAGGGCACAGCAGACTGCCAGGCCGGGTCGAACGCGGCCTGCAGCGCCGCCGTGTCGCTGGAATCAAACAGCAAGTTGCGGCTGGTGGCATGCATCTTCTGGAGCAGGCGCATGACAGAGTCCTTCTCATCCGGCATGTTGGCTGCCACCGTAACCAGATCGAAATCACGAACGCTGTACATCCGGAAAGTGTCTTCAATATCTGGAAACTCATGAATGCACGAACCGCACCAGGTCGCCCAAAAACTCACAAGCAACATTTTCTTCTCCGGATTGCTACGTAGCCTGGTCAAATCCGCCGCAGACGTCATCTCGAGCTTTACCGGTTGCGCTTCAATCTTCCGCAGAGCTTCCACCTGCGCCGCATGTTTCTCTTTCCACTTCGTCGAACAGCCGAAGACACCGGTATGCTTTACTGCGACTTCGCGATGCGCTAGAAGAGCATCGATCGCGTCGCGTACCTCGTGCGTCGTTACCAGCTCTGAGCGGTAGCTATTGTCCATGCGGCCTTCATAGCGCAGGCGCCGGTCGTTGTCGAACACAAAAGCGTGGGGAGTCGCTTGTGGCCCATACGCGTTTGTGACCGATTGCGTTTCACCGTCGTAAAGATATGGGTAGGTTAAATGCTTGTACTCAGCGCGGATTTTCATCTCCTCAAGGCTGTCGCTGATGTCCGATGAATCCAGTTCGTCGATCGTGATCGCATTGGGATCATTGGGTTCAATGGCAACCACGCTCACGCCGCGATCCTTGTAGTCCGCACTCAGTTGGGCTACCCGCCGCTCATACATTTGCGCGATCGGGCAATGATTGCAGATAAAGATCACGACCAGCACGCGACTCGCGGAATAATCGGAGAGTTTGTGGACGGCTCCATCGACGCCTGGAAGCTCGAAATTCGGCGCGGCGGATCCAATCGCGAGGATGGGGTGCGTTTGCTGCGCCCATGAAGCCAGCGAACAAGCGACGATCGCGCCCAGGCTGCACAGTCTATTGAACTGACGTTTCACGATATGTCCTCTGTTTCAGCCTTCATGGTTTGCTCTCGGGGACAGACGAAACCGTCAAAGTCGTTCCATCAATTACCGTCAGATCGCCATCGAGTCCGAGCGTTACCGCAATGTGACTCTTGGGATTGACTGCTATCGCAAACGGGGCTTTGCCCGTTTTTACGGTGCCCAACACGGAATTGTTCGTCCCATCCAAAACGGTCGTAGCGTCAACGTGTGTGCTCGCAACGTACACCTTATGATTGCTGGAATCGACCGCAATCGCCTGGGGATTCGGGTTGACCTTGACCGTAGTCAGGACGGCATCACTCTCGCCGTCAAGCACCGTAACGTCGTTATTTCCATAGTTGGCAACGAAAACCCTTCCCGTGGACGAGTCCACTGCAATCGCACAAGGAATCTCTCCCGCCTCCACCGTTCTAGTCGCGCGAGTTGTGGCGTCGATGATCGTCACAGTCCGATTACCCTCGCTCGCCGCGTAGACCTTCTTTTTCTCCGGATTTACCGCCACCGCCCAGGGATGATTCTCAGCTTCTATTTTCGAGATTTGGTTCTTCGCTCCGTCAAAGACCGTCACCTGCGCAGATTCATAGTTGATCGCGTACGCTTTCTCGTCGAGCGACTCCATGCCAACTGCATCACCCGCGCCGGCTTGCACACTCGTTGAAGTATTGTTTCTTCCGTCGATGATCACCGTGTCATTCCCGAAGGTGCGTGAAATGTACACTTTGTTCGTCTGCCGATTGGCACTGATCGTATAAGGAAGATCACCAACCGGCACAGTTGCGAGTGCTTTGTCGGTTGCTCCGTCAATCACGGTCACCGTTCCGCTGCCTGAATTGGCGACATAAATGCGATTTGTGTCGGGATTGACGGCAATCGACTCCGGCGCCCTTCCGACCTCCATACTCTTCAAGAAGTGGCCATTGGCATCGAGCACCATTACAGCGTCGTTCCTTGTGTTCACAGCGTAGAACTTGCCGCTCTGTGGATTGACTACAACCCCGTACGGGCTGACACGGATTCCATTTGCTTCCGGCTCCGTGGGTTGCTTGGTTCCCGTTCCCAGCCAGTTAACGGCATTCTCAATGAGGCGGTTTTGCACGGGACTGTCGAAGATCTTGTCCCCATGTCCCATATTCATGTAGAGCATTTTGTACTTCGTATTGGTCCACACGACGGGAAGATCGCCACTGGTGAGAACATCCTTGAAGCCTATCGGATAGTTTGCGGGATCAAAAGTGGCCAGCACGCGCACATCCTGATTAGAGCGGGGGCTGGGTTTCCAGACATACCACTCGTTCGCCGGCGACTCGAATTCGCCGGAAAGCCCGGCGGCGACTGGATGCGTTCGATCATCGATCGTGATCCGCGCCGGAAGCGGAGGCCAACTGTTGATATAAAAGACCGCGCCGCCCAGAAAATCGACAAACCATGGCCAGTTCGTGTCTTTGTCGTTGTACGCGGCTGCGTGGAAGCCCAGCCATGCTCCGCCGTGCTCGATATAGCGTTCGAACGCGCTCCGTTGCTCGGCCTTCGTCGGCGACTGGTTGAGCCAGATGACGAGTTGACAATTGCTGAGGTGCTCGTCGTTCAGATCCTCCCATCTCGTGGTCGTTTCGAGTGTAAAGTGTTCGCGTGCCGCCAGTTCACCCAAGAATTTCACCGCGTCTTGCGCGAACTGAACGTGATCTCCTTCGGTTTTGTCGGAGTAAAACGCTATTGTCCTGAAGTGCGCTTGCTGCGCAAAGGTCTCCAGAGAGGACCATTGAAGGGCGAGAAAGACAAAGAGCAGGAACCGTCGGAATCTCATCGATGCGCCGCCCACAGGATGGCGTTGTGGAAGATCGTGGTGAAAGTCGAGTTCTGAAACAACTCGGGATGATGGCCCATAAAGATATATACATTACGCGCCTTCATATGCTCGTTGGTCCAGATCACCGGATGATCGCCGCCCATCTTGGTGGTGGTATCAGGCGAGTACGTCGCCTCATCCACATGGGCCAGCACGTGAACGTTTGGACGGGGAGACTTGTCGTACGTGTACCACTCCTCCTGCTCCACCACGAATGATGAGCCCAGATTCTTCATCACCGGATGCGATCGGTCTTCTACAACGACGGTTGCGGTGGCAAACCTCGGAATGTAATCCTTGAAACGAATTCCCCCCATGAACTGCGAAAACCACGGCCATATGGAGTACCCGTCGAATTCACCCAGCAGCGTCGCGTGGTGAAACCCGATCCATCCTCCACGGCCTTCCTCGATGTACTTGGTAAATGCCACCACTGCCGTTGGTGTCCAGCCATAGGGCGGATAATCCAGTTGTATGAACAATTGATAGTGCGAGAGAAATGCATCGTTAATCTTCTCGGTTTTCGAGATGTAGTCCACCGAGAAATTGTTTTCAGAAGCCTGTTTCTGCAACCAAATCTTTGCAGCCTCTACAAAAGGGCGATGGATGCTGTTCGCCTCCGCCAGCACGATGACATTGAAATTCGGCGCTGAATTCTGGGGCGTGCCCCCCACTACTGACCTCAATGGCAACGCTGCATGCCAGCCAGCGGCCAGGAGGCTAATAGGCAACAACAGTCGTAATATCAACATACCGTATTTCCAGTTGTGACTTGCAGCAGCTTCATAAGCCGAGGAGCAGTAGTCGGGGGCACGGTCCCGGACATTCTATGCCAGGCGTCATATCGACGGTGCAGCAGGGGGAGTTCTAAGTCTTTAACTCTCCGACCTTAGACAGCTTGGTGAGGCGTCCGGTTCGGTTCCAATCCGACACGAAGATGTTTGCCTCAGAATCTATGAAGCAGCCGTGCGCTGCGCTGAAGACGGCAGCATTGATTGCACTCGGATCAACTTCGTAGTTGGCCCACTGCGTTTTCTGCGGATTGTCGCCAACGAAGGCGACGGGAACATTGTCGCGGTCAAGGATGGTGGCGCGTCCTTCCAACTCTGAAACCACAGCATAATCGCCGTGAAAACTCACCTGACAAGGTCGACGGAGATGCTGCGTCACGGTGCGTACGTAACGGCCGTCCAGATCGAAATGACACAACCGGCGATTCTCTCGATCACAAACCAGCAAAAGCGGCTGTTCGTAGCGGGTGTCAAGCGAAAGGCCATGGCTGCAATCCAACTGGCCCTCGCCACTGCCCTTCTCCGAGTAGCCCGCTTTGTAGTTTCCATTCTTGTCAAAGCGGAAAATGCGCGAATCGCCATATCCGTTCGCAATAAAGATGGAGCTGTCCGGGGTGGGCACGGCCGCCGTAATGCGCCATTCATTGGCGGATTTGAAGCCAGCTTCCGGAGGAGCCGTGATTTTCAGCACGACGCCGCCATCAGTTTTCATCTTCAGAAAGAGCCAGTTCTCCCGAGGAGTACCTTTCTGCACCGTTGCGTAGAGATATTCGTCGCCTCCTTCTGTGGCAAAGACAATCGAGTGAACCTCAGGATATGCGGTCGCGATCTTCCTAAGCAGACGGCCATCGGAGCTGTAGACCAGAATGCCGGTATCGCTCTGAGTGCTGACATAGATATTTCCAGCCCTGTCCTGGGCTATTGCGCCATGCGTGCCGCCGAACATTGTGCCTGCGGGCAATTTTCCCCAGCCGGACACTACCGCATAAGTCCATTCCCCATTGCCGGTCAATTGGTGAGGCCGAGAGGAGGATTCGGAAGAAGCCGAAACGATGCGCCTGGGTGCGAGTGCTGCGACTCCTGCTGCGGCAAGAAATGTGCGCCGATGCATGTTCATCATTGGGTGCTCCTGAGAGTGCTATTCGTGGCCGCGGAGGCTGCCTGCGCAGGCGTGTCGAATAAATAGACGTGACGCAGGTTGGACATCCCCTTCAAGGGAACCAGTGCCTCGCTCGTGACCTTGGTCCCGCTCAGGTTCAAATACGAGAGCTGGGAGAGTGCAGAGAGTTTCCCCAGAGCCCGCCCCGTGACCGCAGTGCCTTCTAAATGGAGAGCGCGCAGGTTCGTGAATCTGCTTAGTATGTCAAAGCAATCGTCGCCGACCTTCGTTCGTCCGAGTTCGGCGTCGACGATAAAAGGCGCGAATCGTTGGAAGCGGGCAAGCTCTGCGTCGTCGAATTTAGAAGCTATATCAATCGTTCTGAGAATCAGGCCATCGGATGGCGTTGCTGATACTGCGACCAGTTTTGCGCCTTCTGACCTTTGCATCTGATGAATCTCGTTCATCAGATTGCTGTAGTCACCGACGGGTTGAAGCGGTAGTTCTGTGCTTTCCGCAGTCGTGGCAATGCCTGGAATACTGGTCGCAGTTGGGGAAGCGTCGGCAAGAATCCATGCCCGGAGGATGGCGATCTCGTCTGCTGTCAAAGGTGTGCGCCCTTCGGCAGGCATGAAGTGTTTATCAGTTGGAGAGAGTGTCACTCTCTGCAGTACCAGACTGTGATCCGGGTTTCGGGGCGCGATGACGGCTCCGTCTTTGCCTCCTGTTATCAACAGGTCATAGAAGTCAAGGCGAAGTCCTCCCTGCTCTTTGCTTGCTCCGTGGCAGACAACGCACTTGGCATCAAGGATCGGATGAATCGAGCGCATGTAGACCGAGCCAACATAGGCCGCGTCGGAAGCCGAAGAGGCCGACGGGAAGAATCGCTTCACCGGGCCCGGCATAAAACGAGTCAGGTAGTCACTTCCATAGGTGAGCGAACCGCCCTGATGCCCAGTCCATAAGAGTGTGAGCAAGCTTGCGGCGAGCAGCGCTGGATATACCCGCTGGACTTGACCCGAGATCCAGGCGGGACGCGCGGCGACACACACCAGCAATTCAATCAACAGCGCAATACCGCCCCACATGTGACGCGTGACTGTTGCGCCCATAACGCCACTGCCGTATGCGAGCAAGATTCCGAAGACAAGCGTGACGACGCCGGTGGCTAGTGCCAGGTAAAGTACGAAACCTGCAGCTTCGCGCAGACCGAGCCGGGTCGTCCCGCCAAACTCGAGAAATGGCAGCAAAACCAGCATGCCGATCGGCAGATGCACGAGCGACGGATGGAAGCGGCCAAGGAACTGAAGCCAGTCTGCATGCTGCCGCCCGTCCAGCCGAAAAACGAATGGCAACAACACAAACAAGACACTGAGACCCAGGGTCCAAAGCCATTGCGCCCTCAAATTTCGAATACGCAGACTTCGTATCGCGACCGATAGCTTGTGCGCAGCGATCACGCGAGCAATCCCAGTACTACGTTGGCCGGAACAGGAGTCGTCAGCTTCTGATCGAGTCCCTGAAACTTATAGCTGAACTTGCTATGGTCAATACCCAGGCAATGAAGAATCGTAGCGTTGAAGTCACGCACGTGCACCGGATCCTTCACAACGTTGTAGCTGTACTCGTCAGTTTCGCCATAAGTGATGCCGGGGCGGACGCCACCACCGGCCATCCACGTGGTAAAGCATCGCGGGTGGTGATCACGGCCGTAGTTGTCCCGGCTCAAGCCGCCCTGGCTGTACACAGTGCGGCCGAACTCGCCTGCCCAGATGACCAATGTGTCATCCAGCAAGCCGCGCCGCTTGAGATCTGTCACCAGCGCGTACGCACCGTGGTCTGTCTCCTGGCAAAGAACGGGCAGCATTCCGACAACATTGTCGTGGACGTCCCATCCGCGTTTGTAGATCTGCGTGAAGCGCACGCCGCGCTCTGCCATGCGGCGCGCGAGCAGGCAGTTGTACGCAAATGTGCCGGGCTGCTTCGCCTCGGGCCCGTAAAGATCCCAAGTGGACGGCGGTTCCTTGCTGAGATCGATCAGTTCCGGAACCGACGATTGCATTCGAAACGCCATTTCATACTGAGAAATGCGCGCGTTGGTTTCGGGATCGCCGACCTCAGCCAGGGTCTGGCGGTTAATTTCTTCGACGGTGTCGAGCATTTTTCGACGTACGTCGTGGTCTACGCCTGCGGGGTCGGCAAGATACAGCACGGGATCGGCGCCCGAACGCAAGCCTACGCCTGCGAATTCCGAGGACAGGAATCCACTGCTCCACAAGCGTGACGAAACCGGCTGGTTGTTCTCCTTGGGATTGGTTTTGGTCTGGAGAACAATAAAGGTTGGCAGATTGTCATTCATGCTGCCCAGACCGTACGCCAGCCACGCGCCCAGGCACGGCTTGCCGGCATTCATATTTCCTGTGTTCATCAGCATGATCGCGGGCTCATGATTGATGGCGTCGGTGTTGGTGGTTTTGATGATGGTAAGGTCGTCTACCATGCGCGCAGAGTAAGGCAACAAGCTGCTTACCCACGTTCCGGTCTGTCCGTGCTGTCCGAAAGGCCAGTGCGACGGCGCTACGGGAAAGTGCGCTTGACCAGACGTCATGCCGGTCAACTGCTGATTACCGCGGATGGAGTCCGGCATGTCCTCGTTGAACTGAGCCGCCAAGTTCGGCTTGTAATCGAACAGATCCATCTGGGGCGGTCCACCCGACATGAAGAGATAGATCGCGCGTTTCGCCTTCGGCGCAAAGTGCGGCAGGCCGAGAGCATTGTTCAACGCCGGCGATGGCGACTTTGCGTCTGCACCCTCAGCATAGATGCGCAAGCCCATATCACCGAAGAGTCCCGCCAGTGCGGCCCATCCCAACACCTTCCCGGACCGCCCGAGGAAACGCCGCCGCGTCTCAAGCGCCGCCCATTCCTGCTTGACGGCTCGAGGGACAGGGAGCTCCAACGGAGTGACGGGGGGTTCGCAGTCGGTGCAAAGTGGATGTTGCTTCATATCATTCCCCGGTTACTTGTTCATGGTCTCATCGAGGTTCAGCATTTCACTGGCAACCATGGTCCAGGCGGCCAACTCTGACTGTGGAATGGATGCATCCCGCTTCTTCTCACCAATCTCCACAAGAGAGCGTGCGGCTTTGGGATCCTTTGCGTAATGTTCTTTCATTTGGCGCACTGAAGCCGCGAGAGCGGCTTCCGTCGGCGCCGGGGCATCGTGCGCAAGCAGAATTTCGCTCATGCGATTGATACGCTTCTGTGTGTCCGGGCCCGCTTCTCGAATTACGAGCTGCGCCAGGGCACGCGCTGCCTCCACCCACTGCACGTCGTTCATTGTGACCAGCGCCTGAAGCGGCGTGTCTGTGCGCTGGCGACGAGTACATACGACATCACGCATCGGAGCATCCAACGTATCCATGTTGGGTGGCGACGCCATGCGCTTCACATACGTGTACATGCTACGGCGGTAAAGTGCGTCGCCGTGTTCTTGAACGTAACGGACCGTGTCGCTGGTCGGATAGCTCACCTCTTCCCAGATATTAGGAGGTTGGTAGGGCTTTGCGCTGGGACCGCCGATGTTCTCCACAAGGAGTCCACTCGCCTGGAGAGCGACATCGCGAAGCATTTCCGCATCCATACGGAACCGGGGACCGTGCGACAAAAGCAAATTCTTGGGATCCTTGGCGAGCTGTTCTGGATTTGATTTGGCGCTCTGCCGGTAGACTCCCGACATCACCATCAGCTTGTACATGTGCTTGATGTTCCATCCACTGTCGCGGAATTCGACGGCGAGCCAGTCGAGCAATTCGGGATGTGTCGGCCGCTGGCCCATGATGCCGAAATCCTCGGTGGTTTCAACGATGCCGGTTCCGAAAAGCTCATACCACATGCGATTCACCGTTACACGTGCGGTGAGTGGATTTGCAGAGCTCACGGTCCACTTGGCCAGCGCAAGTCGGTTGTGCGATTCGCCAGATGGCAACGGTGGCAGAAAATGCGGCGTGTCAGCCTCTACGCGCTCCGTGCGCGCCGTATAAACACCGCGTGTCAACACGTTCGCGTAGGCGAGCGAAGGCTTCTCCCAGGAAACCTGGGTGAGATCACCACCCTTTGAAAGCCGATCAAGGTCCTTATCAAGGAAAGCGATCTTACTTTGAATCGCCTGATAGGAAGGGTCCACATGATTGAGGTAGAACTCGCTCACCACATGCCACTGATCCGGGGTCCATTGCGAAGGCAGATGCGTGGAAACTTCCGCAGTGTAGTCCTCGAACGGAAGCCGCGCGACTTCATCGGCGTTAAGACAGCGTGCGTACAGCCGGACATCCTGATAGCGGGCGTCCTTGGCCGGGTGCTCTTCCGGGTTGCGCCAACCAAGTTGCATCGGGGCCGGCGTGCGAATGGTTGCCTTGCCGAGGTTGTCACTGACGACACGAGTTGCGATCGCATTCCCGTTGACGAAGATCTTTATTCCCGACGCCCGACCAGAACCGTCGTAGGTCAAGAAGATGTGCTTCCATGCGCCGTCCAAGGGCAACGGAGTGACGGAAACGACGCGGAGCCCAATTGTCGGAGTCGTATCCTTGGGTGGCTCTTTCGTCGACGACTTTTTTGCTTTGGCTTTGGCTTCAGCCTTGTCTTTTTTGGCTGCTTCTTCCTCCGCTTTCTTTTGTTCAGGCGGTTTATTGGAGGCTAGATCTTTCTTGCTCAAATCCTGCGGAGACGGATAGTTGAACGGCTCTTTGGCCTCGACTTTCTTCTCGCTTTTCCCCTTCTCCTTTGATTTCTTTGTTTCCCGCTGACCTTCTTCCTTCGGCATTTGGTTTACTAATGCCACACTCAGGAATCCGTCTTCCGCTGAAAGTTCCCAACCTCGGTCGTGCTGAGTAGAGTCCATTCTTGAGACGAGCGTGCCAAAGCTTGCCGGATGATACGGCGCGGAGCGGAACATGAACCAACCACCGGATGAAAACGCTTGGTTCGCGTCGTAATCGCCCATCTGTCCCAAGAGCACTCTCGTGCTCGACTGCATGCGGAAGTCCGGCCACAGCCAGGTGGTTTCGCCCCATTCGCCCTTCAGAGTAGTCGTATGGAAACTCGCAGGATTCGCATCGGGCGCGCTGTTTCTCAATTCTTCCCCACTGCCTTCATCGAGCCGAAGGCGCAGCACAAGCCCATTCGTCTCGACTGCGCGAGGAGGGTTGTTGCGGGAAGTGAGCCATCGAGTGACTAATTCGTGGCTGTTCCCTCGCATCTCGTTTAATTTGCCTTGCAGATCGGAACGTTGGGCGATAACACGGTTGTAGGCGTCCTGGTTTTCAGTCTTGGGAATACGAAGAACAGGCGCCCACACTGGCCGGTCTTCGTTAAACGGCTTTTCATCAATATTGTTGAAGAAGGCGCTCAGCGAATAAAAATCATGCTGCGTGGTTGGATCAAACTTGTGGTCGTGACACACCGCACAGCCAACGGTAAGCCCCATGAATGTGGCTCCGAACGCTTCTGTGCGCTCGCGGGCGATGTTGACACGCAGCTCCTCAGTGATCGTGCCGCCTTCATTACTGCTCACACCCAATCTCTCGTACCCGCTGCCGATCAGCGGATCAAGGTTCTTCATCGGTAACAGGTCGCCGGCGATCTGCTCCATGGCGAACTGGTCAAAAGGCTTGTTGTCGTTGAACGAGCGGATCACATAATCGCGGTACGGCCAAATGTCGCGGCTGTTGTCGTAGTGCAATCCGTAAGTGTCGGCGTAGCGGGCGTAATCGAGCCAGTAACGCGCTCGCTGCTCGCCGAAGGTCGGCCGCTCCAGCAGCCCGTCCACTACGTGTTCATATGCATCCGGCGACCTGTCCTCTAAGAATCGCGTCACTTCGTCAGGAGTTGGCAGCAGGCCTGTGAGGTCCAGTGTCACACGGCGAATCAAAGCCGTCTTTTCGGCTTCAGGAGAGGGCCGCAGGCCCACTTCTTGCAGCTTTGCCAGAATGAAGTTATCGATTGGCGTGTTTGTCCATGCAGCGGCATTTTGTAGCATAGGGACATTCGGACGTCGAGGTACTTCGAACGCCCAATGTGGCCGATACACCGCCCCTTCCCGGATCCACTCTTTCAGAATCGCGATCTCGCCCGCGCTCAAAGGCTTCGCCTCACCTCGGGCAGCTTGTGGCATCAGGAAATGCGGGTCCTTAGATTCAATCCGTTTGACCAGTGCGCTTTTTTCGGGATGCCCGGGAACAATCGCGTCTGGATGATTCGGTCGCTTCCGCATGGCCCATTCGGCAAGGTCAAGGCGGAGGTTTGCCTTTCGCATCTCAGGATCGGGACCGTGACAACTGAAACAACGGCTCGCCAGGATTGGCTGCACATCTTGATTAAAGTCCAGACGATGCGCAGGGGCGCGGCTACACCCGGTGAGAGTGCTCAAAACCAGGGCGGCCAGAAGTGAACTGAAGGTCACTTTTGAACATCGATGCGGCTTATGGTGCGCCTGGCTGATGTGCCGGCCTCCGTGCGAGAAGGTTTCACACTAGATCACGAACCCCAGAGATCAGTACATTGTATTGCTGATTGGATTAATGGCTCGAGAGAAATTCCCTATCCCCTGACGGTGAACAACGGTTGATTGGGAATTCACAGTGACCGCAATGGCCGCGGCGCACGGTATACGCTGAAGTAGGCGGGTTATCGACCGTCAGTCGTTTAACGAGCCGTTCCCAGCGACCCCAAAGAGTGTGCCGTACGCCTCGATCCGCGGTGCGCTAAATCGAGCCTTTTCGCTACTTCTCAAAAGTGCTTCCTGCGGGCGTAGTCTGGGGATAAGTGATTGATTTGATTTTGCTGCCCCCCAGGGATTCGAACCCCGATATGCTGATCCAGAGTCAGCTCGTTTAGCGTTTGACGTAATGCATTCTGCATAAGCAGGTTACGTCGATCATCTCCGATTCTTCTACGAAGATTGTTCCCCCGATACGCTGATTCCAGTCAGCTGTCCTAGGCAGCGCTCTGGATCATTTCGTCTGGTGTGATCGGTTCACAGGGTCTACAAAAGGCATCTAGGCACAGGAGCCGACGCCGCGGAAGATCGAGCCAATAACGAAGCGGCAAACACCGCAAGAGATGGCCATGTAGTGCCCTCCGCTCTCGCAGCCGTCAAGGATCACGACCGCTGACGCAGCGCGCCAAGAAACGCGCGTCCTTGACCGCTCCGCTGTGGGCCTGATCCAACTATGAAAAGCATGTGCTTCTCTGTCTTTCACAAACCGAGAGACGAGCCTTGTGGTCCTCCCTCGCGTGAGGGTGGCCGTGGCCCTTTGAATCACCGTTTGCCGCGTCCGTACAGCACCCGTCCGGGGAGCGCTCCTGTATGCCTTCCCTGATCGATTACGACGTTCCCGTTCACAATCACGTACGGAATCCCTACTGCATACTGTGAGGGATTTTCGAAGGTCGCCCTGTCACTAACCGTTTCTAGGTCGAAGATTGTGATGTCAGCCGCCATTCCTGGCCGTAAGAGGCCACGATCAGTCAAACCTGTGATCTGGGCGGCAAGCGCCGTCATTTTGCGAATTGCATCTGGTAGAGTGATCACCTTTTGTTCACGAACGTACTCGCCCAAGACGCGAGGAAAAGTCCCATAAAATCTCGGATGCGGACTACCTGCAAACTTCATGTTCGGATTAACCGCGCTGCCGTCCGAGCCGACGCCCACCCATGGTTCCCGCATGATCGCCCGCACATCTTGATCGTCCATCTCGAAGTAGATGGCGCTAGGGAACACATCTTCGGATACGAGCAGATCACAGACGGCGTCGACTGGCTCTTTATTCATAGCTTTGGCCACCTCGTCCATGCGCATACCCTCGTATCTCTTGTTTTCGGATTTTTGTACAGTACTGACCATGACTCCATGCCAACCGCCTGAGGCTTCCACATGGTTCTCCCAGCCAGGAACACCAGTTTCAATGAGGTTGCGGATCTCCTCCCGGGTTTTTGGATCTCTCAACCTGTCCACCACTTGTTGGTGAGTGCCCTCAAGGTATTTTGTCGGCAAGACCACGCTCAAGCTGGTCGAAGCAGCTATGTAGGGATACTGGTCCGCGGTTACGTCGCGGCCATGATCCCGAGCACTCTGTATCAGAGCAGTCATCTCCGCAGCCCTTCCCCAGTTCTGCTTGCCGGCGATCTTGTAGTGCAGGATGTGCACCGGTAATCCGCCTTTCTCGCCAACTTCAATTGCCTCACGAAGTGCTTCCCCTTCGTGGTCCGCCTCGTCGCGAATGTGGCTCGTGTAGATGCCACCGTAGCGCCCGGCTACTTTGGCAAGCTCAATGAGTTCATCAGTCTTGGCGAACGCGTTCGGAGTGTAGATGAGTCCCGAACTTAGTCCGATTGCACCATCCCTCATGGCCTGGTCGATCAATTGCTTCATTGTGTCGAGTTCCGCAGGAGTCGGCGGCCGATTAACATTCCCTATAACGTCTAGCCGGACTTGGCCACTGCCCACATATGAAGCAATGTTTACAGCCATTCCATGTTTTTGCAGAACAGAAAAGTACTCGCCGAGAGTAGTCCAACTGCGCTTTAGTCCCATTACGGCAAGGGTTGCGTCCAACCGCTCGATCGCCGCGCCTAGCACGGGGCCCGCGGAAGTGTGCTCACCAATAATTTCTGTGGTCACACCTTGCCGGATTTTACTTTCGGCCTTACCATCCACCAGCAGCGTGAAATCGGAATGGCTATGGAGGTCGATGAATCCCGGCGCAACGACCATCCCCATTGCATCAATGGTGCGCTTCGCTACCACATTCCCGATTCGACCGATGTCTGCGATCTTGCTGTTTCTGATTGCGAGCGAGCCCTGGTACCAGGGACTGCCCGTTCCGTCCAAAATATGACCATTGACGATCACAATGTCGTAGGGAATATGTTCAGCAGTTTGCGAACGCGGAGTGAGTGGAAAGAGCAGAATCGCAACAGTCAAGATGCAGCGAACTACTTTGGTCGGAATCGGCAGCATGGTACCTCCAATAGTCTCGGCAGGGCTCCGGCCATCTGAGACGGGCAGTATCTCATCCACCTTCCAGGGTCACCGTTTTCCCCGACGCTAAGAGACCTACCCGACTGCGGAGGTTGACCCAAGGGGGGTAGTTATCGAAATACTTCTGGAGGACATCGTGGGGCGTTCCGCAGTCCCATTGTTGCAGGGGATCTTGTCTGAAGGATGACATCGCTGGTCTCTTTCGTGAATCGAACAGACGGCTACGCTACCATACCAACTCGACGAAGTCTCTGATGGAAGGTTGTCGCATTTCCCGCCTTCGCGGGCATTTTCGCCGCGAGAACCAGCCCGGCCAGGGACACTTTATGTGCTTGACGAATCAAACTCGGCAGCACAGGACAAAATGTGGCGATTCAGACTGGGGTTGGTGCACAAGTCAGTATCGGGAAGAACAAAAAGATAACAGCTAGGCGCGTCGACCACGTGATTCACCCTGCGCGTCCACCGATGCCGGCCTAACCTTCTGCCGCAGCCAGGCCGCGAATGCAGCCGGATCGAAACGGATGGAGTTCCCAACCTTGAAAGACGGGATGCGCCCATCAGCGGCAAGCTTGTAAACCTGACGCTCACTGATATTCAGCAGAGAGGCTACATCGGACACGGTGAGAGCTGTCGCCCGTTTTTCGAGCGAGTCGGCGAGATCCATATGAGCCGCCAG
>DASPVV010000028.1:0-3226 GCA_035622175.1 Terriglobales bacterium | reverse complement strand
GTGGCTCTCTCTTGCTTTTGAAGGCGGTTTTGATCACACCCACAGCCAGATTGCTCCGCTCTACGACGGCTGGCTGCGCAAGTTTACGATCGCGCCGCAAATCGGCGCCGGACGCAAGTTCTTCAGTCGGCCAGTGCTTCGAACTTTCTTGACATACGGGAACTGGTCCGACGGACTGCGAGGATTTGTGGGTGGAGTTCCTTTCCAGAATCGGACCGATGGTTTTACCTACGGCGTGCAGGCGGAAACGTGGTGGTAGGAGACGGAGAATGGTAACGCGAGAAATAACAAACTTAGCATCAACTTCGACTGTTAATGCGAGCGCACCTGCCGAGAACTACACGCGCCCTCTCGCAATCGTGACCACGTTGTTTTTTATGTGGGGCTTCCTCACTTGTTTGAATGACATTCTGGTTCCGCATCTGAAGTCGATCTTCGATCTCAGCTATGCGCGGGTCATGCTGATTCAGTTTGCATTCTTTTCCGGGTACTTCTTGTTTTCTATTCCGTGGTCGAAGGTCGTGAACGCAATCGGTTATCAGAAAACTATGGTCACCGGATTGCTCTGTATGGCCGTCGGCGCATTTCTGTTTGTGCCAGCGGCTTCGTTCGCTTCGTTCCCGCTGTTTTTGGGAGCGTTGATTGTACTCGCCGCTGGCATCACCGGCTTGCAGGTAGCAGCCAACCCATACGTCGTCGTACTCGGAAGACCAGAAACTGCTTCCAGCCGCTTGGACCTGACACAAGCATTTAATTCACTGGGCACAACGATCGCCCCTAAACTCGGGGGACTGCTGATCCTTGCAGCCGCCCCACTGGTGATGGAAGGAATGAAAGCACTTTCGCCGGCGGCGTTGCACTTATACCGCGTGCAAGAAGCTGCGTCTGTAAAGATGCCCTACACGGTGATTGGCATTGCCTTGCTTCTTCTAGCAGCGCTTATCGCGACATCAAAGCTGCCCACGATCGCACACGCAGAATACCGTCCCGAGGCCCGGGGTAGCGATTCGGTCTGGAAACATCCCAACCTGGTTCTTGGCGCCCTCGGGATTTTTGCCTACGTAGGAGCAGAAGTCTCCATCGGAAGTTTTTTGGTGAATTATTTCGGACTGGAAGAGATTGCAGGGTTGTCCGCAAAGAGTGCGGCAGGTTACGTGTCGTTCTATTGGGGCGGGGCAATGATCGGGCGCTTTCTTGGCGCGGGTCTATTACGAAAGTTTAGGGCCGGGCATCTCTTGGGCACCTTTGCGATCTGTACTTCATTACTGGTTAGTCTTTCGATGCTCACGCACGGTCACTTCGCCATGTGGAGCATCCTAGCCGTCGGGTTTTTCAATTCCATCATGTTCCCAACAATTTTCAGTTTGGGAGTGGCTGAACTCGGGCCTTTGACCGGCAATGCATCCGGCATTCTGAATATGGCGATCGTGGGCGGAGCAATCGTCCCCCTGATCCAGGGTGTGATTGCTGACCACATCGGAATTCATCATGCTTTCTTCATTCCCGTGATCTGCTACCTCTACATCTTGTACTACGCGCTGAGCGGATCGAAACCAAACAGCGAACGGTACGCGGCAGCTTAGCCGGGCGATTGGGAGTTAACCAATGTTGATTGCAGGCGACATCGGCGGTACGAAGACAGACTTGGCGATCTATGCGATCGAAACCGGACCGCATGCCCCATTGGCGGAGACGGAGGTTCATAGTGCCGACTATCCCAACCTGCAGGCCGCGGTTACGGAGTTCCTTGAGCAAACGAAGATCTCCGTCGACGTTGCTTGCTTCGACGTTGCCGGCCCGGTCATTGATGGGCACGTGAAAACCACCAACCTGCCGTGGGTGATGGATGAGCTCACGCTGGCTAGGGATTTGAATTTGAAAGCCGTCCACTTGTTGAACGATCTGGAGGCTGTGGCGCTCTCGGTGCCAGCCCTGCGCCCACAAGACATACTCACTATCAATAAAGGACAGCCAGTTGAGAACAGCCCTATCGCAATCATCGCGCCGGGAACAGGGTTAGGTGAATCCTTTCTCACCTGGAATGGATCACGGTATGTAGCCCACGGCTCCGAGGGCGGACATTCTGATTTTGCTCCGACAGACGAGCGGCAAATTCGTCTGCTGCAATATCTGTTGCCACGTTTTGGACATGTTGGTGTTGAGCGCGTCTGTTCTGGAATTGGCGTACTTAACATCTACGAATGTTTGCGCGATAAAGAAGGCATTCTGGAACAGCCTGAAGTTGCTCGCTTGATTGCCTCTGCCAAAGATCATACGAAGGTCATCGTGAACGCAGCACTTAATCCAGCGAATCCCAGCAAATTATGTCGCGCCACGGTTGACATGCTGGTTTCGATTCTGGCCAGCGAAGCCGGAAACCTTGGCCTGAAAGTGCTGGCAACCGGAGGCCTGTATATTGCGGGTGGTGTTGCATTACACCTCGTAAGCTTGCTGCAAGAGCCTCAGTTCATGGAGACTTTCACCAGAAAAGGCCGCTTCAAAGATTTGATGGAGCGGATGCCGATTCACATCATCACAACACGTGCAGCCCTTCTAGGAGCCGCGACATTCGGACTGCAGAGCCTGAGTAATGTCAAGAACCGCGAAGGAACAAAAGCTTCCGTCGCACTCGTTTAGTTCGCATGACTCGTTAGTTCGCATGAGAGGTGGTAAGAAAAGGAATGAAAAGGAGATCAGAATGGCAGCCAGCCCTCAACCGCAAGTAAAGAAACAAGCAATCAAGCAGTCCGCGTGGAAAGCTCTGACAGCGCACTACAAGGCGGTTTCAAAGCTGCACTTGCGGGCGTTATTTGCGGACGATCCTAAGCGCGGCCAACGCATGGCAGTGGAGGCGCTGGGTATTTACCTCGACTACTCCAAGAATCGCGTTACGGATGAGACGCGCAATCTACTGCTCCAACTTGCGACGGAGTCCGGTTTGCGAGCACGGATCGATGCAATGTTCAGTGGAGAGAAGATCAACGTTACCGAAAAACGAGCAGTGCTGCACGTGGCACTCCGCGCTCCGAAAGGCGAATCGATCTTTGTCGATGGAAAAAATGTCGTGCCTGAAGTGCATGCTGTGCTGGACCGGATGGCTGACTTTTCCAACCGTGTCCGCGGCGGCGAGTGGAAGGGGCATACCGGAAAACGCATTCGGAATGTCATAAATATCGGAATCGGCGGCTCCGACCTCGGTCCGGTCATGGCGTATGAGGCGCTTAAG
>DASPVV010000027.1:0-20928 GCA_035622175.1 Terriglobales bacterium | reverse complement strand
CGCAGAGCCACTCACCGTTTTGGTGGACCCAGGTGTCGGTGAAGCGGCCGTGGCGCAGGTAGGACTTCCCATTGTCGATGCCTTGTTCCCGGAACGCGCCCGTCACGACGATGGTGTCACCGTAGGAGTCGGCCTTCATCCGCTCATTGACGATCACGGTGGAAATAACGTCGGGTATGCCGGCAAGATATTCGGTCCTACTGGAGAAGGTGCCGTCGGCATCAGTGTAGACAAAGGTAGGAGCCAGCAGGGCGGCAATTGCTTTGACGTCGCGGTGGGTCTCGGCTTCGTTCCACGCGTTTTCGAGGCCGAAGACGCGAACTGTGTCCGATGTCTGAGCGAAAAGTTGAAGAGGGCATGAGAGAAATAGCACGGCCAATAGTATGCAGAGTTTCCCGCGTCGCATGGGACGGCTCCGGTTGAAAAAATTTTGGCACTCCTAGCGATCCCGCAATGCTGGCTGCCGCCAGGACTCGCAGTCCGCGGGCGTTTAAATGCAGGTAACAGAATGCGCCTCCTAGACTATAGACTAGAATGCTCAGAAACCGTCAAGTAAGCTTTCTCAAGCAGGGTAGGCTCGGCTAGCACATCACATCTCCAAAGTTCTGTGAACGGAGGCTGGTCACGGATCCCGAAATCGAAGTTCCGGTCTTAATTGTGGGCGGCGGGTCTGTGGGCCTGTGTTCGTCGCTTCTGCTTTCATACCACGGTGTTTCCTCACTCTTGATAGAGAAGCACTCGGGTACCTCCCTCTATCCCAAAGCAAGAGTTTTGAACTCACGCAGCATGGAGATTTTTCGCCAATGCGGGGTCGAGGAAGCGATTCGTCAGGTCTCGTTGCCCCCAGAATCATCGGGCTACGCGCTCTGGGTAAACACGTTGGCTGACGGCAAGGAGATGCAGCGGAGAAAAGTGATTGCGGCGGCTCCGGACGAATCATATAACTCCTTGACCCCAACGCCCGGTTGCACCACTTCCCAAGACGCATTAGAGCCAGTTCTGTTGAAAGCGGCGCAAAGGAGCTTCCCGGATTCGCACTCCCAGATCAGATTCGATAACGAACTAGTCGAGTTGCAGCAGCAGTCTCAATGTGTCACTGCGACCCTCATCGATCTTAAGTCCACCGGGAAGAAGCGCATCAGGGCGAAGTATGTCATTGGGGCGGACGGCGCACACAGTCGCGTCAGGGAACTCCTGGGCATAGGTATGATTGGCGGCGTGATTCCGGGATTTGTCGTCAACATACTGTTCAGAGCGGATCTCACTCCTTGGGTTGAGGGACGTTCGATTAATCTTTGCTTTATCCGGAGCGCGAGAACACGAGGTGTGCTGGCGAAGCTGCCGCAACCAAATCTTTGGTATTTCCAAGAGTCTCGCCTCCCACCTGAGAGCCCGAGCCCAGGTGATTGGGCCCCCGATCGTTGCCAAGAGGTTGTCCGGAAGGCCATCGGTGTCGAGGATCTTGAGGTCGAGATCATCCGAGCTGCACCGTGGAGTTCTGCCGCACGATGTGCGGAGCGCTATGTCAGAGGACGTGTCTTTCTCGCTGGAGATGCAGCCCACGAAATGTCGGTTGCAGGGGGCTTCGCCATGAACACCGGCATTCAGGAAGCACACAACCTGACATGGAAAATGGCTGCTGTGATCAAAGGCTTCGCAGGGCACGGTCTCCTTGAAACCTACGCAACTGAGAGGGAGCCAGTGGGAAAGTGGGTCGTAGATCAGACGTTGCGTAACCTCTTGTCCGTAATGGCTGCTGTAGAACCGAAAGGAGGAGGCGGTGGGTCTCTAGAGAGCAGACCCGCAGGACCGACCGGACGCCCTGAGTTTTTTAATGAGTTGGGGCTAATTTTCGGCGCAACGTACCAGTCAAATGCGGTCATTCCCGATGGGTCAGCAGCGCCACTCCTCACAAATCCAGTGACCGAGTACAGGCCAACGGCCAGGCCTGGAAGCCGAGCCCCGCATATGTGGTTTCGCAAGGAAGGGCGGAGAGTATCCACAACCGATCTGCTGGGCCCCTTCATGTTGCTGCTCGCAGGTGAGAAAGGCGAAGCTTGGTACGCTGCCGCCACGGAAATCGGCATGTCTGTCGGGTTCTCTTGCGCTTACACGGTTGGTCAAGCGGGCGATCTTGTCGATGAAGAATCGTCGTGGCTGCAGGCTTTTGCCGTCGAACCGGACGGAGCCGTGTTAATTCGGCCCGATGGATACGTGTCATGGCGAAGCCGAACCAGCAACGCGGGCGCTCGCCGAGAATTATCCAGTGTCTTGAATCGTGTTCTGCAAATCGGATGAGCGACAGGTGACGGAGTGCTGTCGCCCACAATCCTTTTGTACGCGCCCAAGAGCCGCTCCCTAACCTCTGCGAGAACCGCTCTAATTTCTTGAGGAACGTGCCTGATCGGTGCGAGCCCTCCCAGAGACGAGTGCGCTGGCCCAGCCACTTGCACCAGAAAGGAGACATTCCCTCTCTGGGAGGAGAAGCGCTTTCAAGCAATCTAGAGGTCCGCCGAACCATGCTTGAATCTTGTACCTATTAGCGGACGTATACTCGCAGCCAAGGTCAATGAGGTCGTGCCGGGATGGGCAGCACCTTTCTTTCTGAGGGCTCCAATGACAGCCAAAATTCAGGTTGAACAAATGAAGCCAGCGTCAGGGATTCCACACTGGAGTATTGCCGCGCGAATCGCCTTCCGCTTCAGCTTTGTGTATCTGGGACTTTTCATAGTCTACTTCTGTCCGCTGTGGCTCCAGGATTTGTTGTTTATCAAAAAACAATCCCACCTTGTCCTAGGTGGGATATGGCCGATGCGGCAGACCGTCTTCTGGGCCGGTACCCATATCTTTAGAATGACCGCTTCACCGGACCCAGGCGTTGGGTACGACGGCAGTTTCTTCTGGGTGCAGGCGTTCTGCCTGCTAATCATTTCGCTGGTGGCCTCTGGCATCTGGTCAGTTCTAGACCGCCGGCGCGAAAACTACGTCACGCTGCACAAATGGCTCCGCCTGGTAATCCGTTTTGTGTTGGCTGCGCTAATGTTTGCCTACGGAATGTTCAAAGTCATTCCTGCACAAATGCCCCACCCGACTTTATTTCAGCTGGTTAGGCCGTTCGGCCACTTCTTGCAGATGGAGGTCCTCTGGGCCTACATGGGCGCAGCCCTATCGTATGAAATTTTCGCTGGTTGCGCTGAACTGCTGGGCGGCATCCTGCTACTTATTCCTCGCACCGCGACGTTCGGTGCACTGGTTTGCCTGGCGGACTTGACCAACGTTTTTGTGATCGACATGAGCTACAACGTCGCCAATAAATTGCAGGTTTTTCACTTCCTCCTGCTCTGTATGTTTTTGCTTGCCCCCGAGTTTTCGCGCTTGGCAAATTTCTTTGTCTTGAATCGCGCTGCCCCTCCTTCCTCGCAGCCTCAGTTCTTCCGGACTCTCCTCGCGAACCGCATCGCGATGGGCGCGCAGGTTGTCCTCGCTACCTATCTTTTGGGAGCAAACGTCTACGCCACCTGGACCAATTACTGGCTTGCCTACGCCGATGGTGCTCCTAAGCCGGTGCTCTACGGCATCTGGGATGTGGACCAATTCTCGATGGACGGTGAAGTCCGGCCGCCGCTTCTGACCGACAACGGTCGCTTTCGCCGCGTCATCTTTGACAAAGGCATCATATGGGAGCTCAACTCCATTTCAACCGATGACGGTGCGGCAGGCTTTCAACGCCCGGACGATTCGCTAGCTTATTACCATGCTTCGATCAACGTTCGCGACAAAACCCTTACTCTTACGAATCCCGATCCTGATCCCAGCCGCAAGGAATGGAAAGCTCGTTTTACCTTCGAGCGCCCCGCTCTGAATCAGCTGATTCTGGATGGCGAGATGGACAAGCACAAGCTTCACTTGCAACTCCACCTCCTTGACCGTAAAAAATTCGGGCTTGTCAGCAGCGGTTTTCATTGGGTGCAGTGATCTTGATGAAATGCCGGAAGTTGGTTCAACAAACACCATTCGACAGGCTTGGCAGCGGGCATAGGCGATTGTTGGGTGGGCGCGGGGACGAACTCGCCTGTGAGGTAGTTTTCCACGAATAAGCGTTTCGGCAGATGGTTGGTGTTCCCGAAGAGATTCTCTATAACCGCATGAAGACGGTGCGGCTAGGGAGCGACGAGCGCGGCGAGATCGTCTGGCATCCGGTGTATTTGGATTTTTCGCGATACGGGCCAATTACTCCGCGGTTTGTACCGGCCGTATCGAGCGCAGACCAGGGCAAGGTCGAACCCGGAGTGAAGTACCCGCGGAGGAATTTTCTTTGCGGGCGCCAATTTCCGCAAAACTCCTCCTATACCCACGCGATGTACGTCGCTGGCTTGATTTGTACCAATTCGTGCAAAAACGTGCACGTGAGCGTGTTCCTCACTACGAGGAGTGGCGGAGAGCGTCACGAGAGAGCCCTCCACGACGATATGCGCTGCCCCAGCCCGTACCACCGGGGTTGTGGCTGGATACCAAGAACCAGGGAACACGTGATCTTTCGTTGCTCCCGGCAATGGATGTCGGAGAGCCGGTTGCACGTTGGCAGAATGCTCTTTTTGAACGCGAAGCACAAAGGAGCGCCTAACGACAGAACAGGTAGAAAATAAGGTAGAAAATGGCACGGAACGAAAAATGGTAGGCCCGGGAGGACTCGAACCTCTGACCTCTTCCGTGTCAAGGAAGCGCTCTAACCAGACTGAGCTACGGGCCTACACGGAAACGGCAACGCTTCAATTCTACCGGGCGGCGGATGAGTAGGGCAACGTCAGTTGGGGGCGGGGTGATGATCGCCCTAAATCCCATTCGGGCCCACCATTTTTCGCCCTGCAAAAGTCCAATCGGTGTGGCTGCTTTTCACCGCGACAGCAGACTCAACATGACGAATTGGGTGTATTCTTGCCGGCGTTTCTTCGTCGCCGAGAGGGAGCGGCCGTGATCTCGAACATTGATGGGAACCGTCAGTAACCGCCCGGCTTTATCGCGATCAGGGGTGTAGATGGGGGATACGCCCCTTATGGTGAGACAATGACCGGGTCTGTCGATGACCCGAATCTCAACTCCGTGCCCAAATTCCCCTCGATGGTGGTAAGCAACCACCGGGCGGGCGTGCAGGCGATTACTGTGGGAGAGTATCCTGCTAGACGAGGTTTACGGCGCTAAGATCGACTGGCTTTCATCTGTGTTCCGAGAAAAACGCCCGGTTGGCGCGAGAAAACAGTTTTGAGTGAATTCGCGCGCGGAGGACAGAAGTGGCGACTGGCAAAGGTAGCTTCCGCGGCGGCTGGCAACGATGGACGGAGCAGTTCCAGCCGCCTGAGGCAACCTACGCGGGAGACCAGGTCGCCGCGTCACGAGCTGCCGCGATACCCAGGTGATGGGCCAAAACTGCCAGGGAGCTTCCTGTGTTTCCCCTGATTTGGAGCCTGCTAAAGCCGTACCGCTTCAAGCTGACTATTATTCTCTTGGCCATGCTGCTGCAACTGGTCGCAAGTGTAGCGGTGCCCTGGCCTCTAAAGGTCATCCTGGACAATGTAGCGGGCCGGCACAAGCTGCCAAACTGGCTGAATGACTCTCTCCGGCCGTTCATGAGCAGCGGCACGAAAATGCAGATCGCTGCGGCGGCAGCGATTGCGGTAGTGCTGATTGCTGTACTGGGGGCGATTTCTTCCTACGTCGCTAATTACTACACGACAAGCGTAGGGCAGTGGGTGGCGAACGACCTCCGCCTCCGCACATACCACCGCTTGCAACAACTCTCGCTCAATTACTACAACAGCCATGACCTAGGGACGCTCTTAAGCACCATGACGGCAGACGTGCAGACGATTCAGGCTTTCGCTTCCTCCGCGACGCTCGGGATTGTTGTGGATCTGCTGACCATCGTGGGAATGCTGGCGATCATGTTCTGGCTGAACTGGGATTTCACGCTGCTTGCCGTCGCCATTACGCCGTTCACGGTGCTGTTAATCTGGCGCTTCAAGAAGGCTGTGAAAAAGGCCACCAAGGAAGTGCGTAAGCAGCAGAGCTGCATCGTGGCCGTAGTGCAGCAGGACCTTGCATCCATCAAAGTGGTGAAGGCATTCGGGCGACAAGACCTGGAACAGGAGGAGTTGAGTGAAGTCAGCAAAGCGACCGTGGAGGCAGCGCTCAAAGCGCGGCGTGTGAAGGCGTTGCTCTCTCCGACGGTGTCCGTCATCGTCTCTTTATGTACGGCTTTTGTGTTGTGGCGCAGCTCGTTACTGATCCTGAGCGGGTCCATGACTGCAGGAGAGTTAACCGTCTTTCTTTCTTACCTGTCGCAATTCTTCAAGCCCCTGAAAGATCTGGCTACCATGACCAACACCATTGCGCAGACTGCCGTGGGAGTCGATCGCCTCCGCGCGATCCTAGACGCTGGCGATGTCATTCCTGAAAAACCAGACGCGCGCGATCCCGGGGCGCTGCAGGGTGATATCGAATTCGATCATGTTGTTTTTGGTTACCAGAAGGATGTGTCCGTTCTGAACGATATCAGTTTCAAGATCAAGGCCGGGGAGATGGTCGGCGTTGTGGGTCCGACAGGCACAGGAAAATCAACGGTCGTGAGCCTGATACCGAGATTTTATGATCCAAACAGTGGCAAGGTGTTGGTCGACGGTGTAGATATAAGGGATTACAGGCTGCAGGGTCTGCGCGGCCAGGTCGCCTATGTGCTGCAGGAGACCATACTGTTTCGCGGAACCGTAGCGGAGAACATCGCCTATGGAAGGGGAAGTGCGACCCGGGTTGAGATTGAGGCCGCAGCCAAGCTGGCCAACGCCGACGAATTCATTTCCAAAATGCCGCTGGGCTACGACACGATGGTCGGGGATCGTGGTGATACGCTTTCCGGCGGACAGAGGCAGCGCATCGGTATCGCTCGCGCCCTCATCCGCAATAACCCGATCCTCATCCTCGATGAACCGACGGCAGCGCTGGACACGGAGTCAGAAGCATTGGTCATCGAGGCTCTGGAACGGCTGATGAAAGGCCGTACGGTCATCACCATTGCGCACCGGCTAAGTACGATTCGCAACGCCAACAGAATACTTGTTTTGAAGGACGGACGTTTGGCAGAACAGGGAAGCCACGCCGAGTTGATGGCCCGGGGCGGGGTATACGCGGAACTCTATCACGTCCAGTTTGGCAAGAGCCAGCCTGCAGCACAGGCAGAACCGGCCGCTTCCTAAAACCGAGCAGCGAGCCAGAGCGCGGAGGCAAGAGCCATGTCTCACACCTTACTTGTGATGCCCGATGACACCGTGCAACCGATTCTCGAAGCCATTCATGGTGCAAAAAAGTCGATCCGTGTGAAGATGTTTCTGTTTTCTCACCCCGAGTTGTTGAATGCCGTGATCGAAGCTAAGAAACGCGGCGTGCATGTCCGGGTCATGCTCAATCCGGCTCGCCGGACTGGAAAACCGGAAAACAGAACGACACGCATGAAATTGAAGGCAGCGGGCCTCGAAGTGATTGACAGCAATCCCCACTTCGAGGTGACTCATGAAAAGTCCATGGTGGTCGACGATGAAATTGCTTACATCAAATCGTTCAACTGGGATGTGAAAGACCTAACTCAAACACGCGACTATGCCGTGGTGACCACGCATGCACCTGAGGTTGCCGAGGTCATCCGGTGCTTCGAAGCAGATTGGGAGCGCAAGCCATTCATCGTGGATGACGACGCGCTGCTTATCTGGTGCACCGCCAATGGTCGGGATCGCATCGCCCGGTTTATCGATTCAGCCCAGCATACCTTGTTCGCGCAGAATGAGCGGTATCAGGACTCCGTGATTATTGAGCGCCTGGTTCGCGCGAAGATGCGTGGTGTGAAGGTGCATGTGATGGCGCGTCCTCCACACAAACTGAAGAAAGAGAAGCTTACGGAAGGCGTGGGCGGCTTGCGGATTATGAATGACGTCGGGATCAAGGTGCATAAGCTGAAGCATAGGAAGCTCCACGGCAAGATGCTTCTGGCTGATCACTCCCGTGCCATTGTGGGTTCCATTAACCTTGCGCCAGGCAGTTTCGACAGCCGGAGGGAACTCGCGATTGAAGTACACTCGCCCGACGTCGTCGAACGCTTGTGTGACATCGTGCGTGACGACTGGGAACATTCGCATCCTCTCGATTTAACGGATGAGGGCTTACTCGCCGAGTTAGAGGAACACAAGATTGCTGCAGCAGAAGAACTGGCGCTTGAAAGGACTGAGAAAAAGGACAGGGGAAGGCACTAATCAGCAGGCCGCCCGGACAATTTCCAAGTTGCTCATGATCTCCCGAGGCGGCGCGCGCCCTCTGTTTCAGATCATTTTGAGCCATCTTCGCCTTGAGGACTAGGCGCTGAAAACCCATCGTAGGCCGCGGTTGGCCCGCATTCCGCGTGGGTTTCTGCGGGAATACGGGAGTTGTTGTCGGTATGGTTTAGGGAAACTTGACAGGGAGGAGGTCAGAGGTTCGAGTCCTCCCGAACCTACCATGCACAGCAAAACCTCCGGCCATGCATTTCTCAGCAGGTTAGGCTCCTTGGGTATTGTGCTCGGCCATCGAAGCCGGAACGGCCCGCGCTCGCGCCCATGCGCGGAGTGCCGCAATCTCTTCGGCGCGTGTCCTGGACAGCGGCACGGTGGCCTGCAGGGCTTGCAGCAAGTACTGCGTACTGAGTTGCTGCTTTGCGGAATACGCCTCGTACAAAGCGGCTTGGATGGCCGACTCGATCTCCGCCCCGGAATAGCCGGTTGCGGCCTTGGCGACAGCACCCAGGTTGAACTCCGCGGGTTTGCGTTTACGCTTGGAGAGTTGGATCTCGACAATCTGGGCCCGCTCTGCCTGGTTCGGCAAATCCACAAAAAACAGTTCGTCGAATCGGCCTTTACGGATCAGTTCCGGTGGCAGTGCAGTCACGTTATTGCACGTAGCCGCGACAAACACGGGGGCGGCGCGATCCTGCATCCACGACAAAAACGCCGCCAGCAACCGCGATGAGACACCCGCATCCACAGAAGCCGAATCCGGGCCGCTGCCGGCAAATACCTTCTCGAGTTCGTCAATCCAAAGGACACACGGGGCAAGTCCTTCCGCCACTTTAAAGACTTTCTGAATCCGTTTTTCGGTCTCGCCAATGTATTTGTCGTAGATGGCCGCGCTATCGAATTTCACCAGAGGCAATTTCCATTCACCGGCCACTGCCCGCGCACACAGACTCTTACCGCAACCCTGCACTCCCAGAATGATGATGCCTTTAGGCGGATCCAGGCCGAAGGCGCGCGCCCGGTCTTCCCAGGAGCCCTGCCGCAGCTCCAGCCAGCGTTTCAGGTTCTCCAATCCACCTACGGTGGCCATGGTGGAGGAGTCTTGGACGAAATCCAGCATCTCGGAGCGCCGCAGTTGATCTCGTTTCGCTTGCAGCACGTCGGTTACGGTTTCGGGGCAAAGCGCATACCGGGTGACCAGCGCCTGAGAGATAGCCCGCTCCGCTTCTTCTTCCGTAAGGCCGCGCAGGTTTTCGGCCATGGCGTCGAGGCCGCCAGCGTCGAGTTTTCTTTGCAGTGTATGAATCTTCGAAACTCGTACGAGTGTTTCGTCAATGATCTGGCGTAAGCGCTGACGATCCGGCAACGGCAACTCGAAAAACTCCACCAAGCTTGCCAGTTCGGGGGGAACAGTGAACTTGGGAGCAGTAATGATTACGGTGCGACGATTCGTAGAGAACTTCTGGCCGACGTCACGCAGGCGGCGAACGACCACGGGATCGTCGATGTGGCGATGGAAGTCTTTCAGAATGAAAGCTGCCTCGAGCGTAAGGCCTTCCAGGTTTCCCAGCATCTGCGCGGGATCACGGCTGTTGTAGAGAGCCTTGGCGTCCTCCGGAGGTTCGTATGGGCCGCCGGAAATTCCGGCTGAGACAAAGGCCGCCTCCACTGCGGCTTGGCCACAACGAGCCAATCCGCTCGCAATGCTCCACTCAAATGTAGCCAAGTTCAGCGCGGAGCAGGCGATTCGCACCGTACGAACCGCTCTCATCTCCTCAATCGTTTCCATCACCACAATCGGGGTGGAGGAATCGATTAGGACCTTCAGACGCTCAAGGGCATCGGCCATATCCGTTTGACCACTCAGGAGTTATTATTTCCGTAGGATAGAGCATCTCATAGCTTTCGGAATATCTTCCGCAGAAAACGAAGGTAACGTACACCCGCCAGCTGTCATCCAGCGTCGGAAACTTCCATGGTGGTGCCAGGATAAGACGGAACCAATAAGCTGCAATAGCCAGGCCCAGGGATCCACCCGAGCGAGCCTCCGGTTGGCGGGCACGCGGTAGTACTCTCCATCAGTTTTTATATCGGCGCTCGCCGAACAACATTCTCGCTTTCAGGTTAGCGGGACGTCCCTACATCGGGTTTTGAACCCGACTAACCTCGAGTTGGGGCCAGCTCGATGAAAGAAACTCTTCGGCTGAGCCATATGCGACGGCCATAATGTTCATGATGCAGCGGCCAGCAAATATCCAAACCGAACGCCTGGTTCTCGTCGCACTCTTGCCGGAGGACATCGAAGCCTTGATCGCGGGTGACCTTGGGCGCTTTGCAGTTCTCACTGGTTTCAGATTTCCACCGGATAATCCAACCATAGGGGACCTGCCGTGGCACCTCCGGGCAATTCAGGCAGACGACCGACATCTCCCCTGGCGGATCCGCGTCATTGTCGAACGTTCGTCCAAGATGGTCGTGGGATCGATCAACTTAAAGGGACCTCCAAGCGCAGTTGGCGACGTCGAAATCGGATGGGGGTTGATTGAGAAGGTTCGTGGGAAGGGATATGCCACCGAGGCGACGGCAGCCGTGATCCACTGGGCCGTGCAACAGCCCGGGGTCAGATCTATTAGCGCCACCATACCGGATGATAACGATCGTTCGCAGTGCCTCGCAAAAAGGCTAGGACTGATTCGCACGAGCGAGACGCGTCGAAACATGCCACTCTGGAAATGCCAGGTCGCTCCCTGACGGATAGAGAGAATGCCCAAAATCCTCTAGCCCTGGCTCAGGCTGTAATTCGGCATGGGCAGCGTCAAGCACTATGGTCAGGCAGTCCCGCAAAGAGAACCAGTGAGAAAAAGCTGTAGCCTCATCCTTTTTTGCTTTGATGTACTTTCACTCGAGTGCCCGGAGGTGCTTTCCTCTTCGATTTGATCTGATTGTAATCAACGGCGGCACGGATGAGATTTCTTAGAGCTCGCTCATTAATCGTATCGCCCTCGAACCAATCGATCGCTCGCCAGGCGTTGCCTTTGAGGCCCGCGTTGAAGAGCTTGTCGGGATCGAGGAGGCTCGCCCCGTGGGAAAAGGTCAGCTTCACCTTATCTTTGTGGGCGTTGCCGACCGCGATGATTCCGTCGTGAGACCACACTGGGCTTCCCATCCACTTCCATTCCTCTATGATCTCAGGGTCTGCCTCGTGTATGATTTCGCGCACTTTCGCGAGTGTCTTCCCGCGCCAGTCCGGAAGTTGCTTGATCTTCTCGTCGATCAATGCAGAGGCAGATTCCACCGCAAAGGACCTTTTCATGTGCAGCTCCAACTCTCGCACCTAGTCTAGATTTACACCCTTAGCGAGCCGCGGAACGCCCGCGCGGCATAGTAAGATTCCGCACCGTTGTGATACACGAAAACAGTGTCGTAGCGGCGATCACAGAAGAGGGCGCCGCCAAGTTTTCGGATATCAGAAGGTGTTTTCACCCAGCTCGACGTTTTCATATCGAAACTTCCAAGTTTCTGCAACGCTCGATATTGTTCGTCGGTTAAAAGCGCAATGCCCATGGCAGCTGCCATATCCATGGCGTTAGCTTCCGGTTTATGCTCTTTCCTTGACTGCAGCGCTTCACGGTCGTAGCAAATACTTCTGCGGCCTTTAGGACTTTCCGCAGAACAGTCATAAAAAATGTATTCGCCTGTCTTTTCATCCTGGCCAACAACGTCCGGTTCACCGCCGGTTCGTTCCATTTCATTCAGTGACCACAGTTTTTCAGGATTAGCTTCCAGCTTTGCTTGTACTTTAGCCCATGCAAGACTCTGATGGCGGTTCATGTTGTTTTCAAAACGGGCTTTCAACGCTCGCAGTAATTCTTCACGTTGCTCTTTTGAAAGGGTCACGTTTGACATAGTTCTTACCCTAAGTGATGAATTGGAAGTACGTTTCCCTGCACGACGACCGCAAATTCAGAATCAGCGGCGACGAAAGGATCGGTCGCAAAGCCGCCTTTCCGAACGCTTCATCCGCCGATCGATGATCACAGGTTCGAGTACGAACCTGTGCCGCCCGCCGATCTCTTCGAAATAAGTCGTCGAAGGGCATGGCCTTTCCACATCCATAACCCCGACAGAACCAGTACCGGAACGAAGGCAAACCGAGTAGCCGGGGCGTAGTTTGGGATTTTTTCAAACGGACTATAAATATAACCGAGTATCGGAATGCCAAAGACAATGTGAATCCAGCGAACAACCGAACGTATGGTGCCATCTTTCATGATAATTTGTGCTCCATTGATCGGCGATACTGCGCTACCTAGCTATGCAGTTGGGCGTTTCAACGCCGAACTGCTTGGCATACTCGGCGTTCAGCTGCTGCCAGCCGCCGAACTTCATCGCCTCGGGGCCGACGATGCGTCCGATGGGAGTTCCGCTGAGAAGGTGATCCAGAACATCGAAACAAATGTGCCACCCGGCAGCACCCATTGCCATGAAGCGGCGACCGATGTTAGTCCACAGCGTCAGGCGCGTGCCGTCACCCAAAGCTTCGAGTTTCCACCGCATATGGAAGCTACCCCAGTCGTATTCAAGCGTCTTGGGTGCGTCGGCTCGCGTCACTGTTGTTTCGGAAACATGCGGCGCGGGCGTTCCCACCGTGGTGAGCTTCACCGTGGTGCCAACCGTGCCCAGACTCCTATCGGCATCGAAGGGCGCCCACTCGCGCAGATGCGCCGGGTCGGTTAGCGCCTGCCAGACTTTTTCCGGGGAGTGGCGCAGTTCTCTGACCAGAATGAGCGTCCACGTCTCTCCGTCCTTTTGCACCTGCGCCCCGGTGGCCGGACCCGGTGTGTACGGCTCGCGATCGGTCACCCTTCTTCTCCTTAGCGTGAATAACGTGCCAGCTGAATGAGCTGGATGAGGTTGCCGCAGGTGTCGTTCAGCATCGCAATGGTCGAGGCAGTCACGTCGGTGGGCGGCATCGTGAACTCGCCGCCCTGGGCCTTGATCCGCTCGTAGTCGCCCTTGACGTCGTCGGTGTAGAACATGGCCGCGGGCAGGCTCTGTTGAAACAGAGCCTGCTGATACGCTTTGGCCGCGGGGTTGTCGTTCCGTGCCAGCTGCAGCTCCGTGCCGTTTGGCTCCTCGGGCGAGGCCACGGTCAGCCAGCGAAATGGGCCCTGAGTGAAATCGGTCCTCTTGGCAAAGCCCAGTACCTCCGTATAGAAGCGCAGGGCCTTGTCCTGGTCATCCACGTATAGGCTGGTCAGTTTGATTTTCAATTGGTTTCTCCTTTGTGACCTTCGCGGTTTGGGCCGCTTCGTCCCTTCCTTGTCTTTCCTTTCGCCGGCGTGAATGGATCCATGCGGTCGAGGTGGCGTTCGAGAGCATCCACGTGAGCGGACCAGAACCGGCGGAACTGAGCCAGCCAGGCATCCAGCTCCTGCAGGGGTTCAGGTTTCAGTCGGTAGAGGCGGCGCTGCGCGTCCACCGTGGATTCCACGAAACCGGCCTCGCGCAGCACGCGCAGGTGCTTGGACACGGTCGGCTGCGGCATGCGAAGTTGACGCTCGATCTCTCCAACCGACTGCTGTGACGAGACCAGAAGGCTCAATATGGCGCGGCGGTTCGGCTCCGCAATGATTTCGAACACCGATTCCATTCCCCTGGTATACTCTATGGAGTATATACGTGTCAAGGAATATAAAGCCGGGACTCCCGCTTCCAGGTTGAGCCCGCCATGAGCAACTGAGCAAAGCGCAGTGGTCGAATGGGCCCACAAAACGGCTCAAGGTCGAATCCAATTCGGGCTAATGCCGGCGATCAAGTTGTTCGCACACAGGGAGAACTATCCAAGTATGGCGTGGGCAATTCTCAGCCAAAACGGCACGTTGTGGAAAGCAATGTAGGTCACGATCGTCTGGCCAAGGATGAAGAGGGGCAGTACGAAGAGGTAAACGCGGTGAACGCTACGATTCACAATCAGGTCGCGTGCGACGCCAAGAAGTATTAACAAGTCCACGCCCGCATAGAACCACGGACGAGGCAGGATGCGTTCGGGAAAGCGGCCGAACCCAGCCGCGGTGAGCGTGCACGTGGCAACCAAAATCAGGCGCCGGTGCAGCTCAGGCTTTTTGCGCCAATAGACGGCGAGCGGAAACGTGCTGGTGAAGCAGACCATGTCAAAGAGCGGAATGATGAAGAAGGACTCCACATTCTTGGCGTGGAGACTCACGGCGTTGAAGCGTCCCATGATAGCGGCAGTGAAAACCCCGACGATGGGGATCAGCGTGCCCAGCGCGACTCCAAACCATCCTAAGCGGCGATGCCATGGCACTTTATGTGACCGCACCAGAGTGGATTGCAGAATCAAAAAGACAAGCCAGCCGGAGAAGAGACTTGCGTGAACGTAGAGAATCCAGGGCCGCGGCACAGCTGGATGGATCAGGTTCCTGTCTACGGTAAAGCTGAAGCCATACACGACCACCACAACGATCACGAGCGACATGAAAAAATAGAAATACCGATCCAGTCCGCCACGCGGCCTGATCGCCACGGCTCGCGGGCTGGCTTGACCCAGGGTGTGCTGTTGGGCGGCGGTACCCACGATTTGCCACCAATACTACCACAGGAACCGATCGGCCCGACGGTGTCGCGTGGGCTGTGAGCGCACTGGGGGGGCGTTCGCCCTCAGGATCCGCCGCACCACGGAGCGTCCCCACGCCTCATAACTCCGATCACAATGAGATCCGGCCGCACTAGGGCTTCTTCTTCGATTTGAGGCGAACCATTCCGGCTTTTGGCGCCAGCACGTCAGACAGTTCGTACGCTTCCTGAAGCCAGTCAGTAATGGGTGCCTCCACCTGATCCCGGTGTCTGATGTGAATGACGTGCGCGACCTTGGACTTAGACGTCCTCTCGACGCGTCGCACTTGAGCAGCCTTGAGCCTGCGGCCGAGGAACACGCAGAGTTCTAGAAAGCTCCGCTTCGGACGCACGAAGAAGTAGCAGGACTTGCGCGAAAACATGATCGATTTGTGGGAGGCGTAAATCCGCTGATGGCCGAAGGAAACGGCGGTCTCACGCAGCCGCTCCCAGGCATCTCGCAGGTCCTCCGAGAGATCCTGAGTCAGAGCCGCTTCGGTGGTTGTCCAACAATCGTGCGCTTCTCCTTCCTCGATCCACTGCTTGCAGTGGTAGCATTCTCGACCGGCCATAATTCCCAATTGTAGGGCGACCGCGTATGAACTGGCACTGCGCCTCTGCAGAATACTCGAAGCTCCCCGTAAGGCTCACTTCAACGGTGGAAACAGCGGGATTCTAGCTTCCGGACGGAATCCCAAGTGCAAGCGGCCTTTGAGCTACTGCGCGCGAATCCCCACTGCAGGATAGAGCTCCTTTGGATACATCACGGCTCCCCCTTTGATCACCGTGTCAATCTTCCGGATGTCGCTGATGTTCGTTGACGGGTCGCCGTTCACCAGAATCATGTCCGCCAGCTCAATCGGCAGGAGATTTTGGCTTCGCGCCATCGCGCCATCATTACAACTTAGGCGCAGGAATCGCTCCCAGCACACGTTCCACGGTCAATCCCAAAGCTAGAAGCGCACGGTCATTGCCCGCTTGACTGTCGAACTCCACCGCAATCGGCAGTCCACCGGGGGTCATTCCCGCCGCAAGAACCAAGCCGGGGAGTCCTGCCGTACTTCCCGGAGCAATATTCCTTGCCATCGCCGTTTCAAACGGTACTTTCTTTCCGCCAATGGACACTTCAACATCTTCCCCGATGAGCGGCGGCGGAATCATCGTCGCCGGAAACACAATCGCCGCCACCCCCGTTCGCGCAAAATACTGCCGATAAACCTCTTTCAGCATGGGCAGGTGCTGATCGCGGACCACATGATACTCGCCTTCCCCAACGAACAACTTGCCTCCGGGCAAGAGATCACGAAAATCTCGCCGGATGTCCGCGCTCGCCTCGGAGATCAATTGATCGAACGTAACTCCCGTCCCGTACTCCTCCAGATATTTCGTCAACGCAAAACGTACATCATGATTCTCAACCGGGATCGTGGTCAGTTCGACGAGTCGCGCCAGCCCAGGCACGTCCGCTTCGACAATTTCCGCCCCCGCAGCTTCCAGCTTCTTCAAAGCCTCATCTGTAACATGCTCTACTTCACGATCGAGACCACTAAACCAATAGTTTCGTCCCATCCCCAGTTTCGTTCCCTTCAGTTGTGTCGCAGACAGGGGAGTCCAATCCCCGGTCACGACCGAATCAAATAATGCCAAATCACCCACCGTGCGTGCATGAGGCCCCACTTGATCGAACAGTGGGGAGATCGGCATTACTCCAGTCGATAGATATCGCCCAGTGGTTGGTCGGAATCCAGCAATACCACACATTGCCGCTGGCACCCGTATTGACCCCTCCGTGTCCTCCGCCACGCCGAGCGGTGCCATTCGCGTAGCCACCGCCACCGCCGTCCCTCCGCTGCTTCCACCCGGAATACGCTGCACATCGTAGGGGTTATGTACGGCACCGAACGCCGGGTTGTTGCTCGTCCATCCGAACGACAATTCGTGCAGGTTCGTCTTCCCCAGAACAACGGCCTCCGGCAGCAAGAAGCGCACGCACAATCGGAGCATCTTCCTTGGGACGGAAATTCCGCAGCGCCGGGGTTCCTCCGGTTGTCGGCATATCCTTTGTGTTTACGCTGTCCTTCACCGGAATCGGCAATCCGTGCAGCGGTCCGAGTTTTGCTCCTGAACCACGGAGAACATCGGCGGCTCTCGCCGCCTCCAGCACTCGTTCCTGCGGTAGCGTGATAAAGGCGTTGAGTGCCTTGCCCTGTTGGCATGGTTCGAGAAGCGCCGCCGCGTATCGCTCCGCCGTGACCTCACCGTTCCTAAGTTTGGCAACCGCGTCAACCGCTGAGAGTCCCACCAACTCGCTTTTCGCGGCTTCCGTGCGCTCCGCCATTGGTTTCTCACCTCTCCAACCAGCGGCAGCTGCCATAGCCGACGCCGAAGCGAGCGCGATGAACTCTCGACGCGATAGCCCGTGAATTTCTGTCATGCCGGATTCTTCTGATTGTTTTGTAGAGCCTTGGTGTGAGGTTTGCATCGTGCAAATATCCATCGAAGCACCCCGACCTGCTCACGGCGTTCTCTTTTGCCCTTATGATGCTGACCAGCGCGTTGCTAGAACTGATTCTGGTGGATCACGATTTGAAGAGCTGGCAAGCTGTGATTCCAAGAGATGACCAGTCATTGAAGCGCGATTTCCTGCGCTCTTTTCTGAGCTATTTCGCAGAAGGCGAACTGAAATCGGCACCGATCATTACCGTCCGCCGCTCACGGCAGGTTATTCCAAAGCAGAGTGAATAGCCCGATTCTCTGCGGTCGCTTCTGATACAACCCTAGGACTTATGGCCCGCAGGGCTTTTCGTGGTTTGTCTTCCAAATCGCGCGCCAGCGGAGCTCACTCCAGCCCCTCCGCCACGTACAACATTCCCAGAACCCGGGCCGTGGTGTAAGCATAGGTCTTACTTCGCTGCGCGTATGCCACCCGTATCGGTATCATCGAACCCGCCGTGTCGTGCGGTTCAATCGTCTGGAGCAAAGTACGCTTTCCCGTCTCCGTTTCGACTCGGTAGATTCGCGCCTCCCGCGGCGTCGACGCGTACACCAACACGGCCTTTCCGTCTTCCGTCCAATTTGATAAAAGCTCCCCCGGCTCAACGCCGGGGATCGCTCCCAGCTTCTGCATGTCCAGATCAAACACCGCTGCTCCCGCCGAGGCGCGCCATCCTGCGATTCGCTTGCCATCGGGGGAGACGGCGAGGCCCATGAAATCGGCCGGGCCTAACGCTTGCGGCTTTCCCCCATCCAGATCCATTTCGTAGGCGCGCAGCGGCTCCCCTTCCGCTGCTCCCTCCAGCAACAAATGCTTGCCATCGGGAAACCAGTAGACACTACGCAGGGTGGCAATTTCTCCCAAAGATAGGCGGCGGCTTTCTCCCGTACCGACTGGGTTCAGCGCAACTTGTGGCGGCCTCGTCAGCAGCGCTCCGGCAACCCAGTTTCCATCCGGCGAGAATCTGGGCGCTGCTCCGGGCCCCAACGCCACCGGGGCAGACCCATCCAGCTTCCGGTAGACCTGCAGATAAAGTGCCCCGGCTGGCCCTCCCCACTCTATGAATGCAATCGCTTTCCCGTCCGGCAAAATGTCGTCCACGCTCGAACCATCGAACCATTCCAGCCCGCGCAGTTCCTTGCCGGTAGCCGGGTCGATGCCGGTAATTTCCGTCTGTTGCCGTTCGACGCAAAGAAGCACGCGGCCGTCGGCCGCGATGTCAAGCAGACGCGCTCCTTGAGGCGTGGTGAGGATCGGTCGCTCTTTTCCGAATAGGTTCACGCCAAACAGGTCTCGACCCGTCGCTGAACGAGCGGCGGTAAACCAGATTTCCGCGCTCCCACGCGACCATGCCAGCCCCTGCAGGGTTGCGAACTCCTCCGTCAATTGCTTATGATTGCCACTCTCATCCACCACCGACACCCAGCCGCGGTCATCCCCGAACACCGGATGCTCGGCAAACGCAACCTCCTTGCCCGACGGCGACACCCTTACATAGTCAAGGTAGCCCGCAGTTGTATAAATTACTTTTCCTTCCGGGTATTCCAGCTGAACCTTCCGGTTGGCGCGCCGCGCAATCGCCAGGGTTTTGCCATCGGGGGCGTAATCCGCGGCGACGACCTCCTTTTGTTGCGCGCGCGGCGTCCCTCCTGCCATCTGCGCCTGCCCCATCGTTCCGGAAAGGAACCAGGACTGCTGCACCGGGTCCAAAGCTACTTCCATACCTCCGCTCGGTGAAAGCGCGAGCAGCCCGGCACTGGGCAGATCGATTTTCGTAGATTGCGGAAATTCGGTGCGCAGCGAATAGATCTGAAGCGGGTCATTGTTCCACTGTGCGCTGTAGATGATCGTCTGCCCATCCTTCGCAAACCGGGCGTTCGACGGATAACCCTGCTGATAAGTGAGGCGCGTGAATTTTGGCTGTGGCTTTCCTGCAGAGTGCCGACCGACCACCCACGCCGCCGCAATGAGCGCCAGTCCAGCCACCGCCGCTGCCACCCACAGAAGCCAGCTTCGCTTCGCTTGCGGGTCAACGGCCCGTGCGATGGCACTCCCCGACGTTACTGACGTGGTCGAACTCAGCGCCTCGATCGCGAATGCGAGGTCGCTGGCCGACTGGAATCGCCGCTCCGGTTTTTTCTCCAGACAACGATGAATAATTCGATCAAGCCCTGGAGAGACCTGCCCGCTCGAAGTCGTCACCTCGGGCACATCCTCTTTCAGAATCGCGTTCATCGTCTCAACCGAGGACTCGCTGCGAAATGCGCGCTTGCCCGAAGCCATCTCGTAGAGCACAGCGCCGAAACTGAAGATGTCAGATCGATGATCGACGGACTCGCCGCGCACTTGTTCCGGCGACATATATCCCACCGTCCCCATCACCGTCCCCGGAGTGGTCGGCGTGGCAACCGTCATTGTCTGCGATCCCTGCAAGGATGGAGGTGGAGCTTGCTTGGCCAGCCCGAAATCCAGGATCTTCACGCGATCATCGCGCGTAATAAAGATGTTGTCGGGCTTCAGGTCGCGGTGCACAACGCCTTTTTCGTGAGCGGCCGCGAGTCCCTTCGCGACTTCGAGCGCGTGCGCCGTTACCGCGCGGCGCGGAAGTGGTGCCGCCGCTAGCACCTCGCGCAGCGACTGCCCTTCCAGAAATTCAGAAACCAGATACTGCGCGCCCGCTTGCTCGCCAACATCAAAGATGGCAAGAACATTAGGGTGATTGAGCGTGCTGAGAATGCGCGCTTCGTGTTGGAAGCGCAGAAGACGGTCAGGATCGCTGGAAACCGCCGTGGGAAGAAGCTTGATGGCGACCGTGCGATCGAGTCGCGTGTCGCGCGCGCGATACACCTCGCCCATTCCGCCCGCGCCGACCGGCGACTGGATTTCGTAGGGGCCGAGTCTTGTGCCATTGGTCAAGGACATCAGGGAGGCATTATAACCCCCACGTTTATCAAGATCCTGAGGATCCGGAGATCTGGGAGTATCGTCGGCAACACTGACACTGGCCAGGATTCAGCCCATCAATCGAAATCGACCCGAAGCGGCACTTAATGTGGAGCGCGGAATTATGAAGGTTGCCACAATTCGATGGGATTTCCCTCAGGGTCATGCAGACGGGCGAAGCGCCCAATGTTCGGATAAGATTCCGGGTCTTTGACCTCGATTCCTGCCGAGCGTAGCTGGGCTACCATTTTGTCGATGTCATGCACTCGAAAGTTCACCATCCAGACCTTGTGAGGATCCCCGAAATAGCCACTCGTTTCGGGAAAGGGACTGAAGACGGTCGGTCCGGCCTCTTGCTGCCAAACGGGTGCGCCTTCGCTCGTGGGTGTGAGCGCGATCCCCAAGTGTTGCAGGTACCAGTTCCCCAACGCTTTGGGATCATGAGCTCGGAAGAACAACCCTCCGATTCCGGCTACTTTCTCCATTGCCGTTCCTCCCGATTCACGTTTTTCAGCTGTTTTCGCAGGCGGAGCAGGACTCGCTGGC
>DASPVV010000026.1:0-7569 GCA_035622175.1 Terriglobales bacterium | reverse complement strand
GCGGGAGCTTGTCCACCGTGGTGATGTCCCTCCATCTGCTTGCTCTGTATTTCCTCCCACTTCTTCTGTTGGTCGGGATCGAGGAGCGCACGGATCTGCTCATTCGATGATTTGTGGATCTCCATCATCTTCGAACGGCGGTCCTCTTGTGAAAGTGAATTATCCGATCGCAGGCTTTCCGTTTGCGATTGTTCTGATTTGAGGATCTCGAGCACTTTCGACTGTTGGTCTGAGCTGAGATTCAGTTTCTTAGACAGCATCTCCGCACGCTTCTCCGGATCAAGGTGATAGTGTCCGGGACCGTGCTCGGCCTGCATGGCCGATGGCGCAGATTGTGCGTTACTTCCGCTGTCTTGCGCGAAAACAAACGGCCCGCCGACGAGACCGGCTAAGGCCAGTGCAAGTAGACAATGTTTGATCATGGTATCTTCCTCCGAGAGCTTCAGTTGCGACAGCTGTATGAACCAGGTTGGAGACGCAAAGTTGTGACCATAAGCGTCAGTTTTACGAATCTTTACCTAAACCTACTAGGTACGCCCCTCGCTGCCCCGAAAACAGAGTAGCTCCACCATACCATGATCTTTCGCAGGAAATCTCTAATTTGGCAGCATTACTTGTGCCTTGCCTGTTGTGGCCCTGGCCGGAATAGACAAAATTTTACAGTTGCCCTCCTAGCCTCGGGGTATGATCCCAGCAGAGGCGCAGCGCCAGCCATCGCGCTATGGCGAGCGCTCGCTATTCGAGAAGCATCGAGCCTGTTTTGGTCACGCTTGCAGGCGCCGGACAAGAACTTTCCCCTTGGTCCAGGCAGCCGATCCTGCGTGTTGATCAGTGTTCAGGCAAGACTCCAAGCCCGTGACGGTTCAGCAGCCCCTGTCTACGGAAAGCTCCGGCCGTAAAGACAGGGGTTCGATTGTCACCGCGTTCTTCTGGATTTTCCCTCTGAGTTTTTCCTTGATGGCTACCCTCAGTCGTCTTCCAGCCCAGGCGCAAGCAGTCCAAGGGCAAGGGGGAACGATTCGCGGGGTGGTGAAATCCGGCAACATGCCCATTCCGGGTGCTGCGGTCTCCATTGCACAGGGGTCCTCCGCGGCGAAGATTTCCACTTGGACCGAGGTTGATGGCAGCTATTCCGCGGTGGTTCCAGCTTACGGGTCGTACACGGTGCGAGTGCAGATGGCGGCCTTTGCCAACAGCACGCAGGAGGTCGTGATCGATGCTACTCATCAGAATATGCAAGCGAATTTTGAATTGACTCTTCTCTCGCGCACCCGTTCGGAGACTTCAGCGCGGCCCCGGGCCAGTGGTGGGATGACGGGAGCCCGCGGATTTCAGAGCCTCTCCCTTCTATCAGACCCCCTGGGCCAGTCGTCCGGCGGGGACTCCCTCACTGACATGGTTCCTTCCGGCATGCCTGTTCCCGGAATTGCGCCCGACAGCGCGACTGAGTCGGTTGCCGTTTCGGGGACCTCTTCGAGCCCCTTGAGTCTCCTGAACCCCGGCGATTTTCAGCAGCGTACAAACGACCCGCGCCAGCCCGGCGCCGGTTTCGCGGGGCCCGGCGGATTCGGCGGCGGTTTTGGCGGCGGTGGTGGCGGGGGGAGGGCAGTTTTTGGGCGCCGTGGTTTTGACAGCAATCATCCGCATGGTTCGATTTATTACGGGTTGGGCGATGCGGCGCTGAATGCCGCGCCCTATTCCCTCACCGGCGTGCCGATCCTCAACCCCGGGTACGTACAGAATAGTTTTGGTGGCTCGGTGGGCGGACCTTTGAACATTCCCCATATCTATGCCGGCGGCAGCAAAACTTTTTACTTCGTCAACTACAACGGCAAGCATGGTGAGCAGCCCTTCGACCAGTTTTCGACTGTGCCCACCATGCTCGAGCGCCAGGGGAACTTCTCCGAAACCACCTATACGACCGGACCCTTAGCGGGAAGAAGCGTCGAGCTCTTCGATCCCGCAACCAACACTCCTTTCCCGAACAATACCATCCCCCAGATTAGTCCGATCGCCAAGGGGTTGCTGCCGTATATCCCGGAACCCAATCTTCCCGGAAGTGTTCAGAATTTCCGCTTCGTCACTTCCTTCGACAATAGCAGCGACGACTTAAACATCCGTGTCAATCGAGCCCTAGGCGCTGCCACCTTTGGCGGGCGCCGTGGGGGGAGGAATGCCCCGCGCAACAACCTGACCTTCGGCTTTCACTATCACCAGTCCAGCGCCGCCTTAACCAATCCATTTCCCAGCGTTGGCGGGAGCACGTCGGTGCGCAGCGTCGATGTGCCCGTCTCCTACGTGCGTAGCTGGGGCAAGCTGACCAATGTTGCGCGTGCGGACTTCAACCGCAGCCGAACCCGGACCCAAAACCTTTACGCCTTCACCCAGGACATTGCCGGCACACTGGGAATTACAGGAGTATCCGAGAACCCGTTCGATTGGGGTTTGCCCAATCTAGCGTTTACAAACTTTGCCAGCTTAGAGGACATCAATCCGCAACTGCTCCGCAACCAGACGCTTACCTTGACGGACAACCTGATCTGGAACCATGGCAAACACACCTGGCGCTGGGGTGGTGACTTCCGTCGCATTCAGCTCAACACGGAAACCGACAGCAACGCGCGCGGCTCGTTCATCTTCACGGGTCTGAATACGTCCGAGATCCTGGGGGGACAGCCCGTCACGGGAACCGGCTACGATTTTGCTGATTTTCTTCTCGGCTTCCCCCAGCAAACTTCCGTGCAGTACGGGGAGAACAACTACCACTTCCGGGGCAACTCCTGGGACGCATTTGCTCAGGATGAGTGGAAACTACGCGGCAACCTGACTTTCAATCTCGGCATGCGGTGGGAATACGTTGCTCCGTTCACAGAGATTAACAACCGACTGGCGAATCTCGATCTCTCGCCTGGCGTCCTGAATCCCGCCCTGGGTGTTCCTCTGGTGGCGCGGGTTGTGTCCGGAGAAAATGGGCCCTACAGCGGTGTGCTGCCGGCGAGCCTGGTGCGGCCGGACCGCAACAATTTCGCTCCGCGCGTCGGGTTTGCCTGGAAACCGTTTTCGAATACCGTGGTGCGCGGGGGCTACGGGATCAACTACAACACCGGTGCCTATCAGGGAATCGTACAGCAGCTCGCCTTTCAACCACCGTTCTCGACGACATCGACCAACATTCAATCGGCGCGCGGAGAACTCACGCTCGAACAGGGGTTCCCCGCGGTCTCCGCCAACGGCATCACCAACAACTACGCCGTCAATCCGAACTATCGAATGGGCTACGTGCAAATCCGCAACCTCGATATTCAGCAACAGATCCGCCCCACATTGTTGCTCAACCTCGACTACACCGGAACCAAAGGCACGGACCTCGATATTCTCGAAGCGCCCAACCGGACGGCAACCGGCATCCGCATTGCGGGTGTCCAGGCCTTTACCTACGAGAACTCTCTCGCAGACTCAGCAGCCAATGCAGCTTCCGTGCGTTTGCGAAAGCGCCTTTCCCATGGCTTCTCCGTCGGTGGCATCTATACCTTTTCGAAGTCGATTGATAATGCATCTTCGATCGGCGCCGGAGCGACCGCGAGCGCCAGCACTTCCGGCCTGGGCGCGGGCGGTACGGGTGTCGCGGGAGCTGGACCCACTGCTTCCTCAGGCACAGCAAGTGTGGCGCAGAATCCCTTTGACCTAGCTGCCGAGCGCGGCCTCTCCAGCTTCAATCAGACTCATCGGTTCACCGCCGACTATCTTTGGGAGCCGCCGTTCGGGCACGACAAGCGCTGGCTCAGCGGGAATACACCGTGGCGCGCCATTTTCGGCGACTGGCAGTGGAGCGGCGACTGGACCATCGCCTCTGGTCTTCCCTTTACACCGCATCTCCAAGGAGACCCGACCGACGTCAATCGTGGAACCAACGGTACGCTGCGGCCCAATCTGGTGCCCGGGCAATCGATCCCGTTGCCGAGTCCTTCGATCGCAGCATGGTTCAATACGGCCGCGTTCGTGGCGCCTCCCCCAGGGCAGTACGGAGATGCCCGCCGCAACTCGATTATCGGCCCGGGCACGCATGTTTTCGACATGGCTTTCACCAAGGTTGTCCCCATCAAGGAGGCTAGGGTGCTAGAGTTTCGGGCTCAGGCCACCAATATCTTCAACACGCCTCAGTACGTCACGATTGACACCGCCGTGAACTCGCCCACCTTCGGACGGGTGACTGCGGTGGGCGCGATGCGGCAGGTCACCTTGACGTCCCGATTCCGTTTTTGAGGAGATGCGGTGCATGATGTCGACTTGCTATGGTCTCTCGGCCCGGATTCTAGCGGTGATTCTCGAGGTGATCCTTGTCTGTCTCCCTTTGCCATCGCAGCAGTCGGATTACATCTTTCGCGCGCAAACCGACTTGGTCTTGGTCAACGTGACGGTTCGGGACAAGGATGGAAATTTCGTACGCAATCTCAAACCCGAGGATTTCAGAGTTTTGGAGGATAACAAGCCGCAGAAAATCGAATCCTTCGACATTGAGAGTACGGACGCCGTTCCTCCACAGGAAGTCGCGCAGACCGGGCCTCTGGCGGAGGAGGCGGCCAAGCCGCCGGGGGCGGGCTCGTTAGCCAGTGTTCCCCATGAATTCAAAGATCGCCGTTTGATCGTTCTCTTCTTCGATCTGTCGGCCATGGAGCCCGACGAAATCGATCGCGCCATCACCTCGGCGGTGCATTATGTTGAGAACCAGATGGCTCCTGCCGACCTGGTCGCGATCGTGTCCCTAGCAAATTCGCTGACCGTGAATCAGGATTTCACCACGGATCACGAACTTCTCAAAAGGGAACTGCTGGCCTTCAACGCGGGGAGTGGGCAAGGCTTCGAAGAGGGTAGCACCGGCTCAACCGAGGGTACGCCGGACACGGCCCAGCCGTTTACCGTGGACGACACCGAATACAACATCTTTAATACGGACCGACGCCTGGAAGCGCTGCGGTCCGTAGCGGAGCGGCTGGCCTACGTCCAGCAGAAAAAGTCGCTGATCTATTTTTCCAGCGGGATGGACCGGACAGGAATCGAAAACCAGTCTGAGCTCCGCGCCGCCACCAACGCCGCAGTACGCGCCAATCTAGCGCTCTACACCATGGACATGCGCGGTCTGCAGGCGATGGTGCCCGGCGGCGAAGCCCAGAACGCGAGCCTGCGCGGCGTGTCGCCATATTCGGGCCAGTCCATGATCACTGCTCTCAACTCCAATTTCACAACCCAGGAGACCCTGGTGACGCTGGCCAGCGATACCGGGGGCCGCGCCTTCCTTGACTCCAATGATTTCAGCAAGGTTTTCAAGAGCGTCCAGGACGACTCCTCCACCTATTACATGCTCGGCTATCGCAGCACCAATCCCGCCCGGGACGGCCGTTACCGCCGAATTACGGTTAAGCTCAATTTGCCGAGTTTGAAGATCGACTATCGCCGCGGTTATTACGCTCCCGCCGATTACCAGCATTCGAGCAAAGAGGACAAGGAACAACAACTCGAGGCCGAACTCGCCTCGGACCTCCCCAGCACGGATCTACCCGTGTATCTGGGGGCCGCCTATTTTCGCCTGGACGGCAACAGATTTTCCGTGCCCATTTCCGTGGTGGTGCCGGGCTCGCAGATTCCGTTTACCCGGAGCAGCGATCGTGACAAGGCCACGCTTGATGTGATGGGGATGGTCAGCGACAAGGATCGCCATCCCATGGGCACCATCCGCAGCACGGTGAAGCTGGCCCTGGACACGTCCGACGACGTGAAGAAGAAGAACGTGCAATACGACACCGTGTTGACGCTGCCGAGTGGTAGGTATCATTTGAAGATTGTCGTGCGGGAAAACCAGACGGGCCGCATGGGCTCCTTTGAAACGGATCTGGATATCCCGGATTTCCGCTCGCAGCCCCTCAAGATGAGTTCGATCGTGCTGGCCAGCCAATTGCGGGTGGCTAAGAAAAGTAGCTCGGAACCGAACCCTCTCCTGCGCGACGGCCAGGAGATCATTCCCAACGTGACCCACGTCTTCTCGGCTGCGCAACATCTGCTGCTCTATTACGAAGTGTATGATCCGGGCCGGTCGAATGCGCAGGAGCTCTCAGACAGTGGGACAGGCAAAGGTGGGATTCATCTGCTTACGAACGTCGCTTTCTTCCGTGGAAAAGCGAAGGTATTCGAAAGCTCGCTGGTCGAGTTAACCGAGCTCAACGCCCGCGAGCGGAAGGCCGGAATCTTTCAACTCGATCTGCCGCTTAACCAACTGAAGCCCGGATTCTACACTTGCCAGGTGAACGTCATCGACGACGCGGCCGGTCGTTTTCTTTTCCCCAGGCTGGCGCTGCTGATTCGCCCTGAGAATAACCTTAGAAGCGCTCGCTGAACGTTGCCGCCCTTGACTTGGCGCGCGCACGCCCCGCGAAACCCTCGATACCTCCGCACTCCCGGCGAACTTAACCCGCCTTTGGAATCCTCACCGCCCGGTCAGCCGGCATCATTTCCGCCCTGCGTTCGCGGGCCTGCTGACACCGAAGACAGTAGGAAGTCCACGGCAAGGCATCGAGCCGCCGCGCACTAATCTCCTTCCCACAAGCAGCGCATATGCCATAGCTGCCTTCTTGCATTCGAACCAAGGCTGCTTCGATCAAAAGCAGCAGGCGACGGCGCTCATCGCTGTGTTGCAACCGAAGCTCCTTCACGCCCGTCGCACACATTTCCGAGCCCTCGGAATAGCCCGGATCGCCGGTCAGTGTTTCCTCTCGCAACCGGTGCAGCGATCGTAACGCGACTTCGCGATGAACTTCGAGATACCGCCGGAATCGCTCAATTTCCGAGCTATTCATATTCCCTTCATCCTTCCCGGCGTGTGTCGTCTTCCCCTGCTTAGCCTCTGCAAGGTAGACTGCCAAAGCGATTTGGTTCGAGTTGCTGAACCTCTAATTACCACCGACGATCGACGTTCGATGGGCCATCCCAGACTCCAGAACACACAACCGACGAAACCAGGATTCCTGCTCCTAGCCGGACGTTCCCCTTAGCCCGTCTAGGCGGTCACACGTGCTTGAACAAGTGCACGATTTTCTCGCCGGCTTCTTCGGTGTAATGAACGGTAACCTTTTCCCCCTTTTTCGCAATGAGCTCTGAGTTCTTGGTGATTCCACGTTCGGTATCAATCGTCGCATGCTTCGCGACATGATACGTATCCTCAGTTCCGTCTTCAGTTCGGATGGTTACAGTTCGTGCAGCTCTGTCGATATGAGTGACTGTACCTTCACTGACCTGCAACGAATTCTTACCCAGGTCTTCGACATGCGTCGCGGTTTCCTCCGCCCCCTTGCCCGTATAACGGACAACGGCGTGGGTACCTTCCTTGCCTGCCATGTACGTGTCGATGGCACCTGCCTTTGCCGACTCGCCTCCCTCTTTGGCGACGTGGACGGTGGTCTTTTCGGTGTATTTGAAGACATGTTCGGTTCCATCTGCAGTCTTCAAGGCGATAGTTTTCGCAGCTGCATCGATTCTCGTAATCACTCCGGCAACCGCATGGACTACATCTCCCCCCTT
>DASPVV010000025.1:0-10033 GCA_035622175.1 Terriglobales bacterium | reverse complement strand
GCAAGACCCCGCCCAGAAGACCAGCAGTGTGTATGGAACGCATGGTTGGCCCGAGACCTACATCATCGACCGCGACGGCGTGGTTCGCCGTAAATTTATTGGGCCGGTGGACTGGAACGCCCGCGAAATCCGCGATTATCTGGAGAAACTCTGACATAGATCTCCTGCCCATCGCGCCTTTCGTTGTCATCTACGAACCTATCGTCAGTTGACAGGGCCGACGACTTCATAGATGGCGTTAGATCGCGACCCAAAATGGTCCCACCAAGGGTTTTGAGCGAACTCCATGGAACTTTGTTGGTCATTAGCCAGGTAGTCTTGTTGCGGGGTTAGAGACCGGGGCCTCTTGATTGCGCAGCGAGATACCGCAGTAGGGACAATAGACATCATTCATTCCGACCGCGCGCTGGCATTGCGGACAACTCGGGCCCAGCTTGTAACTGCATCGAGGGCAGAAGCTGAACCCGATCTGCACAGCATTACCGCATTGTGGGCAGGCGCTGCGCACTGGCTGCCGCAGTACGAAATAAAGAATGATGCCCAGAGCGTTGGGAATCACAACGGCCACAATCGTCCAAAGGACCGGGCTCATGCCGCGGCGTTTCGCGTCGCGACTTATATAGCCGATGAACAAGAGAAAACAACCCAGCACCAAGCCGACCAGAAGCCCCAGCAAAGGCCGCGCCCATGAGGGTGGAGCATCGGATCGGTGGGCCAAGACGACATTAAACACGAACTGCATGCTCACGAACCCAATTCCCGTCAGCACCCATGCCCATGCCGGCACAATCTTGATTTCCGCCGCCGGTCCAGTTTGAGTTTCTTCTTTTCCTAGCATACATTTGTCCGCTTTCCCATCGTCATTGTCGCGACCGTTCTTCATGGTTCGTCAGGTGCGTGCCGCGCGCCAGCAAGAGAACGCTCACCACCAGCACCGGCGCGATGCAGAAGAACATGAAACTCGCCTGCCAAACCGGGGCCGAGACTCCTGCCCAGCGCCCAATCCATGCAAACAGTCTCCACAAGACAGGTGCGGTCAGGGCCGCGGAAAAACCTACGCTCAGACAAGCCATCCCAACCAGCCACATGCGTTCCCGTGTCTCGCGGAGCCTGCTGGCGTGGAAGCGCACCCGCATCTGCGTGGCTCGCACCAGGCGGGCATCGGCGGCAAGGGGCAGGGAACGCAAAGCGCGAACCACAAGGTCCGCCCCTTCCGCGTAGCTGCGGCAGTTTGCGCAATCTTCGAGATGAGCCTTCAGCCAAGTCTGTTGCGCATCGGAGAGACCGTCACCCAGGGCAATCAGCTCGCGGGCCTGCTCATGTGCCTTTTGCGTCATGCCTGCACTCCCTTTAACCGCGACATCAGCATGTTCAATCCGCGATACAGCCGCGACTTTACCGTGCCCAACCGCACCCCGGTCACCGTGGCAATCTCCTCCAAAGCTAATCCTTCCTGGAACCGCAACACCACGGTCTCACGATACTCCGCCGGAATGCTGACCAGCGCCGCACTAATGCGCTCGACCTGCTCATGTTGTGCCACAACTTCCCATGCTATGGGTCGGGTGTCTGCTGGTTCGAGCGGCACGCGCTCCTCGTCCTCCATCAGCCCATCCAGGCTGATGGGCTTTTTCTTCCGCAAATAATCGATAGTCAGATTCCTTGCCACCGCGTAGAGCCATGTGCTGAATTCGTGCCTGCCGTCATACTGATGGCCGCGCTCCAGCACACGAATCCAGGTTTCTTGAAAGAGATCCTCGGCCACGTCGTGACTTCCTGCGAGGTAAACCAAATATCGAAACAGCCGATGTTGATACTGCTCGATGAGGCGGTCCAGCAAGTCCGGATCACGCCGGCGAAGACCGCGAGCGATTGCGCTGGCCTCGGACTCCATGCCATTCACGAAGTAATACGCTGCGGCGTTCATGCTACCGAATATACGGGCGAGGACATAAGAAAGATGCAGGGAGGGGAGAGAGTTCTCGTACGGCGCGCTAACTTATTCGTACTTAGGGGGATAGTCGATCACAAATTCGGGGGTAGAGCCAAGCCTTTCCGTTCTTGCTGCAAAATCTTAGGCTCCTATCGACAAGCGCGCCCGCGCCGACGGTCGTGGTCGGCCTTGGCAGGACACGCGAGCGGTGCTCAACGGAATTCTGTGGGTGTTGGGCACCGGAGCGCAGTGGCGTGAACTGCCCAACAAGTACCCCGCCGTACCAGAGCTGCCATCGCCGTTTCCAGCAGTGGGTGCGGGCCGGCAAGCTGGAGCGCATCTTGTGCGTGCTGGCCGAGGAGTTACAGGCACGAGGAAAATTCGACCAGGAGGAGGCTTTCATCGATGCCTCCTTCACGGGGGCAAAAAAGGGGGGCCTCGCGGTCGGACCACCAAACGCGGCAAAGGGACGAAAATCATCGCTCTCGCCGATGATCACAGTCTTCCTCTCGCCGTTAGTATCGAAAGTGCTTCGCCGCACGAAAGCCAGCTCGTTGAAGGGGTCCCCGGGCACAGCTTCCTCGACACCCTCCCGGCACGACTGATCGGCGACCAAGCCTATGACAGTGACCGACTGGACCACGATTTGGCCGAACGCTACGGGATTGAGATGATCGCACCCCATCGCGGAGAGCGGCGAACGCCCACGCAAAACGGGCGTCCACTGCGTCGCTATCGCCGACGCTGGCGAGGGGAACGACTCTTCGCCTGGCTGCATCACTTTCGTCGGCTCGTGATCCGCTGGGAATACCACGTCGAGAACTTCTTCGGCATGGTCCGCCTCGGCTAGATGCAAATCTTGCTCAGATTTATGACTGTCTACTCGTAGCGCAGCGCCACCATTGGGTCCACCTTGGTTGCACGCCACGCTGGGATATAGCTTGCCAATAAAGCCGCCGAAATCAGCAAAACTGATACGCTCCCGTACGTTAGAGGATCGCTTGATTGCACTCCGACCAGGAATCCCTCAAGCAGGCGCGCAGCAGCGAATGCAAGGAGCAGGCCCAGCATTAAGCCCAGCGCGATCACGAGCAATCCATGCCGAAGAATCATTTTCATGATTGCTCCAGGCTGAGCGCCGAGAGCCATCCGAATGCCGATCTCGTACGTTCGCTGGCTTGCAGCGTACGAAATCACGCCGTAGACGCCCACAATGGCAAGCGTTAGTGCCAAAATTCCACAGCAGGTGGTCAGGACAGCGCCTAGTTGGAAAGGTAATAAGCCGTTCAAGCCGCGCAGTGCACCGGTCATCGTCTGGACGTTGAACACCGGCATCTCGGAGACCGACGAATGAATCACCTCGACTATGCCAGGGGGGACGTTTTCAGTAGCTATCGTGGTGCGGACCTGAAGAGTCTCGGCTGAAGTGTAATGTTGGGTCAAAGGGATGTAGAAATACGGTTCAATCGGCCCCGCAAAACCGTAATTTCTGCTGTTTTTCGCCACGCCCACGATTTCAATCGAGTGCTTAGGATCATTTCCCAAAGTGAAGACCTGGCCGACCGGATTGAGATTTGGCCAGAAGCGTTCGGCCATGGCCTGGTTGACTATGGCAACCCAACGTGCCTTTTCATTGTCGACGGCTCTGAAGTCACGGCCCTTCAGGAGCGGAATGCCCATCGTGTCGAAATACCCAGAAGAGACAGTGTTGAAATTGGCGTGCGGCTTGGCATTATCTTTCGGCTGATAGCCGGGAACATCGAGATCGTCGCCATCGACTTCATCGCCCATAGGGACACAGGATGCAAGGCTGGCCGACTGAATCCCTGGCAAGGTTCGTACCCGTTCCAAAAGGTCGCTGTAGAATGCGAGTCCTTGCGCTGGGCCGTAACCTATCTCGTGCGGATCCATCGTCAGGTTGACAACATGATGGGGATCAAACCCGAGATCAACCCTTGCCGCGAAGGCCAGACTATGCGCAAAAAGACCGGCAACAGTCAGCAACAGCAGCGATGCTCCAAGTTGCGCAACCACCAAGGCGCTGCGAAGGCGTTGACGTCCGTCTGCCATCGCATGAGCGCCCTGGCCACCAGTAGGGACCAAGGCACGGCGGGAAGCGCGCAAGGCTGGAACGATTCCGACGGCGATGGCCGTGAATAGAGCCGCTCCGAAGCCGTAGGCTAGCACGCGCCAGTCCAAGTGAATATCCACCACAAAAGGAAGACTCGGACCGAGACCGAGACGGATCGCACTCAGCGCACTACTTGCGATCCAACCGAGGAGCATACCTGCCGCGGATCCGACCAGGGCAAGCAGCACGCTCTCAGTAAGCAATTGGCGGATGAGACGTGCCCGGGCCGCGCCTAGCGCCTGGCGGAGAGCCATCTCACGCTGCCGCCCCGTGGCACGGACTAGGAGCAGGCTAGTTACATTGGCGCATGCAATCAATAACACTATCGCGGCGAGCGCCAGAAATAGACCGGCGACTTTGGAAGCAGGGCCACCTTCAGGATCGCCGCTGGGGCCGGAAGGTTGAAGGCGAAAAGCACGGAGAGCGATTTCCCCACCAGGTTTTGCGTCCTGAGATGAGAGCCTGTGAGAAATAGTCTCCAGAACCGGCCGCGTGCCGCCGAGACTTGTGCCCGGCTTCAGCCGGGCTACCAGAAGAAGGTCTCGCGCTTGACGATTGGTTAGAAAATCACCTTTAACGCCAGTCCCGATCACGGCCATACCCAGCGGCAAGTAACCCTGTGTATCAATCCAAGAGACGGTCCCGTGAAAACCTTCAGGAGCGATGCCAACGATTGTTACCGGACGACCATTCACCAGGGCGTTCTTGCCGACTATGTTGGGATCGGCCCCGAAATGTGCGGTCCAGAATGAGTGGCTAAGAACGAGTACCGGATCGCCGTTGGGGACTGCCCCTTCTGTGGGCAGGATCAGCCGTCCCAACTCGGGCCTAACACCCATCGTCTCGAAGAAATTTCCGGTGACGTAGTCGGTTGTGATTGGTTCGGTCTTGCCGTTGACCGTCAAACCATCGGTAGCGTGGAATGGCAGGTCGCCGGCAATGTTGGCGAAGACGGAGGCACCCTGCGAGCGGATGTCCTCGAGATCCATATAGGAAAAACCATTGCTCCAGCCATCGTCTCCCTTCCTCTGAAATGCCAGATATGTGAGCTCTGCTGGATCCCTGACCGGCAGCGGTCGCAACAAGAACCAATTCGCGACGCTGAAAATCGATGCGTTCGCACCGATTCCCACCGCCAACGTGATTACTACCACGGCCGTGAAACCCGGCTGGTTGCGCAGTTGTCGCAACCCGTAGCGAATGTCTTGGAGCACGCCTCTCATCTTAGTTCCTCCTCCTAGTCCACGGCTGCATCGCGTCCCGCGCTAGAATCCTACCCTCGACTGGAATAGGAAAACTCTTACCAATCTAACTCTTAACGTAAACCTCCTGGTTGCCAAGGAGAAGAGAAAAAGAATGTCCTTGCGGAAGCAAACCGGATAAATCTGTCCACTTCCCGGACATTGACGTTCGGAAAAGGGGTTCTGAACAAGAATCGGTAAGACCACGCATTCTACGCGGCCCTACGGAAAGCAACGAATGAGTAGTTTTAGTCTAGAGTCCCCCCGACGCGGTACAGGACGACCCCATGCGATGGAACAACAGCACTGATGGTGCTGCCGGTCTTCTTCGTCTCGCCGGTCCACAGGTCGTGTAAGGAATAGCCGCTTGCGTTTTCGGGGAGGCCTACGGTGGATGCTGGAACGGAGACTTCCTCTGTCTTCCCGCCGGTGTTGAACAAACCGACAATCGTGTCTCCCTTGGGTTCCCTCTTGACGAACACCTGCTGGTGGCCAGTATTGAGCACCCTTTTCGCGGCGATCGAATCCTGGTCGACAGCAAGGACTGCGGAGTTCTCCAGGTATTTCTGCAGATCCGTTGGGTCGAGGTGAGTAAGGTCGACGCCGAGGATGAGGGGTGCCGCCCCAAGGGCCCACAGGCTGATCTGAGTCTGGCGCTCGACCGGAGTCAGCCCGTCGTTGCTGCCATTTCCTACTTCGATGGAGTCATAGTCGTTGAAAGCGCCCGGCCCAGCGTAAGGCTGCCACTCCGCCACGTAGTTGAAGCGTCTGGCAACGCTGGCCCAGTCGGTCAGCGGGTAGCTGCTACCGCCCTTTTCGCAGCGATAGCATTCGACGTCGGGCGCGAATTCCCATTGATTGGCATACTTCATCAATGTCGGGGCGATAGCGATTGTAAGGTTCCCCTGCGTGACGTCCAGGACCATGGGCCGCCCGCTTTGCCGTATAGCATCCGACCATGCTTTAACGTCAGCGGCGTTGCTGTTTTTCATGCCGTCAATTTTGATGTAATCGACACCCCACGCCGCGAGCATATCTACCCATGAATTCGTATACTCCTGCGCTCCAGGCTTGTTGTAGTCAATGCGGACCATGCCCTTGCAGTTGTAGTTGTTCTCGTCTACAGACGGGTCCGCAATCTGGGCAGCCGTGTACGATGTGCCCTTAATGGGCGTGTTGCGGCTGACTGCCTGCCTGGAAATACCAGGCGTAACATAGGTTCCGAACTTCATCCCGAGACTGTGGATGTAGTCAGCGACTAACTTGATGCCATCGGTATCTCCCTCTGCCGGGAATCTAGATGAGTCTGTCAGCCAACGGCCATAAGGGTCGACGTTCGGACCTTGCGGTCCCGGACACTGGTACCAAAAGTCGTCGAGGTTTACGTATTGGTACCCGATTTTCTGCAATCCGAAATTATGCAGGGCGAGCGCCTGAGCTCTGATTTGGGCTGCCGTGGGATGTTGGCGGAGGAAGCTCCAGCTACTCCAGCCGAGAACGGGCGTGCGCTCGAGACCATTATCCTCTGCGCTGGCGTTGTGCGGGATCCCGCCCGCCAACAACGCGATCAGCAGCGCTGCCCTTAAGCTGTGTGTCCATTCCCTCAAAAAAATCATCCCTTTCCTCTATCACAAGCGGGCCGACTAAAGCAATTACGCATGTGCAAGCGGTGCACATAACTGTAGTCTTTGATTACTGCTGCGGGCGGCCGTGGAGCACCCTAGTCAATTGACGACAAATCTTAGGGCCCTATCGACAAGTGCGCCGGCACCGAGCGGCCCGCGTTAATCGGATTGTTTCACGCCGGGGCGCTTGCGAGAGGAGGATTTGGATGAAGCCGCCGGCGTTTGCGGCGGATGCGGAGGGGCTATAAATATATAGTATGGGTTTCAACGGTCGTTTCGCCATTTCATCGCCTCAACCACGCCCAAATGCCCGTTTTCCTGAGATCATGGATGTTCCCGCTGGGATCCTTCCTGCTCCTTGACAGCGTCAGAACGGTCACCCTATACCGCAACCCCAGGATGATCATTGTGTCGTCGCTCTGGGCGGTACCGCTCTTGCTTCTCGCTTGCTGCGACGCGACACTGATTAGAGAGGGCTTCAAACTGAAGGTGTTTTCGGAAGCCAAGCCGTAACTGTTCAAACATCGCCATTGTGCTCAAAACCTCGGTGGGGATTTTGAGTCAAGTCTGTTAGCAACACTTTGAGTGGCCGGGGCCGTTGGGCCCTCACTCCCGGGTTGCAGACTGAAAAAAGCGCCCATGATGCAACTCCGTCGATCAATTCTCCTTTCGTGCGGAAAGGAACTTATCTTGGCAGGCCTTGCCCTCGGCCAGTGCGTGCCGGTACTCGGGAGTCTGCCGCGCCTTGGCCAAAAGCTCCTCGAGCTGTAGGTGCTCATACCCACAATAGTTGTGTTCGATCGCTTCGCCGATCATCCGCCAGCCGATCTGGGGTTGATTGCAGAAAACCATTTGCATTCCCCTGTAAAAGCGCGGTTCAAAGTCGTGGATGGCCGATATTTCGGATTCCGCCTGCAGGGCGATGCGGTCGTACTCTGGGCCCGACTTTCCTTGAGCGCACGCCTCCAGAAAACTGCGGGCGTAGAAAGGAGTTTCTGGGAGACGCTGTAGAACCGCGCGTGCCCGATCGAACTTGCCCTCCCTTAGCAGCAGAGCGACAGCCATCGAGTTGGACCAATCCGATCCCGCATCCAGGTTCATAAACACTCGCGCCCGCTCCGTATTTCCAGCCGAGGCGAAGGTGACCGCGCAGGAACGCAGCGCATAGTCTTCCGGGTCCAGACGGAGGGCCGCATCGCATTCCTGCATGGCTTCATGCAGCAGCCCGGCGTAACGCAGGACATAGGACAGCGTGAAATGGGCCTGCGCGCTGTCGGGACGCAGCCGCAGCATGTTCTGCGCCTCCTTGTAGGCTGCTTCCAAATCGCCGGAGTCGGCAGCGGTCGTCGCCAGGTCACGCGCCGCCACCATCAGGTTCGGGTCGAGGGTGTTGGCGCGCTGAAGCGCCGCCTTCGATCGCTGGGACATTTCGTTTCCCCCGCTCGCGTATTCGGCTTCGTAGTAGTACCGCTGACCCAGGGCCGCCCAGGAGGGAGCATAATTGGCGTCCTGTGCGATGGCCTGCTCCAGGTCAGCGATCGCTTCCTTGTTGGTGCCGCTGTCATGCGGCAGGGCCAGGCTGCGCAGGTACAGGTCATACGCCTGTTCGTTTCGAGGCTTCGTCTCCGCGTTAGCGGACTCAGGCCCGGCGCCCAAAGCAGGAACAAGTCCCTGATGCACTTTCGCGGTTATCTGCGCCCGCAGGCTGACCATGTCTGCCGTGGCCGAACTTATGGCGGTTTGCCAGAGCACGCGGTCGTTCCCTGCGTCGACCGCCTGCAGCGTCACCTGCACTTCGTTTCCGGCTTTCATGAAGTGGCCGGTCACGACATTCTGGACGCGCATCTCCCGCGCCGCCTGCTGCAGATCGAGAGACGCTCCAGTGTACTTGCTTGCCGTAGCAAAGGGACGAATCGACAAAGATTGTGCATAGCTGAGCGTGGTCGAGATCTCGTCTGGCAAGGCCAGGCGCAGGAAATCGAGATCTTTGTCCCCGCCAAGATTCTGAAAAGGCAAGACGGCAATCGTGGTCTGGGCGGTTGCACCAGAGCGACGAACGCCGCCGCGATTGAAATACCACAGCGCGGCCAGCAAAGCGCCGATGGCGAGCACAATTGCACCCCCAACCAGCATTCTCGTTCGGCTCCGAGCTGATGCGGCACTCTGCGGCGCAGGAGCCTGGACGAAGGCAGAGGCCGAGGTAGAATCACGCCGCGCGCGAATCAGGTCGGCTTTCATTTCCGAGGCATGCTGATAGCGGACTGACTTGTCCTTCTCCATCGCCTTGTTAATGACTCTCTCGAGCTCGGCAGGGAGGTCGGGACTGAGGCGCAAGGGCGCAACCGGCATCTTGTGCAGGATGGAATCGAAGATCGCGGCCGAGGTTTCTCCGCGGAAGGGCGGGGTTCCGGTGGCCATTTCGTAGAGCACGGCGCCGAAAGAAAACAGATCGGTGCGCACATCCAATTCCTTGCCCAGAGCCTGCTCCGGGGACATATACGCGACGGTTCCCAGCGCCGTTCCCGGACTGGTCAGGTTCTGATGGCTGGACTCGATGGTGGCCTGCGAGGCGCTGCTCGAGAGTGGGGTCGCTCCAACCTTGGCCAGACCGAAGTCGAGAATCTTCGCGTGACCACGCTTGGTGACGAAGATGTTTGCCGGCTTGATGTCGCGGTGAACGATGCCTTGGGCATGCGCTGTGTCGAGGGCATCTGCGATTTCGATGGCGACCCCGAACAGCGTGTCCATCTCCATGGGCCGGTTCCCAATCAAATACTTCAGGGTGGCGCCATCCAGGAACTCCATGGCGATGAAAGCCCGGCCATCCGCTTCGCCGATGTCGTAAATGGTGCAGATGTTGGGATGGTTCAGTGCCGACGCGGCCTCGGCCTCGCGCTGGAAACGGGCCAGTGCGACGGAATCGGACGCCAAGTCATCGGGCAGAAACTTGAGCGCGACCGGACGGTGGAGACGCGTGTCCTCAGCCTTATACACCACACCCATGCCGCCACCGCCCACCTTCTCGATGACCCGGTAGCGCGAAATGGTCTCGCCGATCATTGGGCTGAAATCTTAGGTCCGGGCGTAGGCCAAGTCAATGAAG
>DASPVV010000024.1:0-62256 GCA_035622175.1 Terriglobales bacterium | reverse complement strand
AACATTGAAGGCAAGGGCGCGGTGCGGCAGCGGCAGCTGGTCATCAACAGCTTGCGTATGCGCCCCGATCGCATCGTGGTGGGCGAGGTGCGCGGGGAAGAAGCCTTCGACATGCTCAATGCCATGAACACCGGCCATGAGGGGTCGCTCACCACCGTGCACGCCAACACCCCGCGGGACGCTCTGGCCCGTCTGGAGAATATGCTCTCCATGGCCAATCTCAACCTTCCGGAGCGGGCCATGCGCCAGCAGATTGCCTCGGCCATCCACGGCGTGGTGCAGGTGTCGCGGCTGTCCGACGGCACCCGCAAAGTGATTTCCGTTTCCGAGGTCACGGGCATGGAGAATGCCTTGGTCGTGATGCAGGACATCTTCGTGTTCGACCGCGTAGGCATTGATGAAAACGGCAGAGTGCGGGGCAGTTTTCGCGCCACCGGGGTGCGGCCCCAATTCGCCGAACGGCTGGCGACCGCCGGTTGTCGGCTGCGCATGGCCATGTTTGATTCTCGGATGGAGGTGTAGGAGCCAAGCCTCCGAAAACTTATGCTGATTCTGGTGGTCATCCTGGTGTTTGTAGCGGTGGCGGCGCTGACGTTTGCGGTGGCGATGTTTCTCGACCAGCGCAGCGCGCCGGCCCGCCTGTTGCGCGAACGCCTGGCTTCGGTCGAGAAGGCCTCCCAACGCGAACCCAGCCCCGAACTGGCACTGCTGCGCGACGAAATGCTGAGCCAGATTCCGGCGATCGATAACCTGCTGCGTCGCTCCGAACGCATGGCCAAGGTTCAGCATTTTCTCGAGCAGGCCAACCTCAAAGTGCGGGCCGGCAATCTCCTGATCTATTGCGTGCTCAGTGCGTTCGCCGTGGGTTCGGTGGGGTTTTTGCTGGCCGGATCGCTGCCGCCCAATCAGGGCGTTCTCTTTGCCATGCTCGGCGTGGTCCTGGGAGCGGTGGTGCCTTTTTCCTACGCCTCCTATCGCCGCACCAAGCGCTTCCAGAGGTTCGAAGAACTGTTTCCCGATGCCATCGATACCCTCGCCCGGGCCGTGCGCGCGGGGCACGCCTTCACCACGGCTCTCGAATTGATCGCCAACGAAATCGCCGAACCGGTGGCGGGAGAATTCCGCATGCTCTTCGAGGAGCAGAAATTCGGCCTGCCGGTGCGCGATGCCTTGATGAACCTGACCGAACGTATGCCCTTGGTCGACGTAAAATTCTTTGTCACGGCGGTCATGCTGCAACGGGAAACCGGAGGCAACCTGGCGGAAATTCTCGATAATCTCTCTTACGTCATCCGCGAGAGATTCAAGATCATGCGGCAGGTCCGCGTTTACACCGCCCAGGGACGCCTCACCATGATGCTGCTGATGGGACTGCCTCCCCTGATCGTCGTGGTCATGCTGACGACCAGTCCCGCGTTTATCCGCCCGCTTTTTGCCGATCCCATGGGGCATACCCTGGTCGTCAGCGGCATCGTGCTGCAAACGCTTGGCTATTTTGTGATTCGCAAGATCATACGGATTCAGGTGTAAGCCATGGCCCTGGCGCTCACGATTCTGATTTTTGTGACGGTCGTGCTGGCCGTGTTTTCCTTCCTGGCTGCCTTATATGCCCCCTCTTCCCTGCTGGGCGCACGCCTACGCGCCCTCGGCTGGCAACGGCGGGGACCGGTTGAGAAACCGCATCTTAAGGATCGCCTTGAGCATGCTTTGGACCCGCTCAGTAAAGCGATACCCTTATCGCCGACCGACGTATCGCGTACCCGGAGTTGGTTGATCCAGGCGGGATACCGCGATGCCCACCACATGAGCATCTATATGGGAAGCCGCCTGGCGTGCGCCTTCCTGGGTTTGCTCGCCGGGTTTGCCAGCGGCGGACTGAACTCGCCGATTCTGTTGGTGGGTATGACTGGAATTGGGTTTTTCCTGCCCCGTTTTGCCTTGAAGCGCAAAATCGAAAACCGCCAGCACCGGATCAAGTTGGGATTGCCCGATGCGCTCGACCTCACGGTGATTTGCGTGGAAGCAGGATTGGCCCTCGATCAGGCGATGATGAGAGTCGGCGAAGACCTGCATCACGCGCATCCGGAACTGAGCGACGAATTTCACATGGTCAATCTGGAAATGCGGGCAGGCAAGCCGCGGCCCGAAGCGCTGCGGAATCTGGTGGACCGCACGGGCGTCGACGACATCCGCTCTTTGGTGGGAACCCTGATCCAAACCGACCGCTTTGGTACCAGCGTAGCGCAGGCCTTGCGCGTCCACTCGGATTCGCTGCGCACCGAGCGCCGGCAGCGGGCGGAGGAACAGGCGGCGAAGACCACGATCAAGATGGTGATCCCCCTCGTCCTGTTTGTCCTGCCCTCGATCATTTTTGTCACCCTAGGTCCGGCCTTCATCCAGCTCTTTCGGACCTTCAAACCAATGGGGCATTAAACCATCACCGCCAAAATCCACAGCCGGGGCACTGCATCGGGATATGAAGTCGCGCCAGGAAATGACTCGATACGCGTTCAATCGAACCCGGCAGGCCTATCTGGCGACTCGGCTGTCGGTTGCCGGGACCCACTGGTCGCGTTTTCGCGGTCTGATGTGCACCGAGGATTCGGAGTTTCCTGCCGGAGACGGATTATGGATTGTGCCTTGCCGGGGAGTTCACACCTTGGCGATGCGCTTCCCCATCGATGTGCTGTATCTGGACGCAAGGCAGTTCGTGGTGCATATGGATTACGCCCTTAAGCCGTGGCGGTTGGGCCGCATCAGCCTGCAGGCAGCTTCGGTTTTGGAGCTTCCCCGCGAGACGCTGCGCCGCAGTGGAACCGCGATTGGAGATGAAATCGAGATAGTCCTGAGCCCCCCCGCGGAGGCGAACCGAGGATGAATCGCGAACTCAAACTTCTGGTGGAGTGGTCTTCCCCGTGGTCGGAGTTTGTCACCTCGATTCGGCCGGCCCTCATGAAGTCGCCTCCACAGCTGGCGGGGGAAGCCAGAACCGGCGTGATTCCCTACCGCGGAATCATGGTCACGTGGATGGCCGAAGCGGCTTTGCTATCGGCGCTGATCGTACTTCCGGCCCAACTGGGCATGCTCAATCCCTATCATCCGCCCGCACTGCCGAAATATGACGTGATTTACTTTTCCGGAGATGAGTTGCCGCAAACCGAGGATCGAGGCGGCGCGGAGACGGGACAGGCCGGCAGCTCAGGCGGTAAAACGGCTCGTCATCGCACCCAAGTGATCCGCGTGGCGCGGGGGAATGTGCCTCGGGAGAAGGTCGTCGATGCTCCCAGTTTGAATTTGCCGCAGTCGAGCACGGCCGTCGAGAACCTCTTGGCATACAAGAGCGTACCTGGCCCGCCTCCGGTAGAGGGAATCAGGGTAACGGTGCCGGCTCCGAGCCCGACCCAAACGGTGGTCGCGCCCACTCCCGAAGTCCGCCGCGAGAACACGCTGGTGGCTCCGTTGCTGGATGCAGCCGTGCCTCCCAGTCCCTCGGTCGCGCGCGACCAATTGCGCAATGCGCCGGGCATGAATGCTCTGGTGGTCCCACCCAGCCCGTCCGGAGTCCAAAGGGAGATCAGTGCGCCGCCGGTTCCAGGTTCCCAAGTGGCGGTGGTTCCGCCGCCGGTCTCCGCGCCGGAGCAGCAGAGCAAGCTGAATTCACCCTTGACGCTTCCCTCGCCCCGGGTGGTGGCTCCGCCTCCGACCGATATGACCCGGGAAATGGCGGCTCGGGGTCCGGGATTTGGGCCGGGTGAACCCCAGCCAAGGCAAGTGGTGCCGCCTCCGGTGCAGGCCGGAAGCGCGGCTTCCACACGTCGATCGTTCGGGGGAGCAGGAAACCAGGATGTGGCGCCGCCGCCAGTCCAGTGGAACGCGGCGACGATCGAACACTCCCAAGTACCAACTCTCGGGAAAGCGAACGTCGTTCCACCTCCCGTGCAGACGAGCGGGATTCGGCCGGGATCGTCAGTGCCGGCAAACCCGGGAGCCGCCAAAGTTGTACCGCCTCCCGTCCAACTCGCCGGTGGCCCCTCTGCACGCAACCGGCCGACGACAGGGTTGAGTGGCGGAACCGGGGTTGTACCTCCACCTCCCACGGTGCTGGGGGATACAGCGGCCCTTGGACAAGGACGAGGCAGCCGAGGCTTGGGGTCGGGAGGACCGCTCGACGGCGGCACGGTGGTGGCGCCCCCTAGCCACTCGGGAGGAAGCGAGGCCGGAACCGGCATCGTGGTATCCAGCCAGCCTGGATCCACACTTGGCAAACCCAGTAGTGCCGGGGCCGGGGCTCTGACCCTCTCTCCCGCCGGAGGAGCACACCCGGGACTAGGCGGTCCGGGGACGGGGAACGATATCGCGCGCGGCGCGGGTTCGGGAGCCGCCATGCAGGGCGAAGGCCCCGGAGCGGCCAATGAGGGAGGCGGCACCGGTGCCGACTTGACCGCGCGAAACAGCATTTCTCCCTATCCGGGGGAAGGCGGCGCGGGAACGGGAACAGTGGCGAAGCCGGCGCTGCCGGGTGTTTCCGTGCACGGCGGCAATGTGATCAGTCTGCCTAGCATCGGGGCAGGCGGCGATGCCCCGTCGGTTCCGGGCCGGTCCCCTACCATGAAAAACGAGGGTCCGGACATCACGGTGGAGGCGAGTCCGCGTTCCGGTGGCGGCTTCAACTTTTACGGGGCGCTCAAAGGCGACAAGGTCTACTCGATCTACATCAACACGGTGTTGGGCACGGCAGTGATGCAATATTCCGATCCGAGCTCGGCCACCCGTCCTTACGCGGATGACCTCATCGCTCCCCAACCGCTGCGTGCCGACCTTCCCGGCCATCTCAAGCTCTCCCGGCTGGTGATTTCCTACGTGCTCGATCGCTCCGGATCACTGACGAACGCCCAGGTGCTCGAGCAAACCGGCAGCAGCGACGCCACCAATCAGATTCTGGCGGCGCTCTCCCGCTGGAAATTTCGCCCGGCGTTTCGCGGCGATCAGCCGGTTGCGGTCACCGCCATTCTCGGCTTTGATATCGACACGCGCTGAGGAGACGCTTCTCGCAGCCCACACCGCTTTTCCTAAGCGCGAAGTCAATCCCGGCGATGGACCAACCATCGTCTTCGATCGCCGTCGGTCTCTAGCCGCTCTCTCCCAGCTTCTGCTTGATGTGTCGCACGATCTGTTGGCCGTGAAAACGACCGTTTTCAATAAAGATCTCGTTGGTGCGGGAGCCGGCGACAATCACTCCCGCCAGATAAATCCCGGGCACATTGCTCTCCAAACTGAGCGGATCGCACATCGGACGGCAATCGACAGAAGAGAGTTCGATCCCCATCGAACCCAGGAAGTCGTAATCCGGGTGATAGCCGGTAAGCGCAAACACGAAGTCGTTTTTCAGGCGAACCCGATCTTCGGAGGTGCGCACGATGACGTAATCGGGACCGATCTCCTCGACCGTGCTGTTGAAATATGCCGCGATTTCACCATGGCGAATACGATTCTCGATATCGGGCAAAACCCAGTACTTGACGTGACTGTGCAGTTTCGATCCGCGATGGACCAAGGTGACCCTCGCCCCGTGACGCCATAGGTCCAGGGAGGAAATTGCCGCTGAGTTCTTACCCCCGATGACCACCACGTCAAGGTCGAAATAGGGATGGGGTTCGCGATAGTAGTGGAACACTTTGGGCAGGTCTTCGCCGGCCACGTTGAGCAGGTTGGGAAGGTCGTAATAGCCCGTCGCCACAATCAGCTTGCGGGTCCGGTAGTCATACACCCGGCCCAGACGATCGGTCGCAGTAATCTCGAAATCACCGTCGCGCCCGACCACGGTTTTTACCCAGTGGTACTGTAGGACGGGCAAACTGTAGTGTTCGGCGACCTTGCGATAGTATTCCAAGGCTTCTTCCCGCGTCGGCTTCTGATGGGCGGTGGAAAACGGGAGGTCGCCGATTTCGAGCAACTCTGGGGTGGTAAAGAATGTCATCTGGGTCGGATAGTGGAAAAGTGAGTTGACCAAGCAGCCCTTGTCGACGATCAGAACCTTGAATCCGGCCTTCTGCGCCTCGATGCCGCAAGCCAGCCCGGTGGGCCCGGCGCCGATCACCAATACGTCCACGCGAGTGCTGGGGCGCGACTCGAGTTGAGCCCGGGGAAAAGTTTCCGGAATCTGCAAGGTTGGTTCAGAAGACTTCATGAGCGCCCGACCAGCGCTTGCGGCTGGGTTTTGAAGCTTAAGATTCTAGCACGGTAAATCCGGCGAGGAGGCGACATTAGCGTCGGTCGCGGACGATGGCCGGCGACTGCGTTCTGGTTCCAGCCCTTTCCTCGCAGGGAGGCGCGCGGCGGCAGTTGCTATAATTTCGCTTAGCCTCATTCCTTCAGCCGGTAGGACACACTATGCTCACTTCCGCCGAGCCTGCCAGTCGCACGCGCCTGGAATCCGACAGCATGGGACAAGTCGAGGTCCCGGCTCATGTTTACTGGGGCGCACAGACGCAACGATCGCTGCTGCACTTCAACATTGGACGCGACACCATGCCGCCGGAGCTGATCCGGGCGTTCGCCATCCTGAAGAAGGCCTGCGCTCTGGTCAATCAGGATCTGGGGAAACTGTCGGCGGAGAAAACCAAGCTCATCGTGGCGGCCTCGGACGAAGTCATCGCGGGTAAGCTGGACGACCAGTTCCCCTTGCGCATTTGGCAAACCGGCAGCGGCACCCAAACCAACATGAACGTGAACGAGGTCATCGCCAACCGCGCCATTGAACTGGCCGGCGGCAGCATGGGGTCGAAGAAGCCGATTCATCCCAATGATCACGTGAATCTGTCGCAGTCCTCGAACGACACCTTTCCCACCGCCATGCACATTGCGGCGGCCGAGCAACTGAAGACGCGGTTGATTCCCGCGATCCAGACCGTTCACCAGGCGATTCAGGCGAAGGCCGAGGAATTTCGCGACATCGTCAAGATCGGCCGCACCCATCTGCAAGACGCCGTGCCGCTGACCGTCGGCCAGGAATTCGGCGGTTGGGCCAGCCTGCTGAAGCGGGACATCGAGCGTCTCGAGCAGGCCTTGCAGGGGTTATACGAGTTGGCGATTGGCGGGACCGCGGTCGGAACCGGCCTGAACACGCATCCCGAATTCGCCGTCCGCGCCGCAGCCAAAATTGCTGACCTTACCGGACTTCCCTTCCGCTCGCACCCGGATAAGTTCGCGGCGCTTTCGGCCCATGACGAAATCGTTTTCGCCCAGGGAGGGCTCGAAACCTTGGCAGCCTCGCTGATGAAGATTTCCAACGATATTCGCTGGCTGGCGTCCGGCCCGCGCTGCGGGCTGGGGGAACTCTCCCTTCCCGAGAACGAGCCGGGATCTTCGATTATGCCGGGAAAAGTGAACCCCACGCAGTGCGAGGCGATGACCATGGTGTGCGCCCAGGTTCATGGGGCTACCGCAGCGGTCGGATTTGCCGGCTCCCAAGGCAATTTCGAGCTGAACGTGTTCAAGCCGGTCATCATCTACAACTTCCTGCATTCGGTCCGCTTGCTGGCCGACGCTTCTCACGGCTATGTCGAGTACATGATTCGGGGCATTGCCGTCGATCGCGCCAAGCTCGACTGGTATGTGAAGAACTCGCTCATGCTGGTGACCGCTCTAGCCCCGAAGCTCGGATATGACAAGGCGGCCGAGGTCGCTCACACCGCCCACGTGGAAGGCACCAGTCTGCGCGAGGCGGCGTTGAAACTCGGCTACCTCACCGCCCAGGAGTTCGATCAGCTGGTAAGGCCGGAGAAGATGACCAAGCCATAGCGAGAGCCCGGATTGAGGAACCAGGCCCTGCGCGAAGTACGAAGTTTCCTCCAGGGCCCTACCGCCCGCCCGTTCGAAGCCGCAAGCCGTCGAGACTTGCCACCCTATCAGGCGCAACCCCCTTGCTGGCGAGCAGCACTTGAAAGGTCTCGCCGGTGCCGGCGGGAGCGACCAGGTGCTTCAGTTGGAGAGCTACTTTCGCCCGCTCCTCGGGCCGGCGGCACTCGTCGAAGGCATCTGCGAATTGGTTCGCCTCGCCAATTCCCATGAGGAACTGGGCGCTCGTGACGAGCGGCTGAACCTGCATCCCCTGCTGTTCTGCAGCGGCGGCCAGGGCGGTGAAATTCACGTGCGCGGTGATGTCCTGCTCGCCCGGGGCTTCGTAGGGAGTCCTGCCGAGCGAGTGTCGGCGGTAGGTCACGAGCGTGCCGCCATAGCGGCCGCGCAGCTGCTGATCCCGCGTATACCCGTAATCGATGGCGATCAAGAATCCGCGCTCGATGGAGGCGGCCGCCGCCGCCATCTGACGCTGGGCCATCAGCGGAATTTCCATGCGCTCGCCGGGCTGGGGATGGACGCCGTAGCGATCGAGGAAGCTGAGCTGTTCCGGCGGCGCCGATACCCAGGTTTCGACCAAGCGCCCCTCTCGTTCCGCGATGCGCAATTCGCCCTCTGGGCCGAGGATTTCGACCGGCAGCGCGTCAAAGAATTCGTTGGCGAAGATGATGACCGGATGCTCGGGCGGGGAAACCCCAGGGTGCGAAGCGTCGAGCGGGAGGCTCGTGAGCGAAGCTTTGCCCCTCCGGAAATGGCGCTCGAGCGTGTGCTCGAGCCGTTCCCGCAGGGCCGGCGATCGCTCCACCAACCAGTAACCGAGCGCCGCGAAAAAGGCGGGGAACTTGTTTTCCGACCAGTCCAGGACATCTTGTGCGAACAATCCCCGGCCCGGACCGAGCTCGACGATCTCGATCCTTCGAGGACATCCGATCACCCGCCACATCTGATCGAACTGGCGGGCCAACAGGCGCCCAAACACCGCATGGATATCGCTGACGGTGTAAAAATCTCCGTCCTTGCCGAATTGTTCCGCCGGACGGGAGTAGTAGCCGAGTTCAGAATGGTAAAGGCAGAGCTCCATGTAACGCGAAAACGGAATCGGCCCGCGCTCGCGAATCTCGTCGACAATTTTCTGGCGAAGGCTCACAGGCTCTCTCGCCGGCGCTCGGCGCGGTTTTGCGGCGTGCGGGTAAACATTTCGACCAAGTAATCGTGCAGGCAATCATAAAGCTGGCGCTGAAAGCTCCATTCGAACTGGGGATGATCCAAATCGCGGGGATGAAGTTCAAAGTGGTATTCGGGAACCGCAACTGGAGGGTTCTTGAACTCAATGGTGACCTCCACGCCCTCGCCCTTCTCCCGGGCACGGAACGCGAGCAGAGGGTGTTCGTAGAGGCGCAGCTGGTCGAGTACACGTTGCAAGCGGGAATCGGCGTTCACGCCAATATTGTAGCCAGGAACCCTCGGACGCGGCGGATGCCCATGCTTCGGCCATGGGTTTGGTCGAGAACGGGGAAAAGCCGGTGGAAAGCCGATCCTTTCCTGGTCCGGCCGCCAGTCGCACCTTCCTTAGAACATCGTTGCTACGCGACTTCTGCCAACTTCTCCAACCTCACCTTAAAACCCAGCCGTCTGAGCCGCCGGCGCAAATTAAAAGCGTGAACATTTTCGTGCTTCGTGGCGGCTTGACAAACCATGAGCTACTCGTAGCGCAGCGCTTCGATGGGGTCCAGCCGGGCGGCTTTCACTGCCGGCAGCATCCCGCTCACGATACCGACGAAACTCAAAATCACGGTCGACCAAAGAAGCGTCGCGGAATCGATCAGCAAGTGAATGTCGCCTTCGCTGGCGTTTTCTTCAAAGGCGCTCCACAGAACCATCGAACCCACGGACCAGGAGATCAAATAAGCCAGGGCGACTCCCAACAAGCCGCCCAGGGCGGTGATGGCCAGAGCCTCCACCAAGAACTGAAGGAGAATCTGCCATTTGCGCGCGCCCAAGGCCTTCTCCACCCCGATTTCGCGGGTGCGCTGTGTGACCGCCACCAGCATGATGTTCATCAGGCCCACTCCACCGATGCCGAGCGTGAGCAGCCCGATGAACCCAAGCAGGATCTTGATGCCAACCGTGATGGCCTCGAGATCGGCGAGGTCGGCGAACACGTCGAATACGAAGACGGCACGCTTGTCCTGGGGATCGAAGTCATGATGGAAGGCCATCGAGCGGCGAATGGCGCCCACCACTTTGGCGTGGTCTCCTTCATACTCCATCACCATCGAGCTGAGGTAATGCGTATCCCTGAGGTCACTGACGGCGCTGAAGGGCAAGAAGACGTGGCCGTTCAGGTTGTCGTCGCTGTTATTGATGACGTGCTTCAGCACGCCCACGACCTGATAGGGAATACCGTCGACGCGAATCTCTTCTCCCATCGCATTCTGTCCGGAAAAAAGCTTCTTTTTGACATCGGCGCCAATGAAAGCCACGCGGGCGTGAGTGAAGTCGTCGGCATCGCCGAAAGCGCTTCCTTCGGCGAACTCCATGCGCCGCATGCGGGCATAATTCGCGTAGACCCCGCTCACCCCGTAGCGCGCGCTGCGGGTTCCATATGCCACCGTCGACTGCTTGAAGGCTTCCGGAGAAAGTCTTTTGAGGAGAGGGACTTCGGCGCGAATGTAATCGAGGTCGTTCACCGTCAGCTTCACTTCGCTGCCCGCCTTGGTGCCGCCCGCCTGCAGCGATGTTCGTCCGGGAAACAGGAAAACCAGATTGGTTCCGAAAGAGCGGAAGGCCACCCAAAGCCCGCGTTCAAATCCCGAGCCGTAGGCAAGCAGCAGGACTACGGTGGCGATACCCCAAGCCATGCCGAGCATGGTGAGCACACTGCGACGTTGGTTGAACCGCAATGCGCCATAAGCTTGGAGGAAGAGATCGGCCATCATTTGCCTGCACTCTATTCTTGCCGCAGGGCCTCGACTGGGGCCATCAGAGCGGCTTTTCGCGCCGGATATAATCCGGCGGCGATGCCGGCTACCGCCAGCGAAACCATGGCGGCTGCGGCCGAAAAAGGCACGATGCGGGGGGTATCAAAACCCTCGGGCGAAGGCAGCTGCGCGAGCAGGGTCATAAATCCTGCAGCCAGCAGCAAGCCAATGCCGCCGCTCAGCACCGTGAGGAACATTCCTTCGACAAAGAATTGGGTGAGAATGTTTCGATAACTGGCCCCCAAGGCTTTCCGCAGGCCAATTTCTTTGGTCCTCTCGGTCACCGAAACCAACATGATATTCACGATTCCGATGGCTCCCAAACCTAGCGTGACCAAGCCTACGACTCCCAGGAAAGAGTCCATAGCGTCAAAAATCTTGTCTACGCGCTTGGAGTTTTCGATGGTATCCCAATCCTCAAACGCGTCTTCCAAGCGGGGATCGAAACGGTGGCGGCGGGCAATGATCGCGTGGATCTCCTGCTTCGAGGCAAGGTGCTCTGCCTTGTTCAAGGGACGGTAGTTAATGAACGAAATGGCATTCTCGGAGTTTTCGCCGGTCAGCGGGAACAGGTCTCGCATCGTCTCGAGCGGAATGAAGATACGGGCATTGGTGCCGTTGTTGCCGTCCTGACCGACTTTGGCCAGCACCCCGATGACATCGAAGCGAATTTCGTTGAGCAGGATGGTCGAGCCGACCGCCGGCCGCCCGGGAAATACATTCTTCAGCAATTCCCAGCCGACCACCGCTACCCGGCGACGCTGGAGATTGTCTTCGTCGTTGAACCACCGCCCGCTGCCGATCGGGACGTTACGGATGTGACTGTAGTCGGGAACCACCCCAAAAACCTGGCCGCTGGTCGAGCCGTAATCGCTCACCGTGCGAATGTCCTCGCGGTTGATAACCGGAGACACTGCCCGCAGGCTGTGCGCTTCAGCCTTGATCGCCTGGTAATCCTCATAGGTGAAGTGATAGATCTGGCCTGATTCGAGGCTCCCGGCAATGGCGGGGATGCGCCCCGGGAAAACAAACATGATGTCTTGGCCGAGCGTGGCAAGCTGTTTGGCCTGCCCGCTACGGAAACCCTCGCCCAAACCGACCAGCAGTAGGAGCGAGCCCACGCCCCAGGCAATGCCGAACATGGTTAAGAAGGAGCGCAGCTTGTGGGCCCAGAGGGTAGCCAGAGACTGGCGAATGATGTCGGCAAGCGCTCTCATAGGTTCCGCCGCGGCCCCCGGGGTGCCACCGGCCTCGGCCCGGGGACCGCCTAGTGGTTTGATACGAAACAGGAGGCGCGCAGGTTCCCTGAACGCTCAATTTTCAGATCGCACCGCTGGTGGTTAGACGCTTTTGTCGAGTGCAGGCAACTGTGGGCTTCACAACATTTTACAAGTTGCTATCGCGCCCAGGCGGCCCCCGTCTAAAGGTCGGTTTCTCATCTTCAAGAGTAGGGGAGGATTCGATGTTGAAGCGTCTGCTTTCCATGTTGTTATTTGCAATTGCAGGTTTTTCGCTGAGCATTGCGGCTGGCTTCGCGCAGTCCGCGGTGCTGGACCTACCGCGAGAAAGCCAGTTAGGCGTGGTGACTCAACGCATTGGGATCACCGATATCACCATTCGTTATCATCGTCCGCTGGTGAAAGGCCGGACGATTTGGGGCAAAGTTGTGCCCTTCGGGGAAGTATGGCGGGCAGGAGCTAATGAGAACACAACCATTGCCATCAGCGATGCGGTCCAGATCGAGGGCAAGCCGCTGCCGCAGGGCACCTACGGCCTGCAGATGATTCCAAGGGAGAACGAGTGGACCGTCATCTTCTCGAACGTCCACACCGCGTGGGGCAGTTTCAACTACCAGGAGGCCGACGACGTCCTCCGGGTTACGGTTAAACCGCAACCTTCGGAGATGCACGAGGCCCTGACCTATGATTTCGAGGATGTGAAGGCGGATTCCGCCGTGGCGACCTTGCGCTGGGAAAAGATGGCCGTTCCGATCAAGATCGGCGTCAAGGTGCACGAAGTCGTCGAGGCCAGTTTGCGCAATCAACTCCAAGGCGTGGTGCAATACACCTGGGAAGCTTGGGATGACGCGGCGAAATATCTGCTTGCCCAAAAGTATGATTTGGACGAAGCCCTGAAATATGAGGAAACTTCCATCCGCACCGAACCGCGCTTCGACAATCTCTTAACCAAATCGCGCATTCTCGAAGCCATGGGGCAAAAAGATGAGGCAGAAGTGGCTAAGAATCAGGCTTTGGCTAGGGCGACCGCTGCCCAACTTTACTCCTATGGCCGCCGGTTGCAGCTCGAGGGAAACCAAGAGCAGGCGTTCAAGCTTTACCGCCAGGCGGCGCAAAAAGATCCGACCGACTGGCTGGTGCACGACGGGACGGCGCGGATTTATTCGGCCCAGGGTGATTTTGAGAACGCGGTCAAGGAAATGAAGATCTCTCTGGCGGGTGCTCCGGACAACTGGAAGACTTTCTTCGAACCCCTGGTCAAGAAGCTGGAGGCCAAAGAGGACATCAACCAAACCAACTAGCCCTTAGCCTAGTTTCAGGCGCTTCTGCGAGGAACGAGGGCACGCTGGGTCGATGGCAGGGGGGCCGGTTAGGGGTTGCCGACCTGGGCAGGCGGGGCCATCTCAGGCCGGGCTTTTTCGTCCCGATATTCGTAGACCCCACGACCGCTTTTACGGCCCAGCCGCCCCGCGTTGACGTATTGCACCAACAATGGGGCAGGCCGGTACTTCTCGCCCAAGCTCCGGTGCAGGTATTCGAGGATATGCAGACGTGTATCCAGCCCAACCAGGTCTACCAGCTCGAACGGCCCCATCGGGTGGTTGAGACCGAGTTTCAGCGCCTTATCGATGTCCTGGGCGGATGCAATTCCCTCCTGCAACATGTAAAACGCCTCGTTGCCGATCATGGCGTTGATGCGACTGGTGATGAACCCGGGCGATTCCTTGATCGCAACCACTTCTTTCCCCATGCGGCGACCGACCTCGGTGACCGCAGCTAAGGTGTCGTCGTCGGTCTCGAGTGCACGGACAATCTCGAGTAGCTTCATTTTGTGCACAGGATTAAAAAAGTGCATGCCGACACATTTGGGGGCGCGATAGGTCATAGCGGCAATCTCGGTAATGCTGAGGGAGGATGTGTTCGAAGCCAGAATGGTATGGGGCCGACACAGCTTGTCGAGGAGAGTAAAGATTTCGACCTTCGACTCCATCTCTTCGGGAACGGCCTCGATCACGAGATCAGCTTCGCGCGCCGCCTCTTCCACGCTGTCTGCATATTGCAACCGGGCCAGGACAGCTTCGGCATTCCCGGCCGATACTTTCCCGAGCTCGACCGCCTTGCCGAGGTTGCTGCGAATCTCCTCTTCTGCCTTGCGTAAGGCGGTCGGCAGCAGATCCTCGAGGAGGGTGCGATAGCCGCCCAAGGCGGCTACGTAGGCAATGCCCCGGCCCATGGTTCCGGCGCCGATCACGGCAACGGTTCGGATCTCCACTACTGTCCTCCCTTTTCAAGCTGACTCAGGATGGCGCTGAAATTCAAATTGGCCGCTCGCAGATGTTCGGCGAGGCGTTTCCGCTCGTCGGCATCCATCATGGGGATGGAGGCGCTGATGCGGCGCAAGGTGGTGACGATGTCGTCCACATAATTCATCAAACGAATAAGTTCTCCCGTAGCTGCCATGTTCTTCGTGCTCCTATGCCCAGCTGCTCAACCCATTGAGTGTATCGCCAATCGTGGCCACTATTCTCAATCCTGCCCACGATTTTACTAAAGGCTCGCCGGCTGAGGTGGGCTGCGACATGGGAGCCGATCCTTCCGGCCTTCCAATCGCGGAGGGAGCAGGTACGTCGTCGAGCGGCAGAATCAAGCTCATGCCCGCTGTGGACCGATAACGGGCCTCCTTCGCTCGGGCCATGGCCGCACCTGTCTTTCAGGCTTCCCAAGGGGGGTGCAAAGGGTTGGTATAGCTCGCATTTATCTTCATCTTTTCCGGGTGGCGCCCGAATCTAATAGAACTATGAATGATAATCCCTTGAAACACTATCTCTTTGCTAGCGATTTTGACCAGACGTTGACGTTCAATGACTCCGGCTACGTGTTAGCCGAACTGGTCGGAATTTCCACCTCCGAGTTTGAGCGCAAGGCGAAGGGCATGGCGAAGCTCAATCTAGTGCAGCAAGGGGCCGAACTCGCCTATTTGCTGCTGCACGATCCGGAGTTTCATAGCAAGGTGCGAAGAGAGCATCTTTACGAAGTGGGCAAACGAATTCGCCTCAAGGAGAATATTGCCCTCCTCTACGAGATTTTGGACGCCGGCATCGACGGTTATCACTTCGATTTCTACGTGCTTTCAGCCGCGCCGGTCGAAGTGATTCACTCCGCCCTGGAGGAAATTGTTCCCCCTGATCATATCTTTGGAACGGAGTTTCTCTATACCGAAACCGGCCAGATTTCCTCGATCACCCACGCCACGGCGGGATACGGGAAGGCAGCTGTGCTCGACGAACTGCAGAGCCAGCACCAAATTGGGCCGGACCATATCATTTACGTGGGTGACGGCAGTTCCGATGTTCACGTCATGTTGCACGTGAACATTCGCGACGGATTCACCATCGCAGTCTCAGAAGCAAAGCACGTTTCGCAAGTGGCGAAGCGGACCATCCTCAGCCGTAGTGCCCTGTCGGTGCTGACCCCGATTCTCGAGGACGTGGTGGGTTGGGAACGGCTGCGCATCCGTGAGTTCTTCGAATCGCAAGGCATGCTGATCCAAGAATGGGAACGGGTGCGCACCGACTGGCTGACTCTGCGTCCTGCGGCCATTGGCTTGCCGGAAAAAGTGGGCGTAGACTGATCCTACCCGCGGGTGGGGCTCCCGCGGCCTGAGCCCGATGCTGCGCGACAAAAATCTTATTCCCCTTTCCCGCCAGCACCACAATGCTTTGGCTCTCTGCGTGCGGCTGGATCGTGCGCTCGCATCGGACCAGGTGGACATCGAAGCCTGGCAAAGCGAGATTCAAGCCTTGTTTGAGCAGGAGCTCGGAGTTCATTTTTCCGCCGAAGAAGAAGTGCTCTTTCCGGTGGCGATCCGGTTTCCCCAACTATCGGCAATCGTCGAGGAACTTCGTGCTGAGCACCAAAGCTTACGGGATTTGTTCCGCCGTGCAGGATTGCGGGAGCTCGAAAAGCCGGACCTGTCAGCCCTCAGGGAGGTCCTGACGAAGCATGTTCGCAAAGAGGAGCAGGTACTGTTTGAAGGCATGCAGAAGGCGATGAGCGCCGAGGAACTAGCGCGGTTAGGTCGGGAGCTCGATGGAATGCTGAAAGCCTCCTCAGCGTGCATCCTGCCGACCGCGGCCACGCGGCTACGGCCAAGAAGCTGAGCTTTTCAGGTTTAATGAGCTGTCCGCGAGGGTCTATTTGGCAAATGGATGTACGGGGTCGTTGTCCCACTCGTTGTCCCCAGCAGCCGACCCAACGCCAGGAAGCGAAACCCCTTGGTGGGCTGTTCGCTGCATTGTCCACGAAGGTCAGAGTGCCAGTTTGCCTTCCCACTGCCCTTGGTATGAACGTGACATAGACGTCGCAGCCTGTCTCCGGCTTAACCCCTTTATCGCAGTCATTGATGGCGAGCGCGAAATGCCTGCTGATGGAAATCTTAGATAGCGTGATTTTCGAAATGCCAAGGTTCTTCAGACTTATGCGCTGCTCGGCACTGTGTGACCCACCAATACGTCACCGAAATTCGCAGTCTTCGGTGATACTACACCTACGCGGTTTTGCCCCCACACCAGTAAGCAAAACCTTCTGGGGAGTGTTCACCGCATTGTCCACGAACGTCAGGGTGCCCGTTTGCTTCCCTAAAGCTTTGGGCATGAACGTGACATAAACATCGCAGTGTGTCTCCGGCTGAACCCCCTGGTCGCAGTCATTGACCGCGAGCGCGAAATCCCCGCTGATGGAAATCTTGGATACCGTGATTTTCGAAATGCCGAGGTTTTTCAGACGTATGCGCTGCCCGACACTTGTGTGACCCACCCATACGTCACCGAAATTCGCAGTCTTCGGCGACACTACCCCCACGAGCGAAGTGTTCAGCAGTACACTGACAGAGCCGGTCGTACAGTCACTGGGCTGACACTGGTTCCCGGCCACCAAATCCGGCAACCCATCTCCATTCAGGTCCCCGACTGCCAGCGTTGTGGAATTGTACGCACCGGAACTGAATGTTATGACCGGGGCGAACGTGCCATTGCCGTTACCCAGCAACACCCCGACTACGCCCGTTCCGCAGTAACCGACAGGTCCACAGTTGTCCACGACAAGGTCTGGCTTTCCGTCGCCGTTCACATCGGCAATCTGCAGCCCAGCAGCAGCATATCCGCCAGAGTTATAGGTCACTGCCGGTTTGAACCTTCCGTCTCCTGTTCCCAGCAAGACGCTCACCGTGCCTGATGGTATAGAGATGTTCAAATTGCCGACGACCACATCCTGTTTGCCGTCGCCATTCAGGTCTGCAACTGCTAACGCGCTGGAATTACGCCCGCCGGTGGCATAAGTCACGGCCGGCCGGAAGGTACCATCCCCATTTCCGATGAGCACACCCAAAACGCCGCCACTTGCGCACGAATCGCAACGATTGGCAACTAATAGGTCAGGCACACCATCACCATTCACATCGGCCGCTTTTACATCATTCGCGTTTTGCGCGCCGGAATCGTAGAGTACGGCCGGGAGAAAAGTACCGTCACCGTTGCCGAGCAACACCGCTACCGTTCCATCGCCGTTGCTCTCACCGAAGTAGTTCGCAACTATCACATCCGGTTTGCCGTCGCCGTTCAAGTCGGCGACGGAAACCGCCGCACTGTGAGGGGCACCTGCGTCGAACGTCCGTGCGCTCTGAAAAGTACCGTCACCGTTGCCGAGAAGGATTGACACAACTCCGTCCGCTGACCCGCAAGTGCTTGGGTTCGGCGCACAGGAGCCTACGACAATGTCGGGCTTGCCATCTCCGTTAACGTCGGCCACGACTACCGAATAGCTGGGCGATCCACCCGTCGCATAGGTCACCACTGGCTGGAAGGTCCCATCGCCGTTTCCGAGGAGAACACCCACGAGGCCCTGGTTTTGATCGTTGGGGTTCCACCAGTTTGAAACCACTATGTCGGCCTTGCCGTCGCGGTTGAGGTCCGCGATCACTACGCCCTGAGCGATGTATCCGCCAGATCCATACGTGACCGCAGAGGCAAAACTAGGGCCGGAGGCCGCAGAAACCTGGCCAAGAGCTACCCCAGCCACGATAACTGTCAGGGCTGCAGTGAGCTTAGAAACAAAACCATGATCTTGAATTTCGGCAGGACCTTCTTGAACCATGGGGAACCTCCTTAATGCGGCAACCAGAGGGCCCGACTGATCATCAGCTCGCTCGGTAGGTGGCTTGCGTTCGTGCTTAGCGGGACTGCCGACGATGAGTACCGGCCACATTATACGCCGAAGTACCAGCTTGCCATGGGATGTCGAACCGGTGCATGGACCAGAGGCGAGCGCAGGCACGGTTTCACTCCTGGCTGCGCTAGGATGGTGTTTTAGCGGAGATGTGCTCAGTCAGGAACCGCCGTGCAGACGAGCTCATTCGCGCCCCTGCTTGAATCGTGAATTGCCCTTCTGTCATCTATTGTCCTGGTACCTCAGGAGGAGAAAAGGACAGTGGATCAGCAAGCGGGGTTGCGTTCTCTGGCGGATCTCGCACCAACGTCGCTTCGGTTCTCTACGGGAAGCGCTTCGAGCGACTCTGCTCTGCTGGACGCCTATTCCCAGGCGGTGGTAAGTGCGGCGGAAAAGATCAGTCCTTCGGTGGTAAAGATTGACGCCGTCCACCTCGCCAGGACCTCTGCCGGGGGGTCTCGAGAACACCCAAGCGGGGGATCGGGATTTGTGTTCACCCCGGACGGTCTGATACTGACCAACAGTCACGTGGTGCACGGCGCCAAGCGAATTGCAGCTTCGCTTTCCGATGGAAGGCGGTTTCCGGCTCATACCATCGGCGATGATCCCTCGACCGATCTGGCGGTCATCCGAATTGATGCTTCGGCCCTGGTGGCCGCGCCCCTGGGCGATTCCCAGCGGCTTCGGGTTGGGCAGCTGGTGATCGCGATCGGCAATCCGTATGGGTTTCAATACACTGTAACCGCCGGCGTGGTCAGCGCTTTGGGGCGCTCGCTGCGCTCCTATTCCGGGCGCCTGATCGACGACGTGATTCAGAGCGATGCCTCGCTCAATCCGGGAAATTCCGGCGGCCCGCTGGTGACCTCTGATGGGCACGTGGTCGGGGTCAATACGGCCACGATCATGGGAGCTCAGGGGCTGTGCTTTGCGATCGGGATCAACACCGCGAAGTTTGTGGCCGGACGGTTGCTGCGGGACGGAAGGATACGGCGCAGCTTTATCGGAGTGGAGGCCCAGACCGTGCCACTGCATCGCCGGCTGGTGCGTTTCTACGATCTGCCTCAGGAGAGTGGTGTGGTCGTGACCTCAGTTCAGGACGGCAGTCCTGCACAACAGGCTGGATTGCGGCAAGGGGACGTGATCCTTGCCTTGGATGGTCAGCCCGTGGCCGGCGTTGATGACCTGCATCGCCTGCTGACCGACGCGCGAGTCGGAGTCGGCGGTACGCTCAGTGTGCTGCGCTGGACGGAAAAGCTTCAACTGCAGGTCGTCCCGGAAGAAGCGCGAGATTAGGAGCATGGTTCCCCGCTACACCGAAGGCAAGACGGACTCGGAATTCTCGTTTTCTTGCCAGAGTACGACAATCCTGCATATCTGGTTAACTCCTTAGGGCTGAGCAGGTCTCCCGGTGTGAGGCCTTTCAGACGCCCGAATGCGCCCGCCCCCCGCCAGGCCTCCCATTTTTGCAGGCGAGAGGAGGTTGCGCAGGGGACATTCGGCAGAATTTGCCCCTCGGCGGGAGACAGTGCTCTCGCACCCTGAGTGACGGGCGGGGAACTCTCCAGCCTCGGTCTCGAGCGTGACCCGGCCGCGATCCCTGCCGTTTACCTCACCTGTCATTGCAACCAACCGGAAAGCTGTGTTAGCTTTCAAGACACAGCAGAGGTTACGTGCAACCGACAGCTCCTGCCGGCCTGGATCGCAAGGAAGCAGACGTTTATCGGCAGCTGGATCCGGAACGGCTCCCAAGACACATCGCCATTATCATGGACGGCAACGGCCGTTGGGCGCGGCGGCGCCATTTGCCCCGGATTGCGGGGCACCGCGCCGGAGTTGCCTCCGTGCGCTCCACGGTCGAGACCGCGTCCCGCATCGGCATCCCCGCGCTCACGTTGTATGCCTTCTCGGAGGAGAACTGGAAGAAACGCCCGAAGAGTGAAGTGGATTTCCTCATGGGCCTGCTGTGCCGCTACTTGAAGACGGAATTGCCCACCCTCAACAAGAACAACATTCGCTTGGCCTACATCGGGCGACAACACGAGCTTCCTGCGGTCGTACAGGAAAAGATGCGGTGGGCACGGGAAGCGACCGCCAACAATCGCGGGATGGTGCTCACCTTGGCGCTCAACTACAGCGCCCGCAGCGAGATCGTGGACGCATTTCGCTCCATGGTGGAAGCCGCCGCAAACAACGGCGGATTGGAGCATCTGCAGATCGATGAAGATACCATTTGCCGCCACCTCTACACCCGCCAGTTGCCCGATCCCGATCTTGTCATCCGCACCAGTGGAGAGATGCGCTTGAGCAATTTTCTTTTGTGGCAGCTTGCCTACGCGGAAATCTACGTCACGCCGACGCTGTGGCCTGAGTTTCGGGGCGTGCATCTGCTCGAAGGCATCGCGCAATACCAGAAGCGCGAGCGTCGCTATGGCGGCTTGACCGGCGACGCGGTTCAACTTCATAACTACTATCATGCGAAAACAGTTCGGAGCCGAGAGGTTTGAACCTGCTGAAGAGGGTTCTCACTGCGGCGCTTCTCGTCCCCATTGTGCTGGTCCTGGTCTTGCGAGCGCCGGTTCCGGTCCTTGCCCTGGCTGCGGCCCTGGTGGCGCTCCTGGCAGTTGAGGAATTACTCAAGCTGGCGGAGGCCTACAGCCTCCGACCCTTTCGCTGGCCGACCTACCTGTTTGTCGGTTCTTTCTTCCTCTTTCTGGCTGTGCGGCCGGCGCATCAACCGCTGGTGGCAACGGCCATCTTCCTATACACGGCGGGATTCGCGGCAGCGCTTGCCCCTTTTGTGTTTCTTGCCGTAGGGACGCGGCGCATGGATTTGAGTGGCGGATTTCCGGCGGCGGCGGTGTCGGTCCTTGCCTTCGCCTACATCGCTCTGCCGCTCGGGTTTCTGGTGCAGATTCGAGAACAATGGGCGGGCGCATTTCTGCTGCTCTATCTGCTGCTTGTGGTTTGGATTGGAGACATGTCCGCATATTTTGTCGGACGCTCCCTGGGACGCCACCGCATGTCGCCCCGCATCAGCCCCAACAAGACGTGGGAAGGCGCCTTGGCTTCTCTGACTGCCAGCTTGGTGGTTGGCCTGTTGCTCTCTAACTACGCGCTCTCTGTCAGTTCGGCGTTGTGGAACGCGCATCTGATCGAACGGCGGGACGGCTACTTTGCCCTCGAGAAGCCTCCGCTGGTACCGACCCTGTTGCTCTCGGCCGCCGTCAACGTCGCGGCGCAATTAGGCGACCTGGTAGAGTCCTTGATCAAACGCGGGGCTGGGGTCAAAGATTCCGGGACAATCCTTCCCGGACATGGAGGAATGCTCGACCGGGTCGATGCCCTGCTCTTTGCGGCTCCCGTCGTGTGGTACTATGCGGCTTGGCGCGTGTTGCGGTGACGACTTCCCACAGCGAACCCCGGGAACTCCAGGTTCTACGGCACTCTCTGATCGTGAGGAATGTCTGGCTCTGCAGGTCCGCCGGAGCGCAGCTGGCGCGCAGCAGCAATCCCACTGACGATGCTTCGATTGCGGATCTTCCGGGGGAACCGCTTGGGTAACAAGTTCCCCCGCCTGCACTGCGCATGGCAAGCGGTGTAACCCATGAAAAGAATTGCCATTCTTGGTTCGACTGGTTCGATCGGGCAAAGCACGCTCAGCGTGGTCGAGTCCTATCCCGAGCGCTTTCGGGTTGTTTCGCTGGCCGCGGGGAAGAATCTCGAGACTGCCTGCGAGCAGGCGCGGCGATGGAGACCTCGCCTAATCTCCATGGCCCGCCCGTCGGATGCGGAGCGCCTGCGCGATCGGCTTCGGCAGTGTGACGTTTCCGGGGTCGAAGTGACCGATGGATCAGCGGGCACGGTGAGGGTTGCGACCCATCCTGAGGTGGATTTCGTGGTCAGCGCGATCGTTGGCGTGGCCGGACTGGAGGCCACCTACGAAGCGGTTCGTGGCGGAAAAACCGTCGGCCTCGCCAACAAGGAGTGCCTGGTCGCGGCGGGAGATCTGATTACGGCCGAGGCGCGCCGCCAGGGGAAGCCGCTTCTCCCCATTGATAGCGAGCATAATGCAATCCACCAGTGCCTCCGCGGAGGCAGGATGGAAGAGGTACGACGGATCTGGTTAACGGCGTCGGGCGGACCCTTTCTGCACACTCCCAAGGCACACTTCCGCTCGATTACTGTTGAGCAGGCATTAAATCACCCCACCTGGAAAATGGGGCGCCGGATCACGATTGACTCCGCCACTCTGATGAACAAGGGCTTCGAAGTGATTGAAGCGTGTCGATTGTTTAACTTACCAACCAGCCGCATCGAGGTCATCGTGCACCCCCAGTCGACCATCCACTCCATGGTGGAGTTTGTGGATGGAAGCCTGCTTGCTCAATTCTCGGTGGCGGACATGAGGTTGCCGATCCTTTATGCTCTGACTTACCCGGAACGAATTGAATCTGATAGGCGCTTCCCGGTCATGGACCTGCGACACCTCGAATTCTGCCCCCCGGATATGGAAAAATTTCCCTGTCTCCAGCTCGCCTACGAAGCAGCCAAAGCCGGTGGCGCCCACACCGTCGCCCTGAATGCTGCCGATGAAGTGGCGGTGGCGGCGTTCCTGGACGGTTCGGTTGGTTTTGATGAGATTCCACAGATCATTGAGGCGGTTTTGTCTGAAACGAGAAGCACACCTCTGGAATCTATAGATGATGTCCTGAAAAAAGATGGGGAGGCGCGACGAGTCGCGGAGCAGAAGGTAGAGCAGCGCTCTTTGTGTCCCAAAGCCGCATCCCCGAGGAATTGATAAGAGTCTATGGCGGAATTTCTAACGGCTGTGCTGGCTGTCGCGGTGGTTCTGGGCTTCATGATCCTGATCCATGAATGGGGTCACTATGCGGCGGCCAAGCTTTTGGGAGTAAGAGTCGAGGTGTTCTCGATCGGCTTCGGCAAGCGTTTGCTCGGCTTTCGACGGGCAGACACCGACTACCGGATTAGCGCCATTCCCTTGGGCGGATACGTGAAAATGAGTGGTGAGAATCCGATGGATGCCCGCACCGGAGATCCGGCGGAGTTCTTGTCCCACCCTCGCTGGCATCGCTTCGTGATCGCGCTGGCTGGGCCGGCCATGAACATTCTGCTGGCGATCGGACTGCTCACAGCCGTCTACATGGTCCACTATGAGTATCCGGTGTTCTGGGATAAGCCGGCGGTGATCAACTTCGTACGACGTGGTTCTCCTGCCGACGAAGTGGGACTGCAAGCCGGCGATCGCATCAGCCGAATCGATGGCATCGCCAATCCCACCTGGGAACAAGTCTTTTACAAGACCTGGCTCAACCCGAACCAGCCGGTTGACATCACCATCCAGCGCGGGGACCGGAGCTTCAACAAGTTGGTGGTCCCGAATGCGGCGGGGGAGTCCCAGATAGGCTTCGCGGGATGGTCCGCCGATGAATCGATCATCGTGGGCGACATGGAGCCAAATATGCCTGCCGCCAAGGCCGGCATCAGAGAGGACGACAAGATCGTTGCCCTCGATGGCAAGCCGCTTCAATCCATCGAGGACATGATCGACCGCCTGCAAGAAACCAAGGACAAACCGATCGATCTCACCGTGGTTCGTCAGGGCCAGACACTGCAGTTTCACCTCCAGCCGGTCCTAGCCTCGAGCGAGCCGGCCCGCGAGCCGGCCCACGAACAGCGCTATCGCATCGGATTTCAGAATACGATCGAAATGAAGGTGATGCAGCTGCCACTTCCGGAGGCTTTTAAGCGTTCCCTCGATCGGAACCGGAAAGACTCCGTGATGCTGGTTGAGCTCGTCGAGAAGCTGGTCCAACGGAAGATCTCGATGCGCACCATCTCCGGTCCCATCGGAATTGCTCAGCAGGCGGGAGAGGCTGCCGAGGAAAAGGGCTGGTGGCCGCTGCTACAGCTCAGTGCCGCAGTCAGCCTGAATCTCGGCGTCTTTAACCTTTTGCCCATCCCAATTCTCGATGGCGGGGTGATCTTGCTGTTGTTGATCGAGGGCCTGATGCGGCGCGACATCAGCTTGCGTATCAAAGAGCGGATCTACCAGGCGGCTTTTGTGTTCTTGGTCCTATTCGCCGTGATGTTGATCTATAACGACCTGGCAAAGACCTTACCCGGACTGGCGGGACGGCTGCCTTAAAGATCAGCATGAGGTTTCCCCGGTTCAACCTTCCAAAAATTTAGCCTTGGATCATGCGCACAGTCATTCCAGCGAGCGCCGGAATTGAGCCTGGTCGGTGCGCTTCGGTCCCCTTGCCTTCGCGATACGCGCCGGGCGTTCGGAGAGCCACCCTTCGGATAGTTTCTGGTAGCGCAGATTTGCGATGCGGCCAGCCTGAGAACCCAGGTTTTTCTTCGTGTTACACTGATATTTCCAATGGCGAACTTCGACCGTAGAAAGACCGTGACCTGCGACATTGCCGGAGTGCGGGTGGGCTCCGATGCACCGATTGTGGTGCAATCGATGACCAACACCGATACCGCCGATGTGGCCGCGACCGTCGCGCAGGTGGCTGCCCTGGCCGAGGCCGGATCCGAGCTGGTTCGCGTCACCGTGAATACGGAAGAGGCGGCTGCGGCGGTAGCGCCCATGGTCGAGCAACTGGACAGACAGGGTGTGTCGGTGCCGATCGTGGGGGACTTTCATTACAACGGGCACATCCTGCTCAAGAAATATCCGGAGTGCGCTCGCGCCTTGGCCAAGTACCGCATCAATCCAGGCAACGTCAGCGTCGGACGGAAGGACGATTCGAACTTTCGGACCATGGTCGAGGTGGCAGCCGAGAACCGTAAGCCGGTGCGTATTGGCGTGAACTGGGGCTCGCTCGATCAAGCGCTGCTCACCCGACTGATGGACGAGAATTCGCGGCTTGCCGAACCGAAGGATGCCCGCGAAGTTACCCTGGAGGCCATGCTGCTCAGCGCCCTGAATTCGGCCGAGCGGGCGGAGAAGTACGGATTGCGATCCGACCAGATCATTCTCAGCGCCAAGGTCAGCGGCGTGAAGGATCTCATTGATGTATATCGTTCGCTGGCAGCGCGCTGCCACTACCCCCTGCACCTCGGGTTGACCGAGGCGGGGATGGGAGCCAAGGGAATTGTGGCCTCCAGTGCCGCGATCGCGGTCCTGCTCGAGGAAGGAATCGGGGACACCATCCGGGTTTCGCTAACCCCCGCGCCCGGCGGCGATCGCGCCGAGGAAGTTCGCGTGGCGCAGCAGATTCTACAGTCGATGGGAATCCGCAGCTTCACTCCCCAGGTCACGGCCTGCCCGGGCTGCGGGCGCACGACGAGCACGTTCTTCCAGGAAATGGCCGAGCAGATTCACTCCTACCTGGGCCGACAGATGCCGGTTTGGCGAGGGCGTTATCGAGGCGTGGAAGAGATGAACGTGGCGGTGATGGGATGTGTGGTCAACGGGCCAGGAGAATCCAAGCACGCCAACCTGGGTATTTCCCTGCCCGGGACGTTCGAAGAACCAAAGGCGCCGGTCTACGTCGACGGGCGGCTGTTCACCACCCTGCGCGGCGATCACATTGTGGCGGAATTCCTCAAGATTCTCGACCATTACGTAGACTCGCATTACGCGGCCAAAGCCAAGGAAGAACTCGTCACCCCTTGATTTCCTCATCCTAGGGAGCCGCTGGTGGAGAGCTGGCCCGGGGGGAAGGTCCCAGCATTAAGCCAGCAAGAACAGGGAATCGGAAGCTTCGTCGGGCAGGGGATCGGCAATCGCTCTCAATTCCGGATAGCGTTCAAGCAGAGGCTGGGGCGCCTTTTGTCGCCGCCCGGTGAGCATGTGTCCTAGCTGCAAGGCGTTGACTCCAGCCTTGGCCTCGAAATGGTTGTTGGCGATCACATAGGTGATCTCGGCTTTGCGGGCCATGCGCGCAATCTTATCTTTCCATCCCTCTAGCTCCGCCTCGGAGTACAAATAGTTGTAGCGATCGTGCGGTTTCTCGGCTTCAAACCAGTGATCGTAGTTTCGACCATGCAGCCGTACGTAGGCTAGGGGTGCGGTCACGTGTTCGGTCCTCTCCAGCGACCGTCCCAACAGCGGCTGGTCGATGTTACAGAAGGCGACATCCTGCCGTGCGAAGCTTTGTAGGATCTCGGGATTATTCCAGCTCGAATGCCGGACCTCAAGGACACGTGGATACGCGATGAACTGGTGCAAGAGAGTGTCCAGGTATTCGCGGTTCAGCGAAGTGTTCTTGAAGGAGACGGGAAACTGTATGAGCAATGCGCCAAACATGCCGGTGTCGGTGAGCGCGTCCAATCCCTCGCGCGCCTTCCTCTCGTCCTCGTCGTCGGGCTTGATGGTAGCGGCTGAGGTCGGTTCCATCACGGCCGCGGGAGAGTGTGTAAACGAACGGTGCAGTTTGGCGGTGAATAGAAAGTCGGGATTCACCGGCGCGACCCGTTTGGCCCAGAGCCTGACCAGCTCGGGCTTGATGTGCCCATAGAAGGAAGTGTTGATTTCAACCACATCAAAGCAACGCGCGACAACTTCTAAGGGATGCTGTTTTCTGTGCTCGAGGCCGGGTGGGTAAAAGACTCCTTGCCAATCTTTATAGGACCAACCAGCCGTCCCCACACGAATCTTGCCCATCTCGGAGAACCTCAGACACTACCTGCACCCTGCAGGTTAGCACGGCGATGACCGGAGGGTGTCGAGCCCTGAACCCGTTGCCTAAGGGAGAACGGACGTGGACAAGCCGGATCCGGACTCGGGCGGAGTCGACAAGGGACGCGGCGGAATGCCTTTGGCTTGAAGAATTGACCAGTGCCACTCTTGATCAGGGCCCACGTTGGTGCCCAGTTTTTCGCGGAATATCGCGGTTTCGAGCGGGGCAGCCGTTCCCTTTAAGTGCAGCAGCCACGTTAGGTCGCGAGGCTTGCCAACAACGCTCGGATTTTCCTTGGCAGCCGCGGGCAGTAGCCGCGCTGCCCCATACACGGCCGCCTCGTGGTCTTGGCTGCGCCGCACAAACGTCAGTCCTACCGTAATCTCCTTCAGATTCCAGTCCGTGGCGTTGTACAGAGCAATTTGCAGGGTATCGCCTTTGATCGACGCCGGACCCTCGAGCTTGGCGAGTTCACTCTCCGGTAGTTCCTTGGTTACCGACGGAGCCACGAGCAGCGAGGTCGCCTTCGCGTTGAACGATAGGCTACAGGTCCCGTCGGGCAAAGACATGCGAAACGTGTTTTCTGCCGGCTTGAACGAAAATACCGGAGTGCCGTTTGATCTGCGACTTTCAATCTGCGCGGTGATTTGGGACAGGTTCTCATTGTCGATCACAACCGGTGGCGCGACCTGGCCGGTGTGGCGCATCGATCGCGCGAGATCTCCGAGCGGGACAGACTCCCCGGATTGGGCGACGATGCCGGGTGGAGTGAGCGCGGTCAAGAACGCGATCGCAAATCTCAGAAAGTAATGCTGTCTCATGGAAGCACAGGCTTCTTCCACGATTGTACTTAGAATTGTGCCGGGAAATCAGTGCGCCAAGGGTGAACTTTGGACGTAGAACGAAAGTTAGGGAGAAGAATGGGCGTGCGGGACGAAATAGCACGCAACGGGGCTCCGCACGCCCGAGTCGATCCCTCCGTTTACAACAGGCCAGAGGAGCGCAAGCGAGCAACGGGGTCAGATACGGAAACGGGTTCACGCCGAAAAAGCCAACGGGCCACCGCAAACCCCAACGCCGCGTACCACCAATAAGCCAACTTCATGATCTACCTCCTCCGACCAATACATCGGCCAAATGGAGGAGTTGTATGAATCCCACACTAGCAACCCGGAACTAAGGTATCAACCGCACGATCGTGCTATAGGCATAGCACGAAAGTGTGGGTGACAAGAAAGGTAACCCGGCCAACGTAATCGCCGCGGGCGTCGAGGGCTAGCGGCGTCTCTCGCCCTCACCGGGACCAGGTCAGGATTGGCGATTTTTACGCCAAGAACCCTCCGGTTGGAATTCTCTGTGCTTCTGCCTTCATTCCCGGCCCTCCTTTCCCTCCCCGCGGGTCGGTCCGGAACGGGAGCGCTACGACGGGTTGCTATCCCTTACGCATACCGTCCTGGTGACCAGAGTAATGCTCAGTCCGGAGCCCAGAGAGATTAATCTTTTTCTGGCACACCGCGCGGGGTTCGCTGGAGGTGTGCGATGAAGGCTGGCAATTCAACAACAGCGAAATGTCCTGGAATCAGAGAAGAACTCGATGGAACAGGCTATGCAGGAGAATGGGCACGACCCGGTGAGCGAATGCCAAAACGCCAGCGTTAACCGCAAAAAGGAACGTGGGTACCTGCTGATCGAGCTTTTAATTGCACTCACTGTTCTAGCGATCTTGGCCGCGATGGCGGCGCCCTCGGTTCTCGGTCTGCAGATGGCGGCCAACAATAGTTATGCCTGGAATACCGTCTCGAGTGTGTATTTCACCGGCAAAGCGTTAGCCGTCTGCAATTCCTATCAGAATTCATGCCCCCAACTCATTATGCCGTCGAACGGATCGTGGCAGCAGGCGGGCTACACTTTCACTTTTCAGTCGCAGGGATCTAATAATAACAACTATACCTGGAGTTTCACCGCAACTCCGATTGTTTTCGGAGGCACAGGAATCCACACTTACTCTGCCTCTCCTTCCGGGATTACCCAGACGAACTAATGGCGTAGGAGCCACCTGCTCGTTTACTAACACTGATCCGCCCTCGCTTGGGCCATCGTTACCTGCAGATCTCGTCCAGTTCCTTGTATGGCTTTTCCGTCGCGCGCGGAAATTTGATCTTCTTCGCCTCCATCCACAACTCTAGCAGTGTCCCACCATACTGGGAGCCGACATCCGGATCGCCTTGATACACCGGATCATTCTCAGCTTCTTCGAGGGTCACGAGCTTGAATCCCTTCTTTGCAAGCAGGTCCAACGCATCCGGCAAGATCGTGCTGCTGAACGCGCCGAGATGAAGCAGCAACACATGGTGGATGTCACGTGCATAAACGAGTTGTGCCAATTGATGTCCCAGATCCAGATAGGATGATTGAACTTGCAAATAGCTCGAACGCAACCGCTCGATTGAGGGGGCATCGTTTTTGGCTACGCAACGTGCATAGGAGCTGTTCCACAGATAATCTTCCCAATCGAGCGTTACCTGTGCCACTCGATATGCATGCGACTGAAGATAACTCCGAACAGCGCGCCTTTTCTCGACGGTATCTCCTTCGCGCAAAAAGGGGTACCGAAACCAATGCCAATCCGCGTTGGTGCCTGCCAGCAACTCAAGAACTGGTTCATTCTCGTCAATTTCTCGCTCGAAGCTCTCCACTGAATTCGCATTCAAATCTATGTGCCCGTACGTATGACTTCCAATTGGCTCCGACGCCACCCACACTTTAAGCGCCTCTGCTGCATCCGCATTGCCTTCTAACTTTTTCGCATTCACGAATCCATACGTCGGCGGCACGTGCCGCGCCCGCAAGACCGCAATCGTGTCGCGCGCAATCTTGAGGCGCGTGACTCCCGGCGGCAGTTCGCCGTTCAGCGGCAGATCATCGAAGGTGATTGCAACCATCTGAGCCAAACATGGGCTTACACAAAGAATCACCACAATCGGCAGTAATTTCATGTGGGGAGTCTATCGTATTCTCAGGTAACTGTTGGGATCAGCGATTGCGCAAGCGGCGCCGTCATGGTAACGGTTGCGAAGGAGCCCTTTAAGAAGATTCCCGAGGAGAGCCCGCAGAAAAGTGCTCATCACTGATGTAGAGGGTTTCGACCGCGAATTACCGTTGCAACCCAATCAGTGCAACTTACTTCAGCGTCTTGATGTATTCCGCAATCGCCTTGGCTTGATCGCCATTCACCCCAACGATGCCTTTGTTGTGGGGCGGCTTGCTTTCTGACTCGCCTTTGGTTATATGCTCCACTAGTTGATCTACCTCAAGGTTCGTTCCCTTGAGCGGGGGAGCCTTCATTGTCGGTTTGCCTTCGCCACTCGCGCCGTGGCAACCTGCACACTTGGTCTTGTAAAGGGTTGCTCCGTCATTCGCCCACGAGGCCAAGGATGTAAGTAGTAAAATCACAGTCAAACCAAACAGAAACTTGTTGTTCATAATCGATCTCCTCTCTTGTCCAACCGATTTTGCCCTGCGCCTCCGTAGTCCTGTTTACGTTTCACGGCTACTGTCGCTGCGCCATCGAGATCCGTCCTGCGATTCCGAGCCTCGTCAAGATCTCTGGTGACGCCTCATCCATAGCGAGCAGCTCATGGCAACTGCTGCAGTCCTGGGTGATCGTCTTGCCGTCCGCGGTCGCGTGCGCTCCGTCATGACAACGGAAACAGCCCGGAAAATCCATGTGCCCCAGGTTGTTCGGATAGGTGCCCCAGGAGACCTTCAGATCAGGGAAAACGTTGCGGTTATAGATCGTGAGAACCGCACGGCTTGCCAAGCGAATGTCTTCCATCCGTTTTGCGTACAGCTCCGGGTAATTCTGCTGATAGAATCTTTCGAGCGCGGCTGGCAATTGTTCATCAGCTTCTGTGTTTGTCGCATAATTCGCCCTCAGCAACTCCACACTCTTCTTCTTGATGTAGGGTAATGTTACGGGTATGTCGCCCAAGGCGAGCGCTTCGTCCATCGCTCGTTCAGGCAACTCAAAGGTATGGCTCGGGCGGTTATGACAGTCAACGCACTGCATTTCGAATTTGGGCAGATTGCTGGCCGAATCCGGCGTCGAGTCGGGGCGGGCGAACGTCCGGGCATCTCCTCTCTCCGTGTTGCGGTATTCGACCCAGGGAACGTTTTGCCTTGCTGCGTCGGCCGCCGTGAAGCGGATGTGAACTCCGGGACCAAGATGAGCACCATGAATTCCGGGGATCTGGTGTCCACCCACCAGCAGCACGACAACTGTTAGCGAGCGCGTATTTGCTTCGTCATCGGCGTACTTACTGAATACGCGCAGACGCGCACCACCGAACATCTGGGGCCAATGGCAGTTCTCGCAAGTTTTTCTTGCTGGTATGAGGCGATTGCTTTCGAGAGCAGAAGGAATCGGTCTCGGGCTGGTGTTCAGCACCGTTTCAACAAACTGACGAATTCCGCTCGTCTTGCTGCTGAGCCAACCGGCTGCGCCGGGTGCCACGTGACACTCTACACATTCCACCCTGGAGTGCGGGGCGTTCCGATAGGCTGCTAATTCAGGGTTCATCGTGTGACAGGTCCCCCCGCAGAATTGCGGTGTCTCCATCTGCTCGACAGCCCGATAGGTGAGTTGAGTTCCGATTAGGATGTTCAGAACCGTGGTAATAGCGAGAAACCAGGCCAAGCGTCGCACCGCAGTTTTGCGATCGAACGGAGCCGCGAGCGCTTGGCGAAAACGCCGCTGGCTGCGGTAAACCCCAATCGGGATCAACGCCAACCCAGCAAAAAAAACTATAGGAAGAATCAGGAAAATCACGACTCCGACATAGGGGTTGTCGGCGTGTCCGCGAATCTGCTGCGGCAAGACAAATAGCCAAGAAATTCCAGCGGTTGTGACTAGAGCAGTGCCAAGCAGACTCAGCCCGTCGCAAGTGAGCAACAACCAAACTGGCCTCGTATTCGTGTCTTTCATGAATCGGCACTGAAGGCCCCACGGTCTGGGTGTGGTGAGTTTAGGGGCTTTCGTAGGGAGGTCGTACTGGCAAAAATAACAGTGTCACGATTCTCGCCTTTCACCTACTCTAATGTTCTTGGGAACAACTTTGCGGATGTTGCCCGCTTCACAGACGTTATTGCGGCGACCCATGAATGAGCCATTCCATACGGCCAGCTCTCCGACGCATTTTCTGGCAGACTGGGTGTCCTCTTCGCCATCGAGATCTTCCTTGGCGGCCTTGTTCCTTTGGCACTGCTTTCCCGCGCAGAGCAGCGCGCCCGTCCCGGAGTGCTGTTGGTTGGAGCACTTCTCACCACGATCGGTGTGGTTTTCAACCGCGTGAACGTAGTTCTCTGGGCCATGCATCTGAAAGGTCTAATGCCGCAGGTCGCGCCGGAGACTTACTCTCCCACCATTTTCGAATGGGGCATCTCGGTTGGCCTGATCGCTGCGACCATCTTCCTGTTCGGGCTCGGTGCAGGACTTTTGCCACTGCTTCCCAAGGAACCGGTCGGACAAGGCGATTGATCCCATGACTCAAGATGTTTGGCTGGCGAGGCACCCTTACCTTCAACCCGTAGCGGATCTGCATGCGCTGGTCCACGCGGCGGCCAGGGAGACCTCCATTCCCAGTGCTTTGATCCCGCGCTGGGATGACTATAGCGGCGACTTTCACGCGGGTGTACCCCTGTTGCAAAGCGCAGGGGTTGTATTTGACCGAGGTCATGCGGAGGGGATTGTCAGCTCTCTGGTTGAGAGGCTGGCCTCTAGTAGGACGCTGCCGGAAAATTTGGCGGAGGAGGCCCGGGCCCTAGCTGCCGAACTGCATTGTGACTCGGATTCGCCACACCGTGCCCTGGCCTGGCTCCTCGATGAAGATCCTTACCCGCCCAGGCATCTGGGGATGCTTCATTACCTCGGCTGGACCGCTCTGGCCCATTATCTCCGCCCGGTGGTGGGCGCCTTCAGTAGGTGTCGCGATGAAGAGCGCTGGCTCCGCAGTTACTGTCCTACGTGTGGAGCACCGCCTGCGATGGCGCAGTTGGTCGGGATCGATCCTGGACGTCTACGACTACTCTCTTGCGGCCGTTGCGGCACACGTTGGCGGTACCGGCGAACCGGATGCCCGTTTTGCCAAAACGAAAATGATCACCGACTGGCGATCGTGGCGATCGAGGGGGAGGGTGGCCTCCGGATCGACTATTGCGAGGCTTGCGGTGGGTATCTGAAAACCTACAATGGGGAGGGGAACGAGGGCTTACTGCTGGCAGACTGGACTTCGCTTCATCTAGACATTCTCGCTCGCGATCGAGGGCTGAAGCGGCTGGCTGCGTCGTTGTACAAGCTGTGATCTACCGCTCGGCTCGTTCCTTTATTTATTGGAATCCGAGTCGACCCTAGCGAATACGACGCGAAACATCGGAAGCACCATCCGCACGTCGACCTTTCCGTTGAGCAGAATGCGACAATCTCACCTCACGGCTTTTTCGGCTCGAGCCTTGGCCACATTGGTAGAAATATTCGTCGTGCAATTGTTGGCGCTGTACCGCTCCGGATTGTCGCAAATGCCACGGCGGGATCCCTTTCTCCCCTGACCTGAGCGCAACGTGGGTTCGGGCCTCCGAGGTTCGCAGGACGTGACACTATTGTCGTCGGAACAGTGCCTGGCCGAACCTGTCATAATTAACAGCTTGGGAAACGAACGAGTGATGCTCGGAAACGACCTAACATTTCTGCGCCTAACGATAACCAGCGAAAACGCACACCCAACCACCGTTCATGACAAATCGCAATCCCGTGGGCGTCTCGAAAGCGGCCGCGTAGTTTCCTCAGGGCGTGACTATCGTAGTGATACCGGTTTCTTCCACCGTGGCGGGCGTTTTTTCTCTCCCCCTATAGGAACCAGTTTGGGAGAGGAAGTCCGCTACAAATCCGAGCTTCAGCAAGCGCGCCAGTAGCAAGAAAACTGCCGTCAGTAGGGCCACAAGGCTCGCGAGGGCCACGTATCTCTCGCTTCCCAATGGGGCGATCGATGCAAGTCCTCCTACAAGAATCGCGGCCGTTGCCGAATCGGCCGCCACTACCAAATAGCGAAAAGATCCAAACGCCGCAAACCCAACCAGCGGCATCGCCGTGCTGATGGTCATCTTTGCCTTGCGACATTTCGCTCCCAAGATTCCGGGGCCACTGATCGCGGTCGCTAGCGCGATTGCGGCAAGCACGCAGTTCAACCTGGTAGGGCGGGGCGTAGAGGTCATTGGGCCCATTGTCGGCGGTCTTCCACATCTCCAATTTCCAGCAGCTTCCTGGAGAGATCTGGAACTCCTTACGCCGCTCGCATTTTCCTGTTTCGTCATGATTGTGGCGCAGAGCGCGGCAACGGCTCGCGTTTACGCCATGCGTCATGACCAGGATTTGGACGAAAATGCCGATCTGATGGGGCTGTCGGTTGCGAATCTAGCCGCAGGCGTCACTGGAACATTTGTGGTGAATGGGAGCCCAACACAAACAGCCATGGTGGAGACCTCCGGCGGGCGCAGCCAGTTTGCGCAAATCGCGACGGCTACGATCGTAGCATTGGTACTCTTGTTCCTTACAGGGCCGCCACAATACCTGCCGCGTTGCGCTCTAGGAGCGATCGTATTCGTGATTGCCGTACGACGTAAAGGGACTGTGGAAGATCCGGCGAGAGAGTCCGGGAGAGTTTGTGCTCGCTGTGACGACGGCGAGTGCGGCGATTCTAGAAAGCGTTGAACAAGGTCTCGTCTTCGCCATTGTGATCTCTCTACTGCGTGTCGTGCTCATCCTCACACAGGCGTGTTGGTGATGAATGAAAAGGGCTATTGGCAGACGGTGCCAGCAGTGTAGGCACGGTCTCGGAACCAGGGATGGCGATTTATCGTTTTGGTGCGCCGCTGTTTTATGCGAATGCTAACCGGTTTTCTGAGGAAATCTTGCGTCTCGTTGGTCCACAGCCCTGTCAATTGCGCTGGCTTATCATCGATTCGGACGCCATGACCAACATCGACTATTCCGCAGCGAAGGTTGTAGGCGAACTTCATCGCAAGCTTACAGAGCGCGGAGTTGTTTTGCTTTTTGCGCGCGTGCATCCGGCACTTGAGGAGGATCTGGAGCGACATCAAATCACTGAAACGGTCGGTGCGGAACATATCTTTCCCCGGCTGCACGATGCGTTAGCGGCTTACCATCGTTCTGGACTCGGCGCCTCGTCCTAAAGACACTGCGAGGAGGCTGCTCCTGATGCTCTGCTACCCCATCTCTGTTACTTCTGAAGTTTCTCGCAAGGTCTTTGAACCCTCATGCTGAATTACGCATTCGCGTTTGGGTTTAGAGGGGTCCTAGGTCACGGCCGCTTAGGTTTAACAAGAATTAGTTCCAAGCCGGCACGCACGCGGTATTTCAGCTCTGTTTCCGGAACCGTCCTGATTCCTTACCGGTGATTCGCACGATCGTGTCGTCGTTACCGGTATTGTCAGCCCAAAACTCAGTCGCGGTCATCGACTGTCATTTCTGCCAGTATTGGCCTTCGCCGACTGCGCCTAGACTACCGCACAAAGGTAGAGGATTCAGAGGTGGTTCGAAACTTGAAGTAACTCAGCTCGTGGAATAAGTAGCCCCAGTTAAGTCAGGAGCAAGCCGCCGCACACCATGGGCATCCCTAGGACTGAATGACCAGCGAGCCGTCGATTTGCTGAGTACATCAAAACCCACAAGCAGGTTGCGCTTTGATCCCGATCGACTCGCATCTCCTGTAGCGATATCAAACGTCGCCAGACGGATCACAGCAGTGCCTGCGGGCGAGGTCAAGGAGTCTATCCGTGAAGAAGAGACGAACGTTGAAAGAATTTCTAGTGTTGGCTACACCAGCGATCTTTCTGCTGCTGTTCCTTCGACCAACTCCTGCTGACAGCCAGACCGACAAAAACGCAACTTCGCCCCAAAAGGACAGCGCCCAATACGTTGGTAGTGATGTCTGCAAGACTTGTCACGAAGAGCTGTACAAGAAAAACTTTGAAGCGACTCCTCACTTCAAGACCACTCTCCAAAATGGCCATGGCTGCGAGTCCTGTCATGGTCCCGGATCCGCCCATGTAGAGGGCGGTGGCGACGTCACCAAGATCCTCAACTTCGAAACGATGTCGAAGCAGGACGCGGACGCGCGTTGTTTGAGTTGCCATGGAGAAAAACATGAGCAGCGTCACTTCTCTGCATCGGTGCACGCCGGCAACGACCTTGGATGCCTTGATTGTCACTCACCGCACCACGCCAAGGAGGCTGCGCACCTCCTGGTGCAGGCGCAGCCCAATCTTTGCTACGGATGTCATGCGTCTGCCAAGGCCGACTTCGCCAGGCCCTATCACCATCGAGTAGACGAAGGCCTCATCCAATGCAGCGATTGCCACAACGTTCACGGTACCACGACCCTGAAGCAGGTCAGGGCGCTGCCGAGTGGCGACGCGGTTTGCGTGAACTGTCACGCCGACAAGCGGGGCCCCTTCGTTTATGAGCACGTGCCGGTGAAGACCGAGGGCTGCAGCAGTTGCCACACGCCGCATGGCTCGAACAACGCGCGTTACCTGCGGGTCAGCCAGGTGAACCTGCTCTGCCTGCAGTGTCACTCATTTCCGGCGCAGGGGCCCGCAGGACCTGCCCACAATCAGGCGACGAAGTACCAAGCTTGCACGATGTGCCACGCGATGATTCACGGTTCCAACGCGAGCAACGTGTTTTTCAGATGAAGAGGTTGGTCATGAGTACAAGCTGGTTCCGGATCGAACGGCTATTGATTATCGTGTCGCTCTTGAACTGTGCGGCCAGAGCCCAGAGTGCGGGAAGCGACACCGACCAGAGCCCGGCTGCGCCGGAGGGCTGGGAGACCGGTGGTTACATGATCCATCAGTCCACCGAGATAGGCTATCGTTTGTCATATCTCACCGGCAGTCAGGAAATGTACAATACCCTCGTCGATCTGCGCACCGGGCCGCGTTTTCTTGAGCAAAGCCTGCTCATGCAATCGGAAGACCACACCGGTCTCCTATTTGACGACTTGTCGATCGACAGCTTCGGTTGGGGAGGCGATCCCAATAACGCTCTCCACGCAAGAATTGATAAAGGCCGATGGTACGATTTCCGTGCCGCCTTCCGCCGCAACCAAACGGATTTCGACTATAACCTCCTGGCGAACCCGTTGAATCCGCCGACTTCGAGCCCGAGCATTCCGGTGACCTTTTCGCCCCATTATTTCTCGACCCGCCGGCGGATGGAGGATTTCGATTTGACGCTGTTACCGCAGTCGAAGGTCGACTTCCGCCTCGGGTATTCGCGCAATAATATGACCGGCCCCTCCTATTCGAGCGTTCACGAAGGTACGGATGCTTGGCTGTACCAAAACTGGAACACCACCCTGAACTCCTACCGCATCGGCGCCGATCTCAAGCCCTTGCCAGGAACCGTGATCAGCTACGATCAATTTCTTGACTACTACAAAGGAGATACCAACTGGCAATTGGCTCCGTTCGGCACTGCGCTTTTGCCGGCAGGAGCCGGAACCGTAACACTCGGCCTGCCTTTTGACACCGCGAATAAGAATCCTTGCGCCGTCACTCCACCGGCAACCAGCCTGATCGATCCTAGCGGAACTTTGACCAACATTGACTGCAATGGATATTTCGCCTACAACCGGACGGATCGTATCCGGACCTCCACACCCACCGAGCGCTTGAGTCTGCGTACGACCTCCATTCAACGGCTGGAGTTGAGTGCCTCGTATGCCTACAGCTCTGCTGATATGAACGCTCCCCTCAATGAATTTTTCAATGGGCTGACCACGCGCACAGACACTCGCCAGGAAACCGTCACCGGACCGGGACACGCAACCAACATCTCAAATGTGGCCGACTTCACCGCCACCGTGCACTTGTCAGAGCATTTTCGACTCGTCGACACCTTCCGTTTCTGGAGCTACCGGATCCCGCAGAGCTTCATTTCCACCGAAACCAGCTGGACCTGCAATTCTTCTGCAAACTGTACCTTGCTTACCCCGTTGAGCGCGACCACACAGGGTCCTCCGACCGTCACCCCTGACGAGTTGTCCTTCAACCAAAATTGGACGACCAACGAGAGCGATGTCATTTGGGACATCACCAAACACATGGGGGCCCGGGTTGGATTTCGTTACGGGGATCAACTCTTCAATCAGCTGGAATACGCGGCCGACGAGCAAAATCGGGTTGTCGTCCACGGATACACTCCGCTCGCCGCATTCTGGGCAAAGCCGATGCCGAACCTGCGCTTTAACTTCGACTTCGAACATACAAACAACGACAACACGATCGTGCGTATCGGACCGCGGAAAGAATCACGCTATCGTATCCAAGCCAATTACACACCGAAGCCGTGGGCGGTTCTGGGGGGAGGCATCAATCTTTGGCAGGCCTCAAACGGCAATCGGTTGATCGATTACCAGGGGCACAATCGCAACTATGGATTCACCGCGTCGCTCATGCCTCGCGAGCGCTTCAGCTTCGAATTCGCCTACAACTATACTCAGTACCAACAGAACGCCCTCATTTGCTTTAACGACTCGGCCACGTCCCTGCCGGTGGTTGCAAATGCCGGCAGCTGCACGGCGAACGGCTACGACGAACCCAGCAATCCGTTGCTCACCAATGGCATCTACCAAAGTAGTACGAACTACGGCATGGGCTCGGTGATGTTCAAGCCGCTTCCACGGCTCACCACCCAGATGGGCTACAGCATCACCAGCACCGGCGGCCAAACCCCCCAGTTTAATGTGCTGCAACCGTTTGGCTCGCTGCAATATAACTATCAGCAGCCGCTGGCCAATGTTGCCGTCGACATCGGGCATGAACTAACCCTCAAGGCAGGTTGGAACTATTACCAATATAATGAACAGTCTTTTGTGGGACCGACCGACCCGCGCTATTTTCACGCCAACAACGCAACCTTCTCCCTGCGTTGGGCCTTTTGAGTTATCTTGGCCAAGCGCCCGCAAATACTGTCAGAAATACTAGTTCTTGGTTCCGGGGTTTGGGCAGTATCTTGCGCCTAATATCTCTTCCGCCTCATCGTCCTTCGGCGATGGCCGGCGGAAAATGGCTAGCAATACTACAGGCGGGCAGCAACCAAATACTTAGATTCGCGGTCATTTCGTCTGCCCAAATAGGCGGGGGATTCTATGGACACTCGACGGATCTCAAGGCGGTCTCGCAGCCTCGCCGAACGCGCCTCAGATCCTACATCAGTTAGCCGCAGAGACTGGTTGAGAGTAGCCGCAGGCGGCAGCGTAGGACTTGCGCTCGGGGGACTTCTCGATTTGCCCAAGGTGAGGGCCGCTACCCAAGAGCTAAAGCTGACGAACATAAGCGAGTTCACAACTTCGTGCAACTTCTGTTCGTGCGGGTGCGGCATGATCGCGGCGGTGCGCGAGGGCAAGCTGATTACCATGGAAGGCGACTACGACCACGTCGTGAACCGCGGTTCGCTGTGCGTCAAAGGCATATCCATGTTTGCGACGCACACCTCGCCGAACCGGCTTCGAACGCCGCTTTACCGGGCCCCGGGCAGCGACCGCTGGGAGGAGATCTCGTGGGAAAACGCGGTGGACCGGATCGCGCAGAAGATCCGCAAGACACGCGATGCGACGTGGATCGCCACCGAGAAGCTCGGTGAAGCGGAGGTTCCGGTCAACCGGACGGACGCGATCGCCTTTATGGGCGGCGCCCAGAATACCAACGAGGAGTGCTATCTCTTCCAGAAAGCGGCGCGCCTGCTTGGCCTCGCCTTCGTCGAGCACCAGGCGCGACTTTGACACAGCCCTACGGTCCCCGGTCTGGGGGCCGCGTTCGGGCGGGGGGCGATGACCAACCACTGGATTGACCTGCAACATTGCAAGACGATTCTGGTGGAGGGCAGCAATGTGGCCGAGAACCACCCCATGGCCTACAAGTGGATCCGGAAGGCCCAGGAAAATGGGGCGAAGATCATCCACGTCGACCCTCGATTCACCCGGACATCAGCGGGTGCCGACATGTACGCCCGCATCCGCCCCGGTACTGACGCGGCGTTTCTTAATACGATGATCAACCACGTCCTTGTTCATAAGCTGTACGACGAGGACTACGTTACGACCCATACCAACGCCCTCTTCCTAGGCCACGCGGCTTTCGACTTCAAGGACGGACTTTTCAGCGGGTTTGACGAAGAGAAGCACAAGTATGGCACAGAGACCTGGGGTTATCAGCTCGATGGGAACGGGAAGCCGCGCGTCGCCGCGAGCCTGGATGACCCGCACTGCGTCTTCAGTCATCTGAAAGTGTTCGTGTCGCGGTATACGCTTGACATGGGGGAGCGCATCACCGGCATCCCCGCGGCACAGATCCAGCAGATCGCGGAAACCATGGCCAAGAACCGGCCGGGGTCCATCTTGTATGCGCTCGGCATGACCCAGCACACCACAGGCGTGCAGGGAATCCGCGCATTCACCATCCTGCAGCTCCTACTCGGCAACGTCGGCAAGCCAGGCGGGGGCGTCAACGCTCTGCGCGGCGAGCCGAACGTGCAGGGCGCGTGCGACATGGGCGTGCTGAACAACTACATGCCCGGCTATCTTAACTACCCCGCCCATACCGAGCCCACCCTTGCGGAGTACACCAAGAGGAACGGGACGGGAGATCGCAAGTTCCTCGTCAATACGCTCAAAGCTTTCTACGGAGATGCCGCTACTCCCGAGAATGATTTCGCCTACGCCTGGTTGCCCAAGCGAAGTGCGACAAAAGATTACAGCACCATGTCGATCTTCGAGAGTGCTCTCGCTGGAACGATGAAGTTGCTGTGGATCGTCGGCCAGAACCCGGCAGTGACGATGCCCAACCTGAAAGTGACATTTGACGCGATGGCGAAGCTCGAGATGCTGGTGGTGCAAGAGATCTGGCAGACGGAAACGGCGACATTCTGGCGTCGCCCCGGCGTCGATCCGAAGTCGATCTCCACCGAGGTTATCTTGCTGCCCGCCGCGTTCTTCATGGAAAAGAACGGAACCATTACCAACTCGGGCGGTATGGTGCAGTGGCGGCACGCGGCGGTGAAGCCCCCCGGAGAGGCCAAACCTGACGGCGAAATCGTTGATCTGGTATTTCGCCGGGTGCGCGAGCTGGTTAAAGATTCGGCCGAGCCGAAGGACGACATTATCAAGAAGTCCTTTTGGACCTATACCAGCGCGGAGGACGTGCTCCGCGAGATCAACGGGCGTGCACTGCGCGACCTTCCGGTTGCCAGCCTGAAGACCGGTGATCTCGTCAACCGAGTGGGCGACCTCCAGCCCGACGGCTCGACCTCTGCCGGTGCGTGGATCTACGCGGGGGTTTACGGCGGTGGGGTAAACCTCACCAAACGCCGCGACTCTCAAACCGACCCGGGAGGCCTCGGACTCTATCCGCACTTCGCGTGGACCTGGCCGAACAACATGCGCATTCTTTACAACCGAGCATCGTGCGATCGACACGGCAAACCGTATCCGGGCTCGGACCCCATCGTCTGGTGGGACGAGAAAACAAAGCGCTGGGCCGGATACGACGTGCCGGATGTCCCTGTCCTGACCGACGGACCGAACACGCCGAACGGCCAGCGAGCGTTCCACCTGAATCCGGAAGGTGTCGGGCGCCTTTTCGCGGCCGTTTACCAGGATCCGGACCCGAAGAACCCGAAGATCCCACGCGATGTGGCCTATGTGCCGAAAGACGGTCCGCTGCCCGAAATGTACGAACCCGTGGAGAGTCCGGTGGAGAACCTGCTGCACCCGAAGGTGAAACATAACCCAATGCTCAAGTACCCGCGCATCCAATCCCTCCAGCCGATCGGGACGGTCTCCGAGTTCCCCTATGTCCTCATGACATCGACCGTCGCAGAACACTGGTGCGGGGGTTCCTCGACGCGCAACATCCCGTGGTTGAACGAGCTCGTTCCGGAGCCCGTACTCGAAATACCGGAGGTCCTTGGGCGGAAACTAGCGGTCAAAAGCGGGGACTCGGTACAAGTGTCCTCGGCGCGCGGCGAGATCATCGTCAAGGCCGTGGTCACTCCCAGAATGCAGACGCTCAAGATCGATGGCAATGAGGTGGTCATCGTGTGGATGCCCTACAACTGGGGTTTCCAGGGGCTGTCCACGGGACCGAGCGTAAACCACCTCACGATCGATGCCGTGGATCCGGGGGCTGGAACTCAAGAGACGAAGGCATGTTTGGTGAACGTGGTTAAGGCGTACGAGGCCGTCGGAATGAGGTCGGGCCCACGAGGGAGAAGATCATGACGGGCCCGACAACCCAGATTCCGATAAAAGCAACGCTCATCGACATCACCAGGTGCATCGGTTGCCGGGCCTGCCAAGTTGCCTGCAAGCAGTGGAACGATCGTGAGGGGGAAAAAAACCAATTGGATTACAACCTGGGTTTTCAGAATCCTGCCACTCTTAGCGCGCAAACCTACACCCTGATCACGTTTCACGAACTACCCGACGAGAAGGCACCTGGGGGTCTGCATTACCTTTTCACGATGCGGCGTTGCCTGCACTGTTTGGAGCCGGCGTGCGCCTCCGCCTGTCCAACGACAGCGCTGACCAGGCAGCCGGACGGGCCCGTCGGTTACGACGCCGATAAGTGCATCGGCTGCCGCTATTGCATCTGGGCGTGCCCCTGGGGTGTGCCCACGGCGGAATGGGACTCCCTTGCCCCGAAAATACAGAAGTGCACCCATTGTGCCGACCGCTCCAATCAACCGGTCCCCTTGGCCTTTAACGGACAGGCACTCAGCGAGGTCGAGAGCAAACAGTACCGCGAGGACATTGTCACGCCTGCTTGCGTCAAGGCTTGCCCGGCGGACTGTCTCCGTTTCGGCACCCGGGACGAAATGCTTATGGAGGCACGGAGCCGTATTTCCAACCATCCCGACAAATACGTGGATCACATCTATGGAGAAAAGGAGGCGGGCGGCACCAGCGTGTTGTACCTATCTTCGGTGTCATTCGACAAGCTGGGATTTCCCGACGTTGGCACCAAGTCCTATCCCGGGCTTTCGAGGCTCGCCCTCCATGCTGTTCCTCCCGCTGTGATCGCCGTGGGCACGCTGCTCAGTGGTGTCTACGCCTTCATGAAGCGCAGGGCATCGGCAATAGCCAGCGCACAGTCTCAAACGTCGCCTGCCGAAAGCCCCACACCGCGGGTGGAGTTTGAGCCCCTTCAGAGCAAACTGATGACTCCGTTCAATGGGATGCTGCTCGTGCTCATGGCCTTCGGTGCCATTTCCCTGGTCGCCCGGTTCGCTTTGGGTTTGGGCGGCAGCACCCATCTCTCAGACACGTATGCCTGGGGACTCTGGATCGTCTTCGACCTGGTCTGGATCGCAGTAGCAGCCGGAGCCTTCGCGACTGCTGGCTTCATTTACGTGTTCCAGCGCAAGGACCTCTACTCCATGGGCCGCTCGGCTGTACTCATGGGCTTGTTAAGCTACTCGTTCGTCACCGTCACTCTCGTAGCCGACCTCGGCTTGCCCTGGCATTTCTATCAGCTTGGCCTGCAGGCTCCTGAGCAATCCGCGATGTTTGAGGTGTCCTGGTGTGTTGGTCTCTACGTCACGGTGCTGCTCTTTGAGTTCTTGCCAGTACCCCTTGAGTGGTGGGGAGTCAAGAGGGCGATGGACATCTGGCGGTGCTGGTCCGGCGCTTACGTAGCGTTCGCGCTCACCTTGTTCGTCTACCTCCTTTCCCGCCGTCTGGTTTATGCGGCATTCACCGCAGCCCTTTTCTCCTTCCTCGCCTGGTCCTTTCGTGCCAAGGGCAAGAAGGCTGAGCCGATCATGCTTGCCATCGCCGCGGTCACACTCTCCACCATGCACCAAAGCTCTCTGGGCTCGCTGTTCCTGCTCATGCCCGATAAGCTAGGCCGGCAGTGGTGGTCGCCTGTGCTGCCCGTCTCGTTCTTCCTTTCCTCGATCGCAGCCGGCACCGGTCTTGTCATCGTGGTCGAGATGTGGATCGCGAAGGCGTGGCGCCGGCGGCTGCGCGTTGCACAGCTGGCAGCGATGGGGGAGATCACGTTCTGGTCACTCTTGGTCTACCTGCTCTTTCGCCTAGGCGATATGGTGGTTCGAGGCCAGCTCTCCGACGCATTTTCTGGGAGACTGGGCATCCTTTTCGCCATCGAAATTGTCCTTGGCGGTCTTGCTCCTTTGGCACTACTTTCCCGTGCAGAACAACGAGCCCGCCCTGGGGTTCTGTTTGTCGGAGCGCTTCTCGCCACGATGGGTGTGGTATTCAACCGCGTCAACGTTGTTCTCTGGGCCATGCACTTGAAAGGCCCAATGCCTCAGGTCGCGCCGGAGACCTATTCTCCAACCATTTTCGAGTGGGGTATCTCGGTTGGCCTCATCGCTACGACCATCTTCCTGTTCGGGCTGGGTGCACGACTTGTACCACTGCTTCCCAAGGAGCAGGTCGGACAAGGCGATTGACCCCATGACCCAAGATGTCTGGCTGGCGAAGCACCCTTATCTTCAACCCGTGGCAGATTTGCAGGCGTTGGTCCAGGCCGCAGCTGCCGACGTCTCCATTCCCAGTGTTTGCATCCCGAGGTGGGATGACTATAGCGGCGATTTCTACGCCGGAGTACCTCTGCTTTTGAGTTCCAGGGTGACGATCGACCTTCATCCTCTGGAGGAAGCCCTTGCTTCGCTGGCAGAAACCCTTTCATGAAACCGCTTCCCGAAAAGCTTGTTCCCCAAACCAGGGAGCTCATTGCCGACCTGCGGAGCGACGCGGGCTTGCCTTCGCGAGCGGCAGCTTGGCTACTCGAACAGGATGCGCGGGGCTCCAGGCATCCTGGCCTGCTTCATTACCTGGGCTGGACCGTAATGGCTCGATACGCGGAACACCTCCGGCGATGGCTCAGCTGGTTGGCAGTGATCCTGCACGCCTTCGACTTTTTTCGTGCGGACGTTGCGCAACTCGTTGGCGCTATCGTCGAACCGGGTGTCCGTTCTGCGAAACGCTGGACCATCATCGCCTGGCGTTTCTGGCTGTCGAAGGAGAAGATGCACTGCGAATCGATTATTGCGAGCGTTGTCGCGGCTATCTCAAAACTTACAGTGGAGAGGGGAATGAAGGCGTGCTGCTGGCCGACTGGACTTCACTTCACCTCGACGTGATCGCTCAGGATCGCGGACTCAGGTGTGGTGCGGGATCGCTATACCAATTATCAGCACGAGCCCACACGTGGGACATCGGTGACATTCCGTGAAGTGCTGTGTAGAGCGAGAGCGCGAGGCCGAACCGCGAATGAGCGCGGCGGAGTTTTACGATTAGAAAGTCGAAATATCAATTAGCTCGCGAGGGAGCTATGAATGCATTCCGACACACAGCGTACAAAGGTTACCGTGTCGCTGACGATAATTGCAAGCTCTTGCATTCGGATTTAGAATGCGATGTTGAATCACCGCTGATCTCTGCGAGCGTCGCTTCGTACCCTTGCGGGGAGCTTTGGCAGAGTGCGCAACCACGCCGTCAGGTGTGTTGCTCTTTTTCAATTTTGAAACTGTCTGATTTTAGAACAAAAGCATTGTTTTCGCTTGATGATAAAGAGGCACTCCGTAAGATTTCAAGACAAGTAACCCGGGGACCCAACATTCTTGTAAGAGGTGACCCTGCGGTGAGCAGCGCACTACTCTCTTCGCTGTCGAGGATTACCGCAGCCGCGCGTCTTAAGTCGTCCGAGAACCCCGACTCCTCTGTTTCGGCCAGCCGAATGCTGCGGACCGTGAGCTTCGCGCTGCTGGTCGGAATCAGCTACTACGTTGGGACACGGATTGGCTTCGCTTTGACTCCAATCGGACAGCCTAATTCAACCTTTTGGCCTCCCAACGCAATCCTTTTGGCAGCCTTTTTGCTCGCTCCGCGGCGCACATGGTGGTGGATGTTTCTTCTGGCCGTCCTTCCGGCTCACTTGATCGCTCAATCACAGGCGGGAGTGCCGGTGTGGACAGCTCTAGGTTGGTTTGTAACCAACACCAGCGAAGCATTAATCGGCGCTTATTTCATAAGGCGAATCAGCCCGGAAAGCACGCTTGACAGCGTGCGCGGAGTTCTTAGCTTCGTAATATTTGGTGTGCTGGTTGCGCCCTTGGCAACCTCATTTCTCGATGCTTCAGCGGTCGTGCTAACAGGCTGGGGCCGTGGCTATTGGCCGCTCTCGATAGAGCGGTTCTGGACGAACGCATTGGCTGAGCTCACAATTGTCCCCAGCATCGTGCTCTGCGGCTCAGATAGTTTTTTCCGGATTTGCAGGATTCGTGTGCCTCGCCTTTTCGAAGCCGCCATACTAATCATTGCGACCCTGTCGATTACCGTCTTGCTATTCCGAATGCAATCTTGGTCGCCTGCCACTGCTCCGGCACTGTTGTATGTTCCTCTTCCACTTTTTCTGTGGGCGGCAGCCCGATTTGGCTTGCGTGGATTGAGCTTATCTCTCTTGTCCGTCGCGCTGATCTCGATGTGGTACACCATGCGCGGACGAGAGCCGTTTCCCTACGCGTCCATGCCGCAGAACGTCTTGTCTCTCCAGATCCTGTTGTGCGTGGTCGCTGTGCCGCTCATGTTCCTGTCGGCAGTCATGGCCGAGGCGCGACGCACACAAGAGTCCCTGCACAGAATGAGTAGCAGTTTGATCGCGGCACAAGAACAAGAACGTGCCCGGATTGGCAGAGAACTTCACGACGACATCAACCAACGGCTCGCAATGCTGTCAGTGGAACTCGAACAATTGCAGGAAAATCCTTCCGAGGTCCAGAGCCGCGTGGACGAACTTCGAAAGCGTACGACCGAGATTTCCAATGACGTGCAAGCCCTGTCGCACGACTTGCACTCTTCAAGGTTGGAATATCTGGGTGTCGTTGCGGGCATAAAGAGCTGGTGCAAGGAATTTGCCGAGCGGCAAGACATGACAATCGACTTCAAAAGTGATGTGGCCAGTGATCTGCCAATCGAAGTCGGACTTACTGTGTTTCGAGTGCTACAGGAAGCTTTGCACAACGTCGTCAAGCACAGCGGGGTAAGACGGGTTGAGGTAACACTGAGGCTGGAGTCCGGTGAGATTTACCTCATCGTCAGTGATTTAGGGAAAGGCTTCGACGTCGAAGCAGCATTGCAAGGCAAAGGGCTAGGTCTGACCAGCATGCGCGAACGTGCCCGATTGGTGAATGGAACGATTGCGATTGATTCGACACCTATGGGCGGAACCAGGATCCATGTTCGCCTGCCGCTTCAATCCCAGCACGCTGCCTAGCAGGCGGTGCGGCGTGAAGCGTAAGAGGACTAGTGCAGAGAACTTCCGAGAGCCAGCTACTTGTTTCGAAGCCTGCCCTGCCTCAACCCAGCGTGATAGTCTTGTCCGATGTCTCGTACTGGTAGCTTTGCCACCCCGGCTAACCATGCAACCGGGAGAGATTAGTCTCGTGTTCTGGTGAATCACGCAGTGCGAAAACGAACGCGCGACAGACACGAGGCCATATTTTACTGTTCAAAACAGTTATTCAATTGAAATCCAGCTTTTTGCGGCCCCGGCCACCTTTCTTGCCCCAACTAGATAAGTCCTCGCGGTACTTCGACACTGTCGTCTTCCCTCCGACTGCCCCGATGCAACGTGGACAAACAAGCTTTGTGTTCGCGTGGGCGGGGCATCTAGAGTTAATAGCGTTCACCGCAAGTGCGATTTGATTTGAGATCTCTTGCACCAGGTGGGCATGACGCACCGAGAACTCGTTTTTTTGTGCGCTGACAAGTGTCACGACGCCAATGCTGTTACCCCAGACGATCAAAGGAACAGAGCACATGGACCGATACCCTTCATCAACGGTCAGTTTGTCATCTGGAAAACGAATCTGTTTCGCTAAGTCGCGACGAATGATGTAGGTTTGGTGCTCGAACACCCAACCAGTTTGACTGGTCTTGCGATGCAGCAGGTGCCCGAGACGAAAGATGCTATTTTCATGAGGACCATAAATGGCCACAATCTTCAGGCTGTCGTGCTCTGGATCATAGAGGGTCAGTCCGGCCCGGTCATAGGGCAACAGCTTTCTCAGAGTCTCGCACGTACCTGCGAAAAGCTCCTCGGTTGTGGATTTGGTGAGTGCTACCTCATTGACCCGCCGGAGCGCCCTGTACCGGTCCGCGATGTTCGTGTCCAGGTTCATAGGTCAACATGGGAAAAGGACCTGCCACGTAAACCTCCAGCAGCAGTTGTCTTGAAGAATGAGGAGCTGCCACAGCCGTCCAACACTACGGCGTCAAATGGGGCAGAGGAATTCCATTCCGGCGCAAAATAGCACAGCACTCCATGCCTGTCATAGGAATATTTCAGAAAGCCAGCCCTGCCTTTTCAGTCTCCGATTACTAGGCTACGGGGACTCTGCGAAATACTCGTTGCGCAGGAGCAAGGAAGGGAGCAAGACAGTTAACTCAAAACAGGTCACTGCCACGAGAGACACACAGGCAAAAACAGCGTGGACTCCGAAGTAGCGGCATTAGGGGAGGGCTATCTGGCGCCAAGTATAACAGTTGTCACGTCCCTGCCAGATAATATTTTCTAAAGCTAGCAGCTAGCTTTGTTGTCCTTACCTCACGTCTAAACGATATGTGCTAGGCTTAAATCGGTTTTCTTTATGTCCTCTCCCCGCAGACACTGCGCCGCTGTTCCGTACCTCTTGCTTGTCAACAAGAGAGTGAGATGAACTTTTTGGAAACAGCGACAGTGCGGATTCTGATCGTGGATGATTTCGAGCCTTGGCGTCGCTTCCTCCGTTCGACGCTTCAGAAATATCCGGAATATCGAGTCATCGGCGAAGTGTCTGACGGAGTAGAAGCGGTTCGGAAGGCGCGAGAACTCCTACCCGACCTGATCCTATTGGACATCGGTCTTCCCACGGTGAGTGGCATTGAAGCGGCCCGGCAAATCCGCGAGTTCTCTCCCAAGTCCAAAATTCTTTTCGTGAGCGAAAATCGCTTTTCGGACATCGCAACCGAAGTCTTGCGCATGGGTGCGGGTGGCTATGTCGTCAAGTCGGATGCTGGAAGCGAGTTATTGCCGGCAGTGGGAGCCGTTCTTCGGGACAAGCAGTTTGTCAGCGCGAGTGTGATTGGTTACGATGCTACCGATCCGCCGAATGTGCACACCGTCGGTCTTTCCGACCTTCAGAAAGCCACCGTCGCACCGATCACAGTCCAGAACGTGCAAATCGTGCGACACCACGAGATCGGTTTTTATTCTGATGATCAATGTCTTCTAGATGCCATTACGCAATTCATTGGCGCCGCTCTCCGATCCGGGAATTCGACCATCGTCATCGCAACCGAGTCGCACCGTGGGAGCCTTCTTCGAAGATTGCAGGCTAGCGCCTTAAACATCGGCGCCGCGATTGAGCAAGGCAGATATATCGCGCTGGATGCTGCGGAAACGCTCTCAACGCTTATGCTCAATGGCATGCCTCATCCAGTTCGATTTTTTGAGCTGCTGAGTGATCTCATTGTGACAGCGGCAAAGGCTGCGACGGGCGAGCATCCCCGTGTTGCCATCTTCGGAGAATGTGTGCAACTCCTCTGGGCACAGGGTAACACCGAAGCGGTGGTTCAACTCGAAAAGCTCGGCAATCAACTGGCTAAGGTATACGACGTTGGCATTCTGTGCGGGTACTCTCTGGGGAGCTTCCAGGGCGGAATCGGCAGTTACATATTCGAGAGAATTTGTGCAGAGCATTCAGCCGTTTACACGGGCTGAAAACTGGTTGGTCCGTCGAACTTCGCGACAGCCTATTTCCGCAATCAGCGTTTGTTCTAGCGAGATGGCTAAGCACTGTCCGTGCTAGCGTGCGTATTCCGAACATCTTGGTCGGAGAACAGCACGACCGAAGCATGGCTGAATGCTTAATTTACGAGCATCGTTGCTCCCGCGCAACGACATCGACTGTATCAGGAGTCTAACCTTCCTTGTGTCTCGGCCGATTGCTGCTGGCCGTGAGCATGCCTGTTGATAACCAACTGCATGCAATAAATCCGTGGGAAGTGACAAACGTAACGATGAACAGGAAAACAGAAAACATCCGTCTGGAAATCGCCTCTATGTTACGGCGTGAAAAAATCCGACGCTTGATGAAGGCGGAAGCCCTAGGCCGCCTGTTTAGCGAATCTCAAAATAATCCGCAACAGTTCCATGAAGACTGGGTTGCACCGCTGCTGGATACTGGCTTAAGCCTCGAAAGCGCTTTTACGTATATTGTCGAGTTTCACTTGCACCCGAACTAGCCAAAGCCGTTTTCGAAGATACAAAATGCTTCGGCGGTCGACAGCGATTTCGGCTGGTGCTCGGGGGTAGAGAATACAGAAGAACGTACAGCACACGCCAGATATGGGCTTCCGCGCCCAATCGCTGCAGCGGTTGCGTCACCGGCTAGGCTAGGGACCCTTTCGTTGCTCTTCCACGACAGCATTTTGTGGTGGATTCCACCGACATTCGGTGTTGGATAGATCCTTAGCTATGAAGACTGCACGCGGCAAATATTGAATCCATGAGTCGAACAGTGCCTAGCGGCTTATGGCCTCTGATCTCGGAAACCATGATGCCCTCGCTCCTGGACACAAGCTCCAGGTCCCCTTCGGACAGAAATTTCTAAGTGGATTGCTGCCCGCACAATTCAACAGTTTGATCGATTGCTGCACCCCCCAGAATTATGAGAGAAAGTGTCGAGTGGCAAGAAGTTCCACCCACAGTTGACAGGGCTTATCGCAGCCGGCAAAGAAGGATGATGGGTTGGCCCGCTGTTGCTGCCTTGCCTCATCGTAAAGGCGCAATTTGCCCGGTCCTGAAGCTTCACGACTTCGACCGAACAGCAGAACCGGTTCGGCTTGCTTTGCAAATGGGGCGCGTGAGTTTTGGGGCCAATGGCTGCAGGCACAATAGGCGGGTTTGTTCTGAACCTGTATTTCTATCAGTTTGCGGCCGATCCCTTCCTTATTTAGTTTCGCGTTTGTCTAGCGGGCTGTCGCCGCAGTGTAGGAAACCAGTGTTTGCTCGCGTAACCAACGCAATGCGAAGCGATGAGATGTGAAGGATTCGTCGAAGACGATTCTTTCTATCGACGACAATCCGGCGGCACTGGAACGCATGGAGTGCTACTTCGGATGGAAAGACTACGCGGTCCTGTCATCCTCAAGTGGCAGAGGAGGATTGGAACTTGTTGCTCAGGCGTCCGTCGATAGCCGTAATATTTGTTTTGGGAACAGGCGATATTCCCAGCCGGCCGCTAAAGCTGGTAGGTGCTTCTGTTAGGAAGAGTGAACAAAACGATTTCGACACTATCGAACACTTGCTGGAAACCTTGCTCACGCACAGCTGTGCCGGCGCCACCGCCGCTGCGGCCCTTTACTCTGGCTGCTCTTGCTATGAGCATTGAGGCTGTCGGGATACGAAATACTTTCCCTGCTCCGGCGGTCGTCCTACGGTAGAAAAAGGGACCTCAGGTTCAGTTTTCAGCGTTATCCACTCACGCTCGTTCACTGTCGAACCGTGACTTTGACAGTGGCCATCCTGCCCGCCTATATGATGGTGGATCAGGGTCACATTCCATTCAAACCGGCCGACCTTGCCGAGTTCTAGAGCCGGCTGGCACTCCACCGTTCCAAGCTCTGGCAACTTTGACAGTTAAACGGACCTGCCTTTACCGGGTAGTCTCCCGATAATAACCGGGAGTTTCGCTTAGTCGCGAACGGTGAGGTGATTTATGGGTGCTCGTTTCTTTTGCATATCTCTCGTGCTGTTATTCTGCAGCTATGCCAAGGGTGCAAAGGCACAAATTACGTGGCCGCAGAGTCGGATCGCCCCCAATACCCCAGCAGGTGTCGATTGGCCGGACTCGAGAACGCAACAGGCCTCCTCACCTACGTCGGGTAAGATTTTAGGTTTTGTCACCACTCCCGACGGACAGCCCGTACCATATGCAAGCATTTCGACGTGGGGAGGCGCGGAAGGACCCCTTTCAATCATCGCGGGAGAAGATGGACGGTTTGAATTGCAGCACGTCCATTCTGGTCATTATGAATTGTCGGCAACGGCCGGGTCGCGTCAAGGTTGGGCAGCCGTCGATGTTACAGACGGAGTGAGTATGGTCACTCTGACGATACCATCGCCCGGTGACTCAAGCGGCGACGGTCGGACAACATTATCGGTTGCGCAGCTTGCTGTCCCGAGCAATGCGCGCCGTGAATTCCAAAAGGCAGAGGATAGTCTACACAGAAAGAAGTTGGTGGAGGCAGCGAACCACATAGAACACGCCTTGAGCTTCTGGCCTCGATATGCGCAGGCGCTCGTATTTCGCGCAGTACTCGAATTAAACCAAGACGCTCCAAAGCTTGCGCAGGTCGATGCAGAGAAGGCTGTTGAATACGATCCCAGTTATGGAAAAGCCTTTATTGTGTTGGGGTCTTCTTATAACCGCTTGCAGCGATGGGACGACGCGATCCGTACACTGAACCGCGGAATCGCTATTGCACCTGCTGATTGGCCGGGTTACTACGAACTGAGCAGAGCACTGCTGGCAAAGAGGAACTTTGCTGACGCTTTGCGCCAAGCTGAGAAGGCTTCCACGCTGATCGCGACCAACTATCCGCCGCTGCACTTGTTGAAGGGTTACGCTTACCTCGGTTTGGGAAACGAAGCTGCTGCCAGTCAGGAATTGGAAGTCTGTCTCAAGCTGGACCCGAATGGGACGATCGCGCCGACAGTTCGGAAAACGCTTGATCAACTCCATGCCTGCGATCTCCGAAGGCAAGATTGCAACCAAGCCATCGGACCTTAAACCGCTCTGTGAACCACAACTTCTGACTTGCGACTTGGGATAAATACGGACGCATACTGAGGAGACATCCGGTCGCCAACAGAATGAGGAATCCAACGTGAATGGAAACCTCACGGGCACGATCTATGTAATCATTATGCAGATAGCGCACCGCCACTAGACTGGCTCCCCTGCGACGCAACCCAGGGCTCTATCAGAATGACGCTCACCTTTCAGACCCGAACCCGTCAGCGTGCTCGATATCGCCGATGCTTATTTCGTCTACGGTCCTTAAAGTGCCTAAGTGGCTGATCACAGTCAGCTTCCACATTGGCCTCACGAAGCGCCAGGAACACGAGCAGAGCCACCACGAGCACCGCAACTGCTATTGCTACCTCCATTACAGCCACCGAAGCGGCTGGAACCCGGACCGCCTTCAAAGCGTGAACGAGCAGATTCTGTGCTCGCGGTGTGGTGCTCCGCCTCCACCGTAGTGCAGCAATTGCACAAGTAACCGGTAGTTCGAACCAGCAGGTTGAGCAGCGCCCGAAGCCGTGCTGCTTCATCGCGCGAGCGTTGCTCCGGGCAAGCCATTTCTACCGAGTCAAGCGCCGCTGAATGTACTTAGTTCCTTTACTTGTCCTTTTTCTTTACGAACGAAATGGAGATATGCTCCGACAGTCAGGGAATTGATCAATACGGCGATCACATTCCATACGATTACCGGCCGCGACGCAATCAACAAGCCGTAATAAACCCAGAGGATCTGAAATATGCCCATGATGAGAGCCATCCTTGGGTTCATGCCAGCTCTCGACCGCCGTTTGAGCATGGCGATCAAATCGGGCATAGCGGCAAAGGTGGTTCCAAACCCTGACACAAGGCCAACGATTTCTGAGCGCTGAAACCTGGGGGCGAGCAGGCTCCGCATATCACGCGGGGCCAGATCGTTACAACCGCCAAGCGGCATCAGGCTCAGGAGTACAATCGCTACACTCAAACGCTTGAATCGGCGCATCAACTACCTCCGAAAAAAGGGAAGGCCAGTCAACTCGCAACACCATGATGCCGAGGAAAGCAGCACTTCTTATTTATCTCTCATTCATCGTGAACGCGTCAGCCTGCAACCTGCGCGCGAGTCATGCGAGCGGCCAGATCCCCTTTGGGGATTCGGAGAAAATCACTCGCACTTCCCCGCGCGAACAGGTCAAGCAGGCGCGCAATCGTGCCTGTCCAACCCGTCTGGTGACTGGCGCCGAGCCCGGCGCCATTCTCCCCGTGAAAATACTCATAGAACAGAATGTAATCCTTCCAATGCGGATCCTCCTGAAACTTCCTGGTTCCCCCATAAACAGGGCGTTTCCCGCTCGCATCGCGCAGAAAGATGCTCGACAGTCTGCGGGCAACCTCTTTGGCCACTTCGAATAAGGTCAGGTGTTTTCCCGAGCCAGTCGGGCACTCCACTTTGAAGTCATCACCGTAGAACTGATAGAGATTCAACAATGCTCGGATCAATAAGCCATTCACAGGCATCCAGACCGGTCCCCGCCAGTTGGAATTGCCACCGAACATTCCGCTGTTCGACTCCGCGGGCAGATATTGAACTCTGTATTCTTGCCCGTTGAGATTGAACACAAACGGATGCTCCACGTGGTATTTGGACAGTGAACGAATGCCATAAGGGCCGAAGAACTCATTTTCGTCGAGCATGTAGCTCAAGATCCGCTGGATTTTCTGCTTGTTGCAAACCGACATCAACCGGCGGTTGGCGTATCCGACAAATTTCTCATCGGCGGGGGCAATGTGCTTCAGCAATTCTGGGTGGCGTGTTCGGAACATTTCGACCAGTTCCATCAGTCGGGGATGTTGTGGAAGAACTCCAGTCGCTTCCAGTGTCGTCGATGCGCACAAAGGCAACAGTCCCACCATGGAACGGACCTTCAGCCTCATGGCGTCGCCGTTTGGCAGATGGAGCAGATCGTAGAAAAACCCTTCATTTTTGTCCCACATCTCATCGTGATTTTCCCCAATCCGATCCATCGCATAGGTAATCCAGAGAAAGTGCTCAAGAAAACGGAAGGCGATGTCCTCATAAACAGAGTCGTACTCCGTAAGGATGAGAGCGATCTCCAGCATGTTCTGGCAGTAGAAAGCCATCCATGCTGTGCCGTCGGCCTGGTCCAGATGTCCACCCGTCGGAAGTTGAGCACTGCGATCGAAAACGCCGATATTATCCAGACCGAGAAAACCGCCAGCGAAAACATTCTTTCCCTGCGGATCCTTGCGATTGACCCACCAGTTGAAATTTAACATCAGGCCTTGAAAAGAACGCTCCAGGAATCGCAGATCTGCTCGGCCGAGCTCTTTCTCAATGTTGTAAAGAAATAACGTTGCCCAGGCATGCACCGGGGGGTTTACGTCACTGAAATTCCACTCGTAGGCAGGGATCTGACCATTCGGGTGCGCATAAAGAGTCCGCAGCATCAGCAGGAGCTGCTCTTTGGCAAAGTCGAAATCCACCAGCGAAAGCGCGAGCGTATGAAAAGCCAAATCCCATGCCGCATACCAGGGATACTCCCATTTGTCCGGCATGGAAATAATATCGTTATTCAACATATGAAACCATTCGGTATTTCGGACACTGCGATGTTTCTTGCCCATCAAGGGGTGAGCCTCATGTTCATCCAGCCAGCGGTCGAGATCGAAATAGTAGTACTGCTTGCTCCATAGCATCCCAGCCAGCGCCTGGCGGTGCACGCGCTGTTCGTCTTCGCTCAAGGAATGCGCCGTGATTCGGTCGTAGAACTCATCGGCGTCCACGACGCGAGCAGCGAAAACGTCGTCGAATGTGCGGAAGGAATCGGCTTCCGGTTTCGCGCTGAGTTGCAGGCGGACGGCCTCGCTGCCACCGGCAGGCACTTCTAGCTTGTAATAAACCGCGGCTTTTGTGCCGACTTTGGACGGATTCACAGCGTCCTTCTTACCCGAGATTACGTACTCGTGAAATGCGTCTTTGACATAGGGCGTCTGGTTGGCTTGCCCCCACAAGCGGGCGGTGTTCGATTCATTTTCCGTGAATAGTATTTCGGGATGGCCTTCCCAACGTAACCTGTGATCGCCAAGCTCACGGTGCGAAGCAAGCACGCTTCCCTCTTCAATCCGACACAACTTCGGTTTGCTTGTGTCACCCCACGACCAGGTATTGCGAAACCAGAGGGTCGGGAGGAGATGAAGCTCTGCGGGCTCGGGACCTCGGTTATAAACCGTAATCCGGACCAGCAAGTCTTCCGGATCTGCTTTGGCGTATTCCACGAATACGTCGAAATATCGGTCAGCATCAAATATGCCCGTATCGAGCAGCTCATACTCAAATTCCTCCCGTGACCGGCGCCGATTGGTCTCTATCAGATCGCGGTAGGGGAACTCTGCCTGCGGATACTTGTACAGATATTTCATATAGGAGTGCGTTGGCGTGCTATCGAGGTAGAAGTAATATTCCTTAACGTCCTCGCCGTGGTTACCTTCGCTGTTAGTCAGACCGAACAACCTCTCTTTAAGAATCGGGTCCCGCCCGTTCCACATGGCAACGGCAAAGCAGAGGCGCTGCTTATCATCTGAGATTCCAGCCAGACCGTCTTCGCCCCAGCGGTAGGCGCGCGAACGGCTCTGGTCGTGACTGAAATAGCCCCAAGCATTCCCATCCTCGCTGTAATCCTCGCGGACGGTACCCCATTGCCGTTCGCTGAGATACGGTCCCCATTTTTTCCACGGAACGCCAGCCTCTCGCGCCTCATTGAGACGTTTCTGTTCCGCAGTTTCGATGTATGCGATCATTGCCCTCCGGCTTGAGGTCATGGGTCTTTCTCCTTCCTCGCTAAGTCGGTAAAAGCTGCCTGATTAGACTTTTTCTTCAAACTGAACCTGGCGATTCATGCTCTTTCAGCAACACTGGTCCCGAGCGATGTGAATCTGAAAGCGTGATAACCCCGTGGCGGCATCTCAGGGTTAGACCCTCGAGAAATCCACTCATCGCCGTAGCGTTCATAGACTGCGTCTGCCGCACGCCAAGAAACCAAATCAAGTCAAAACCTTTATCTGCCAAACCCTCGAGTTGTTCTTCAGGAATATCGTCAAGCGTCCTTGCACGGCGAGACCTTGAGACAGATCTCGGACCCAAACTCGAGAATTGATTTAATGGAGAAATGGGTATTGACATCTCTTCGTTGCAAATCCTGGTCCGCCGACATCACGCAGCCTGATTTGATCGAACGGAGTCGAGGCCAAGATAGGGGAGGTAGACATGCGTAACCTCCAATTCAGGTTAGCCGTGTCACTTGAACTTTAGAACTAGCAAAAGTGCCAGTACAACAGTGTGGGCTCATGCCATCGTTCAGCAAATGGGTGCAGGGCGAATCCAGACCTCGGGCTTTTGATCGCTAAACGCATGAGCTTCGCACGAGAGGCATTTCCGCATTCCGTGGATGAGTTGAACAAAACCAAACGGAAATCAGAGGGCCGCATGAATCGTTGGCCCCGTATTGTGTCGCCAAGGGCAGACGCGATGACGGCTCGCTTCTTCCTGGTAAATCACTTAGTTCCGATCCGGAAAGTAATCCCTGCAGTTACTCGGAAGTTGCTTTGACTCTCCGTATAAATAAACGGTTGGATGTAGTCCGCCGCGAGGCGGAGAGCGGCATAATTCTTGAAGGGATAGTCACATCCGCCGCCGCAGATCATTGCGAGATCTTGGTTTCAGGGGAAGGATAAGTGACAGTAAACGTTTTTTGGTGGCTGCATTTGGGTTCACGTTTTAATAGCAGCGCGTGTCTAAAACGTGCCTTCTCGGCCAGCTGATTCCTTTCGAGTGTACCGGTGGCGAAGCGGCAGTCTACCCGAGATGATAGGCTGGGATGATCGTGCCGGCCTGTTCAGGGCGTTCACAGCTAAGATAAGCCGCAAGAGTACAAGGAACAGATGTGTCGCCGCGTCCTGCATTGCTCGCGGCGTCCCCGCGCCGATATTCTCCGGAGCAACAGCGCCAGGTTGCACGCAGCAGCTTGTAGCAGCAGCCTCTTCTGCACTTTCTGTTTCCCGCGCACGTACAATCGTCGCAGAGCGCCGCTCTCATAGGCATGCGCAAAAGTTCGCTCCACTCGTTCGCCTCGCTGTCGCAACAACTGCTTGCCGCGACTGCCGCCGCTCCGCTGCCGGTTCGCGTACACCGCCGCTTGCTCGTCCCGCTTGCCCGCCCACTGCCGAAATCCGCCGTGTACTGTTGGATGTGTGGGACCCAATCGGAGTTAAGGACGAGTCCAACGCTCAGGACGAGTGACGATTGCTGTCTGGGTTCTCTATTTCACCTGCTCACGACTGGTGCGACGGATGACCATATCGCGGAATACCTGTGGTGACAAGGAACGGAGCATATGGGGCTAGAGCTTCAGAAAGAAGTGATGTACCCAACCGTTGCGGCACTCCGACAGATTCCGCTCCCAGAAAACTCGAGCTAACCGGACTTTAGGGCCTTATCCTAAAGGCTCTAGGTGAGAAGGTAGGCGTATGACAACATTTAAAGCCATCTGGTTTGCGATAATGATTCTCGGATTTGCGGTCTGCGGTTGGCTCTGCATATTCAGGACTAACATTCTGGTGACGTGGGGACGGAAGAACGCGAAAACGAAATTCGCATGGTCTCCCTTTTCGAGCATACCCATGAAGCCTCAGTACCCCACATACATTCGTGGTGCGGGAGTCTTCATTTGGTTTTGGGCAATCGCCCTCATCTATGCAGTGTTGTTTCTTCATTTCCGGTGGCCTGTGGAAATCAAACTGACCCACTACCGGACTTTAGACACGGGCTGATAGGCAGCAGCGAGATGACTCGCGCAAACGCTTGTATGCGCAGACTCCTGCGATAGCTGAACTGAGGGGCCACCACCCATGGTAAACAATGCCGGCGAGAATTGGCTAAAAGTTGAGTTCGTCCTGGCTGAGACAACGTCACATTTCTCCTTTCATATCCACCCTGAAATCAACGATGCCACCGAACCAACTTGTTCATGTTCTCCTGGACAGAGAAATCCTAGCCAATCATGTTGAGGTGGCTCTCTACAGGAGCAACGGGTCAACCTGAAGATGTGCTTAACGAGTTCACGACGTGTTGTATTTGCCCAGTCTGCTGACTGGTGAATTGGTATCCTGCATGGAGTTCCCACCACGGCGCCTGAGCAATTGCAGATAGTGAAAATGCGAAGCAAATAAGTAAGTGAGAACAAAAGGGATGTTTCATCGGTTTCTCCTGAACACCGACGAACTCTAGAGGACTGCTTGGCACATTAACTTCAAGCGTGCCGCCGCGGAGGTGTCAGCATCTTAGATCACTCGGTCGGCGAAACATCTGCAGGCCACTGGTCGTCCGTGCGATGCCAAGTCTTATCCGGGTTGTATCGCTCCATGCTCTCGGCGATCTTGACGGTGTCGGGCCCCAGATCCTTCTCGTACACGATCCCGTCATAACTGACCATGAACGTTTTCACCCCCGTGACGCGGTACTCTGCAGGAAATGCAACTAGTGCAAATCCTCCGATCATGATACCGTCGATCAGATAATCGAGTTGTCCGAGCCGCGCCGCCGGACCCTGGCCTTTCAAAACTTTGAAGTAGTATCCATGATACCCAGAGGTTCTGCCGGGCACGTAACCTTCCTGGATAGCTCGAGCGACGGCTTCGCCGACGGGACCTCCCGAGGTGCCATCTGCGTTTTGCCAGTAGAGCCCATCGCGCTTCCCGGGAGTGCTGATGATTTTTTGGGCGTACTGGTTCACTCCCGAATCGTCGTGTACCTGGGATGCGTATTCCTTCTGTGCCTCTACAAAGCCTCGACAAATCTGGATCGCATCTAGTTCGTTGGCTCCGATGCGGCGAAAAAGAATTTCTTGACGCCCCTGTTTGGAATCGAAATACCACTTGCCTTCTTTCTTGACGATCGGAATCGGAAACGGCCAAGCGTCGTTTCCAATTGTTAGGACAGCTCGGTCGTTGTTCTTGGGGTCTACGGTCACGAGATTCTTTTCTCGAGCTTGGGCGGAAAATTTCTCAGCAAGGCTTTTATCTCGAATTGGGTCAGCCGTAGAGATAAAATCCTTGCCCTCCGGGCCGAAAATGGCCATCAAGGCAGGAACGTCGTAATTCGCCGCTGCCTGGATCAATGCCTCGACAGCTTGTCGTGGTGTCTCAAACGATTTCTGCACGTCAGATGTCGCAGGGGACGATTGCGCCGCGGTTTCCCGCCGATGGTCAAGGGAGGCAGGCACAAGAATAGAGAGGTGGGCAAACAATACGGCAAACAGAGCGGCCTTTGTAATGATGTTAGCGAGTCCTGATTTCATAGTCGTCCTTCCCGGATTTGTCCGTCAGCGCCGACGTCCACCACCCCCGCCTCGACGTCCGCCGCCACCGCGGGAAGCTCCCATGCTGGATGAGCCACGGGAACTGCTGGCCCGCGCGCCGCTGGCACTTGAGCCACCGCCGCCACCGCCAAACGCTCCAGATCCACCGCCCCCACCGCGGGGGACACTGCGATCGCCGACTCGGTCTCCGCCGCCTCCGCCGCGATTTGCACCCAGGTTGCCTGATTCTCCGGCACCACGGCTGCCTAAGTCTCTTCCCCCAGCAGCGCGGTCGCTACCACCGGTTTGCCTGCCTCCGGAGGCACCGCGGTTCCCTCCACCGGCAGGCTGCCGCCTTCCTATCGAACCGCGGTCGGCTGCTTGTTGCACCCCGCCCCTCTGACCCGGGTTCTGACGCGCCGGGTTCTGTCGCGCCTGGTTCTGACGAGCGTTGGCCTGCCGAGTCGCCATCGAATCTCCGCGAGTTGCTCCCCCATACTGCCTTGCTGTCGCTTGGTTTCCATAAGGTGCACCGCCACGGTGCTGCGGATTATGTTGCCAGGTCTTTTGCGATCTATTAAGATTGGACCGGTTGACGTTATTTATGTTCCGGTTGGAGTTGTTGACGAAATTGTTGTTGTTATTGATGTAGACGTTGTTGTGGCCTCCCCAGCCGGTATTCCAGCCCCAACCACCGCCCCACGCCGCTCCCAGTGCGACTCCTACGCCAAACGAGATCGCCATACCGGCCGCGTAATAGCCCGGAGGAGGATACGCAATAGGCGGATACGGATAAGCGGGGGCGCCATACACCACGGTGGGGTTGTAGCTCGGGATGTAGACGATGTCCGGGCTAGCCTGCTGAATCACGATCACCTGCTTGTTTTCGACCACCTTAGTTTCCACCTTCTGCTGGTCGGTCGATTTCAGATTCCCCTTTTCTTGAGCTTTTTGGCGCATGCGTTGGACTGCGTCCATCACGTCGTTCTGTTGCGCAAGAAAAGCGTTCCCCAGGTCTGTCGTCCATTTAATGTTCTCGGCCAGGTATTTGACCACATCTGGGAAGTCCGCCATCGCCTGAATGCTAGGATCCCAGTCCTGCCTCTTGACGGCATCCGCCAGAGCTTGGCCTTTTAGATCCTTGTTTTTCTCCAACCACTGTTGCAGTTGAATAATTTCCAGGGGATAGGTTGAAGCTACCAGCGTCTGACTCAAAAGCGGATCAGGGTAGAGGGCAATCGGAGCCACTAAAGAATCAAGCTGGTCGGCCGGGATCGTCGCCGTCGCATCCTGCCCCCCGGTACCAGCCGCTTGTCCTAGAGGGTTCGCCGACAGGCTGATATCTCCGGGCACAAGTACCAGTGCACAAGTGACGGCCAGTAGGTTTCGAATGAAGTGAACCTGCAATACCGACCGGAAGGCTTTCGGTTTCATAAAAAACATCCCTCGCTGCTAACTGCAACGGTCCCGCACCTTGTCACTTCAACCTCGGGCTGTCCATCACGAACTGTCGCAAGCTCAATTGCACCGCGTCAGCTCTTAACTTTCTAAGATTTGCCGGCTTTGCTTGCTATGCCGTCATCAGACTAGCGGGAACAAGGCCTACTTGCGACTGGCAAAAATGTCAGTTTCATAACATCTTCATGAGACACAGTATGTTTTGTTGACAGCTCTCAATCCCGACACTTGCCTGTTAGTTATTACAATGCGGCTTAAAGCAAGGCAGGCCCTAAGCTGGTGCGGTCCAATGGTTCAACGTTCTGACACTAACGTAGGGGACATGCCTATGCGAGAAACACTGACTGTGATCTTCATCTGTAGTGTGGTGATTGGTGGGATTGGTCAGTCTGGGTCGTCCAAGTAATCAGTCCCGAATATCGCACCGGTTTTGCGCTGCCGTTCTGGTGAGACGCCACACGATCAAATTCAACGACCGATTAGGACGTCCGCAAGAAATACCGACATTAGCCGCAAGACGATTCGCGATATAAAGCGTCAATC
>DASPVV010000023.1:0-39473 GCA_035622175.1 Terriglobales bacterium | reverse complement strand
GCACGCCTAAGATCGGCTAGAGCCTGTTGCAGCATCTGCGCATCAAAATCGTACAGCCACGGCTCTGTCTTCTTCAGCTGGGTGAGCTCGGCCGAGAGCTCGTTCCAGGGCTTGCTTCTTTTGTGCTGCTTATAATGTTGTTGACAGCGCTCGAGCGCCCAGTTATAGACGAAGCGAGCCACCGCCGCCGCGCGATTCAGTTCCAACCCCTGCAACTCCGTCGGCTCCATGCGAAACTTGTAGACCTTATGGCATTGGATGGTCTTAGCCATGCTTGTGCTCGACCCTAACTCCCGTCCGGGTTCGCTATGGCGAGGGTATCACGACAGCGAACAAAAAGCGAAACATTATTTACGAAGCTTTAGACCAGTCGTACGCAGGCTACTTAGATCACTGACCAGGCGCGACCTCCGATATTCAAATCCGCAAAAACGTGTCTGGCTCATCCCAGGCCTGAAGGCAGGGGCTTTCGCTTATTAGCGGTTCTGGTAACAGGAGTTTGCAGCGCAAGGAACATCGAGATCTTGCGATCCATCGGTGCAGATCAGGTCATTGATTACACCCAGAAGGATTTCACCGAAAGCGGCCAGCGTTACGACCTGATTCTCGACTTGGCGGGGGACCATTCGTTGTTAGCATGCAGGCGCGCCCTGAATCCCCAGGGGACATACATCGCGGCCGGAGTGCTAGGAATACCCCACAGAAACAAACTTTGGGTCTTTCTGGCACGTGCGATCGCAGCGCCTGTGTTGTCATGGCTCGTGAGCCAGAACTTCGTCGCGTTTATCGCGAAATTGAAGGCAGAGGACTTGACCACCATGCACGACCTCACGAAGGCCGGAAAAGTAACACCGGTCATCGACAGGCGTTACAGGTTAAGCGAGGTCCCGGAGGCTCTCCGCTACCTGGAGGAGGGACACGCCCGCGGAAAAGTTGTCATCGCTTTCGAATAGAACAACGAATGCTGATCGTGAGGGGCGGCGTGGAGAAAAGGCCATGAGCTACTGGTAGCGCAGTGCCACCATGGGATCGACTCTTGCCGCCCGCCGCGCGGGCAGATAGCTCGCTAGCACAGCCGCGAATGCCAGCAACAGAATGGACAAAACAAACGTTGCCAGGTCAGTCGGGCCGACACCGAATAAAAAGTTGTGCAGCAGACGTGTGGTCAGTAGTGCGCCCAACAGGCCGCCGCCCAGGCCCCAGACGCAAATTCGCGTACACATCTTCATGACCATTCGCTGAATGTCGGCGGCTTGCGCCCCGAGCGCTACGCGAATGCCAATCTCCTGTACTCGCTGGCTCACGCTGTACGCCATCACGGCATAGAGTCCCATGGCCGCCATCAACATGGCGATCGCCGAGAACACTCCCAGCAGCAAGGCCGCAGAGCGGGACGAAGACCACGATCTGGACAGCAACTGATCCATCAGCGCTATGTTGGCGACAGGTTGTTGGTTGTCGAGTTCGAATACCGCACGCTTGATGAGCGGAATCAGCGAAGCCGCATCCGTCGACGACCGGACCACAAGAAACATGTCTGTAATCGGACGTTGCAGGGTTGGCATGTAGATCTGCATGGAAGGCGCCATGTTCAGGCCGTCGGTCTTGGTATCCGCAACTACGCCAATGACCACGCTCCAGTCATTGGGCTCTCCCAGGACCTCGATGCGCTTGCCGACTGGATCCTGACCGGGCCAAAGTTGCCGGGCCATGTAATGGTTGACTACGACTACCTTGGGGGCACCCTCCTTGTCGGTCTCGTTGAAAAAGCGGCCGCGGAGAAGAGGAATTTGCAGCGTCTCGAAATACCCCGGAGTAACAAAATGATGCTCTGCGAACCGCTCCTCTCCGCTTCTGGTAGGAAGTCCTTCCACTTGAAAATCCCCCGTCTGTCCGCCCTCACCGAGCGGCACGAAGGCGGTGGCAGCCGCCGACCGGACGCCGGGCAGACGGTTGATCCGGGAGAGCAATTCGGTGAAAAATTGTCGACCCGCTGCCGGGGAATACCGAGTATCCGGCAGAGCGACGTTCGCGGTCAGCAGGCCTTGGCTGTTAAATCCTGGGTTGGTGTGCAACAGACGGTAAAAACTGCGCAGCGTGAGCATCGAGGCGATCACGAGCACTAGGGCCAAAGCCATCTCGGATGCCACGAAAGCGGTTCGCAGGCGACTGTGTCCAACGGTGTCGCTCGAGCCGCGACCACCTTCTTTCATCACGTTCTGAAGATTAATGCGCGAACCGAACAACGCAGGCGCGACTCCGAATACAACGACTGCGAACGCCGAGATGAATGCCGCGAAGGCCGCCACTCGCCAATCAATAGCAACCTGCGGCAGCTGCTGACTCTCGGGCCATACGTTGAGGAGGATTCTGGTTCCGCCCAGGACAACAACTGTCGATGCTAGCAGCGCGATCCCCGAAAGCAGAACACTTTCCGTCAACAACTGTCGTATGATCCGCCCGCGCTCGGCGCCCAGGGCCTCCCGCAGGGCAAGTTCGCGGACACGCCCAACTCCGCGAGCCAGGAGTAGGTTTGCGACATTGGCGCAGGCAATCAGGAGGACGAGGCCGACGGCCGCCAGCAGGATTTCGAGGAGCGGGCGCACGTCTCCTAGCAACACATGGGTCAAGGGCATCACGAGCACATCGTGCTTGTTGGCAGGGAACTGCTGGTTGATCTGCTCCTGGATCCCTCGCAAATCGCTTTGGGCACTTTCCCGCGTGACGCCAGACTTCAGGCGCCCGATCACCTGCAGATAGTTCGTTCCGTGCAGATCGTAAGGTGGCTTACTCTCGAGCGGTATCCACAGGTCGGTGGGGGTAACACTGCCGAGGTCAGGCACATTCGCGGGCATGACACCAACGACGCCGTAAGGAACGCCGTCCAGCGTGAGCGTGCGCCCCACGACGCCCGAGTCGGAGCCAAGTTCACGACGCCAAAAATCCTGACTGATGAGGCAAACACTCGCGCCGCCCTTCACGTGCTCGGCGGGGAGAAATGATCGTCCCAAGGCGGGTTGCAATCCGAAGAGGGCAAAGTAGTCTTGCGAGATGTAGCGGCCGCGAATGCGCTGGGGCTCCTCGAGTCCGGTCAGATTGAAGCGGGACCGGAACGTTGCCGCTAGACCGGTGAAGGAATGGTCTCGTGCCCGCCAATCAAGAAAATCAGGGAACGAGGTAGGAGTGTGGTCGGTTTCCGAATAGCTATTCTCGACCACGACCAACCGCTCCGGCTGCTGGAATGGAAGCCGAAGCACGACCGCGTTCACAACGCTGAAAACGGCGGTGTTCATCCCAATCCCGAGGGCAAGCGTGAGCACCGCTACCGCCGTGAATCCCGGGCTCTGGCACAACTGCCGCCACGCGTAACGAAGATCTTGTACGAGTCCGCCCATCTCAGGTTGGTCCTCCTACTTTGAACTTCCACTGGTCCCTCTGGCAGCAAAACTCTTACCAATCTGCTGAAGCGTAACCCCTTGATGGCACAGGGCAAAACAATACCGTGGTTGAGCTGCGTAGGTTGAAAGGTGTCCAACCCAGACTTCCGAGTGTCCGAAAGCGAACAGGCGACCATTAGCGTGCTGGGTTTCGGAGACCCGTTGTAGGCTGGGTGCAGATGTCGTGCATGGGACAATGTGAGCTACGGAAACTTGCGCTGTTTTCGTACCAGCCATAGAGGGTCGGATCCGACCCATCTCGTCCATAACTCCTTGGTTATCGGAGGGAATTGTAATGCCAGCACGCGATTCCTTCTAAGCGGCTTCCGGGTACAGCTGTCCCTAATGGTCGTCGGGGGGAAGCGGCGGAAAAGAAGCCATAATCCCAGTACGAAACGGCGGGCAAGGGCTTCGACGATGTTTCCTAAGGCCAGGTCGTTGTCTGCGACCGACCCTGCCGGCGTCATCTTGCGTCATTTTGCCGGACCGTGTGTGGATGCCGACTCTGTGGCAAAATTGGCGTCATGCTTCGGCGCGAGAAATGGAAGTTGCAAGCAGGTGAGTTCCGTGTCCTCAAGCTGTTCTTCGCGGTCCTCGGGAAGGCGGATCCTGCCCTGAACGCTGCCTGGTGGGCGGCGCTTTTGTTGAGAGGCATCCTGCCGGCGGTGTTTGCGATCGCGATGGGCGTGCTCGTCGGTGCCGTGCAGCGCGGGCAACCTCTGGCCGGCCCCCTCGCCTTGATGGGAGTGACCTTCTTGCTGCTGCAGGTGCTTAGCCCGATCCATCTGGCGATCAGCTCGAACCTGGGCGATCGCACGGCCGCCTGGCTCTACGATCGGCTCACGGAGGCGAGCGTTCGGCCGCCGGGCATGGGGCATCTGGAGGACCCGCAACTCACGACCGACCTGACCGTCGCGCGCGACTTCGACTTAGGGATGACCGGACCTCCCCTATCAATCGCCATGGATTTCATCGCCAACGGGATGGTCGAGATCGTCGGCGGCGTGGCGTGCGCTGCGATCCTCGTCCGATACGAGTGGTGGGCGGCGATCCTGCTCGCGGGCGCGTGGCTAGCTACCCACTGGCTGCTGCGCGAGAGCGCGATTTGGCGTGACCGCAATACCGAGGAGGTGCGCGGAGCACAGCGCGATGCCGACTACGCCTACCGGCTGGCGGTGGACCCGCCGGGGAGCAAGGAGCTTCGTCTCTTTGGGCTTGTCGGCTGGACGATGGACCGCTTCATCGTCAAGCGCACTCGCTTGCACGAGCTGCAGTATGCAGCCACGCGTTTGCGGGAGCGTCCCCTGCTCTGGAGCATACTCCTAGTCGTCTCCGCGAACGTCTTGGTTTTTTGGCGATTGGCGAGCGCTGCTGCTCACGGTCACATCAGCCTCGGCGCAGCCGTCATCTATGTGCAAAGCGGCATCGGTGTTTCGATGGTTGCGTTCGGCGGATTCAGTTGGGCGCTCGACGGAGCGGTTGCTCCCGTTGCCGCAGTGCTTCGGCTCGAACCCGCGATGCGCCCCGCGGGTGCGCTCAGTTCCGGCGCGCGCCCTGCGAACAAAGCGCCTGCGCAGGAGATTCGCCTGCGTGATGTCACGTTCGCATACCCCGGGGGCGCTTCCGTATTGCAGCATTTCGATCTCACGATTCCCGCCGGCTCGTCGCTCGCCATTGTGGGGCAAAACGGCGCCGGCAAGACGACCATCGCCAAGTTGTTGTGCCGGTTGTACGACCCGCAATCCGGCGCAATCGAGATTGACGGCGTGGACCTTCGCGAGTTCGATCTCGCATCGTGGCGTTCGCGCGTCGCCGCCGTGTTCCAGGATTTCATCCGTTTTGAACTGCCGCTGCGTGACAACGTAGCGCCCGCGGGGGCGCCGGATGCGGTTGTTCTTGCCGCGCTCGAGGCGGCGGGTGCGGCGAATCTGGCGGAATTGGGCACAGTGCTTGCCCGCGGATACACTGGCGGTACGGACCTGTCGGGCGGACAGTGGCAGCGCATCGCTCTGGCCCGGGCGCTGGCGGCCGTCAAACTCGGCGCGGGCGTGGTGCTGCTCGACGAGCCAACTGCGCAACTCGACGTGCGCGGCGAAGCGGAAATCTTCGATCGTCTACTTACCTCCACGCGGCATTGCACGACCGTCCTGATCTCACATCGTTTTTCGACCGTCCGCCACGCCGATCGTATCTGCGTACTCGAACACGGCCGCGTTGTCGAGCTTGGCACGCACGACGAGCTGATGACGCGCCGAGGGCGCTATCGGACGATGTTCGATCTTCAAGCCCAGCGCTTCCACATCGCGGACGAAGAACTCGGGACTACGTATGACGTCCTCTCCTGAACCTGCTCACAAGATCGAGCCGCTGCCTCCCGCGCTTGCCTCCATGTGGCGATTGTGCAAGCTGGGGTATCATCATGAGCCGCGGTTGATGCTTGCCGCGTTTGTGTTGTCGCAACTGGCCGCGCTGCCGGATGCACTCTTTGCCTTCTGGCTGATGTTGCTGGGCAAGGGCGTTCTCGAGCACCGCCCGCACCTGGTGGATGGGGCAGCCCTTGGTCTCGGCGTATCGGCTGCCGCAACTTGGCTTCTACGCACCGTCAGCACGCGTGTGCAGCGCCGCTTCCGGGACAAAGTGACGATCGCGCTCGAATCGCATGTCGCGCGGCTTCAGGGGTCCATCGCGACCATTGCGCATCAGGAACGCCCGGAATATCTCGACCGCCTGTCGATGCTGCGCAATCAGGTGTTCGTGCTCGACCATATGTACATGTCGTTGTTTTCAACGCTCGGTTGGATGCTGCGGCTGGGCGTAACCTTGGCGCTTTTAGCCTCGATTCACCCGGCGCTCTTGTTGCTTGCAGTGTTTGCGGTTCCCACGGTGCTGACTTCGACATGGCGGCCCGACGTCGAGCGGTCGGCGCAGGAACGCGGCGCCCAAGCCAATCGGCTGGCGCGTCATCTGTTCCTCGTGGCCACAACTGCGCCGCCGGGTAAGGAAGTGCGGGTCACAGGCATCGGCGGGCGGCTGGTGACCGAACGCCGCGCAGCGTGGGAGCGCTGGTACGGACCTGTGGCGGCCGCTCGGCGAGACTCGGCAATGTGGCACGCGCTGGCGTGGGCTGTCTTCGGGCTGGCGTACGTCGGTGCCGTCGTGTTCGTGACCTCTGGACTCGGCGCGCCGGCCAGCGCTGTGTTGTTGTTGCTGGCTGCGGGAGCACGCTTCTCCGCCTACATCGGCGCGACCGTTGGCGAGATTGGATTCCTGCGCGGATTCTGGATGGATGGGTCGCGGCGGCTGGCTTGGCTGGAAGACTACGCTGCTTCCGTTGCTGCCGGGGGCGACCTGCCGGTGCCTGGTGCGTTGCGCAGTGGCATCAAGCTCGACCGTGTGTCGTTCGCGTATCCCGGCACCACAAAGCTGGCGTTGGATGATGTGTCCCTAACACTGCCGGCGGGCTCGGTCGTCGCCATCGTGGGTGAGAATGGCGCAGGCAAAACGACTTTAGTCAAGCTGCTGGCCAAGATGTACGAGCCGTCCTCGGGTTCGATTCTGGTGGACCATACGCCGCTGGCACGCTTTCCTGCCGAGCAATGGCGAGCGCGTCTCGCGGGTGCATTCCAGGATTTTTTCCGCTTCGAATTTCACGCCAAGCATACGGTCGGTTTGGGCGACGTTCCCCGGCTCGAGGACAGACAGGCGGTGGTCGCGGCCGTGGACCGCGCCGGCGCCGGGGACGTTGTCGCGCGACTGGCTTCCGGGCTCGACACGCAGCTTGGTCCGTCCTGGCCGTGCGGGGTGGAACTGTCGTTTGGCCAGTGGCAGAAGCTCGCATTGGCGCGCGGCTTCATGCGCAATGAACCGTTGTTGCTGATACTCGACGAACCGACCGCAGCGCTGGACGCAGAGACGGAGCATGCGTTGTTCGAGCGCTACACCGCGGTGGCGCGAGGCGTCGACCGAAACAACGCTGGCCGCATCACGATCCTTGTGTCCCATCGTTTCTCGACAGTCCGCATGGCCGGTCTCATTGTTGTAATCGATGGAGCGCGCCTCGTCGAAGTCGGCACACACCAGGAGTTGATGGCAAAAAAAGGTCAGTACTCGGAGTTGTACAGTATCCAGGCGGCAGCGTACCACTGACCCATGAATCCCCCCATCTCGGGTTCGTTCCCCCTCTGACAAGGTTGGCAGCGTGCGCTGGCGAATACCCAGGCCAAACAATCACGCCCGCAGTCAGATTGGTCCCTCTCATCGCAAGACTATTACCATCCAATGCAAAGTCTCACCCCTTCATGGCAAAGGACAAGAGAATGCCGCTGTCGAACCACGTTGTCCACCGCCGCGCCTTTTAGATGTCGGGGAACGAATAGGCAAACTATCGGTCTCCTCGGTTCATGAGACCGGCTTTGAAGTTAAGCAGCTTTCCGAGGATCACTCCCCAAGCGAGCTTATTGGCTATGACTAAGAATCAGCCAAATCCTGCTCTGCCGACTTCCCATGGCGAATCACGAAGAGACAATTTGGCGTACCGACAACATCGTCCCGCCGCACGTATTAGAAACTGATGAGGTCATGAAATTGCACGCATTTTCCAAGGAGCTGTGTCGCAGTCCAAGACACAACATCATATGGCTAAACACGCAGAAGCAATCCGAGCGTTTGCAGATGGTCGAGCGGCCGACGCTCTCCGTATGCTGGATGAACTCCTTACGGAGCATGCCACCAGCGAGCTTTGGAACGACTGGGCAACCATACAGTTTCTTCGAGGTAATCATGGAGAGGCACAACGAGGTTACTCTCGCTCCCTCGAGCTGGATCCCAGCAACCATCAGGCCGAGTTGAACCTAGGCTTAGTGCACTGGAAGCTCGGCGAGCATGACCTCGCCAAGTTGTGGATCGATAAAGCCCTGCCCTTCATGCCCGTTGAAACCCAGACAGTCATTCACAGCACGCTCGCCAAGCGACCGGAGCCGAGAAAAGATCCTTCCTCGGACCAGTCCTCTTGCCATTCACCATCGATGGGCGTACCCGGGCCGACTCCGGGGCGACCCATGCAGGTCTTGGTCATTCACGATACCTTCCCCCTCCATCAGGAGGCCGCCCTGGATCGTTTACTCATGCAAGTTCTTATCGGGCTCCGAGAACTTGGGCATGCGGTAACCTTTATCGCCCGCGACGAAGTCAATCGCGACCAGCATGAAGCCGCTCTGCGTAAACTCGGCATCGTATGCTACGCTGGCGACACACCGCGAATGCATTGGCTGGCAACCGAAATCGGGCATTCTGGTTGGTCTTTCGAGCAGATCCTATCCGCGCATCAATTCGACATCGCCATCCTCACCCAGACGTTCATGCGGGGAATTTCCATTCCCGAGCAGTACCTCGACGACATTCGTAAGCACTCTTCCACGACTCGCATCGCCATTCTTGCCGGAGGTCTGTGTGGTCGAACCATTCTCCGCCAGGCCGAAATCACACAGAAGATCGAGGAGTTGGAATGGGGAAACGACTTGTCGCAGCGCGAGATCGAGGGATTCGAACGGGCTGATTTTGTGCTGCTGGCGAACCCCTTGGACGTCAAATGGCTGCAGCAAAAATATCCCAGCCTGAACGTCGCCTGGGTCGCACACGCGGGTTATACCACCGTGGACCGGAGCAAGGTGAACGCTCAGAACGGCATCCTTTTCGTCGGTGATTTCGAAATTCCTGGATGCTTGGAGGGATTTGACTGGTTCATGAGATGTGTGTGGCCGATCCTCGAACGCAGTGATCCCACCCTCGAGTTATTGCTGGCAATCGAAAATGTCCCCAAAGAACCTCTGTCACTACTTGCCGGTCGGAACTGGTCGGGAATGCGTGATCTGCCTCGTCTCTTGGAATCCGCCAGACTGTTCATCGCACCCCATCGCTATGGGGTTCAACCCCTAAGCATATTCGGTATGCTTGCCAACGGTCTCCCCGGCGTGGTCACAACCGCTGCCTTGGAAGACAGCGGCCTTGATGAAGGAACGGGGGTAATGCGGGCAGATACGCCCGACAATTTTGCATCGGCAGTCCTAAGACTGTACAGTGACCAGCGACTGAGAAATGACCTCTCTAACAAGGGGCGCAATCACATCGACGAACAGGGATCTGCTCAGGCTCAACGCCGTCAGCTGGTGAGGGGACTCGAGCAGCTTTATGGCCTCAAGGCTAAGCCAGCGAGCGAACATTCTTGGTCGATGATGCTTATCGACAGTCTTTTCAAGGCATACTTGAGTCAGAAGTCAGGGCAGGAACTGCGGTCTGCGCAAGTCGAGCTTTATATTAGGCTCGGCTTTTACTTCCTCTATGATCGCAGAAATCCAAGCCGAGGCATCGAGCAACTCCGCCATGTTTTTGGACGAGTGAATGGGACCATCGCTCGGGGACCGTTTCTGGCCGGGGTCCTTACTTGTCTCGCGGGCTGTTATCGGAGACTAGGTGACAGCCGTCTTGCCGAGGACTGCGCCGCCCAAGCAAGACTTTGCTTCAGCCACCACAATGCGGCGAAGTCTTTGGTCGCTCCTCGGGTCGGGGCGCAGCGCGCAAGTTCCCGCGTCTTCTCGGTTATCGTTCCTACGTTTAATCGCCTCCCCATCCTCAAGAAGTGCCTGGCTGCGCTTGAAGCACAAAGTTTGTCCCCTGATGATTTCGAAGTGATCGTGATCGACGACGGATCTTCCGACGGAACGGAAGAAATGCTGCGTTCTTACCGTCCGCAATTCGCCTTCCGCTATTTGCGTCAGAAGAACTCCGGTACCGGAAGGGCGCGTCGCAACGGGATCAGTCACGCAGTTGGCGAATATCTGCTTTTAATGAACGATGACTCCGTTTTCGAGGAACACACGCTGCTTGAGCACGTGCGGGCTCGACAGAAGTATGGTCCAGGAAAATGGGCGATTCTAGGAAACTTCGAGTACTCGCCGGCAGAGGCACGTCAGCGTGCTCTGTCTTACTTCTGCCGCATTGAACCCTTCATGTTCCCACAGGTAGCGATGGAAGAGGGGTGCCCGTACGGCTACTCGCATTTCATTACCTGTAACATTAGCATCAAGCGTTCCGTCGTCCTTGACGCTGGCTCTTTCGATCCGGCCTTCAAGCACAGTGAAGACACCGAAATCGGTCTTCGTCTTCATGCCATGGGTTACCGAGTTCTCTATCACCCGCGGGCTCATGCCTGGCATGATCATCTGCCTATTACCATGGGTAATCTCATTCGTCGCTTGCATGGCTACGGTCCCGAATACTTGGACTTGATGCAAAAATACCCGCGCATCATCCAAGAGTGGGTGATTCCAGTCCACGTTACCGCCATTGACGAGCCAAACACTCATCGGGTTTTCGAGTACGTTGCCTCCCGTCGAGTTGAGGTCGAAAATGCGGTTGCGAGCCTGGAACGGTGGGATCATCTCGACTTTGCTCCGATCCTCGATAAGAAGCCGGAGTTGGCTGCGGAGGTCATGCATCTGTTTAAACAGACCCTGCCAACCGTGTATTGGTTCTACCTTTTTGAGGCGATGCTCGAGACCATGCAAGCGCAACTTGGCCTGATTGGTTTCGCCAACGGCCGAGCCCACCAACCAGCTAACCATGTAAGCGCGTCGTGAGCCACGCACTTCTTCATTAGAGGATGCCCTTTTCGCGGTGGGCCCAGGGAATCCTGAGGGCAAAGGGCGAACGATGGCTCGCAGACCGATGCGGTTCTCGCAACCATACGCCCTCTTCCGTATCCACCTCCACCGTGGACGAGATGTTCGACGAGATACTATAAGTTAGGGCGTATAGAGGGCTATTCTTCCGAAAACACAGGTAGAATTCACGGTTCATTCGGCTGAAGTGCTACACTGTGCCGGTCTACGGTTTGCACGGCGAAGTTTGGGGGAAGACGGTGAGAATGCATGCAATCGCAGGTGCACTCATGTTGACCCTGGTCTCGACAGCCAACCTCACGGAATCTCAGACTCCAACGCCCACGGGGAGGTCGAATGGCGCGGTTATGCTCCCGGCCCCGGTTTCAGGCGACGACGCTCTCATCGCGAGAGCGAAATCGCTAGAGCTCGATACTCCCTATGTGCCGCCTCCCGGTGATCCACTCGAACATCACACTTCGGGTTTCGCCAAAATCATGTGCTCGGCCGTGTTCATTACGGGCCTGGATCCAGACTTTGCCGCCGAGAACGTCGGATACTTCACGGCACCCTACGCCGAGCGTGCAAAGGTCGGGAAACCCGTCCTCGATCGGGTGAACCAGGCGGTTCACATCACCATGCCAAATGGGGTGACGGTTACCGCCAAATACCTGGGGGACCAGGGGTGCGTGACCCTGCCCATAGGCAAGACCTCTGTGAATTTCACGCCGGTCAAACTCAAGCGCCTTCTGCCTGACGCCGCTAGGCAGCCCTGGCCCATGGGGGATGTTCTGCCCCAGGAGCCACTGCCTCGAGACATCGATGCAGAGAAACTGAAACAAGCCGTGGACGCGGCTTTCGAGCCGGCCGCCGCCATGACCGCCGCATTTGTGGTGACCTGGAAGGGACGCCTTCTCGCCGAGCGGTATGGCGAAGGCATCACTTCCCACACCCCGCTAGAAAGCTGGTCGATGGGGAAAAGCTTGACTGCGACGTTGCTCGGCATCCTCATCCATCAGGGCGTCTATGACTTGTGGCAGCCGGCACCCATTCCGGAGTGGCAGGGTGCAGGTGATCCGCGCGCGCAAATCCGGATTGCCGACCTGCTGCACATGTCGAGTGGCTTGCGCATCAAAGCCCCTCAAGATCCGGACTATGACCCCTCGGGAACCTATCCCGACCACCTTTACCTCTACACCGGCGGCGTCGACTCCTTCCACTATGCGGCGACGCGTCCGTTACAGTGGCCCCCCGACACCGTGGGCCGTTATCACAACACCGATCCGGTATTGGCCAACTACCTGATACGACTGGCCGTCGAGAAACGCGGCGAGGAATATCTGTCGTTCCCGCAGCGCGAACTCTTCGACAAGATCGGGATCCGTACCATGGTGCTCGAAACCGATCCCTTTGGAAACTTTCTGACGCAGGGATACGAACTAGCCTCTGCGAGAGACTGGGCCCGGCTCGGCAATCTTTATCTTCAAGACGGGGTCTGGAACGGAGCACGAATTCTGCCGCAAGGGTACGCGAAATTCGTCAGCACGGTGGCGCCGGCTTGGCAGGCGGACAAGCGTCCCATTTATGGCGGTTTCTTCTGGATCAATGGCGACGGCGCCTATCCTGTGCCCAAAGAGGCCTTCTACATGTCAGGCGCGGGCGGCCAGACCACACTCATCATCCCGTCTCACCAGCTCGTGGTCGTGCGCCTGGGTCACTTCAAGGGCGGTGAAGCGAGTACCCAGAGCTTCGCCAACGCGCTGGCCCTTCTCATGGAGGCCGTACCACCCGAGAAATAAGGTGGTCGCCTTTTTGACTTGACTCTTCAATTCATCGAAGGGAATCGGCATTTGGGCGAGCGCGTCCTCCACCTGACGGTTGGTTAGCATCCATGGCACAGAGAATCGGCTATGTGGCCGTCGTCGTTCCAGACTATGACGAAGCCTTGGCCTATTTCACAAGCGTCCTAGGCTTCGAACTGATCGAAGACATTTCTCTTGGTCCCGAAAAACGGTGGATCCTGGTCGCCCCTCCCGGACCGCAAGGCACGCACTTGCTCCTGGCTCGGGCTGTTACTCCCGAACAGGCTAGCAGGGTGGGAAACCAAACCGGAGGCCGAGTCTTTCTTTTCCTGCACACGGATGACTTTTGGCGCGACTACCATGCCCTGAAGGAGCGCGGGGTGAATTTTCAGGAAGCCCCGCGTGAAGAGCCATACGGCACAGTTGCCGTCTTTAAAGACATTTACGGTAATCGCTGGGATCTCATGCAAGGGAAGGGACATAAATAGAAAATCATGGCAGAAAATGGAGCGAGACGCCGTCATCAAGGTCACGACGGCCAGCGCCCATGCGAAGACCAACGGGTCGTTCGGGCTCAGGTTATCGGGAAAGTTTCGCTTTTAACCAGACATTCGCGATTGAGGAATCATAGATGCCGCATGTATGATGCGGGAGCTGGAGGGGAGCGAATCCGGGGATGTTTTGCGGAGGAATCGCCGAGGGAGGATCCATGAAACGAATCATCTTGAGCCTGATGATTCTGGCGACGGCGCAAGTGGCGTCGGCACAGGATTGGGCGAAGGAAAAGTTGGCGAAGTCGCCACGGCACAGCGAATGGGTGACGGTGAAGCACGACAGCCGGTCGGTCGACACGTTTGTCGTGTATCCGGAATCGAAGGACAAGCGCCCGGTGGTGCTGATAATTCATGAGATTTTTGGCATGACGGACTGGGTCCAGGATCTGGCGGACCAGGTGGCCGAGGCAGGATACATCGCGGTAGCCCCGGATTTGCTTTCTGGAATGGGGCCGAACGGTGGGCGAAGCTCGTCGTTTGAACCAGGGAAAGCTAATGAGGCCGTCAGCAAGTTAGATCCCGACCAGGTAACGGCGGATTTGAATGCTGCCGCGGACTACGGAAAGAAGCTGCCGGCTTCGAACGGGAAGTTGTTGGTGGGCGGATTCTGTTGGGGCGGCGGGCAAACCTTCCGCTTTGCGACGAATCGTGGCGATCTGGCGGCCGCATTCGTTTTCTACGGGCCGCCGCCGGATAAGGAGGCCATGGTGCGCATCAAGGCGCCGGTGTATGGGTTTTTTGCCGGAAATGACGCGCGAATCGGCGCGATGATTCCCGACGCGATCGCCAACATGAAGGCCGCGGGGAAGACCTTCGAGCCGGTGACGTACGATGGCGCGGGGCACGGCTTCATGCGCTCCGGCGAAGCACCTGACGCCAAAGACGCCGACAGGAAGGCGCGCAGCGAGGCCTGGGAGCGCTGGAAAGGCTTAATGGCCCGGAGCTAGCTGCGAAACGCACTGCTTGGTTTCGAGGTCATTCCAATCCGATCCGCGGCATACGTGGTCATCGGATGGCTGTAGCGTTAGCTCTCCTTGATCGCCGGCCGTCAACTCCATGATTGGGCAGACTATCTCGCATTACCGCGTCGTTGCGAAGCTCGGCGGCGGTGGAATGGGTGTGGTCTACAAGGCCGAAGACACAGTGCTCGGCCGCTTTGTCGCCCTGAAATTCCTGCCCGACGACGTGGCACGAGACCTGCAGGCACTGGAGCGCTTCCGGCGCGAAGCCCGGGCGGCCTCCGCCCTTAACCATCCGAATATCTGCACGATTTACGAGATTGGCGAACATCAGGGCATGCGCTTCATCGCTATGGAATTCTTGGATGGCGTGACGCTGAAGCACATGGTCACGGGGCGTCCCCTGGACAACGAGACTCTGCTCGGCCTGGCCATCGAGATTGCGGACGCGCTCGATAGCGCCCATGGGGAAGGGATTGTCCACCGGGATATCAAGCCGGCAAACATTTTCGTGACCAAACGCGGTCACGCCAAGATTCTCGACTTCGGGCTGGCAAAGGTCGATTTGGCGCGCGGTTCATCGAGCCAATCCTTCGTGGCCAGCCAGGGGATCACACGGACGCTGGACGAGGCCCACCTTACCAGCCCGGGCACGATGGTTGGCACGGTCGCTTATATGTCGCCCGAGCAAGTGAGGGGGCGAGAGCTGGACGCACGTACGGACCTGTTTTCCTTCGGCGCGGTGCTCTACGAGATGGCGACCGGGGACCTGCCCTTCCGCGGAGAAAACTCGGCCGTGATCTGCGAAGCCATCATGAATCGCTCTCCCGTACCCGCGGTGCGGCTGAATCCTGATGTGCCGCCGAAATTGGAAGACATCATCAGCAAAGCCCTCGAGAAAGATCGCAACCTGCGCTATCAGCACGCCTCGGAAATGCGCAGCGATTTCGAACGCCTGAAGCGGGATACGGAAACGACCAGGTTGGCCGCGCCTGCCGCGAGCGCAGGCGAACCATCCGAAGTCGTGTCTGGGCCTGCGCGTTCGGGTCGCCCGAGCATGGGAAGGATTGTGGCCGCTTCGGGACGCAGGCTTCCCTACGGCATGATCATGGGAATGGTCGGATTGCTCGCTGCGCTGGGTATTGCTTACTGGAAAGCGAAGAACCACGGCAGCCCCACCGTCAGTTCCGCCAACCCGACCACAGTGGCTGTGCTTCCTTTTCAGAACCTTGGATCGGACAAGGATCTTGACTTTCTACGCTTGGCACTGCCCGATGAAATTGCGACCGATCTTAGTTACATACGAACGTTGTCGATTCGCCCATTCGCCACGACCAGTAAATACACCGCTCCCGGCCTTGATCTCGAGCAGGCCGGACACGAGATGCATGTCGCAGATATCGTGGCTGGGCACTACATGAAAGAAGGCAACCAGCTCGAGGTCACTCTGGAAGCGGTTGATGTCGAGAATAACCGGACACTTTGGCGAGACACATTGAACGTTGCGGCACCCGACATGATTGCGCTGCGGGAGCAAATCACCGCGAAAGTGAGGCAGGGGCTGGTGCCGGCACTCGGTGGGGACTCGGCTTCCGCCGGAGCCACTCGACCCAAAAATGAAGAGGCCTACGACTTGTACCTTCGGAGTCTGGCGGTGTCTCGTGACCCGGCTCCCAACAAAGACGCCATCGCCATGCTAGAGCGAGCGGTCGCCTTGGATAGCACCTATGCCCCCGCGTGGGCCGCCCTCGGTCTTCATTATTATTGGGATTCTCAATATTCCGACGGTGGCGAGCGAAGCTTTCAGAAGTCGAATGCCGCCTTGGAGCGGGCCCGAGCGCTCGATCCGAACCTCATCGAAGCTTCGGTGCAAATCGCCGCCAATAGTGTCGAACGGGGTGACTTCGCACGGGCGTACAAAGCTGCGGATGATCTCGTGAAACGCCAGCCGGGGAGCTCGTTTGCTCACTTCGCAATGGGGTATGTCTTGCGCTATGCAGGTTTGCTGGACGACGCGGCGCGGGAGTGTGAGATGGCCATGGCGCTCGATCCCGGAAATTTTGGCCTGCGTTCCTGCTCCTTCGTTTTTGCCGAACTGGGCCAACCTGACCTGGCCCTAGATTTCATTCGCCTGGATGCTGGGTCTTCCTGGTTCGATCACAACGTGATCCGACTTCTTATCCGCCAGGGCAAACTGGCCCAAGCCCGTGAAGCCGTCCAGAAGCTACCATCCGACGATGGCTATGCTCGCTTCTACGAAGCTTGTTTGGACCGTCCTACGACCCAGCCATCGCCATCGGCGGAGTTAGATCGCATGTCCCGCGAAATGGAGCCTTCACTTGCGAGCAATCCTGACCCTGAAAACAGATATCTCAGCGCCAGCGATATGGCTTTCTGCGGCGAAAAAGATATCGCGCTACGGCTGCTCAAGTCCGCCATCGAGGGACACTATTGCGCCTACGAAGCTTTGCAGAAAGATTCCTTGCTGGCGTCGATACGAAACACCTCTGAATACAGCCAGCTCCTCTCCACGGCGAAGCAATGCCAAGACGAGGTTCTCTCCGCAAGAGCTAAGATTTCCCGCTGAGTTGTTTGTCGGCGAGAGCCAGTGGGCAGCGGCCACTCATGGGGTCATGGAGGGTGGCGGTTCCTATAATCTGCAGGCCAGGATTCCGGCGTGAGTGGTTGCGCATTTACCTAAGATTTGAAACTGATTCGGGGAGATGACTGTGCTCCCTGCCTGTTCCGGGCTCCCGTCTATTCAACTGCCGCGAGTATCGAATCGAGGAGGTCGGGCGTCGACTCAACCCGATCCAGGTGGGGGTAGCGCAGCCCGGCGTGATAATCCACAGTCAAGGCAATAAACTCTTTGTCGCGCTTGAGAAGAAGCTTGATCGGGGCGCTACTCTTCTCGGCGGCCAGGATGGCTTGGCGTAGGTTAGAAATGCTGAAAGCCTGGTCATTCACCGCTTGCAGTTGCATCTCGGGAGTCATGCCCGCCTTGAACGCCGGACTATTCCACCACACCTCTGCAATACCGCCGCCGTCGCCACCGCCGTCGCCGTCGTCAGTGTCTTCGCCCTTGATGGAAAACCCAAGAGAGGTAGCAAAGCTCGTGCCGTGGGACTTGTCCAGGTGCTTCGTCCACTCCGGTTCGGTGTCGTTGTAAACCAGTCGATAGCCGCCCCGCGTGATGCCGTTCTCGGGAACGTCCGGATTGACCTGGTAAACGCGGGTACGCAAGAATTCTGTCCAAGCAAAGGGCTGCACCGTATTCAAGGCCTTCACCAGATCTTCGAAGGTATAGGTGACGGTAACATAGCTTCCGTTGTCGATTCCGAGAAAGAGTTTGGCGAAATCATCAAGGGACTTCTGGGAATGGCTCAGTTCACGGATTTTGGTATCGACATCAAGCCAGATGAGGTCCGATTCTGGGTAGTAGTCGTAGGAACGCTGCCAGCTGGGCCAATTCTGCGATATAGCGCCATGAGACGAGAGGATGGGCTGATTGGTAGTGTCGTCCAAAGATCGCCAGCTGCGGCCCGGGCTAATCTCGAAACTCGCAGCGATCTGAGCGATCACATCGCGCCCTTCTTCCGGGGTACGCATTCCGGAACGCGCTGTCAGGACATCTCCGTAGTAGTTCGTTAAGCCTTCATAGACCCACAACAGATCATTTTGCATGGGCACGTTGAAGTTTGCCGTCCAAAGGTCAGCGGGGCGGCGAAACTTACCGTTCCAGGAATGGGTGTATTCGTGGGGCAAGAGAGCGCGCCCGGAAACGCCCGCGGCCCAGTCGGTGAAGTAGTTGGCGCGCGTACCGTCCTCACTCGACTGATGGTGCTCCAGCCCCTTGCCCCCGACGGTGTTGCTCAGCGAAAGCAGGAAGTCATAATGATCGTAGTGACGGGAGTTGAAGAGTTTCTGCGCCTGAATCACAAGGTTCTTGTGATACTGCAGTTCTTCGGGCGTCATCTCCAGTTGCTCGGGCTGATCCGCGAAAACATCGAGATAAACCGGATTGTCGGGACCACTCGATAGGTCCACGCGCTTATAGTTGATGCCCGCATAGAGCGGCGAATCGATCAACGTATTCAGCGGGGTGTCCTTAAACTGAACCAAATTCCCGTCTTGGGATTTCCTATCCAGGGAAGTGGCGAATTTCCAGCCCTCGGGCAAGCGCAACTCGGGAGCAAATTGAATCCGCCGCGCGAAATATCCTGCTGGATAGAGCAGTACGCTGTTCCACGTGAGGTCTGCGAATTTGCTCGAAATGCGCCCCTGCTGTGGTTTCACCGGAGCCAGGTATTGAAAAGTAAGTTCGAGCGTGCTTGCGCTCTTAGGCACGTCGAGGTGAAATGCCCACAGGTTCACGCGGTCGCGCACCCAAGGAACATCTTTGCCATTCGCCTTGACCACAAGCCCGGCCAGGTTTCCTACTGGATTCGAGGGCGAATGCGTCCCGGGGAGCCACTGCGGATAGAGCAGCGTGATCTCGCCTGACCTTACAGGAATCGTCTCCTCGACACGCAGGACACGACGATTGACGTCGGTAAGATCGACGCTGAGCGAAATGGTACCGGCATAGGGTGCGTCGACCGGCGCGGGAACGGCTGGCGGCAGCGGAACAGGTTGCGGCCCCGCTGGGTTCTGGCCGTAGATGGGGGGTATTAAAGCAACGCAAAGACTTGCCAAGGCCGTCCCGACAAAGCCATTCCAGAAGAACCGACGTGGCATAGGGATTCTCCTGAACCACCGACAGAGTGTATACCACCGACAGAGGGAAAGTCAGCGTCGCTGGTAGCTCTCGGCACAACCGAACCGCCTCCTCTTTGCCACCGCATCGGTTGATCTGCTCGGTAAAGCAGTCGAAACATGGGCTAGGGGTCGCCAAGCTCTTGCAAGTGGCCGGGAAGCTGTCCTGCAGAGCTCAGACCTGAAGACCAAAACGAGCCAGCATTTCGCGTCGTCCCAGACTGGTGATGCCCAAGGCTCTGCTGTCAAGATCCCGAACCACCCATTTTCTCTTGAGCGCGATACTCAGGAGGGCTGCTCCTAGCGCGCCGCCGAGGTGGGGCCGCCGCTCACTCCAATCTAGGCACGCGCACGCGAACTGGCGGCGTAATGCGCGGGCACCTTCGATGTCGGTACCAAGAGCCTCAAACGCCCTCGTTCCATCGGGTGTAAGGTCGTACGTAGTGCCCGAATTGCCTGCTGCGGGCGTGCGGGTTGACAGCCAACCCACCGCCGCGAGCCGGTCGTAGAGCGAAACGCCAAGTAAACCCGCGATGTGATCGTAACAGGTGCGGGCGGCGCGTAGACGGTTTGCCGGGGGCAGCACGAACGGGTCGCGGGAACTGGCGGCGAGCACGCTCAGTGCTTCCAGCGCACTTGCCACATGGTGCCCTTCCAGGCTGTAAAAGCGATTTTTTCCGCTACTCTGCACTTTGACCAAACGGTCGATCTTTAACCGAGCCAGGTGCACACTCGCTGTTGAAGGACTTACGTCAGCCACGACTGCCAGCTCAGTGCTAGTGCGTGCACGGCCGTCCATGAGGCAAAGCAGTATACGAGCTCGCGCGGGCTCGCCGATGGCGGCCGCAATTCGGGAGACAGCAGCGTCAGCATGGGGTTCAATCTGCATGGTTTGTGATGGTACGTGAGCTCGGACATTCATACTTTGATTGTAGACGAAGCGTCGATGTCGGGCCGACGGTAGATTAAGCCAAGCGAGGTGCAACGTGAGAAAAGCTCGCCTGCCATGGGTTTGCTTGGTGGCTGCGGCCGATTTGGTGGCTGGCGGCCTACGAGCACAATGGAAGACACCGTGGACCTACGAAGGGGAAACCGGAGCCGCACATTGGGGTGACCTGGACCAGGACTACGCTCCTTGCAAAGTCGGCAAGGAACAATCCCCGATCGACATTCAGACCGCTGAAAAGGCAGATTTGCCCGCCCTGCGCTTCGAATACAAAAGCGGGCCCCTTAGGTATTTGATCAACAACGGTTACACAATCCGAGTGAATTACCACGACGCACCGGGAAGCGGCAACTTCCTGATGGTGGGAGACCGGCGTTACCAACTGACGCAATTTCACTTTCACCATCCGAGCGAGGAATTCGTTCGCGGTAGGCCATACGACATGGTGCTCCACCTGATGCACGAAGCCAGCGACGGGAAGGTCGCCGGTGTCGCAGTTTTTCTGCAGCGGGGCAGCCCCAACACCACCATGCAGCAAATCTGGGAACATATGCCGACTACCAAGGGTAATGAGGAGGAGATACCCGGAGTGGCAATCAATCCCGCGGGCCTGTTGCCGCGCGACGCCGGATATTACATGTACGCGGGATCGCTGACGGCACCCCCGTGCACTGAGGGCGTTACCTGGTTTGTCCTGAGGACTCCTGTGGACATCTCAGCTGACCAGGTGAATGCCTTCGCCAAGCTCTATCCGCGCGATGTCCGCCCCATTCAGCCCCTCAACGGACGGGTCGTGAAGGAGAGTCAGTAGCCGGAACCTCGCAGGCCGAGCCTTCTATCAAAGATCGGCATCGGAGTGCCAAGGGTGGGATTCTCTAGAGGATTACGCGCCCATCTGTTCGGCCGAATCGAGGATGCTTAGAGAAACCACGTCAAAATCGTCTGCTTTAGCTTTGTCCGGCACGCTCTCGGGTCCATGGCCGTATTCGTGGGGCCGGTATATGAAACCGGTACGCAGACCATAGCCGCGTGCGGCTTGCAAATCGGAGGTGTGAGCCGCGCACATCATCACTTCCTCTGGCTTCAGATCAAGATAAAAAGGCGCCGATAGGTACATCTCGCGGTCAGGTTTGTAGTGCTTGACAAGGTCCGAACCTAGAATCACGTCCCATGGCAAACCGCCGAATTTGGCCAGGTTCGTCATCAGAGCAACATTACCGTTCGACATCGGTGAGATGATGTATTTCCTTTTCAATCGGCTTAACCCCGCAACCGAATCGGGCCATGGTTTCAGGCGTCGCCATACATGTGACCAGTGGATTTTTTCTTCTTCGCTTAGCCCCTCGATTTTGTACTGCTTGAGCAGTTCCTCGAGGATCATGCGCTGCAAATCGTCGAGGTTCGTCCACGGAATCTCTCCCTTGCGTACCTTGTCCATCGCTGGCTTGTATCCGAGGCGCCAGTGATCGGTAAACTCTGCCCAGTTAACCTTCAAGCCCTTGGCCTTGCCCCAGTTCGTAGCCTCGGCAATCACGGAACTGCGCCAGTCCACAACGGTGCCGAATACGTCGAAGACGCAGGCCTTCACGTTGGACAATTCGCGGTTCACCCTCTGAGTGCCCCCTGTCGCCTGCGGTGAGCGAGCAGCAGGCAGTTCAGAAAACGGACGTCGCCACGACACTTACACCCAGGGCTACCAACTGAGAGTTCGCCATACACGTGCGTTCCTGCCGCCAACCGCCGAGGATAGTGAATGTGAGAGTGTACCAGCAAGTGCACATTCTTAAGACCTGGATGCGAATGGACACAAAGGTAGAACCGATCCCCACGAGCGGTGCGTTGGGAAAGCACCCGAACTACCACACCAGCTTCAGTGCAAACTGAAATTGCCGCGGATCGTAGGCGGCGGTAGGTTGCCCGGCGTTGCTAAACAGAGGACTTACCGCGGCCACATTGTACCGGTTAGCAATGTTGAACATGTCCGCGATCATTTCCATGCTGATGCGCTCCCCAAAATAAATCCGGCGGGCAACACGCAGGTCGTCGAAGACTGTCCAGGGCTGTGTCCCGGCGTTGCGGCCAAGGTCGCCATCAAGGTCGAGCAACGTGGGAAGCGTCCGGGAGGCGATGAACCCGTTGATGCAAGGTTCCTGCAAGACGCCGGTCGGGGAATACTTGGATGGATAGACCGGGCCGCAGGCCGGATTCACCGTGGTGTTGGGCCGGCCGGTCAGAGACGATAACTGAAAATTGTCATCATTACCGGTGATGATGTTGAAGGGACGGCCGGACCCGAATTCGATCAGTGGCGCGATGGTCCAGTTGCTGAAGAGCCTGCTGGCGAATCCGCTTCCACCCAGCTCACCGCTCTGGTACACCCCACTGAAAACGAAGCGGTTACGCTGATCAAACAGCGAAGTCGAGCGCTCTAAGGATGGGTAATAGCTGTCCTGTGGTGTGAGCGTGGATTGTAAGTCGGTCGAATCGTCGATCGCGTGTGACCAGGTGTAGGACGCAAGAAATTCATAATGGTTGCTGAAGCGCTTGCGCAGATTGCTGGTAAATCCGTGGTAGATCGAGCTGCCATTGGAGAATTGCGCGTCCATGTCACCGAAGGGGACGCAGCCGGTGTAGTTGAAGGTGGGGGGCGCCGGATTGCAGGCTGCATTGAAGCCCTGCGTCCGTAGTGAAGTTTGTAGGAGAGTGATGGCTTGAGCTACGCAGGCCGCATCTCCGTTCAAGTAAAAACCGGCGGCTATCGAAGGATTCAGCCCGCTCGGTCGGAAAAAGTTCATGAGCGCCGGATCCACATACGGGAAAGGGGCCCCCGTAGGGTTACAGCCACTCACGGTGAAAGGACTGGCGGGAGGGGTCTGGCCCGAGAGAACAGCGTCGTAGTACGCCGCTTCGAAGTTCCCCGTGAGCAAATCGCCGCGAATTGTGTTGGCATTGATGGGGCGATTCAGGTGCCGTCCACCGTTAAAGTTATACGCAAGGCTCAGGGCAAATCCGCCGCCCAGATCCTGCTCAAAAGTGAGATTCGCTTGTTGGGAGTAAGCGTAAACAAAGCCTTTTGCCTGGGGATAGCCGAAAGGTTGGAAACCAAGCGGCAGAAACGTCGGCGCAGCAGGATTCAAGTTCAAGTAATTCTGGTTGAGGAAGACCGATTGGGGAAAGTTCAACGCCTGGAAAATCTGCTGATTGGGGTGATAGTTAAGTGCGGCAAGCACGGCTGGATTCAAGGTAGGAGAGCAGGGCGAAGCGGTACCGTTGGGAGTGTTGGCGGCAGGTATCAACCCTTGGAAAATTGGAATAGCGTTCAGGTTGGCCGGGTTCCCTGGCTGGGTGCACGGCGTGGTGCCTGCAAATGCCAGTTGGCCGCTGGTTGAACCGTCAGACGCGTTGCCGAGAAAATACAGGCCGAGCAAGGGATGGTCATAAAAGAGGCCGTAGGAAGCCCGCACTACGCTCTTGCCATTTCCCCGCGGGTCCCACGCCACTCCCAAGCGAGGCTGAATATTGTTGGTATCAGTTTGAATCCCCTTTTGCAGTCTTAGAAGGTTGTAGGCAGGAAGCGCCAACCCCTTCGGCGGAGCGAACTGAGGGGGAACCTCAACGTCATAGCGCACTCCGTAGTTAAACGTGAGGTTGTGGCGAACTCGCCAGGAATCTTGCCAAAAAGCTCCGATGGGGATGTTGTGAAACGAGTCGCTGGGACTGCCCAGGCCTTGGACGAAGTCGACGGGAATGCCCAGGCCATAGGCCTGAACGGGAGAGAACGGGGGGAGGCTATTCTGGATCGAAGCTGGCAAAGCGCCGAAGATAGCACCCGGAACTACTTCGCGGGCCGTTAGACTTCCGATGTCGTAGACTCCGCCGTAATTCACCGTGAAGGTCGCGGTCAGAGGTAGGTAGTTAACGTCGACTCCAAACTTGGTGTCGTGGCGTCCCTTGGTCCAGGAAAAGTTGTCCGAAAACTGATAACGCGTTTCCACGCGCTGAATGTAGGAGTACGGTTCGCGCCCGAAATATGCAAACCCAGGAATGTTAACCGCGGGATCTGAACCACCCGGAATCGCGGTGTTATAAAAGTAGGAAAGTCCGCGCCGGGCATACTGAAAACGAAATTCGTTCACCTTGCTATTGCCGATCGTCCAGGTGTCCTGGAAGACGCCGGCCACATCTCGGTAAGTCTGCTCGGAGGTACGCGAATAAGCGTTCTGTCCGAAAGGTTGGTCTTGGCCGCTGACCTCGATGCCGGTGACTGTGCTCGGGCTGACGTTGGCGCGCAGCGTAATCCGGTGGGTCGCGTTCACATTGTGGTCGAGGCGAAGGGAGTAAAGACTGGTTCCTTCAAACACCGGGAAGTTGCCTGTTTGCGATGCCAGGGTCTGAAATGACTGGGGCACGAAACATGGGGGCGTCTGGCAGGTCGAGAAGAAGCCGGGGAATCCTCCCATGGCTGCGGGCCAAGCGCCGTTGACCGCCATGCCAGACGAAGCCCCTACGATTTCAGAATAGGTCCGTAAGAACGGCACCAGCGGCGCAGGGGGTGAGGCAGTGAATTGCTGAAGAAATGCGGCTTGCTCGCTGGTTGCCTGAATCTGGAACGAACCGGGAGGCGCGGCAAAGAACGGAGAGGCATCAAAGGGCACGAGTCCGAAATTGCCCTGGCCGATGCTCGAGAACCCTGTCTCGTGCCGGCGTGTCACTTCATAGGAAAAGTAGAAGAACGTTCGGTCTTTGATAATCGGCCCGCCAAAGGCTGTGCCGGCCTGCACCCGTGTATAGGCGGGATTCGGCACTGTACTGAACGGGTTCACCGCTTGAAAATTCCGGTTGCGCAGGTAACCAAACACATCGCCATGAAACTGGTCTGCTCCGGAACGGGTAATGATGTTCACTACGCCGCCTGCGGCCCGCCCGTACTCCGGCGCGTAGCTGTTGGTGATGATCTGAAATTCCTGTACCGCCTCCTGTGACACGGTTGAGCGCACACCGTTGACCGAGTTGTCGGTAGCGTCAGCACCGTCCACATTGACCAGGTTGGACCGCGCCCGCTGCCCGCTGATATTCAACCCAGAAGTGGGTGCAGCGCCAGTGTTAGGCGCGTTGTCGCGCAAGACCTGAGAATCGGTCAGCGTGAAGTTGATGTAGTTGCGCCCGTTGATAGGTAAGTTGTCGATGCGGCGCTGCTCGATGGTATTCGTGGTTGAGGTTCTTGTGGTCTCGACAAGCTCTGCTCCGGAGCTGACATTGACGGTTTCTGTCGAGCCTGCCACCGAGAGTTCGACCGGCAGCTCGGCTAATTGTCCCACCGTGATGGTGATGTTCTCGGCTGTGCCCTGCGCGAACCCAGGCGCCTCGACCCGAACGGTGTATGCACCTGGTGGTAACGCGACAAGACGGTACTCACCGTCGCTGCTAACGTTCGTCGAGCGTTCCAAAGCTTTCCCTATTGCGTTGGCCGTGACCGTGGCGTTGGTCACGACGGCGCCCTTCGAGTCTTTCACCGTGACGTGCAAATCTCCCGAGGCCACGCCTCCTTGAGAAAAGCCGAGGGTCGTAATCAGCGATACAAACCAGACGATCGAGACAAGCTTCCAGAAGGTCATCATCTTCCTCCTGAACTTGACGATTTGGGACTTGTAGGCAGAGGGCAGGTAGCGCGCCCATCCTCCGTTGGCAGGCTGCGAAAAGACATGGTGAACCGTCGATGGCCCGAGCACAGCCCCGAGGTTTGTACATCAGATTGGGGGCAGAAATCAACCCGCTATTCGCAAGGGGGAATCGAGAGCACCAACGTCCTGACGCACGGATACCAGGCGCGACCTCCGATATTCAAATCCACAAAAACGTGTTTGGCTCATCCCCAGGCCTGAAGGCAGGGGCTTTCGCTTATTAGCGGTTCTGGTAAGGTTATTGCGGACAGGAAGGTTCCATTGCAACCCCCCTTTTCACGCCGGCAGTTCCTCGGCTATGCCGGTTCAGCTGCGATCGCTCTTCTGGCGCGGGACGGCGGAGCAACGCCCCGACCCAACGCAGTCCACTTCGGCGCAACACTCCCCAACTCAAATAGAGTGCCGGACCGCATCGTAGATATTCACGTTCACTTTGACGAAAAGAACCCTCATTTCATCGACGACCTTCTGAAAGTCTCGGAACGCCTGAACATGACGGCATGCGTGCTCACTCCCTACCCCAACCGAAGCACGGTGGCCGATGCCGCGAAACGGTACCCCACACGAGTCGTGCCTTTTGGCTTCGTCGATTTGGACGCGCCCGATGCGGTCCAGCAGGTGAAGGAATTCCACAGGTTAGGGTATAGCGGCTTAGGTGAACTCGAGTTCGTCAAGAAGCTGTACACCGACTCTGCGTACATGCCCGTCTACGAATTAGCGAATGAGTACGGCTGGGTCGTGCTGTTTCATACGGGGATCGTACTGCGCAAGAACTTCAATGAACCCGAGGACGTGGCCTCCTACAGAATGCGGGCCTTTTACCTCGAAGAGATCGCCCGGCGCTTCCCCAGAATCACCGTAATAGGTGCGCACTGCGGGAATCCGGAATACGAATGGGCGGCGGAAGTGGCGAGATGGAATCCCAATGTATTTTTTGATCTCAGCGGTTCGACCCTGACGAAAATGCGTGACCGTTTGTCGGAATTCCAGAAGATTTTCTGGTGGTCCGGCTCAAATGAGGGAACGAAGTCGCCCGATAATGATCCCAGTGCATTCGCCAAGCTGGTTTTTGGGTCCGATACCCACCTTAACGGGATCGAGGGCGTAGTGAGTCAATATCGGAATCTTTTCGCAGCTTGCGGCGTTCCGGAACAGACACAGAAACTGATTATGGGTGGAACGCTCGCCAGGATTCTGCGCTTGGCCTCCTGATTGGAGCGGGCGACCCTCTTTCCGTGTCAAGGAAGATCAGCCTGAAGTATCAAGCTACACGCCAACGACTGCGGTGGTTTGTATGCCATGTTCCTTGGCGAGGACGGGTTGCGCATCTCTCAGTGTGCAATTCCCGGATCACGGTGGCTGGAGACTTGGCCGGATACTGCCCGAATTTGCCGCTTGAAGTAGGCCTGAACCTTCTGCGGACTGGATGCGCCCTTCGCGTCGAAAACAGCACCCTGGTGGATTGCTGCTGCGGGTTCTTCACTCCACGCGGGCATCGAACGCGGCTGTCTCCACCTGGCCACCGGTTCGGACCTGCACGAAAATTCGATACTGCCCGGGCTTGGGAAATCCGTAAGGGAAGCTGACCTGGGGCGGGAAATGCTCAGGCATGGGCATCGACATGCTGCCCATTGCGGTTTCCCCGCGCGTCAACGCAAGCGCCGCCATGGAAATCGAACCCGCAGGATGAACGTGCGCGAAAACGCTCATGTCGCTGCTCACGAATTCCGCATGACCTGCCATTCCCATGTACGGCTCGAGATTCTCAGCCGGCTTGCCGTCTTTGTCATCGACCTCGAACCGAAAATCCATGGGCACATCGGCGCGCAGCGCAGCTGACACGCCCTGCCAAACCATTGACCCACCGTTGCTGAGCTTCGCCGAGGTCAAATCATCGCTCGTCCCGTCGAGTGGAGCACCCACCCAGCTGGAATCGTCTCCCTCCAGGGCTTTCCCCTTCACTTCCGGCAAATCGACGGTTCCCACGAGCGTCCAAGGAAAGCCTGTCTTGTCCACGATGTCGGCGAATACCTGATATTTCCCCGCGGTCATCGAGGGCAAGTCCACGGCAAATCGGCCGCCTTCGATACGTTGCGGATGCAAGTGCCACATTTGCTCCATGCCGGGCAGGCGAATCAGGAAAAGGTGCATCAGATGGCCGTGGTCGGGAATCACGTCTTCGAGGCGCACCTCCTCCACCCAGTGCGCATCCTGTCCCTTGGCTGTCAAAATCAGACGATTTCCGTTTTCCAGCCTGCTTTCTGCGATCGGCGATTTGAAAAAATTGATGTCTCGCTGATGGTTCCTGGCTTCCGCCTGCCACCAGCGGTCGCCCAAGAACAAGATGGCCAGAACAACCATCGCCGTTATCGCCATCACGACTCTGGCGTGCCGCACTCGCGACGGGGTCGGTTGCTCGCCGGGATTGAGGTTTCCCTCGCGCACCGCTGCGCCCGCGATACAAACCATTGCCAGGGCAAGAAAGGCGGTGAGCCCGAGCAACAGGCCTCCAAGCGGGGGCTGCATGGGAAGGGTCCGCCGGGCAAACGCCGGGACCGGCACCGACAACATGCCTTTGCCTTGGCTGCCTTCCGCCAAAATACGTACTTGCAGAGCGCCGAATTCCATCAGCCACAAGCTTCCGCTGAAAGATTGAGGATCGTGCGGCGAGCGCTGCGCTAAATCCGGCGTAGGGGGAAGATTTGACCCTGCGCCGCTCAGGCGCATCGGCACGAACTGAACGGTGCGTACATCCGGCGAAGCGCTGCGCACCTCGATCTCGGCGACACCTGGAATCACCTGCGGCACGCGCACGGTAACAAATAAATGGTACGGCCCGGCGTCTCCTTCGAAGAAGACGTCGGGGCTGCCCACGTGGGCGCTTACCGAGAGGGCGGCCCCCGCCAGCGCTACCACAATTCCGAAGGCCGTCCTGAACCAGCGCTTTTTCGAACGCAGCTTGAATTTTGCCTCCGACCCCATTTTGCCGAAATATCTCATCGCCGTATCCGCCGCATCCAATCCCCCCACGCCAACCCCAGCCGCGAGGTGAAAACGCTCACGACAACCGCCATGGCCATCACAACCCAGAACTGCGCTCTGGTGTTTTCCGCCAAATGGAATTTATAGGGGTCGTACAGAAAATTCGCCGGATCAAAGTAAGCGAAGTATCCCATACCAAAGACCCAATTCCGCGCTGCGGGAGTCATCAGGAAGTTCGCGAACGGCCATTGCGCGGCCAGAAAGGTCAGCACGAAGATCGGCCCGGAGACGAGCGCCTGGCGCAACCTTCCCCAATCTCCGGTTTTGTACCAGAGTAGATCCAGCGCAATCGCTGGCACGATGAACAGCAAAGGAAAATGCAGCGGGACCAAATGGGTGATCGGCTGATAGACCGGCCCCAGTTTTGGCTGCGCCGGAAAGAGTGGCAGGATCCATTCGAAAGCCAAGCCCACCAGCGTGTAGCAACTCGCCACTAGGGTGCAGGCCCAGCGCCGCGCCAGTCCCCAGGATGTTCCGACCAGCGCCGGAGGAACCAGCATGGCCACGGCCATGTAGCAGCGTGCGCTGTGCATGTTTACCGGCCAGGTCGACTCGGTAAGAAGTGTCGCCATCTGCGAGACGCAGGTCGCGCCGACGTAAACGGACATCCACAGTAGCTTCCGCCGCACATCCGCGGCTGCGCGGTTCATCAGCCCAGCCATGAGCGCCAGCACTCCTACCTTAATCGCAAACGAGCCCAGCGAGAGCAGCACGTGCGGGGGGCTTACGATCTTCACGTCCAGGCCGTAGGCGTTATGCCACCAGTTGTCGAATGGGGCCGAGGCGAGCATCGCCACGCAGCCCCACACAGCGATGAACGCTCCCAGGGGCCCGCGAAATCCCCAGATCTTTACCGAGGCGCTTTGCCCCGCCGGTTTGCCGCCAAAGGTCGCTGTCAGAATCATGGCTGCGCACGCGACGCCCACCAACAACGCGGACATTTGGATCAGGATGTGCGCTGGAGTCCAGAAGGTGTCGCGACCGATGGACATGTGCCAGGCAATGTCCCAATGTCCACCAATCGTTCCGGATACGAGCCCCGCGATGATGCACCAAATCGTCCACGGGACGCCGCCCGCCACGGTGGTCGCGGTGCTACGCACGGCTGTTCCGGTCCCTATGGTTCCTGCCGTCGCTCCCATTGTGCCCTCCCTGTTCTCCTAGTACATCCGCGTCATTCTACTGTTTCAGACTCTAAGGGTGCAGCTCTTCCTATCCCGCGAATGGTATTTCCTTAGCAGGAACAAAAACCCCTAAGGTTGACTCCCTGCTCCCGTTCGGTGCGAGGGGCTCGAGGAAGTATACGTGTTGTTGCGGCAGCTGGAGAATTTAAAGCACACCCACGTCCTGCTCTGGATGGGCGTGCGAGCCTAAGCAGTTGTCCAGGCGGGCCCGTCAGGCTATCCTGGAGGCACGGCAGACGACGGGGGTTGCGGTCTCAACCATCACGCTGTGGGAACTGGCGTAGCTGGCCGAGAATGGTCGCATCCAGATTTCGACCAGTGTGGAATCGTTCGTTCGTGAGACTGTCGCGCAGGTAATCCTGTTTACCTCGGAGATTGCCGCTCTCGCCGTCCGGCTGCCAGCCGCCTTTCCCAAGGACCCTGCAGACCGGCTGATAAACTCTACGGCCATGACAGAAGGCACGCCGCTGGTCACGGCGGATGCACGCATCCGCCAATCCAAGCTAGTGCAGACTATCTGGTAGGACGCTGCAGTGGCATATCCGCGTCGTACTCCTAGTCTTGTTCCTGCCGTTCAATGCATGCCAGCTTCAGTGTCAAGGAAGCGCTGTCCCGGCATGGATGGTGGGCGACTCGGGCAAAGTTTGTCGGTGGCGCCTTGCATCGAGATAACGGAAGTGGTTAACTGAGCGCGCTAGCCAGCTTCCCCTGCGAAGCTGGAACGATCTGGATACGGTACGACCTACGCGAAGGGGCAATGTGGAAGACAGGGCTCCTCGAGCCGTGATCGCGGAGACGGATCGCCGCTGCCCCTCCGCGAATAACATGCCGGACTCAACCTTTGTGGCTGGGGAGGATTCTCGATGAAATCAGTCCTAGGTGCGCGATTCATCGTCGGTCGGCTGTCTGCTTTTATGGCAGTCTTTCTTTTGGTTGCGCTGGCCTGCGGGCAGCAATCCGAAGATAAGGCCAAGGAAGAAAGAGACAAACCATTTCAGGGCGTGCAATGGCGATTGATCGGCCCATTTCGAGGTGGGCGCGTCTTGGCTGTTACCGGTGTTCCTGGCGAGCCCAGCACATATTACTTTGGCGCGGTTTCTGGTGGCGTCTGGAAAACGACAAACGGCGGCGCCAGCTGGGAGCCTCTCTTCGACAAACAACCGATTTCCTCGATTGGGGCAATCGCGGTTGCACCATCGGATCCGAATGTCCTTTACGTCGGAACAGGCGAGGCCTGCATCCGCGGCGACATTTCTTACGGCGACGGCGTGTATAAGTCAACCGACGCGGGCAAAACGTGGACGAACGTGGGCCTCAAAGACACGCGGCACATTGGCCGCATTGCCGTGCATCCCACGAATCCCGATCTGGTGTTTGTGGCGGCGCTGGGGCACGCCTATGGAACGAATACGGAGCGTGGTTTGTTCCGCTCGGCCGATGGCGGCAAATCCTGGCAGAAGGTCCTTTACAAAGATGAGAAGACCGGAGCCATCGATGTCGTGTTCGCGCCCTCGAATCCGCACATCCTGTTTGCCGCGTTGTGGGAAGCCAACCGCACGCCCTGGAGTTTAACGAGTGGGGGGCCAGGAAGCGGCTTGTATAAATCCACCGACGACGGTGCCACCTGGAAGCGCCTGGAAGGGAATGGGCTACCCAAAGGTATTCTCGGACGCATGGGCGTAGCAGTTTCCGGTGCGGATGCGAATCGCGTTTATGCGCAGATCGAAGCCGAAGAAGGAGGCTTGTACGTTTCGAAGGACAGCGGTGAACATTGGTCCCTTGTCAACGGTGATCACCGTTTTACCCAGCGTGCCTGGTATTTCTCCCATATCTTCGCTGACCCCAAGAACGTCGACACGCTCTACGTTCTCAACACTGGAACCTACAAGTCCATCGATGGCGGACACGCCTTCCTACCTTTGCACGTCCCCCACGGCGATTGCCACGGTCTTTGGATCGATTCCGATAATCCGAAACGCATGATCGAGGGTAACGACGGCGGGGCAACCATTTCCCCGGACGGCGGCCTCACCTGGACCTCTCTCGATAATCAACCCACGGCCCAGTTCTATCACGTCGCTACCGATAATCGCTTCCGCTATTACATCTACGGGGCACAACAGGACAATTCCACGGTTGCCATAGCCAGTAGCAGCGATGAAGGGTCCATCAGCCGCTCCGACTGGTATTCCGCCGGCGGCGGCGAAAGCGGCTTCGTCGTTCCATACCTCCCCAATCCTGAAATCATCTACGCCGGTTCCTACGACGGCTACATCTCGCGTTACGACCACTCGAACGGCCAGGAGCAGGACATCTCTCCCTGGCCCGACAATCCCATGGGCTCTGGCGCCGCCAACTTGAAACACCGCTTCCAGTGGACCGCGCCCATCGCTCTCTCTCCGCACGATGCCAATATCATCTACTTTGGCGGCGAAGTGCTTTTCAAATCTACCGACGCCGGCAACACTTGGAGCATCATCAGTCCTGACCTGACGCGCAACGACAAGTCCAAGCAGCAGTCTTCCGGTGGTCCCCTGACCAAAGACAACACGAGCGTTGAGTATTACGACACCATTTTTGCCGTCGCCGAGTCCCCGCTCGAGCGCAACCTGATCTGGGCCGGCAGCGATGACGGCGTGGTTCAACTCTCTCGTGACGGTGGTCAGCACTGGGACAAGGTCACTCCGCGCGATCTCCCCGATTGGAGCATGATCAGCCTCATTGATCCGTCGCCTCATGCCGCCTCGGTCGCCTATCTCGCCGTCGACCGCCACAAGCTTGACGACCTCAATCCCTACATCTACAAGACCGCCGATTACGGCAAGACCTGGACGAAGATCACCGCGGGCATTCCCGGTGGCGCGTACGTTCACGCTGTCCGCGAAGACCCCAAGCGCCAGGGCCTGCTTTTCGCAGGTACCGAAACAGGTTTGTGGGTCTCGTTTGACGATGGCGGCCGGTGGCGCTCCCTGCAACTCAATCTTCCCGTCACTCCGGTCCACGATCTTATCGTGCATGGCGACGACCTTGTGGTCGCTACGCACGGCCGTGCTTTCTGGATCCTCGACGACATTACCCCGCTTCGCCAATACAACGAGACGATCGATGCCGGCGACATCTTCCTGTACAAACCCGCTGTGGCTTTTCGTCGCCGCGGCAACGGTTTCTTCCGTCCGCGCGGCGCGGTCGGCGCCAATCCGCCCTCCGGCGCGGTGATCGATTTCTACCTGAAGGCGGCCATTGAAGCGGGGAAGCCCACGTCCGAGGAGAGCCGAGCCAAGGAAGCAGACAAGGAAGCAGATCAGGCTACCCCCAAGGACATGGAGGCCAAGAAACCCCAGGAGGTTACGCTCGAAATTCTCGACAGCAATGGCAAACTCGTTCGGAAATTTTCTAGCAAGCCAAAAGAGGAAGCCGGCGGCACACTCGCCGTGTTGGCCGCTGAACTCGGCCTTGAAACGCCTCGTGATCAGGTGCCCGCCAAGGCCGGCCTAAACCGTTTTGTCTGGGATCTGCGCTACGAAAAACCCACGGACATCCAGCACGTCGGCTGGGGCGGCTTCCCGCAGGGAGTGCTGGCGCTGCCCGGCACCTATCAGGTGAAACTCACGGCCTTCGGCAAAACCCAGACCGAGTCCTTGGAGGTCCAGCTCGACCCGCGGCTCAAGACTTCCTCGGCCGACCTTCAAAAACAGTTTGACCTAGCTACCAAGATTAACGACAAAGTCTCCCGCGACCACGACACGGTCAAGCAGATTCGCGACCTCCGCTCGGAGTTGGCCGAGATCCGAAAGCGTTTGGGCGATGATGCGAAGATGAAGCCCATTGTCGATGCCACTAAGGACATCGACAAGAAAATCACCGCCATCGAGGAAGAGCTGGTGCAGACGAAATCGAAGTCCAGCGAGGACGCGCTCAATTATCCCATCAAGCTGAATGACAAGCTGCTGGCCCTTGCCGGTGTTGTGGGGAGTGCGGATGTTGCCCCCACTCAGGCCTCCTATGAAGTGTTCGACGATCTCGGCCAACAGCTCGATGAACAACTCGCCAAGTGGAACGATGTGGTGTCGAAAGACGTGGCTTCCGTCAACGACGGGATGCGCAAGGAAAATCTTGGCCCGGTGCTGATCGCTCCGGTAAAGCATGCAGAATAACGCGTGCCGTCAACCTCTGTCTCGTACCGCCCCGAATCGGGCGCGGTGAAGTGGGGCTTCGAACAGCACTGTCTGCACACCACCCTGCGGTAAGCTCCGCCGCGTCCCGCTCAGTCGTGTCAGCCCTTGGGGCGAGCCGCCATTCTGACTTCGTAAATGGCAATCAGTCTTGATCCGTCCGCGTTCATCCGATAGAGCGCCACTTCTGAATTCCCTCCGGCAAAGCGCTTCGCCATGTCTACTTTAGGTTGGCCCTGGGAAGGTCGCAGAGGTGTAATGCGTAGCATTCCACCTGTGCTCGAAGGCCAAGAGCAAGGACGTAACACTTCGCTGCTAAGCGTCCGCGATCCTGGAACCGGCTTCGTCGCGCGCCCACGCCTGGGTGGGGTCCTCGTCGGGGAATGGACGAACATCCGAATTCTGCATGATGACGCGTGCACAGGTGTTCCATCGCAGAATGGCGTCGTCGTTTCCCGGCGAAGCAAAATCGATAGCTTTCTCATAATGAGCCATCGCTTCCCGTAGGGCATGATATGCGGAGGCGCCCGCTCCAGTGCCGCCCTGACGAATCCGGGCATGCCCCACGCGCTCCCAGATGATCCCGCCGTAGTAGGCTTGCTCGTAATCGCCCTGGATTCGGCCGAGAATCTCCTGAGCTGCCTTCGCAGGCAGCTGCAGGTGAAATTGATCGGTTCGCGCGAGGAGGAGCGAGATTAGCGCCTGCTGGTGGTCGGGCACGATGGCCAGGATATCGAGGCAAATGCTTTCTGCAAGGGTGGGTTCATTCAAAAGCCGGTAGCGCTCCACTTTCGCGAGCGCTTCCGGGATGCTCTGGACTGAAATGGACTTCAGGTCGAACTGCATAACCATCTCCTATGTCTTCCTGCCGGCGAAAACCCGAAACAATTTCGACAGCGGGTCGAAGAAGCGATCGACAACCCGCTCCTTGAGCGGAATGATGGCGTTGTCGGTGATGATGATCCCTTCGGGACACACCTTAGTACAACACTTGGTGATATTGCATAAGCCGATGCCGAATCGCGTTTTGAGGTCGTGCAGGCGATCGCCCACGTCCAAGGGATGCATTTCCAGGGCAGCTGCATAAACCAGGAATCGTGGACCAATAAACTGTTCCTGCATGTGATGCTCGCGCAATACATGGCAGACGTCCTGGCAGAGATAGCATTCAATGCACTTGCGAAATTCTTGCACTCGTTCGACATCCTCCTGGGCGATGCGCCACGTGCCATCCGGAGCGTCGGGAGGCCGCGGCTTGAACTTCGGGATGCGCTGTTTCACCGTGTAATTCCACGATACGTCGGTGACCAAGTCTTTTATGTGCGGAAACGCCTTCATCGGTTCTACGGTAACCGGCTTATCAAGCGCGAGCGTATTCAGCCGCGTCATGCACATCAATTTTGGCACTCCATTGATTTCGGCCGAGCACGAGCCGCACCTCCCCGCCTTGCAGTTCCAGCGAACCGCGAGGTCGCCCGCCTGTTCCATCTGTATCTGGTGAACGACATCGAGGACGACCATGCCTGCGGTAACTTCAGTCGTGTAGTCCCGGAACTCCCCTTGGCCTCTCTCTCCCCGCCAGATTCGAAAGGTTGCTGTCGCCATTACTTCATCTCCTCTATGATTTTCTGCAGATCCTCTCGCATGGGCGGTAGGGGCTCCCTCCAGAATTGCATTGTGCCGTCGGAGCGTTTTCGCACGACGATATTGAACCTGCCGAACTGCTCGTCCTTGGCTGGAAAATCATCGCGAAAATGAGCGCCGCGGCTTTCTTTTCGCTCCAGAGCCACCCGAGTCACAATTTCCGAAACCGTCAGAAGATGGTAGAGGTCGAGCGCAGTATGCCAGCCAGCGTTGTATTCTCGATTTCCGTCAACGCAGACCCGCTCGCTCGCAGCTTTTAGTTCCCGAATACGCTCGAGGGCCTGCAACATCTCTTGCTCCTGCCGGACGATCCCCACCAGGTCCTGCATCAGCTCCTGCAACCTATGTTGTACGGCGTATGGATTTTCCGAGCCATTGCGCTCGAAGGGTTGTAACGCCCACTTTTCCGCTGAACTGAGTTCGTCTCGATCCACGTTGCCCAACCGGTTTTCTTTGGCGTACGTGGCGGCATATTCTCCAGCACGCTGGCCGAAAACCAACAGATCGGAAAGAGAATTCCCACCCAACCGGTTGGCACCGTGCAAGCCGGCGGCGCATTCTCCTGCCGCAAACAATCCCGGAACGTCCGACATTTGGGAGTCGGCGTCCACCCGTACCCCTCCCATGACGTAGTGCGTGGTGGGACCCACTTCCATCGCCTCCTGCGTAATGTCGATGTCGGCAAGCTGCTTGAACTGGTGATACATGCTGGGCAGCTTCTTCTTGATGTGTTCTGTAGCGTTCGGGAGTTTCTCCCTGATCCATGCGATATCCAGGAATACACCGCCGTGAGGGCTGCCGCGTCCTTCCCGCACCTCTTGCCGGATGCAGCGGGCAACGTGGTCGCGGGTCAGCAGTTCGGGAGGACGTTTGGCGTCCTTGTCACCTTGGGTGTACCGCCAGCCCTCCTCCTCGGAAGTGGCGGTCTGGCTCGCATAGAGCGAAGGAATGTCCTTGAACATGAATCGCTCACGGTTTCTGTTCCGGAGCACTCCTCCCTCGCCGCGCACTCCTTCCGTGACTAGAATGCCGCGCACGCTTGGCGGCCAGATCATTCCCGTCGGATGAAACTGCACAAATTCCATATCCATCAGCGCGGCGCCCACGTGGTAGGCGAGCGAATGACCGTCACCCGTGTATTCCCAGCTGTTACTGGTGATCTGGTAAGCCCTTCCGATTCCTCCCGTAGCCAACACCACCGCCTGGGCGCGGAACAGGTGAAATCGTCCGCGCTCACGGTCGTATCCAAACGCGCCTGCGATGCGATCGCCGTCTTTCAGCAGTCTGACGATGGTATGTTCCATGAAAACGTCCAAACCGAGATGGATTCCATGGTCTTGCAACGTGCGGATCATCTCCAGGCCCGTGCGGTCACCGACATGCGCCAGGCGAGGATATCGATGACCTCCGAAATTACGCTGCAGGATCCGCCCATCGCCGGTGCGATCGAAAAGGGCGCCCCACGCCTCCAATTCGCGGACGCGTGCCGGGGCTTCCTTGGCATGCACCTCTGCCATCCGCCAGTTACTCAGGTACTGGCCACCGCGCATGGTGTCGGCAAAGTGAACGCGCCAGTTATCCCGATCGTCCACGTTCCCCATCGCCGCGGCAATGCCGCCCTCGGCCATGACGGTGTGCGCTTTGCCGAGCAGGGACTTCGAAATGACAGCCACCCTGACCCCAGCCGCCGAGGCCTCGACGGCGGCGCGCAAGCCGGCACCTCCCGCACCGATGATGAGAACGTCATGCTCGTGGGTGACGTATTCGGCCACTAAACGATCCTCCAATCCTTCCACACCCCCATCGAGCACAGACGCACGTAGAGATCGGAAAACGCCACCGTGAAAAGGCTCGACCATGCAAACAGCATGTGCCGGCGGTTGAGACAACTTACGCAGTCGTAGACCCGCTTACGGGTCGGAGCACGCGACAACCGATCGCAAAAACCACCGACTAAATGACGAAGCGAGTGGCAACTGAAGGTGTAGGAACTGAGTAACACGAGGTTCGTCAACAAAACGAGAGTGCCGAGGCCAATGCCAAACCGCCCGTTGAACCAGAATGCGTTCCACACGTCGCGCGCCAGAACGATGAGAAACAGCAGGGCCAGATAAAGAAAATACCGGTGTATATTTTGCAAGATCAAAGGAAAGGAACGCTCCCCAAGATATTTCTTCCGCGGCTCGCCTACGGTGCAGGAAGGAGGGTCCGCCCAAAAGGCTTTATAATACGCACCGCGATAGTAATAGCACGTCACTCGAAAACCGCCCGGTGCCCAGAGAATGAGCAGCGCCGCCGTGACCCAAGCCGGCATCCAGCTTGGCTCTGGACCAAACCAGCCCTCATGGGGAGCGCCAAACAATTCCGGCGAATAAAAGGGTGAGAGATAGGGTCCGAACCTGAAGTGCTGCCCCTGGAAGGCGGCCCACGTCGCGTAAACAAGGAACGCAGAGAGTCCGAGAAATACAGCCAGTGGCTGCACCCACCAACTGTCTGTTCGCTGCGTCTGTCCGAAACCGGAGGGCAACAAAGGGACGTCAATCTGCGGCATCAAGTGTCCTCCCTCGATCGTGCTGATCTTGTACCCACATTTTGAAACCGTCCATCGCGATTGTCATCATTTCTCTCCTCAGCCTTACACGAGCCGCGCACCCGTTGGTATCGGCATTGAAGGACGCGCTCGCCGCTCTCGGGACCAGATTGGCTGGACTTCTGCTCTGGGTCTGCAACATCTTTGGGACTGCCAACCTGCTGAATGCGTTTTACCGGCGCAACCGCCTCTCGCTTGCGGACACGCCGGGATTGCTGGCGGGTTATTTCATCCCAATCTTGGGGGTTCCCCTGCCTTTGGTCACCCATGTTCTTGTGTTCAGGTTGCTGATGCGGAAGGAGGCCGCCATGCCCTCGCGTGTGGGCCACAATAGAAAATGCCGTTTTCCGCGCCTCCACCGGTCCATCGATCAAACTGCGCAGCCTCGGGCCAATCCGACCCCGAAGCATACCATTCCGGCCCGTACCTTCGCATCGTGATCGCGCAAGTCGCCCCCAACCATCGTGCTTCCCGGAGTATAACTTTTCTCAATCGCCTCCTTTTCCGCCCATTTCCCTAGAACCACAACGACATTCTTCATCAATCCCGCGCAAGTTTAAGTGTTCGGATGTCTTGCTTGCGTCGTCATTCTGCGCCAGTGCGAGTAGGAGCCCCAGTCTCCAACTCTTACCGAAGGGAGCGAAAAGCCCCGGTTCTTTTAGGGCGGGGATGAAAGCGACCTCAGGTTGGCGTTCTTTGTTGTTCTATGTATCGCTTGAGAATGTCAAGGGGTGCTCCACCACATGATGCCGCCAAGTAGGATGGAGACCATAGGACACCTTTCCAGTAGCGTTTCCTAAGATCGGTTCGTTGTTGGCGCAGCATTCGGCTGGAAACGCCTTTTAAGGAATTGACGAAGGAGGAGACACTAACCTTAGGTGGATATTGAATGAGAAGATGGACGTGGTGATCTTCCCCGTCGATTTCCAGCAAGGTTGATGCAAAGTCGGTACAGACCTTGTTGAAGATCTCTCTTAGCGTCTGGATGGCGGCAGCATCGAACACGCGGTAGCGATATTTGGTGATAAAGACCAAATGAACGTGCATTGCGA
>DASPVV010000022.1:0-23108 GCA_035622175.1 Terriglobales bacterium | reverse complement strand
GACCGCGTCTACTCGTATCTCAGCGCCACCATGGGATCGACGCGCATCGCGCGGCGGGCGGGGATGAAGCACGCAAGAAGGGCGACGAGGGTAAGCAACATGGCGACGGCGGCGAAGGTGGCGGGATCGTTGGCGCGAATTCCATAGAGCATGGCAGACATGAAACGCATAACGCCCATTGCGGCAGCGATACCGATCGCGGTGCCAACACCTACAAGCAAAATTCCCTGACCGACAACCAGGCGCAGCAGATCTCGGGGCGGCGCGCCGAGCGCCACGCGAATGCCGATTTCGCGGGTGCGGCGAGCGACTTCATAAGACAGCAAGCCATACAGGCCGATGCAGGCGAGCAGGAGGGCGACTGCGCCATAGAAGCTTGAAAGGCGCGACATCAGCCGTTCCTGAGAGAGCATGTCTTCGATCTGCTGGGTCTGGGTGCGGACGTGCGTGAGCGGCAGATTGTCTGCGACGTGGGAGACGATATCGCGCACTGTTTTTACCAGAGCAGTGGGATTCGTGGCGCCGCGCAATTCGAAGTAGGCGCTACTGCTCACCAGCGGCACAAACATCATGGGCACAACGCCCGTGCGCGGACGCGCGTACTTTGTATCGCCGGCGATGCCGATGATCGTGTAGCCAGGCCCCGGATGCTGGACTTCCTGGTCGGTAGTTTGTGGGCCGCCCATGGACATGCCGACGGGATTCCGATCGGGCAGAAATTTCTTGGCAAAGGTTTCGTTGATTAAAACGGGAACGGGCGCGGAATGGTCGTAGGCAGACTGCGCTGCGGATAGAGCAGCCGATGCGCGGGCTGATGGCGAAGAGGCATGGGTTGCCGCGTGCGCGTTTCGCACGGCGAGCAGCGCAGAGTCGGTTGCGATGGCTGAGGCGAAATCGGCGGAAGTAAATGCGCGGCCGGCGAGAATGGGAATGCGCATGGTGGAGAAGAAATTCAGGCCCACGGTCAGTTCGTAAGGATTGATGTTTTGCTTGGGCGGCGTGCCATCGAGATGAACGAAATGCGCGGACCAACCTCCATCCAGCAACGCGTCTTCGGAATAGCTGACAGAAATTACGCCGGGAATTGCAGCAAAGCGCTGCTGCAAATTGCTGTAAAGCTGTTGCGTTTGCGGATCGGTGTATCCGGCGATGGTGGGATTGATATTGAAGAGCAGAATATTTCGAGCATCGAAGCCGGGATTGAGCGTTCGGAGATTGCGCAGCGTCCGAACGAGCAAGCCCGCGCCGATCAAAACCACAATCGAGAGCGCGACTTGTGCGATGACGAGAGTGTCCGTGAGACGGAACCAGCTTTTTGTGTGGACTACGGTCTGGGGGAGGGAAGAGGCGCTTTCCTTCAGGGAAGGCGTCAAATCGACGCGAGAGCCGCGCATCGCCGGGGCGAGACCGAACAAAATTGCCGTGATGAACGTGACGGCGACGGCAAAGGCGAGCACGCGCCAATCAGGAGCAATGAGGAACGGGAAAGGCTCGCCCCTACCGCTCGAAATCATTCCGACCATGCCGCCGACGCGCCAGAAAGCGAGGAGAACGCCGAGAAGGCCGCCAGCCAATGAGAGTAAGAGGCTTTCGGTGAGGAGCTGGCGGACAAGCCGCCCACGTCCAGCTCCGAGAGCGAGGCGGAGGGCCATTTCCTTTTGGCGCGTGGCGGAGCGTGCGAGCGTCAGGCCAGCGACATTCGCGCAGGCAATCAGCAAAATGAATCCTACGATCGCGAGCGACATATACAGTGCTGCCACCCAGCCGCTGGTTTCGCCGTTGAGGCCGGACTGTGCGGGCTCAAGATGAATCTCAGGCGCGTCGCCTTCGTCGAATACGGGCGTTGCGCCGTGAAGCGTTGCGTTGCGGAAGATTGTTGTGGCGGCGGCTTGCGCCTGGCCCAGGGAAATGCCGGGCTTGAGTCGGCCGAGCATGGCGATCCACCAATCCTTCGCGTTCGTCAGGCGACTGTCGTTGCCCCACCGTTCACCGCGCACGCGATCGGAAAGAGCAAACGGCATGAAGAAATCCTGCAGCTTGCCGGGAGTGAGATTCGTGAAATGAGGATCGGCAACCCCGACAATCGTGGCGGTGGTGTTGTCGAGCTGGACGGTGCGGCCGATCGCGGAACGGTCGCTTCCGAAAGCGCGAACCCAGTAAGCGTAGTTCAAAACGATGGCAGGCGGCGCGGAAGGAGTGTCATCCAATGGAGTGAGCGGGCGGCCGATGAACGTGCTGACGCCGAGCGTAGAGAAAAAATCGCCGGAGACATACGTGCCGCCAGCGATGCTGGCTGAGCCATCGCCGGTGAGGTCAACGTCGGTCGGGCCGGCAAATGCGGCCATGCCGGAAAACGCATTGTCCTGTGCGCGGATGGTTTTGAAGAATGGGATCGAAAATGAGCAATCGCTATGGGCCAGATTGGCGCAATCGCCGTAGTCGCTGTGGCCTTGAAGTTTCGGGTGTACGCGGGCGCTCCAAACCAAGACGACGAGCTGCTGGGGATCTTTTACCGGCAATGAGCGCAGAAGTACTGCATCGATGAAACTGAAGATGGCGGTATTGGCTCCGATCCCGAGTGCCAAAGTCAGCAGGGCAACCGTGGTGAATCCCGGACTCTTGCGTAGCTGCCGCAATGCGTAGCGAAGATCTTGTGCCAGTCCGCTCATCTCAGGTTCGCCCTTCTGCTCGCACCTTGCTGTCACAGGGTGCGTGGGCCAGTGCGAAGGCGCGATCACTTAGAGCAAGACGCCTACCAATCCAGTACAAAGTGTAACCGCCTGATGGCAAAGGACAACGCAATGCCCCTCTCGAACCTTTGTCCGTGAAGGTGTCCACCGCTGGCTTGTAAATGTCCGGAAGCGAACAGACAGTTATCGGTTGGCTGGGTTTATGAAACCAGTTCTAGAAGCGAGCAGCTCTAGAAGTGCACGCTTCGAATCGGCTTAACGGCTCAGCGGGTGCGCACTGGTGCGCTCGGCCACGATGCGGCGCGCGTTTTCAGCCAGCTGCTTTGCCTTGGGCATAAGCTCCAGAGCTTTGAGAACCAAGGGGTCGGCTTCTTCCTTTGCCTTTAACCCTTTGTCTTGTCCGAAGGCATCGGTGAAAATCTCACTCTTGATGCTCGAGCGGATCCAATCGTTGTTCTCGAGGAGATCCGCCTCCGTAAACGGGATCTTTTCGTCCTCCAGGAACTGGTGGAATTCCTGCATGGTCACATCATCCACCTCGAATTTCTCGGTCGGCTGGTGACTGACCACGTAGCGCCGGGCGAAATTGAAGAAAGCGTAATGCTGAAGCAGCGTATCCTGAAACCGATTGCTTTTGAGCGGAGGAACCTCCTCATCCGGACGAATCCCGCCGCCACCATACACGGTCCGCCCGCTATCGGTCAGTTTCACCTCCCGGTTGGCGGTGTTGGTGTCGGGTTCGCGCTCGAAGTAGTAATCGTAGAGCGATATGTTGGAGTAATCGCGCTGGATCAGCCGTCCGCTGGGAGTGTAGTATTTGGCCGTCGTAAGGGCCAGGCCAGTATTCTCCGACAGCGGATACACGGTTTGCACCAGGCCTTTGCCGAAAGTGGTTTCGCCCACGATCAAACCTCGGTCATGATCCTGAATCGCCCCGGCTACGATTTCAGCCGCCGAAGCGGTACCGCGATTCACCAGAACCACCAGCGGATAATCCTTGCCCCCGTTCCCGTGAGTCGCCCGATAAACCTTCTCCTGCGAGTTCCGGCCGTGATGGGAAACAATGACTTGGTTTTTGTGCAGGAACTTGTCGGCCACTTCGACCCCTTCGCTCAGCAGACCCCCCGGGTTCGACCGCAGATCAAGAATCAACCCTTTCAAGTCGCCCATCTCGTCGAGGGCCTTTTGCACTTCGCTCTCGGTCTTATCGTTAAACCCGGTGATGTGCATGTAACCGATCCCGGGTCGAACTAGAAAATGCAAATCTACGCTGTAACGCGGGATCTCAGCCCGTACCACCTTAAATTCGAGCGGCTTATCCGAACCCTCGCGCAGGATCGTGATCAGGACCGTGGTGCCCTTGGGCCCCTTGAGCAGATCCGCCACGTCGCTCGTACTCATATTGTCCGTAGACTTTCCGTCCACCGCCACGATGATGTCGCCGGGACGAATTCCTGCCACATAAGCCGGAGTACCCACGAACGGCGCAATCACGATCACCTTGTTATTACGCGGGCCGACCGTCATGCCCACGCCGTAATACTTTCCCTGCTGGTCCTCGCGTAGAAGGGCATAGGCCTTGGGATCAAAGAAATTGGAATGGGGATCGAGCACATGCAGCATTCCGGGAATGGCGCCGTCGTAGATGGCTTTATCGGCGTTCACCGGCTCGGCGTAGTTCTGCTCCACGATGCTGTAGACCTCGGTGAACTCACGCAAGCTATCGCGAGCTTCGGAATCGCTGCCTCCCGCGGCTGCGGGACTGATCTTTTGCCCAAAGACCATTCCCAAAAAGCCGCAGCATGCAAGCACAAAAACAACTAGGAAAAGAGTTCGACGTGAGCTGCCAACCATCGTGGATTCCTTCGGTTCGGGCATAGAAAGGCCCGGTCACCGCATGCTCAAGGCCAGTATAGCACGTGAGATTTGCCGCCCCGTCGATTTTGCCGACCGAGAGTAACTCAGGTGACTACGCCCTACCGCCATAGATGCTCGGAGCCAAGCAAGCGATGCACGCAGCCGCACCTTAAGAAGGGTTTGCCGCCGAAGGAAGCGGCTGGCGCGAGCGCCCGGCGGTAACAGGAGTGTGCTCTAGAGTTTATGGCTTGCTGGCGACCTCCGAACTTGCGCTTGAGCATTTCGCCACGATCGGAACCGCCGTACAGGAGCAGCCAATGTCTGCGAAACTTCGCCGGTGGCCCCCTCATCCCTTCGACCACCCGCGGTCCTGAGACAAGACACCGAGTCTCCGAAAGTCGCGCGAGGCTTGACGGAACTTCTCCTGATTTAACTTTACTTTTGTCGTTGTCCCCATCGCGTCTTAGGAGCCGGCGCCTGGCCACGCGGGCCTACCGCCCCCGTCGACCCCGATTGCTGCCGACCCCACTCGGCAGTATGATGACTTCGATGGGATTTTCCGAAACCATCTTCCTCTTCTTCCTGGCGCTGCTGATCTTTGGGCCCAAGAAACTGCCGCAGATCGCGCGTCAGGTCGGCAAGGCGCTCAATGAGTTCAAGCGCGCTTCGAACGAGTTTAAGGCGCAGATTGCCGCGGAAATCGCACAGCTTGAAGTGGAAAGCCAGCGCCAGGTTCTTCCCTCGGCCCAAGAGCCGGCGGGAACGGTCGCGACTCTCCCCCCTGCGTCGCCAGCGGCGGCAGGTACCCTTGCTGCTTCGGGTCCAGAGGTTTCGGCGGAGGGAAACTCGGACATGAAAGTGGGTCGAGATGCCTGAGATCGCCGCCGAACTCGCCTCGAACGGAGCGGAGCAGGAAAGCATGCCGGCCATGAGTTTCCTCGAGCATTTGGAGGAACTGAGGCGAAGGCTTTTTTACTCGATTATCTCCGTAGTGATTGGCTTCTTTCTCTGCTGGGGCTATGCCGAAAACATCGTCGGCTGGATGCAGAGACCCATCATGGACGCGCTCAAGCGCAACAACATGCCGCAGACGCTCGTCTACCTGAATCCGACCGACCCCTTCAATCTTTACTTGAAGATCGGGTTGATGGCGGGGCTGTTTGTGGCTTGTCCATTCGTGCTCTATCAAGTTTGGATGTTTATCTCTCCCGGCCTTTACCGGCGCGAGAAGCGTTATGTAGTGCCGTTCATGGTATCCACCATCGCGCTGTTTTTGTCCGGAGGATTCTTCGGCTACAAGCTTGTGTATCCTGCCGCCCTCGATTTCCTCATCGGCTACGGCAGGCAATTTCAGCCCATGATCACCATCCACGAATATACGGATCTGTTTTTGACCGTGATTCTTGGGCTGGGTGTTGTCTTTGAGTTGCCCATCCTGGTGTTTTTCCTGGCTTTGATGGGCGTCGTCAGCGCGGGCTGGATGTGGCGCAACGTGCGTTACTCGATCCTGGTCATCTTCATCATTGCCGCCATCCTGACGCCGACCACCGACATCCTCAATATGTGCATCTTTGCCGCCCCTATGGTTGCACTTTATCTGTTGAGCATCGGGATTGCGTATCTGGTGCACCCGCAGCAGAGGAAGGCGCGAGCCGCAAGAAGGGGCTGATGGGAACTCCTGTTTGGTTAAAAAACCGCTGACGATGAGGCGCTTGCGAATCGCATTTTTGACTCTTGGCTTGCTCCTGTTCTCCTGTACTCAGGCAAGAAATACCGCCGCCGGACCGAACCCGAGTGTCGAAGCGCAATCGGCTTCTCCGGTGGCCAGTTCCCCGGATCTGTCGGCGGCCCCGGGCCCGCCTCCTAAGTTCGATTCCAATCGTGCGTTCCAATATGTAAAGGAAATTGTGGCCTTCGGCCCACGTCCGATCGGCAGCCAGAATCACCGCAAGGTGGAGGATTACCTGCTTTCTCATCTGAAGCGGGACTCCGTCGAAGAGGATTCTTTTACGATCGAGACTACGGAAGGCAATTTTCCCGTGCGCAATCTCATCGCCAAATTCCCCGGTACGGAGGACGGAATCATCGTGATCGCCAGCCATTACGACACCAACTATCCCCTGCGGGATACATCCTACGTGGGGGCGAACGATGGAGCCTCCTCGAGTGCTCTGTTGCTCGAGATTGCCAATCAGTTGCGCGGCAGGAGACGAGAAGGATACAGCGTATGGCTGCTTTGGGACGATGCCGAAGAATCTATGCGGTTGCCCTGGTTCGATCCCGAGAGCTTGTACGGAGTGCGTCACTTGGCCCAGAAATGGCAGGCGGATGGCACGATCAAACATATCAAGGCGTTTCTTCTGGAGGACATGATTGGCGATGCCGACCTCGAGATTGAGCGCGAGACCAATTCCACCCCGTGGCTCGAAGACATGATCTACCAGGCGGCCACGGGATTGGGCTATCAGTCTCACTTCTTTGGGCGCACCTCCCAAATTGAGGACGACCACATACCGTTTGTCGAGCGGAGCGTGCCCTCCGCAGATTTGATTGACTTCGACTATGGCTACAACAACGTCTTCTGGCACACGCCGCAGGACACGGTCGACAAGCTCAGTGCAAAGAGCCTCGAGATTGTAGGAACCGTCACCCTGGAGACAGTTCAGAGGTTGGACCACAGGTAGCCGGGATTGCCTCGAATGTGAAGATTCCGCAAGGAGCCTAGCGATGAGCGGCTTTCTCAGTCGAGAAGAGTTGAAGAGGCTGAAACCGGCGGAGACCGCAGCCTTCGCCTCCCCGATTCCCACCCAGGTCGTCTCGAGCGACGAGTTTTTTCCCGCCCGCCAGAACCAGCAGCAGCGCCAGGTGGAAGCACGTCTGAAAGACATGGGGACGGAGCTGGCCCGCAAGCAGGGGATGAGCCGCAGGTCGTTTTTTGCGACGGCAGCCGGCATGGCCACGGCATTCCTGGCCATGAACCAGGTCTACGGCAAGCTCTTCGATGTGACTCCTGCCGAAGCGGCCACCCCGGAAATGGCCGAGGAGCGGGCGGCAGCGCTCGAGGAACAGTTTATCTTCGATGGTCACACCCATTTTCTGCGCGACGACACACGGCTGACGGGCTTCATCAAGATGCGTCAAGCCGTGGGCGACGCAGGCTGGAACCCTGAGCTTAGAGGCAAGAAGCAAACCATCGAGGATCTGAAGTACAACAATTATTTCAAGGAGATCTTCCTCGACAGCGACACCAAGGTGGCGCTGATTTCTAGCGCACCTTCGGACCTACCTCGCGACTGGTTCCTGACCAACGAGATGATGGCCGCGGCCCGCGCAAAGGTGAACCAAGCCGCCGGCTCGCGGCGCCTGCTCTGCCACGCCATTTTCACCCCCGGGCAGCCGGGCTGGCTCGATCACCTCGATCGCGCCCTCGCCCTCAAACCCGACTCGGTCAAGGGCTACACGATTGGAGACAACACCCACAAGGAACTCGCACACTACCCCTGGCGCATGGACGACGAGAAGGTGACCTACCCGGGGTACGAGAAAATGCAGAAGGCCGGTATCAAGAATGTTTGTGTCCATAAAGGCTTGTTTCCGCCTTCCCTGGACAAAGTCTTTCCCCGGCTTCGGCCCTATGCCGACGTCAGCGACGTCGCCAAAGCAGCCAAGGATTGGCCGCAACTGAACTTTGTCATTTACCATTCCGGCTATCGCAACGTGGGAGGCGGCGGCTCGGACGCGGCAGAGGCTTGGGCCATGGTGGTGAAAAACGGGCGAAATGAGTGGGTGACGGACCTGGCGGAAATTCCCGAGAAGCACGGCGTCACCAACGTCTATGGCGATCTGGGGCAGCTTTTCGCTGTGAGCACCGTGGCCCAGCCGAACTTGGCGGCCTACTTAGTGGGTTGTCTCATCCAAGGCCTCGGCGCCGATCACGTCGTCTGGGGCACAGACGCACTGTGGACCGGTTCGCCCCAGTGGCAAATCGAAGGGCTCAGGCGGCTCGAAATCCCGGAAGAGATGCAGAGGCGGTTCGGGTTCAAGCCTCTGGGCCCTGCCGATGGTCCGGTGAAGACAGCGATATTCAGCGGGAATTCCGCCCGCCTCTACAAGTACCAGCCGCCCGCGCACTGGCTGAAAATGGATCGCTTCGCCGAAGCAAAAGAAGGGTATTTGCAGTCGGGCCCGCGCCGCACCAATCTGCGCTACGGCTACGTGGCGGTTTGAGGGCGGCGGTCAAGGCTATTTCATCGGAAGAGAGGCCAGATGCAATCGAGGCTAGCCGCGTGACCGGGAGGGCGACGCCGGGTTGGGACGAAGGCAACGTGGAGGCCCAGTGATATGCGCCATCTGCCTCGCACGCATGATCTCGGCAAAGATCTAGCCTACGCCGTACGGACCCTGCGAAGTGCACCCACATTCACCACTACGGTGGTTCTATCCGTTGCCCTGGGCATTGGGGCCAGCACTGCGATTTTTAGTGTGATCAACGCGGTGCTGCTTCGGCCGCTACCGTATCGCAATCCCGACCGGCTGGTTGTATCCGATTGTTGCCTTTCGAACGCCTACTTCTTCGATTTGCGCGATGGGACTCGGGCTGCCTTCGAGGATCTCGCGGCGATCATGGTCATTCGTGCCATTGTCCCTCGCGAAGACGGCACCGCCGAGCGCGTCGGCAAGGGCTACGTCACGACGAATTTTTTCCACCTGCTGGGTGTTCCGATCGTGTTCGGCCGTGATTTCAGAGAAGCCGATGGAATTCCAAACGGCCCACCCCCACCCCCGTTTCCGCCCCCGGAGGGCTCGGTAGCAATTCTGAGCTACGACTATTTTCAACGGCGCTATGCTGCTGATCCGAGCGTGATTGGCCGCAGACTGCTGGGGAGCAGAGCGACTGGCCCGCTGATCGTGGGGGTCTTGAAGCCCGGCTTCAAGCTATTCCTACCCGCCAGTGTCAGCTCGCAACCCAGCGTGGATGTCTGGATTCCTAATGACCGCGGCTATGACCGAGAGAACCGGGGCGAACTCATGCTGAACGTGATCGGTCGTCTGCGACCCGCGGTTACGCTCGATCAGGCGCAGTCGCAAGTGGATCGGACCACGGCGGGCTGGGGCCCGGATCCATTCCAGGTCCATTTCGATTCCTGGCCTAAGAGATTAGTCGACGAAGTCCGTCCAGCACTTCTTGCCCTCCTGGCCGCCGTTATGCTTCTCTTCCTGGTCGCCTGCGCCAACACCGGGAACCTTGTGCTGGTACGCACCTCGTTACGCGAGCACGAACTAGCCATCCGAACTGCTCTCGGTGCTCGATTCGGGCGCCTGGCTCGCCAGATGCTCACCGAAGCTATCGTGCTGAGCGGCCTTGGCACCCTGATGGGCGTGGGGCTCGCCAGGCTCGGCACGCGTGGGTTGCTGAGTCTCGCACCTTCCAATTTGCCGCGTTTGGACTCTACTTCGATCGATTGGCGCGTGCTCTTGTTCTCGGCATCCTGCGGCATCTTGGGATCGGCCATCCTGGGCATGCTGCCAGCCTTCAGCGTCGCACGGTTCGACGTCATGGCCACGCTGCGTGGTGGCGGGCGAGGTGGACATTTAGGGGCGACTGGGTTGATCCGCTCGGCAGCGGTGACCGCCGAGGTGGCGCTCGCCTTTGTGCTGCTCGTAGGCTCGGGGTTGTTGTTTCGCAGCTTTGTCGAACTGCGTCATGTCAATCCCGGCTATGATCCGCATGGTCTCCTGACGTTTCTGACCGTGGGGGATGCGAACGACGTTCGACCAGAACGGCGTCTGGCGTTTCTCCGCGACTTGGAAGAGCGCCTGCGCTCGATTCCGGGTGTCCAAAGCGTGGGCGGTGCCACAGGTCTTCCCCTGCATGCGGTCGGGCCTGCGGACGTTCGATGGTCCGCCGAGCAAATTCCGGCAGACCCCGATCGCAGGGTTGATCTTGAAAGCGTTTTGCCGGGATATTTTGAGGCCCTCCATGTACGCGTTTTGCAGGGTCGCACGTTCACAGATTTGGACAACATGAACCGGCAGAAGCTTGCAGTCATCGACCAATCGCTCGCGGAGAAAGTCTTCCCCCATCAGTCGGCACTCGATCGGCGCATTTGCGTCTACATCCCAAATCCGACCTGGCTTAGGGTAATCGGAGTCGTCGAACACCAACGCCTGCACTCTCTCGCCGATCGTGGGCAGGAGCAGATTTTTGTGACGGATGGCTTCTGGGGAGTCGGTATCTCGCGGCACTGGGTGCTCCGAACGTCCGGCGATCCGGAGAAGTACGCCACCATCGTCCGCTCCGTGATTGCGAGGTTTGCCCCGGGGCGCTTGGCGGTGGCCGATGTCGAAACCATGGACACCACGGTGAATCGGGAACAGGCCGGGACTCGCTTTGCGCTGTTGCTCATGGGGCTTTTTGCAACCTTCGCCGCATTGCTGGCGGCGGTGGGGCTCTATGGAGTGGTGTCGAGTGCGGTTCGCCAACGCACGGCCGAAATCGGTCTCCGGATCGCCCTCGGTGCTGAGCCCGGCGGAGTTGTCTGGCTGGTGGTTGGGCAAGGGGTGATGCTCAGTGCGGTAGGCATTGCGGTCGGCCTGGTGGCTGCGGTCTGGCTCACGCGGATCATGACCAGCATGCTGGTGGGCATTCAACCGACCGATCCCGCCACCTACGTTCTCGTGACCGCACTGTTCCTCGCGGTGACCGTGATGGCGTGCTGGGTGCCCGCATGGCGTGCGGGTGGCGTAGATCCCATGGTGGCTTTGCGTGAGGAATAACCCTGCAAAACTCTGTCAACGTTGCACGCACCATTCCTCTGGGTCGAGCCGGAAGGTTTCCCTACGCGTTTGGCCAATCGTGAGCCGCTTGAGCCGAGGCTTCTCCCGGCGGTCTTTGTCGGCTTCTATATAATTGCGATCGTATGACCGCCACCGGACTTAGAGTTTTCCTCTGCCTCGCATGGTTCACTGCGGCTGCGCTTGCTCAGGATGGTACCGACCGGCTCATGGCTGAAGCCCTGAAGCCCTCGCCGCTTGCGAGCAACCTGAAGCAGCTTACCGATCAGATCGGCGGTCGCGTCCCGGGCACGCCGGCGATCGAGAAAGCGGTCGAGTGGGGAGTCGAAGCCTTCGAAACCGCAGGCGCGGACAAGGTTCACACGGAGAATTTCACCATTCCGGCTTCCTGGTCGGAGGGGGCGACCGAGATGAGCGTAGTGGCCCCCGAATCATTTCCCCTGCGTGTCGTGTCCCTAGCCTGGGCTCCGGCGCTCTCCCCCCACCATCATGTACCGATCCTTGATCTCGGCGAGGGGACTGCGGAGGACTATGCCAAGGCGGGCAATCTGGCGGAAGCCATTGTGCTCGTGCACAGCGACGAGATGCGGACGTGGGACGATCTGTTCGCGGAATATCTCAAGGCTCCAGGAATCATCGACCGCGCCCTTCGCGGGAACGCTCTCGCCATCGCCTTCCAGTCGACTCGGCCGCACGATCTGCTGTACCGCCATACCAATTCGATCGATGGCGGGATCGATCGCATTCCCATGGTCTTGCTGGCACGCGAGGACGCGGCCCGCGTGGCCCGACTGATCGAGTCGGGGCAAAAGCTTTACGCCGACCTGGCCATTCCCAATCATGTCGGCGGGCCGATCCTGGCTGCAAACGTCATTGCCGAAGTTCGCGGCGAGGAAAAGCCCGAGGAGTTTGTGGTTTTGGGTGCTCATCTCGACTCCTGGGAACTGGGTACGGGCGCCTTGGATAACGGATGCAACGCTGCCCTGGTGGTTGACGCTCTGCGCGCCGTGCAAGGCTCGGGCTTGCGGCCGAAACGCAGCCTTCGCTTCATTCTGTTCTCCGGCGAAGAGGAGGGCTTACTGGGATCGCATGCCTATGCGGTCGCGCATCGGGCCGAGCTGGATAAGGCGGCGGGAGTGGTGATTTTCGATGCGGGAACCGGGCAGGTCACGGGATTTTCCCTCGGCGGCCGCAAGGATCTGTTGTCCGCCGCCAGCAAGCTGGTTGCGCCCCTGGAGCAGTTCGGAGCCACAACCCTTACGACCGATGCCCAGTGGGGTACCGATCATTTCGATTTCATGCTCGAGGGCGTGCCCACGTTCGTCGCCAACCAGCAGGAGGCAAACTATCTCGTGAACTACCATGCCATGTCCGACACCTTCGACAAGGTGGACCTTGTCCAGCTCAAGAAGCAAGTCGCGGAAGCGGTGGTGGTAACGTTTGGAGTCGCTAATGCTCCCGAGCGGATCGGTCCCCGCCTGACGCGAGCTCAAATTGAGCAGACCTTAAAAGAGACCCAGCTCGATACGCAAATGAAAATCTTCGGAATGTGGCCGGCGTGGCAGCAGGGTAAGCTGGGGAGAGCCGAGTAAGATCGGATGGCGAAGCGCCCGGCTTGAGGCCCTGATTGAACCAGCCGCTGTTCTGGATTTTGTTCAGCCTTCTCGCCCTTCTCGTGCTGGCCCTCGACCTTTGGATCGTCGGTCGGCGGCATGCAGTGAAGTTCCGCGAGGGGCTGGCCTGGAGCCTGATCTGGATCTTTCTGGCGGCGGGGTTCGCGCTCTTGCTTTACTTCCGCTACGGGCGCGGGACCGCGATGGAGTTCAGTGCAGCCTACCTGGTCGAATTCTCCCTCAGCGTGGACAATCTGTTCATCTTTTTCCTCCTCTTCCGATATTTTCGCGTCCCCGCGCATCTTCAGCACAAGCTGCTGTCCTGGGGCATTCTCGGGGTGCTGCTGATGCGCGCCGCCTTTATTCTTCTGGGCCTTGAATTGATCCGCATGTTTCACTGGGTTCTCTACGCCTTTGGCGGCTTTCTGATTGCCAGTGGAGTCCAGCTGTTCCGTCAACGCAAGGTTGGCATGGAGGTGGAGAGAAATCCTGCGTTGCGCTGGTTCCGGCGCTGGATCCCGGTAACCGAGGATTATGAAGGTGAGAAACTCTTGGTGCGGCGCCGAGGCCTATACGCCACGCCCTTGCTGCTGGTGCTGCTGGTGGTTGAAACCACGGATCTGTTGCTCGCGACCGACTCGATCCCGGCCGTTTTTGCCATCACGCTCAACCCCTTCATCGTTTATACCTCCAATGTGTTTGCGGTTCTCGGGTTGCGATCCCTGTTCTTCGTCGTGGCCGGGATGATGGAGGTTTTTGTCTACCTGCACTACGGCCTCTCCCTGGCGTTGATCTTCATCGGAGCCAAAATGCTCTCCGCCGACTACTACCCGATTCCCACCGGCCCCTCGCTCGCAATCGTTGTCGGACTGCTCGCCATCTCCGTGCTGGCATCGTTGCTTCGTTCCGCTCCCCGCCGTTAGCTCAGCTACGGCAGACGGCACCCGGGCAGTGGTCGATGGCAACGGCGTGGCGGCCGGGCGAAGCAGCGGGTTAAGTTATGATGGGGTTCTCATGACCCGCGTCCGAGTTGCCGCATCCCCGCGCCCCTATGAGGTCCTAATTCACCGCGGGCTGCTCGGGCGCTCGGGGGAGCAGTTGCGTGAATCGTTGGGCGGAACCCCCAGCTTGTTTGTGGTGACGGTTGCGCCGGTCCGGCGACGATGGGGAAAGAAGTTGCTACAGTCGCTGTCCAGCGCAGGATTCAGAGCCCGGTGGCTGGACATGCCGGACGGGGAACCGCACAAGACTTTGGCTACGGTTGCCAAACTTGCCGAGAAACTGGCGCAGCTGAATGCCGACCGCGATGCTGTGATCGTGGCCTTTGGGGGCGGCGTGGTGGGCGACGTAGCCGGCCTAGTGGCCTCGCTCTATATGCGCGGCATCAATGTCGTCCAAGTTCCCACCACCGTACTGGGACAGGTGGATGCCTCGATCGGGGGAAAAACTGCCGTCAACCTGCCCGCCGGGAAGAATCTGGTGGGAACGTTTCATCAACCGCTGGCCGTACTGGTCGACCCCGAGGTGTTGTCCAGCTTGTCGGAGCGTCAGTTTCGAGCCGGACTCTACGAATCCTTGAAGTGTGGAGTCATCGGCAGGCCGAAGTTGTTCGATCGGCTGGAGGGGACCGACTGGAAGGCACTGCGCCGTGACCCGGGGATGCTCGAATGGGTCATCGCCGAGTCGATCAAGCTCAAGGCGGAAGTGGTCTCCGCGGACGAGCGCGAGAGTGGACTCCGGCGAGTGCTCAATTTCGGACACACGATCGGGCACGCGCTCGAGGCCGAGTCGCGCTATCGGCGCTTCTTGCACGGGGAAGCCATTGCTTGGGGCATGATTGCGGCGACTCAGATTGCAAAGGAGATGGGAGTGTGCGCCGATTCTACCAGCCGGCGCATCGGGGACGCCGTGCTGAGGGCGGGCTCGCTGCCCAAAGTCGTGGCTCGCGGCCAGGACATTCTGCGGCGGCTGGCGACGGACAAAAAGACACGCGACGGGGTCGTGCATTTCGTGCTGCCGCGCGAACTCGGAAGGGTCGAAATCGTCAACCACGTACCCCCGAGCCTGGTCCTTGCGGCGGTCGACGGGTTGCGGAAGCTTGGTAAGCAGCCGTAAGCCAGCGGCGATTTCTGGCTGCGTTGGTCTTTGCCAAGGGGACGTTTCCCGAGCGCTGCTCGGACGGAATTGGAATTCAGTCAACTTGAGTGATCAGACAAAAACCAAGATCGTTGGCGCCGCTCTTCTAGGGTCGGGCAATGCACAGACCACGGGGCGTGCCATGCGGCAGATGTTTACCTCCATTGCGCCCCGCTACGACCTCCTGAACCATCTGCTGTCGTGCCGGGTAGATGGGCTGTGGTGGCGACGAGCCGCCCGATGCTTTGCCTCGATCCTCGCCCAGCCCGCCAGTCATGCCCTCGATCTGTGCTGTGGAACCGGGGACATGACCTTGGCGCTGCTTCGCCAATCGCATGCTTCCGGAGTGCAGATTTTGGGTGTCGATTTCTCCCACGCCATGCTCGAGCGCGCGCAACAGAAGTCCGCGGGCACTTCGCTCGCCTGGGTCGAGGCGGACGCTCTGAATCTGCCCTTCCCCGACTCGCAATTTGAGCTGGTCACCTCGGCGTTCGGCTTTCGCAATGTGGCGGACTACGATGCTAGCCTTTGCGAGATGGTGCGGGTGCTCAAGCCGGGCGGCGAGTGCGGCATTCTCGATTTTGGCCAGCCGGAGGGTGTGATCGGGGGGTTCTATCGCATGTACTTTAGACGAGTCTTGCCCGTGATCGGCACGATTCTCTCCGGAGTGCGCGGGCCTTACGCCTATCTCCCCGCATCCGTGGAGCGGTTTCCACCCCCGGGGGAGATGGTCGAGCGTATGCGGCTGTGCGGCTTTCGCCAGGCTTCCTGGACGCCCTACAGCTTTGGCATTGCCGGTTTGTACCGCGGCAAAAAGTGAGGCGGCGAGAAGGTCTACGAGCCGGTCGCGACGGAAAGCTTCGGGGAGGGTTGGGCGGCGAAGGAATCGGCAAACGCCTCCGCCATGGTGTAACGAATGACCTTGGCGTAGTCCGGGCCCAGAAAATTCTGCAAGTTGCTGGTATCCATGATGTACTGGCCTGTTATATAAGGTAAAGCCGCCGGTGGAATCGCCGAGATGCCATACCTCCACAGCAGCTTGAGAACCAAACCAAGGGTCCACTTTCCTGGCACCCGCCAAAATCGCCCATGCGCCATCTGAATGCATTGTGCGAAAGTTAAAGCCTCGCCCCGTCCCGCCACGTTCAGCACCGTAAGGCGCTGTAATTCCGGCTCGGCTTTGTGAACGATGTACGCCAGGAGGCGTGCCATGTCGTCCACGTGAACAAACTGGATCTTATTCGCCAGGTATTGCGCTCCGAAAGGCAGCATCATGGGGAGGCGCTGGCCGGCGGCACGCATGCGGACGGCTGCCTTTCCTCGACCGTTCGGTGTGCCGCGAAAAGCTCCCAGCAGATAATTTTCCACGCTGGCACCGGCGAAGATAGGCGGCCGGAACATATATACGCTGCAGCCGCGCAGGGCCGGAGCCCGCTGTTGCACGACGCGTTCGGCTTCCATCTTGTGCACCGCATAAGGCAAGGTGTGGGCCGCCAAAGGGAAGTCTTCTTTGGCGGGCTCGGAGAAATCTGACCCGTACACCGACACGCTGCTCGGGAATAAGAACTTTTCGACGATGACCTGATCGCGATTCGCCTCGGAAATCGCTTCCATAACCCGGGCCGTTCCAGCCACATTGATCTGCCACATGCGTTCCTCATCGAGGACCCCGGTGCGCACCGGATCGATGACAAAGGCCAAGTGGACGAAGGCGGCCGGGCGAGCCTGTTTCAGCAGAACTAACAACTGGCGGCAGGATTCTTCCTTGCCGAAGTCCATCTCCACGAAGTGCACGGGCTGGGGAAGGTCGGGAGGATAGAGATCGGCACCGAGAATTTCGTGATCTTCGAGTAGGGGAAGCAGGCGTAATCCCAGGTTACCGGAAACTCCCGTGACGAGGACGGTTGCACGCCCCATTTAGTTAGGTCCGGAAGGTGGGCCCGGTTGGCCTGCCGGCCGGGACCCAGGTGCACGCTGGGCGGGCGGCTGCTCTGGCCCGAAGTACGCATCATCGAAACTCGCAGTTGCGGACTGCTGCACTTGGCGCGTCTCATCCTGCAGGTGCTGAGAGCGCAACGTGCCCTTGATCTCCTCCTTGGCTTGCTCGAGAGGAATCGTATCGACCGATTTCACGCGATAGATGAAATACCCGCCCTGGTCAGCAATCACGGGCGAGATCTGCCCCGGCTTCAAGTCCATGATCAAAGCGTGGTTGGGAGGAAGCGCAGCCCGACGCATCTTTCCTAAGCTCACATTGGTAGCGTTGGACTTCATTCCGGCTACCCGGAAGGCCTCCTCCTGCAATTGCGTGAAATTGTCGCCCGCGGCGGCGCGTGCCTGCAGCTTGTCCGCTTCGTTCTTCATGGTTTGCTCGGAGTCTTGTTTGTGCTTTTGTTCCTCAGCGGCACTTGCCTTTTCCCCCGCGTCAGCGTCCTTGTCGTCCTTGTCTTTGTCCTTGGCCTTGTCCTTCGTGTCCGCCGCCTCCGCCGGTTGCTGCTGTACCTTGGGTACGTAGATTCGATCGACGTCGACTTGCACAAACTTGTCAGCATTGGCGTGGTAGTAATCTTGGATCTCCTGATCGCTAATCTGCGCCGCCTTTTCCTGCATGGCTTTGTTCAATTCCATGGCCAGCACCTGGACGCGCTGCAGCTTCATGCGCTGGTCAAAATCCGGGCCGTGATCGAGGCCCAGTTCCTCTGCGCGTTTGGACAGGATCAGAGCATTGGCGTAACGCGTGGCAACTTGCCGGCGTACCCGCGGCGGCAAGTTGGGTTGGATCGAGTCCAAGATGGTTTCAAATTGGCTGCGGGTAATCACCGTTTTACAATCGTCCGTGCCCGTTTTCGCGGGAGTCGAAGATGGGCATAATCCTTTGATGGTGATCACGGCGGCATCGGGAGGAACCTGCGCCGCCTTCGTCGCGGCCGCCTGCTCCTGGGCGGGGGTCTGAGGCTGAGCGGCATTGCTTTTGGCAGCCGGGTTTTCCTGGGTTGCCTCCTGCCTCGAACTTGCGGCCTGGCCCCAGGCCAACGCTGCCAACAGGCAGACCAACCCATAGCGGGTCATACGGGGATTCCTCCAGAGGAAAATTGGCGCGAAGCTAAATCCTAGCATAAAGCGGGGACGGTCGGTTTGGGGTTTCGGGCAGAGTGCGGCGGAGGTTTGCTTCGCCGGCTTGGCGGCGATGCTAGCCTGCGGCGATAATGCCGGTATGGACAGAGTGCTCTCGAGCTCCGAGTCGATGCGCGCGGAAAAACGTGCGGTCGCGGGCCACTCGGTGCTGGCTGCCATGGCGATGACCGTGCTCAAGGTTGCCGTCGGCGTGACCACCGGGAGTTTGGGAATTCTCTCCGAGGCCGCCCACGCGGGCCTCGATCTGGTGGCAGCCTTGGTCACCTTCTTCTCGGTGCGCGTGTCGGATAAGCCGGCGGACGCCGAACACCAGTACGGCCACGGCAAATTCGAGAATTTTTCCGCCTTCATCGAGACCAGCCTGCTGCTCATCACCTTTGTTGGGATCATCTATGCCGCCGTCGAGCGACTGTTTTTCCGTCCCGTCCAGGTGGAGCCCAGTTTGGCCGCTTTCCTCGTCCTGTTTATCTCCATGGGAGTGGATTTCTGGCGCTCCCGCGCGCTGGGAAGAATTGCCGCCAAGTACCATAGCCAAGCGCTCGAGGCCGATGCCTTGCACTTCGCCACCGACATCTGGGCCAGTGGCGTGGTCGTCCTCGGCTTGCTGCTCGTCCTGGTGGCGCGGATCAAAGACATCGCATGGCTCCACGCCGCCGACCCGATCGCCGCCCTGTTCGTCGCCGGAGTGGTGGTGTATGTCAGTTCGCGGCTGGCTCGCAAGACGATCGACGCGCTGCTCGATGCTGCCCCCTCCGGTGTGCGGGCGAGAATCGTGACCGCGATTTCCGGCGTCGACGGCCTGCTCGAGGTCGACCGCGTGCGCATTCGCCGGGCGGGAAACCGCTATTTCGCGGATCTCTCGATCGGCTTGGCGCGGAATGTCACCTTTCAACACTCCGAACGGGTGGCCGATGCCGTGACCGCCGCCGTGCGCGGCGTCTTGCCCGACGCCGACGTCATGGTTCATCCCATCCCGCGACCCGCCTGGCGGGAAAACATCTTTGATCGGGTTCGGGCTGTCGCCACCCGGCATAATCTCAATGTCCACGATGTCAGCATCCAGGATCTGGGCGGCCGCCTGCACGTCGAACAGCATCTCGAACTCGACGAGCAGTTGAGCCTCAAACAGGCCCACGATCGGGTGACTCTGCTCGAGGCAGAGATTCGACGCGACGTCCCGGAAATCTCCTCGATCCTTACTCACATCGAAAGCGAGCCTGCCACCATCGAGAGCGGCAACGAGATGGTTCGGGACGCAGGTTTAGAAGTAAAGCTGAAAGCGATCGTGGCCGAGTTTCCCGAGATTGTGGATGTGCACGAGGTCGAAGTGAAGCGCGTGCGGGGACGCATCTATGTTTCTTGCCACGTGACCTTCTCCGACGAACTCTCCCTGGCGCGTGTGCACGACGTTCAGACGGAACTGGAAATCCGTTTCAAACAGGCGGAGCCGGGTCTTTTTCGCGTTCTGATTCACCCCGAGCCGAGCACGGATAATCGACGATGACAGCGGCGGGAGGAGCATAGGCGATGATCGAAGCGAAGATTCAATGGATGACGGAACAACGGTTCGAAGGAGTCGCAAGCAGCGGACATCGACTGCTCCTCGATGCCGACAAGAAGACCGCGAGCAGCCCGATGGAGTTGGTTCTCCTCGGCTTGTGCGGTTGTACGGCCTCTGACGTCGTGACCATCCTCGGCAAGAAACGCGAACCCTTGACCAAGCTGGAAGTCCGAGCGGAGGCGGAACGGGCACCCAGTCCACCGGCCGTCTATACGAATATTCGTTTGACCTACAGGGTTGGAGGTAAAGTCTCTCCCAAGGCCGTCGAGGACGCGGTGCGGCTGTCGGAGGAGAAGTATTGTTCGGTCGCTGCCATGCTGCGCAAAACTGCCAAGATCAGCTATACCATCGAGTATGTGGAGGCGTGATGGCCCAATCCGCGTCGCCCTGCCGCCGATCCGCAAGCGGGAAGCGCGGAACGGGAGCGAGCCGAAGCAACGACCCTCCTCGGCTCTCCGCGGCTGCGGGCTGAACGCCGCGATCGGCTGAGGGAGTTGGACATCGCCAAGCGCCATCCCATCCGCGGATATTGTTGCATTGCTGGCGCCACCTTGCTTTGGGGCGTCGCCGCCAATTTGGGGCGCGCTGCCTTCATGGGCCGCCTGTTGCCACGAGGTCAAGCCCTGCCTCCCATTGATCCGCTCATTTTGTCCCAGAGCCGGACCACCTTTTCCTTGCTGGTGCTGGCCTGCCTCCTCCCCCTGGTCCGCGGATGGCAGCCCTTGCGCGTGTCACGCGCCGACCTCCGGCAGCTGTTCCTGTTGGGCATTTTGGGCGTAGCCGCCTCGAATTACTTTTACTATCTGGCCATCCTGAGGACCAACGTGGCCACGGCCATCATCCTGCAATACACCGCCCCGGCCTGGGTGCTGCTTTATGCGCTTGCCCGCGGCTTCGAAAAGCTCACCTTCGAACGCTTTCTGGCCGTGGCTTTGGCGCTGACCGGGATCGCTTTCGTGGTAGGAATCTTCGGAAGCACTCGCTTGCGGCTGGACCCGGTGGGAGTGGCGGCGGCACTGGTGGCCGCCGTTTCCTTCGCCTTCTACAACGTAGGCGGGCACAGCCTTCTCCTCTGCCACGATCGCTGGACCGTGCTGTTCTACACCATCCTGAGCGCGTCCCTGTTTTGGATTTTCATTAATCCGCCTTGGAAGATCGCCGCCGCCCATTACTCGGTTGCGCAGTGGTGGTTTCTTGTTGGGTTCTCCTTGTTATCCGTACTGCTGCCGTTCGCATGTTATTTCGCCGGTCTCCAGCATCTGGAGCCGACGCGGGCCGTGCTGGTGAGCTGCCTGGAACCGGTTTTTTCGATCGTAATAGCGCGCGTCGCGCTCGGGGAGAGAATGCAGCCTATCCAATCTCTAGGCATCGTGCTTGTGCTCCTAGCCATGGTGGTGGTCGAGCGACCGAACGAGCGAACCCGGGAAGCGGTCGCCATCGTTGAACCCATGGAATGAGACCCTTGACATCGTAAGCACGACACCGGTCCTAGCAAGATTCTTGCCGGCAAGACGGAAGAGCATCCATGCTCAACGGCGGATTGAGCAAGCGGTGAAATGGCGGGTGGCTTGCAGATTGATGCTGAAAGCAGACTCCCTCTCGCTGCGGGCAGGGTTTCGCTTCGCTCGGAGTGACAAGACTTGTCTTTGCGGCAGTGAGGAAAGTTCGTCCGCCAGAACAGCAGTGTGCAGGTAGGGGTGGATCAGACTATAACTTGCGCGGGTTGACCCGGTATGCATGGTGAAGCTGGCGGCATATGTTGAAGCCCAGGTGCGCACGTAGCCGAGGCTACCTACCCAATCGATAAGTGAATGTGGTCGTGCTCGCGGCGCTGAATGCTGCCGATTAGTATCAATCTTTGGAAAAGAAAGGCGTTGGATGAGAATCGCAAGGTGAGCTAACCGTTCCGTCGCCTGGCTTTCCCGGCATCGGGAACTAATTCAACCCTTCCAGTGTCCATTTCGAAAGCGACTTTGGTGGAGGAGGCGTGGGTTGCGACTTGCGACGATTCCAACTCCAGCCGTAGTCGCCTGCGCCCTGGCGTTGGCCTCAAGTGCGGCTGGCGCGCCACAAGATGGTCCGGAAAGCGCCAAGGCGCGGGCGATTCTACGTGAAGCCAGCGCTCTGATCCCTAGCATCGACATGCCCCAGCAAGCAAGCGCGCTGGCAAATATTGCCGGCCGACAAGTCGAAGTCGGAGACCTTGAGGGCGCACTGCGAACCTATCGAGCTGCGAAGAAGGACACCGCCGGCGGTGCACTCAATGTTGTCGCCTCGACCATCGCCTCCCATGGGAATGTGTCGTTGGCACTTGATCTTGTCAGCTCCGCGGAGTCGAGGTTTCGGGACAGCGCCTACCATGCCATCAGCATGCAACTAGCGTCAGACGAACACTTCGATGACGCTCTCGCTGTATCACGGCTGATTCAAGACGAGGCTCAAGTGCCGCTTTTCGTAGATTTATTGATGTGGATCAACATCCGGAAGCGGAAAGCGGGTGACCTGCCAGGGGCGCAGGATATGCTGAACGAGGCGCTGGCTGAAGTGGAACGCGAGAGAGCCCGCTCGGGCGCTGATCCGTACACCATCGCTGGCATCTACCAGACTATGGCAAGCAGGCTGGTTGAGAGCGGCGATCAGGAAGACGCCTCGGCCATGATCGAACGCATTGATGGGGTCGTGGCCGCGGTTGATGATCGTGGGCTAAAGGAACAACTCGTGAGCCTGTTGTCGTGTGCGCAGGCCACCGTGGGGCAATTCGAGGCGGCAATCGGCAGTGCTGAAGAATTGTCACCAGGCCAGTGGCGCGACGACGCGATGGCAACGATCTCTCTCGAACAAAGCAAGCAGGGGGACGCGGCGGGCGCGCTTGCCGAAGCCGGCGAGGTCGATGGAGACTTCCTGCGGAACGGTTCCTACCGGGCGGTTGCCGATGGACTTGCGGGTTCGGGGAATTATGAGCTGGCGCTTTCCGTGGTCGCGCTGATTGAAGACCCGGGCGAACGCGCCTACGGTCTCGCCGAACTTGCGCTCCAGCAAGCCGAGAAAGATGATCCCAGGGCGGCGATGACGGTGCAGCTTGCCGCGGACGCGGCGCTCACCGCGGGCGGGGAAACCAAACCTTTTGTCTTCGAATTCATCGCGGTCACGCGCGGAATGCTTAGAGATTTTGGCACGGCTGAAGAGATGATCGGCAGAATGAAGGATGCAGATAAGGTGTGGCCGCTGTGGAACCTCACTGAGATGCTGGTTCACGCAGGAAGAGAAGCAGAAGCCATCTCCCTGGCTGAGTGCCAGTCTGCACCCTATCCAAAGGCCTAC
>DASPVV010000021.1:0-32118 GCA_035622175.1 Terriglobales bacterium | reverse complement strand
GGTTGGCGACACAGTGGCGACACAGAGTCACATGGCGACACGAGGCGACACGGAACATATGCTGAAAGGTGCGTAAATACTGGAGATTATTTGGCTGCCCCCCAGGGATTCGAACCCCGATATGCTGATCCAGAGTCAGCTGTCCTGCCGTTGAACGAGGGGGCAGTCCGACCTGCCTGCCACTGATTCTATTGGCGGGTCGCGCCACGGTCAACTTGGGTGCTGTCTCTCGACCTGTTTTGATTCCAACGCGCCGATGGTCTACGGCCTGTCATTCGCAACGTTAGTGGGTTTAAGATTCTTGCCCAGGAGACATTTCATGGCCACCACGCTCGGCAATATCACGCAATTGACGAATGACTACGCCGAAATCGCACGTCGTTCCCTCGAAGCCGAACACTGCGCACTTCTCGTCATTGATATCCAGGAAAAGCTTTTGCCCCCAATCTTTCAGAAAGACCAGTTATTGAGAAACTCGCAGTTACTCATTCGGCTCGCCGCCGTCCTCAACATCCCCGTTCTCCTCAGCACACAATACGCCAAAAGACTAGGTCAAACCGTCCCAGAGATCGCGTCTCTGCTGCCTGAAATCGAGCCAATCGACAAGCAGATGTTCTCCTGCTTTGGCAGCGACGTCTTCTGCTCGATGTTGAAGGATGTTGCCGGCACTCGCAACACCGTGCTCCTGTGCGGTATGGAAAGCCATATCTGCGTGATGCAAACTGCGCTAGGAGCGCTGCGCCAAGGCTACATTGTTCACGTTGCCTCCGATGCCGTGAGTTCCCGCACCGAGTTGAACTGGAGAATCGGCCTGGAACGCATGCGTGCTGCGAGCGCCATCCTTTCCTCGACCGAGATGATGACTTATGAGCTGCTGCGCTCCTCTGGCACAGCCGTGTTCAAGGAGCTGCTGCCCTATTTGAAGAACTGATCGTCGTCGCTTTTGTTTAGCGAGAGTTAAGCACCTTACGTTCGTGAACTGGAAATCCGTCGTGCAATGCAACCATCACCTGTCCTTTTGCTTCACCCTTACCACCGTTATCTTCGACAATCCCTCTTCAAATCTTGGAGGCTTCAGCTTGGCTGCCATGCGACGCATCACATCCTCGGCGACCACGCGTTCCCGTTTGCGGTTACGCTCCAGGCAGACCTCGAGCGGAACATCGAAAAAGACCGCATGCACGTCGTACCCATAGTCTTTTGCTAGCTTGATCCAACCCTGCCGGTCGTGAGGCGTCAGATTCGTCGCATCCACATAATTCATCGGACGTCGTGCAATCAGCCTTGCTCTCAACATGGAGCGTAGATTGGAAAAGATCAAGTCTTGGAAACGTTGTTCATTGGGATCATCAAAGAGAAGCGCGCGGAGGAGATCACTCGAGAGTGGGCTAATGCTATGGCGTTTGAACCACGAGCTCTTGCCTGATCCGGGCAGGCCAATTGCCAACACCACCGTTCCTCGAGATACGGGAGACGCCGGAACTTGCGGGACACCCCCCCCCGAAGCAACCCCGACACCGTGCTCGGGCAGCCCCCCCTCCTCCGAAATGCCTGGTTCGATGACATCCGGTGCAGTTGGTGTGACTCCGCTGCTGCCCTCGGTTGCTACCGCTTGGCCGGGAACTGCGCGTCCGCCCCGCCCCCGCCCGCCGCGTCGTCGTCGCCGTCGGCGGGCATCTCCCGTTCGCTGCGGCTGCGTGGGCATTGACTTCTCTTCGACGAGCGGAACGGGCTCGGGCTCGGGCTCCCTGAGTTCAGGAGGCTTGTCCTCAGGCTTCGTGTCGTAGAATGTTGGCTGTAAGGGGGGCGGAGCCTCTGCCGCCACCTGCTCCGCCTTTTGCTTGCGGCGCTTTAGGCGCTCGCGCATCCATTTGCGCATGTCTGGCTTGTAACATACCCAGAGGCCTAGGGGCAATTCTTGTGTACCAGGTAACGTACCATCCCTTTGGGGAGGGGTATATTCCCGCAGTTGCCGCGCGAAAGCTGGGGCTCGGAACCAATACCGACTTTGATCGCGTCCGTTGCCCAACTTTTGGTGCCGGTCGAGTCGACGTCATCCCGGCGAGTTGAGAATTTGCCATGACTTTGCCGAACCCGGAGTGCAGCGGTCCTCGCGGTTCGATGCAGACGGGCACTTGTATCATTTGCTGCCCCCTGAATTCCCTGATACCATTTTTCGCTGCTCCACTTTAATTCTCTTTTCAGACCCGCCTTTTGGGAGGCACCATGGCTATCAAAGTCGGCATTAACGGTTTTGGAAGAATCGGTCGGAACGTCTTGCGCGCTTCCCTGAATGACCCCAACCTGGAATTTGTTGCTGTCAACGATCTTACGAATCCGAAAACCTTGGCTCATCTTCTCAAGTACGATTCCATTCTCGGCAATCTGCCACAGAAGATCACCGCCGGGGCAGACTGCATTCAGGTCGAGGGACGCAACATCAAAGTTTTCGCGGAAAAAGACCCGGCCAAGCTCCCCTGGGAATCGGTAGGAGCCCAGGTGGTCTTGGAATCCACGGGACGATTCACGAACGCCGACGACGCCAAACAGCACCTGCGCGGTTCGGTCAAGAAGGTTATTATTTCCGCCCCCGCCACCAAGGAAGACGTAACTCTCGTGCTCGGTGTGAATGATGCGGTGTACGATCCCGCCAAACACCATGTCATTTCCAACGCGTCCTGCACCACCAATTGCCTAGCACCGATCGCCAAGGTCATTCACGACAATTTCAAAATCGTCTGCGGGGCCATGACCACCATCCATTCCTACACCAATGACCAAGTCATTCTCGACTTCCCCCACAAGGACTTGCGGCGCGCCCGCGCGGCAGCGCTCTCTATGATTCCCACCTCCACCGGAGCCGCTAAAGCGTTGAAACTGGTCATTCCGGACCTGGCGGGAAGGTTGGATGGCTTTGCCATCCGAGTGCCCACGCCCAATGTTTCGGTCGTTGATCTGGTGGCGACGGTGGAGAAGAAGACCTCAAAGGAGGAAGTCAACGCGGTCCTAAAGAAGGCTTCCGAAGAAGGCCCTCTGCAGGGGTATCTTGGATATGAAGAGCATGAGCTGGTCTCGGCAGATTTCCGAGGAGATGCGCGCTCTTCCATCGTGGATTCGCCTTGTACCATGGTGGTTGGCGGCAACTTGGTAAAGGTGGTTTCCTGGTACGACAATGAATGGGGATACTCCTGCCGAATTCGTGACCTGATCGACTTCATCGGCACAAAGGGCCTGTAACCGGGAGCGTCCTTCGAGCTGTCGAAGACCACGGATTGTCTTTCCGGAAGCAGGTGTCGGATGCTGGCGTAGTTGCCGCTCGGGGGCTTGCATCTGCCATCCCCGAGCCAGATCCGACGAGGACCGACCCTTGGCGACGGCCCCGAGTTTTGCGAGGACGGTTACCATGTCCAAATTGTCCATTCGCGACCTTCCCCTGAACGGTCACCGGATCTTCATGCGCGTGGACTTCAATGTTCCCCTCGAAGACGGCCGGGTCATGGATGATACGCGCATTCGCGAGACCCTGCCTACGATCGAATACGCGCTGCGCCACGGCACCCGCCTCATTCTGGCTTCCCATCTTGGCCGCCCTAAGGGCAAACCGAACCCCAAGATGAGCCTCAAGACGGTTGCCGAACGCCTGCGCATGCTGCTCGACAAGGAACTGGCGCGCGGCGAGAACGTCGGCTTCTGTCCGGATTGCGTCGGTATCGAAGCCGAAGAGATGGCCGGCAAGCTGGAGAAAGGCCAGGCCCTATTACTCGAGAACCTGCGCTTTCATCCCCAAGAAGAAGCCAACGACGAAAAATTTTCCAGACAGCTTGCCAGCCTCGCCGATTACTATGTGAACGACGCCTTTGGAACCGCGCACCGCGCCCATGCCTCCACGGTCGGCATCACAAGGTTCCTGCAGAAGTCCGCCGCCGGCTTGCTTATGGAGAAAGAGCTCCAGTACTTAGGCCAGGCCATGCAACACCCCGAAGAGCCTTTTATCGCCGTCTTGGGAGGCGCAAAGGCGAGCGACAAGATCGATGTGATCCAAAACCTGCTGCCGAAGGTCACCAGCTTTATGATCGGCGGGGCCATGGCTTACACCTTTTTGAAAGCCCAGGGCGTGGCGGTCGGACAATCAAGGGTCGAGGATGACAAACTCGATCTCGCCCGTCGGATTCTCGACGATGCCAAACAGCGCGGGGTGAAGTTCCTGTTGCCGATCGACCATATTGTCGCCGACAACATCAGCGCCAACGCTACGATTCGTGCCGTTCATCGCGGCCAGCCGATTCCGGCAGGTATGATGGGCCTCGACATCGGGCCGCAAACCATCGAAGAGTATTCGGAGGAGATCTCTCGAGCGCGCACCATCGTCTGGAACGGGCCGATGGGTGTCTTCGAGATATCGGCCTTCTCCAAGGGAACGTTCAGAATTGCTCAGGCCGTGGCCGAAAATGCCGCCGCCATTTCGATTGTGGGGGGCGGAGATTCGGTCGCGGCGGTCCACGCCGCAGGCGTTGCCGAGAAAATTACCCATATTTCTACTGGCGGAGGCGCCTCGCTCGAGTTCCTCGAAGGTAGGAAACTTCCCGGTGTGGAGGCGCTGACCGACAAGAAGTGATCTCGCAGGAGCACCTTTGTGAGCGAGCTTGTTCTCCGGCTTTTCGTCGATGCCACGAAGACCATCGAATTCCGTGGACCGGAGGACATCACCCAAGAAGCGGTCGAGGGCATCGTGAATGCGGCCAACTCTTCGCTGTTAGGGGGAGGCGGGGTGGACGGAGCGATTCACCGTGTTGGCGGTCCTGCGATTCTCGCGGAGTGCAAACGCATTGTGGCTGCGATCGGACGATTACCTGCCGGAAATGCCGTACTCACCACTGGAGGCAATCTCGCCGCACGGTACGTGATTCATACCGTGGGGCCGATCTATGCCGGAGGGCATCGCGGCGAGGCCGAGACCCTGGCAAGCTGTCATCGCGCGTCGATCCGCCTGGCCGAGGAGCATGCCCTGAAGTCCCTGGCCTTTCCCGCCATCTCGACCGGTGCCTACGGCTATCCCGTGGCCGACGCTGCCCGGGTCGCTGTCTCCACAGTAGCCGAAGCGCTGCCTTCGACCACACACCTGACCCTGGTTCGATTTGTCCTTTTTGATCTTTTGACAGTGCGCGCGTACGTGAGTGCGGCAGAATCCTTGCGGGAAGCCGACGCCGAATTGCCGTACCGCATGGAACGAAGACCACGTTGAGCGAGGGCCGCACGCTGAATCTCTGATCGAAGCGCGTTCCACTTGATTTTTCCAGGGTCGTAGCATTCTCTGTCGTGCAAGACGGTCGCGAAAGGATCTTATGCAGCGCAAGAAACTAATCGCCGCTAACTGGAAAATGTACAAAACTCCAGAGGAGACTCGCGGCTTTTTCCACATCTTCCTTCCTCTCGTCCGTGATCACGATCGCGACGAAATTGTCGTCTGCCCGCCATTCGTGGATCTGGCAACTGCTCTCGAATCGGTCCGAGGATCGAACATCTCCATTGGAGCCCAGAATGTTCACTGGGACAAGCAAGGCGCATTCACGGGAGAGATTTCCTCGACCATGTTACTGGCTCTCGGCTGCACCCACGTCATCATCGGCCACTCGGAACGACGCCAGTATTTTGGGGAAACCGATGATACTGTGAACCTTCGTCTCAAAGCGGCGCTCGAGACCAGTCTTACGCCTATTGTCTGCGTGGGTGAGGTAATCGAAGAACGCGAGGCTGGGTTGACGGAGGATGTCTTGCGACGCCAGTGCACGCGCGCCTTCTACAAGATTTCGGCCAAGAAGGCCATTAAGCTGGTCATCGCGTATGAACCTGTCTGGGCCATTGGGACGGGACAGACGGCCACCCCCCAGATCGCGTCTGAAGCTCACAGCTTGATTCGTTCGGAAGCTGCCAAGACCTTCGGTCAGGAGTTCGCCGACCGTCTCCGCATCCTCTACGGAGGATCGGTCAAACCAGAGAACGCCAAAGCTTTGATGTCAGAGGAAGAGCTTGACGGGGCTCTGGTCGGCGGCGCTAGTCTCGATCCCAAGTCTTTCGCTGCCATCGTTCAGTATTGAGCCCTTCGGCGGTTCCCCGTCTGGGCCTTTGCGATTGTGGTGGAATCGACTCCTCCGCCAGCGATGGGGTGGACCGGCGCCACCGATTCAGCCCTGCACCCGTGCCGCCGGAGGCGTGAACCCACTTCCCGAGCCAAAACACGGGGCACCAACCGACGACTTCTCAACCTTGCCGTTTCTGGAGTCGGGATGCGCACAGACGATCCTTGTTCGAACATCTGGATCGCCATGCGCCGAGCACGAAGTTAATGGCAGCCCGGCCACCGATCGGTCCGATGGCCCAAAGCGGCGCCAGCTTTTGGAGAAGGAACAAGATCTGCTAGCCTACAAAGAAGCCCGATTCTCTCCCGAGCTTTCCACCAGGGGACGTTTTTCCCCTGCCCGATTCCGGAGGTCGGTGAAGCCGATGAAGCGACGCTACGTGACGGCAGACGTATTCGCAGAGCGGATGTTTGGCGGCAACCCGGTCGCCATGGTGCTGGACGCCGAGGGTCTATCCCTCGCCCAGATGCAGGCGATCGCAATGGAGTTCAACTACTCCGAAACGACTTTCGTATTGCCAGCGAGCAATCCGGCGAATACGGCCTGGATACGCATCTTTACTCCGCGCGCCGAGCTTCCGTTCGCCGGTCACCCCAACGTGGGAACGGCTTTCCTGCTGGCTAAGGAACGCGAGGCTCAGGGTGCAACCCAGAGCGAGACGTTTGTATTCGAGGAGGCCGCTGGACTCGTACCCCTCAGGCTCCTGCGCGAGGACGGCGTCGTGGTCGGCGCTGAGTTGCGTGCTCCCGAACCGCTGTCGTGTCGCGCTCAAGTCCCGACAGAAAGGGCCGCACAATGCTTGTCGGTGCGCTCGGAAGACGTGAGAGTAGAGGTTCATCCACCCCAGGTCGTCTCCGTGGGCTTGCCGTTTCTGGTCGTCGAACTCACCTCACGCGAGGCGCTGCGGCGCACGAAGCCCAATCTCGCGGCCTATGAGGGGTTGCTGCCTCTGGACGGAGCCGATGCCATTTATGCCTACTGGCGAGGCAGCGCCGCGGGAACATCCACAACAAGCTTCGAACTGTATGCCCGCATGTTCGCGCCACTTGACGGCATCGTCGAGGACCCGGCAACGGGGAGTGCGACGGCGGCGACTCTGGCTCTTCTGGCCACAGTTGGGAATGAAAGGGCGAGCCAGTGCACCTGGCGGGTGCACCAAGGTATCGAGATGGGCCGTCCCAGCCTGATGATCGGACGGACGGTCAAACAAGATGGCTCGGTCGTCTCGGTGTACGTTGGCGGACGCTGCATCGCAGTGACGGAAGGTACTCTAGTGCTCGAAGGGAACGCGGAACGTCCGCCTATGAAAACCTAAATGCTGCCCAGCCCTCGATTCCGACCCTCGTTATTTCTGCGACTCGAGGCCCTTCGGCCATGGCCATAAGGCCGAACCATGATCGGTGGACCGTTGTTCTCGGCGCCTGTTTGTGGTCGAAAGTTCAGGCTGGTCGAATGGGGGAGCTAGTCGAGGAGGCCTACGGCCGTGCCGGATGGCTCCGAGAACTGGCAGATAGGAAAGTTCGGTGCCTGCGAGCACACAGCGTAGCATGAGCCCACCCCGGCTCATGTCTCCCCTTCCGATGAACTCGGCGGGAACGACCAGCCGTTTACCGAAGACCTCAAGCAAAGGCTCCACGTATTTCGGAGTCGCGATACTGCCCAAGAGAACAATCTCGCAATGCAGCCCCACCAAGTCGGATAACGATCGTGAGTCGCAATCGAGAGGAGATCGGTAGCGAGGGTCCGTCGGATCGACATCAATCGCCGAAATCTGCCGCAACCGCTCGAGCGTGACCAGCGTGTCGGGTGGCACCAAGCCACCGCAGGCAGTGATGACGAAGGACCCTGATACGTGGGGCGGTGCCGCAGCAAATGCTTTTGCATAGGCTAATTTGCCGCGAAAATAGAGCCCACTTATCCAGCTGAAAAGCTCGCCTAGGGGTACACCGCCGTGGCGCAAACGCCGTGCCAGATCGGAGTTCGCGTTCCCGCCCATGATGAGTCCGGCACGGATTCCATCAATCCTCGCTGGCGACAGGAGAAAAAGGCGCTGCACTCGCGCTCGCGAGGAAGATTCTCCGACGCCTCGGCCGATCACAACTGTATTTCTATCTTCCTGCATTGCCAGCTTGTAATTCATAAAGAACTGACGAGCCACACCTTGGTCCCGGCGACGTCACACCTAAAAACTCGATCTCACCACACCTATTTTAGCCCGAGAGAGTAGCCTCGCAATCGCGGTAGCTATCGTAAGGACGCCCGGCAACTGCATGCCGGATCCAAGGCAGGGTTACGCCACCGTAAGTGCCGAGGATACTGAGCCAACTGGTGCGCCCCTGGTTGCGCCGGGTCCCGTTTGGTTTCTTGGTTGAAGTAGGACGGCCTAACGTGTGCTGCTGATGACCCGCAATAGCATTCCACTGCCACCACGAACATCGATATTTTTTCCCTCCGAAACAAGCACAATCTGCCCCACTGGATCGGTTCGCCCCGCATGCGCAATCGTCAAGTCGGCGAATCCGTAGCTCCCGCATGCATTCGACGCGAACACCCACAGGGCTTGCGGTTGGTCATTGGGGTCGACTTCGTCGCGGCACGGGGTCCACGGACTGGAACTGGTCCGGACCAAGACGCCACCCGAGAGCAGTGATTTTCCGACGACATCCGAACCATGGGTAACCGGCCACCCTCCATGGTAGTTGGCATCGTCTTCAATTTGTTGCGTGACCCAGGCAGTCTGCGGCGTTCCACGGTCAGGCCCGGTTGCAGGCAGTTGGGCTTCGTGAACCTCCATCATCGACGCGATGGCGCGAAGGCTCGTAGCCAGAGAAACCGTCCCTCGGTCGATGTGTAGGGTCTCGAACTGGAAAGCGAGTCTTGCGCCTCTACCTCCGCCCGCATTAGCCACCGCGATGATATGCCCCCCTAACTTCGTACCGGCACGGATCTTCACACCCGACGCCAGGGGAACATCCTGTGCCAAGCTGCCACTAAGTTCTTGCCCTGCCTTGCTCTTCTTGGAATTCAGTGAGGAGTTCAGCTTAATCGGCAATATGGTGCCGCCCGGAATTACGTTCTGGGCGAATGACGCTGCGGCAAAGAGCAGGAAAGTTGCGAACGTTACGCGTTGCACGGGAACTATCTCCTTTTTCGGCATGTCGCCACCAGGAGCTCGCTATGGCGAAGAGCGACCGTCCTCTCCCATCACAGTGCGACCATGCCTATTATCTTCCCTACCATAGCAGCAAAGTGCATTAGGTTTGCCACTCTATGAGTCCACGCAGACCTAGGCGTAAGCAGGGCGAACACCCGCACTGGCGGTCTACGCCGCAGTTAGTATGCCATCCTATGTTTCTGACGAAGTGAGGAAAGTGACAAACTTTCCTTCGTTGCGGCACGCTGCGGGACACGATACCATGAACAGATACGCGCCTTAAGTGCACACAAGGCAGGTTGCGCTTCACCGATTGTGTGCGCGGTTGAAGAGTTGCTGTGGCTAGTGGATCGCGCCAACGATTGGGCAAAACCTTGTTGGCCCCCCGAAGCCGATGTTGCTCAGCTTTGGGTTGTCGGTAAGTTCCAAAGTGCGGAAGTGGTGGAATTGGCAGACACACCATCTTGAGGGGGTGGCGCCGCAAGGCATGGGGGTTCAAGTCCCCCCTTCCGCACCATATTTTCTATCACTTAGAAGCGTCCCACAGTCTGTTACAGTCTATTGGACGCTGTGATCACTTCCCTGCCCACCAGTCGTTCCGAGCAGCCTTCCAACGAGACGCGAGTTCGCATCACGATTAGCTGCCGCAACCCCCCGCCCATAGCCGTCCATCGTCATCGCGATGGTTGAGTGACGCATGAGTTCCCTCTGGACTGACACGGAAGCCCCCGTCTCATCCAGCCAAGTGCGGTAGCTGTGACGAAGGGAATGCCATCCAACGGGACCGAATCCTGCCCGGATAGCAGCGGGCTTGAGCACGTCACGTTGAGCCGTGTAGCCATGCAAGGGTTTCTTGCCCAGCTTGACTGGGCTGGCGAACACATAATCGTTGTCGGCCGGAAATTGCGTTTGCAGTTTCCAGTCTTTCAGAGCGGTCACGACAGCAATGTCAAGCGGCAGTTTCTTTCTTGACGATTGCGTCTTCACGTCATCGGTTATGCCCTCGACCACACCCCGTTGGATGCTGACCTCACATTGAAGCCAGTCAAAATCTTGCCATCGCAAGCCGAGCACTTCGCTAATCCGCAAGCCGAGACAGCCCGCCAGAAGGATCATCGTTCTGTAGGGTTCCTCAGTGATCTCGGACAGCAGCTTGCGAAACTCTTCCATCGTCAGAATGAGCGGGTCTTTCATTCTCTTTCCCGCTCCTTCAATGCGAACCAGATTCATGGGGTTGCGCTCAACCGGAATGTATTCCCAAACCATGGCGCAATCGTGCAGCATGTGAAGCATGTTCTTGATGTGCGCCTTGGTTTTCGGGGCAAATGGCTTCCCGGTGACGGCGGACGCCAGCGTCTTCAGCCATACCTCAACTTCATAAGCCTTGAGCGGAAGAGTCTTCGTTCCCCAGCTACGCTGAATGATCCCCAGTGTGCGTTTGTATCCACGACTTGTTGAATGACGCCTCGGCATCCGTTCAAGGATGTATCGCTGAGCCACTTGCTCGACAGTGAAGGTTGGAGATGCTTCAGGTTTGTTGATCCGCAATCGCATTCCTTCAGCAGCCCTCATTGCCTCAGCTTTCCTTCGATATTGCTTGGTAGTGCCAATCCGCTCGGCTTTGCGGGTCTTCCCCTCGTACCAGCGGAAAAACCAAGTTTGGGTTCTCGGGTCTAGTACGACCGATCCTCTTTGGTAACGCTTTCTGCGTGTCTGCATCTGCGCTATCTCGCTTTCCGCAGAGCAGTCGGGACGCGCTCGAAATTGTATTGTGCCGTGCGCCCGTCGGCTAGGGAATTACCACTCATCATCTCTGATTCTCCAGATAGCTGGCGACCTCTGATAGCCGAAAGCGCCATGTCACACGCTCAGAGCCGGAGATTCGATAGGCTGGCAGACGTCCCTCACGAGCCATCTTTGCCACACTGCGCGGGCTGAGATTCAAGAATTTTGCGACTTCGCTTGCACTGACAAACGGCTCCATACAGGCTTAATACTGACTTCCGGGCGGGATCAGTGACTTTGCCTTTTTTGCGGAGTCACGGGTAAGTACAGTCAAACACCTGTCGATTGCGGGCTCACCCTCAGGCTGATTTTGCGAGACCCCCATGACATCATCTTTTTTTCTTCCACTGCCCGGAGCGCAGGTGGGATGCGCAACATGGTTCTGCTATGGTCATATTGACTCCTCCCGGTACAGTACTACCGTACCCGGGAAGAAACTGTCAGCGGTTGGCGATTTCGATCACGACTTTTGCGTGGCAATGCGGCATCTCGCTTGGACCGCACCAGCACAGAACATCTTTACCACGAAGAGATTCCACATGTGCCTTGAAGTCAGGATCGTCCGCCATCCTCAATTCTAAGTACTCTCGGAACACCGCCGGACGCAGATGGTGGTGGTTGCCGAACGGCGTGTCCGGGAAGTCAACGCCGCCGCGTGCCACACGGCGTCCCACGTAGACGGCGTCCGCCGGATGCTTTCCGCCTTTCCGGCACGACCAGACGCGAGGACCAACGCACTTGGCGTTGATAGAGATTCGCTTGCCGTACGGTCCCTTGACTCTCGGCTTGGTCTTGGTGCTAGGCACGCAATGTTCCGCCAGGTCGTTGAACTCCGATGACAGCGTAATCAGGCTTCCAGGCGAAGCCGGGAACAAACAAGGTTCCCCGCCGTTCATGCGGACGGCGAACGGTCTCTCGCTTCCCATGCTGAGATCCCAGACCGTGCTGTCGAACCCCGGGATGTCCGGCAAATTCTTGTCTTCCCTGTGCGCGTGCCAGTCGATGTGGTCGTTCTCGTCTTCGTAAAGGTTGATGCCGAAGTAATTTATGTTCCGCCCGGCGTGCCGTGCCAGGAACTCCCGGTACTCCAGCAACTCGGGGAACACCTCGGACAGCGGAAACGCTTTGCCGCCGTAGGTCACGTCGTTGAACCGTTTGGAATGGCGTTCGGAGAAATTCACGGACTGGTAGCGCTTGAGAGGCCCCCAGGTGGCGAACGCCTTGGTCCGTTCGAATGGAAGTTTTTCGCACGCACGAAAGAGTTCTTCGTGCTTGGGATAGAAGTTAGGGATATACGTGTAGAGATCCGAAAGGTTAATCATAGTTAACCTAATACTCAGAAGTATGATAAACTACAAGGTACCAGGTGAAGTTCCCCTGGTAACCACAGGTAACCAGTGCGGTTGTGACCAAAAGCTTTGTCACATCTCCTGAATCCTTGGAATCAAAGCGACAGGAGAAGACAAATGGCTACAGCCGCAACTCAACCAGCAAGCAACACAGTGCCGTATTCCCAAAACCAGGATCTCCACGAGAAAGCCGTGGATCTCCTTCTGAAAATGAGTCCGACCGCAACCGAAGGACTGGCGAAAGACACGGTCAAGTCCTACAACCAACGCCGCAAAGACGCCGTAGCGGAATTCCAGGCGGTGGCAGAGAAGATTTACGCAGCCTACAAGCGCGGCGAGACCGTAGGCGGACACGCCACGATCAAAGAATGGTGCAAGGCGGTAGGCTACTCCTACCAGCGATTCTGGCAGATCAACAACAACAAGTCTGGCAACGAGTCCAAAAAAATAAAGTCACTAGATGTAGGCACCGTGGTCAAAATCGGCAAGCAAGAGATCACGATCACACAGGACATGCTGGACGCCATCATTGACCTGGTCCCGCCTAAGATTGATCCTGATCCGACGATCTGCAAAGCGTGCAGGAAAAATCCGATCACACACGAACTTTTCTGCGACCAGTGCCACAAAGCTGGATGGCAGAAAGCTGGCGGCAAGCCGTCCAAGGGAAAGACGGACTCTCGCAAGACTCACCTGAAAGACAACACCATTTGCCAGTGGGCACAGACGATAGACGCCAACATCGTCAAGGACGGCGAGAAACCGACTTGTATCCAGTGCCTGAATCAAGTGGAATCCGAAGAGAGATACCGCAAGCTTGAAGCGGCTGGAATGTGTGCTTGGTGCGAGAAAAATCCGAGGGACAAAGGGGACTCGTGCCAGGAGTGCCGTGATCTGATGGACAAGCGGTCAAAGCGGTGGAAGTCCGCAACCAAGGCGGCCGAGACCAGGAAGAAGAACGGCTACAAGCCGTTCGAGTCCAAGGAAGCCAGGGACGCTAGGCTGGAGGGTTTATGACAATTGCCGAACAGAAGCTTAAGTGGATGTACGACCGCAATGAAAACGCCGTCAAAGTTGACGATTATGTTGACGAGTCTGAAATCCGCGAGAGTGAAGAGTGCATAGGCGTCATCTGGCCTGGTGGCGGTGAACACTCCAATGGACACTGGCTGGATGTGTTCACGGATGGAAGCGCCTTGCAATGCATAGGCTCAAGCACCTACGCACTTTCGCCGAGCGAAACGAAACAGATGGCTGGACGCTGGAAAGACTACAAAGCCATCAAGCACCTTATCAAGTAAAACTTTATGACCTGCTGCGGACCAGATTGTTACTGCCAGGGCTTAGACGAGAAGTGCGCACCGCTCTCATGCGGCCGGTGCGGAAAGCACCTGGCAGACTGTTGGCTGCACATAACTCACGCCGATTGGGATTTCATCGAACAGCACGAAGAAGTGTGCGGAATTTCCTTGTTGGAAGCGTTGGCGATTGCTCACATGAATTGAGATCGACGCGGCGTGAGTCCGAACGGCACCGTGAAAGGGAATCTACCGCCGGGGCAGCCGCGCCGGTATTAACCATAGGGGACTGACAATGTCATTCATGAACGACGCAAACGACCTCGCGTACCAGCTCTGCAAGGGGCGCGACTACAGGACAAACGAACCTCTTCCGCCGATCAAGAAAATCACATTCGAAAGGCATGAGATAGTGACCATCACAGGCGAGGACGGTTTCGCCGAGACAGCGGAACGCATAGAACAACTACTCCTGGACGGCTTCGTCCTGCGCAGATCCAAATGACCGTATACTGCATCCATCGCGGTCGGGAATACGAGTGCGAAGGATGCTACCAGGACCGCTCCCCGGAATCATTCTTCCACATCAGCTCGCAGAAATGCGTTGACGAAATCAACGCTGCCGAAGCGAGGCTGAACGACTAAAGCGACTCGACGCCAGCCATCACATCACTCCCGGACTCGCGACTGAGATCGTCTTCGCCGGAATAATCCACCGGCTTCGGCCGCACGTCCATGCCCAGGATCTCGGCGACAAGGAAATCCGGCGCGTTCTTCCAGTACTTCTCCCGGATGGCGTGCTCCTTGCACGAATACCTGCTGATCATCCATCCGTCAGCCAAAGTACACACCAGGACAGCGTGGCGGGATGCTTGATCCCGTTGCGGTAGTAACAGTCAGGTCTTTTTATAGTATTAGCCATTGTCTACAATGCTCTACGAAAAGCAACGAGGAAGCGTAGTAAACGCGTTACAAGGCTGTTGGTGACTCCTTGATCCCCGGCTGGTCTTTTAGCCGGGGATCTTTTTCCCTTCTTTTTCGGATAGACACGATTGAGTGCCCGACTGCGGAATCGCGACCTGTCGCAGCTTTCCGCAAAGAGATTAAAAGCTGCGGGTGGCGGCTTCCGTTAGCGCGACCCAAGGGCTACCAAGGCGCGGATCAGTCAGAAAACGCAGTAATAAAGATTAAGCGCCGTAGCGGGCGTTAAGAATTCGGCAGCTACCGGATTCTTTATTGTCGGGGTCGCCACAAACGATCTATTACCGGGAGCAGGTCATCAAGCCTACTTGTTCCGCCTGCTCCCACAAGGCATTCCGACTTCCCTCCGACAGGGAGAATTTACGGACAAGTAGCGACAAAGGAACAAGTCAATGACCGACCTCAATTTTGATGTAAGAATTCCCCACGTCCTCGTGGAACAGATGATGCAGGGGCAGATAACCTGCTCAATGCTGGTCACGATGGTTATTCTCTACAAGTGGTCCAACTGGCATACAGGCAAGGTTCGCGCCGTGTGTGCTTCCAGCCTTCACTACGCTTCCCAAGAAGCCTATAGCGTCAGGACGTTCAGCTATTCCCTTCAGAAATTGGAACAAATGGGATGGATCACGCGTCACACGACTGCCGGAAGCCACAAGTGGTATCCCGTCACAATCCACAATTACAAGTTTGTGGACGATGCGGGGAAGATTCACCTGCTAAACCCAAAAGACCTAACAATGTGCGGGGAAATTGAAAAGGCCCACCGCGATGAGGCTTCAGGGGAGACTTCAGATGAAGGTTCAGATGAGACCTCAGACAGACTCGAATCTGAACATGAGTCTGAACACGAATTTTCAAACGAGTCTGAACACGACCAAGAAGTAAGTGAGTTAGCAAGCAAGCTATCAGGTCACAAAAAGCAACAACAAGAACGACGTTCTTTAGCCAGAACAAAACCAAACGACTGTCTATGGGATGCCGATCAGGAAAAGGCTTGGCTCAAGCAGGAACGTCATCCCTACTGGTCTGATGAACTGGATCGCGGTTTGGACATCACTGAGGTTGACAACGCCGGCGAACTTTACCTCGAACTTCTCCCCAACGGGCAGATGCGCCGTGAGGATGTGGTTACGGTCGCTGAGCTGGCGCTCCGTTTCAGCAAGCCTCTCATCCGCGCCGTCTGGTTCTGGAACTCAATCCACAAGAACGGCAAACTTCGGTTTTCCAGTATCCGACATTTTGCCAATTCCCTAAATTCGGATAGCGACAACAATGTTTTGGCACAGTATCGAGACCACAATCCAGCCGAGTGCAACAAGTGCAAGCACCTTCAAAAGTGCGGAATTTGTCACAAATATCAGAACATGACCAGCGGACGAAGCGCTTCGGACACGGCTACTTATGGCTATATCCATAAGGCGTGTGTTGGGTTACCGGAATACAAGTGCGGATGCCTTGATCCATTTGTCTGTCTATGCCTGCGATGACCATCGGACTGACCCAAGAAACCCGGGCTGCCATCGGTTCCACGTTCAAAGCGCTTATGAGACATCGCGACTGCTGCTACTACGGATGCCAGAGGCTCGGAACGATCTACATCGGCGAGAACGGCAACCCGGACACCGAATGGATATGCGCCTACCACTACGACAAGTGGCACGCCGACCACACTCGCTTCCTTGCTGAGAGTCTTCCGTGCCAAATGGCGGAACTCCGGGAGGACAGACTGGCATGAGAGTTAAGATCGTGGGATTCGGGCACTTCCTTACCGACACACGTTTCAAGTTTGAGGGTGCATTTTCGAAAGACCTCGAAGCTGGAGACGTCATCGGATACCTGGATCCAGAGACTCTTGAAATGGTCGAGTTTCCCCAGATCGGCCAGCGAGTCGCGATGGTCGTGCCATTGTCACTGGAGAATTCGGACCTTGAGGAACTGTACGCTCTCGCCGACGACCGGCCCGAAGACACGTCCATTAAAGAAAAATGATCGCCTTACCCCCGTAACTTGTTCTCCTGACCAACTGTCGCTAGCCTCGCGAATATATGCCTGCAATTCCATTTCCGGGTGGCAAGGCGAGACTCGCAAAACAGATTGTCTCCCTCCTACCCAGACATGGGCGCACCTACGTTGAGCCGTTCTGCGGAAGAGGAAACCTTTACTGGGCGGCGGTTTCACATGGTCTTCAGTATCGTCAATGGTGGCTAAATGACCTTTCCACCATTCCATTTTTCCGAGCAATCCAGAGTGTCGGCAACAACATCAAAGTCCCGACTAGATGCAGAACCGAGTTCGAGCGGCAGAAGGAAGCCTACCGTTCTGGCGATCTCACCGCAATATTGCTGGAGCCGTTCTTAACGTTCAATGGCGGGGGATACTTTTCTGCTGGGTGCAAAGGTAAAGAGCATGTCACCGAAAATGACCACGGCGGTGGCGTGTCCGGGGCAGGATACGAACGCGCGATACGTGACTGCCATCGGATTATGCAGCAAACCCGTCCGAGGCTCACCAGCTTCGATTGGCGGGAAATGGGCATCGATCGTCTGCGCGAAGACGACGTGGTGGTGATAGACGCGCCCTATGCGAATGCCGACGTTGGCTGCTATAGTCCCAACACTGTAAATCACGAAGAACTCGTCGATACGCTACTTCGGGCGAGATTCAAGTGGATTTTGTGTGGATACCTGCACCCGGTTCTACATCGGCTGGGCGAACCAGTATGGGCAAAGGACGTACAATCGATCTGCTTTCCTCCCGACGAAAGAGATTCACGAACGGAATGCCTCTGGGCCAACTTTGTCTCTCGAAGCAACCGTCACGCTTTTCCGCCGAGCCTGCGTAGCAGATTGCGGACCTTGGTCGACGCCTCGTCGCTTTCCTTCCCCGATCTCGACGCCAAGATCGAGGACGGACTGGAGACTGTGGCAAAGGATTGGAACACCGTTGTTCCCTACTTGCTCGAAATGCACCGAAGGCTGAGCGCACCCGGTCGCCGTGCCGATCTGAGAAAAGGCGCTCCTGTTGGGCTGACTTGGACTCAGTGGGTTGAGTCAAAGCGCAGCCAATTGGGTCGTAGCCTGCGCTCGGTGCAGCGCCTACTTCGCGGCAAGACCGAAGCTTCTAGGAACTGGAAGGCGGGAGGTCGCGGCACGACAAGGTGGCGTGAGGTTGATGGACTGCCAAACACAGCGATGGGGCTGGCGTTCGAGATGGCAACGCTGATTATAAAGATGCGGAATCGCACCCAGCGATCTGTTTCGAATAGGCGCAGGCTGGAGCAACTTGCCTCGCGATTCTTGGCTGTCGCCGGACGGTGCTCTGCGCCGGGGAATGGGCTGCCCCCTGCCGATCGGGCCGGGATCGCGAATCCGAAATCGACCCTCGCCAGTTTGACAATGTAAAACCCGCCTAGAGATTCTTGCGGGAGAGCAACTGCATCACAACCGCACGGATCCGTGTTCTCGAAGCCTAACCTATTTAAGTCATCCTACTCGACCGTAATATCATCCCAGCTCGCGCCTACTGTCGCTTTTAATGAAGTATATTCTGGCGGGCAATCTCGGGCACTAACTCGCACATCAAATCGGAAAATATCGCCCGGCGCGTAGTTCAATATTGATCGAAGAGGTATTTGATTGACACGCGGAAGAATTCGCCAGTCAGTTTGAGCAAAGAATACATTCAAATTCCTATCCGCGCCAAATTCTATCGTTATGCTATCCAGGTCAAGATTTGACCAGAGCAAATCCACCACCTCGTCAATTTGCGTAGGCTGCCAGTCGTTCCCACGTGTAGACCACTTCATAACCCGCAGTAACTGACCCTTGCAATCTAAGATCGACCCTTCTGTGCGACACTTCACAAGAAGTTGGACAAACTGTCGATCTATCCCGGGAGTGAAGGTTGGTGTCGGAACCGTGCGAAGTGACCCGAGTTCTAGTTTTGGAATCAGCCTAATGTGATCCGCTCGCCATACGTAATAACCCGCGAGAAATACCGCTCCCAAAATGGCGAACCAATCGGCCGATGCAGTGGGGTTTCTGAAAAGGGAATAAACCCAAAATACTAGGTACGGCACGGCAACCCCGACACCAACGCCCCAGAATATGTCAGCAAAATGTCCCCGAGTGGCCCCGAAATATTTCGGAAGCAGATCAAACGTTCCAATCTGCCGCTTAAGCCAGCGAAGAATCCGCCTCATGACAAAATACCCTCCTTGCGCTAAGGGTATCCTTTTTCCTGCCCTAAAAGGGACGGGGTTCGCACGGGGGCATGGGGATGTGACCGGTTGCTTGATACCGAGCCTGACAGGGGGCTGGGTCCTTTGCGAGGACCGGCCCCAGCGTACACACGGTTCCGGCAGCCTGGCGGATGGCTGCTCTGGTTGGGAAAAGTATCCGTCATTCGACAAGCAGAGATGGCATTTGCCGGGTCTCCTCGCTGTTATCTGCGGAGCAAATCGACGGACTCGCATCTTGTCGATGTTCCAGAAGCGATAAAACAGCGGTGACCGCACGACAATCGGTGTCGTGCTTCCCCTAGAAGCTCGATTGGCACTGTTGTGTCCGGCAAGCCTGTAGTAAACATCGGAAAGAATGGCGAGCCGACCATGCAACCTGCGGAGTAATCTTGAATCCCGCAGGAGAAGGCGTGCGCTCGTGCGCAGGCAAGAACCACCTGACTCAATTCTCACTTTACCGATTAACAAGGTTGTCTTCGTCAAGGCGCTTTATCCGCGCCTGCGTGAAGACGACGGTAACATCGAACGCCTCCGGGCAGCCGTTGATCTCCTTCCTCCGATTGTCGTGGCTCGCGGGCATGTTCTTGTCGATGGCTTTCACCGTTGGCAGGCGTTCCGTAGGGAAGGGCGGCCCTCGATTCCAGCGATTGATCTCGGCAACCTCACCGATGCGGAAATTTTCAAGGAATCCATCCGCCGAAACGCGGAGCACGGCTTGCAGCTTTCCTTGCGCGACAAGGAACACCTGACCGTCAAGCTCTGGCAAACCTACGCGCACTTGCGCAACGCTGAGCGGATCGCCCAGATCGCCAAGTTGCTCGCCGTGTCCACCAAGTCAATCGAGCGGTGGACGAAGGACATCCGGGCGCGGGAGAAGGAAGCGCTGAAGGAACGCGCATGGGACATGTGGCTTGACGGGGCGACGGAACAAGAGATCGCCGACGAAGTCCAAGTCCACCAGACCACCGTGGGGGAGTGGTTAAAGGATTCCAGACAAAAGTCGGAAAAACTTGAACCGCCGGAATCGCGTCAGCATTTCGATGTCTGGCAATTCGCCACGCCAGATGACGATGCCGGAACGCCCAGCTTCTTTGGAAAACTGGCCCCGCAGGTCATCGAAAACCTGATCTGGCTCTACACCGAACCCGGTCAGATCGTGGTTGACCCTTTCGCAGGCGGCGGAACCGTGATCGACGTCGCCAAGCGCATGGGGCGGCGTGTTTGGGCCAGCGACAGATGCCCCGCCACTCCAACGCTGCCAATCCACGAGCACGACATCACCACCGGGTGGCACAAGTCCGCCCCGCCTAAGGCGGATTTCATCCTTCTCGACCCGCCGTACTGGATGCAGGCTGCGGATCGCTACAGTTCTGATCCGGCTGACCTCGGCAATATGTCGCTTGACGATTTCCTCGCTGCGTGGAGAAAAACGATAAAGACGTGCGCCGATCATCTTGCCCCGGAAGGTCATTTGGCGTTCATCGTCAGCCCAGCAGAAGACACTGAAGGCGACCGTGTCGTCGATCTCGCGATGCGCATGTATCAGGTTTGCGAGGATCAGGGCTTGCAATGCCGTCGTCGCATCATCGCGCTCTACAACGGTCACCAGCAGGCTACGGGACAGCAGGTGATCTGGGCTAGGGAAAACAAGAAATTGTTGAAGCTCTATCGCGACATCATTGTCCTCCGTCGAGAGGATTAGGGGAAGTCACCTTTTCTGTTTCTGCCGCCGCTTGTCCCAGTGCTTGAATCCCAGAACCTTCCTTATGTGCAGTTGGTATTCGCCAGTGCGGCGGTCCTTAGTGATCCTGTGGATCAGCACCGTGACTTCGGGGACCGGTGGAGTCATCCCGTTTAGCATGCGCAGTTCGAAGGGCACCGACACCTTCTCGAAGCGCTTCGTCCAGTAGGGCTTGATCCGACCATTATTCGATCTTCTTGGTGCCCGCGATGATCTGATCCAGCCATTCACGTTCGATGGTCGTTGTCGTTGTGATCCTGTCACGTCCTAATCGCAACGCTCCAGCCTCTTTTCCGCTGCAATCAGACATTATGCATTTTCACGTATAAATCCCGGCGTTGCCGGTCCCGACGACTCCGTCTGGTTTTTTCGTAAGAAGTAGCCGCACTGACCGATAAAATCGTGATCTATGGAGATGATTGAACTAGCGAGTTGTGATGATGCACTGACAACCGAGATACGCGAGCGAGCAAAGAATGGATCGGCGTGCAGCCTGACAAAAAAATACTCAGTCCGCGAGAACGCGACCGAAGTCGCCTACGCGGCAATCGATTGGTACGATTTGCGTTTGTGCTCTGATCTGATTCTCTACGAGATGTTTGTGCCTAAGAAGTTTAGGCATAGCGGCGTCGGCTCGCGCATTTTGGAGAAGGTGGAGGGGTTGGCAAAAGCTAATGGCTATTCGAGAGTTATTGTGATTGCACGACCACTCGAAGATTACCCGAAAGAGAAACTAAAAGCATGGTATCAGCAGCGCGGATACGAGATCGTGCCCCATGAATCACATGCATCAGAAGATGCGATGGCGAAAGTTGTGGAGTGAACGTCGCGTCGAGTTACTCCACTAATCGCGTCGAGCAATTCCTTCAGTCTTATTGTGCTGGGAGATGATGAGTGACGGCATCACAGACAAATCGAAAATTGATCTACTTGGATACGATGATATGGAACGAGCTCTGCGACCAAAAGGTAGATGCTGCCGCCCTCAATTCCGCTGTGGCAGCACAAGGTAAAGCGCTAGTGTTAGGTTCGGAAGCCCTGTACGAGATGGCGAGGACCTTCAAGATGAATCCAAGTAGGGGGAAAGAACTTTTCGAATGCCTCAAGCGTTTTGCTGATCTTGGGGTTCTCGGTGTGAAAGACAATCGCCAACTTCTGCTCGCGGAGGCAGATTCGGCAATGGACGGATCCCGGATAGATGTAGACCCCTTCTGGGAGCCAGTCAATTACGTAAGCATGCAACGGGAAATCCAAAAGTTGTCACGCGGCGTGCTTGATGAGAAGGCAGCGGAGATCATCGAGAATCGCAGGCAGTTGGCTGCAACCGAGCGCGCAGGGATGTCCGCCCAATACAGCAGAGCGTCCACTCTGAAGGATCGGCTATCGCGTGTGGCCCCAAGTGACTTGCCGAAATGGATCAACAAGGAGGCAAAGCAGTCAGGTCGGTTCATTTTGAAACAACATTTGGCAAAGTTATTACCGGGAGGGCAGCCGCGCCAATTGGGAATTGCCACGAAGCGGTTGCTGGCGAGTTCACGCTTTCGACTGTCGCATGCGGTCGTCCGTGCCGACCTATATGGCAATTGGCGGAGTGCGAACACTGGTTCGATGCCACGTGATCTCCTGCCTGACTTGGATCATATTGTTACCGCCTCCTACTTCGACGTGTACGCCACCAAAGAGACGGCTCAAGGAAAATATGCTCCTTTGGTCTTGAGGAAAACCTCGGTGGCGATCTACGACGGAAAGCAACCGATTTCGACATGGTTGGAATCACTGTGAGTTGCGACGTTATCTGCCATAATCTCCCAATGTGCGGTCGCTACCGACTTTCGCGGAGAAAACAGATCATCGAAGAGTATTTCGAGTGCGCCCCCTGGGATGACGATTGGAACCCGCGCTACAACGTCGCGCCCACGCAGCCAGTCCCGGTGGTCCGGCAGCATCCGAAGAATCCTGTCCGGTAACTCCAGGCACAGGGTCGTCGCAAGTACGATCTTGAAAGGTTCCGTGGAGAAGCGGGAATGTCCACATCGCCACGAGCGAACTGAATTAGCATTCTTTCAGCGGCTGCATGGTGAAAACGTCCGGTGTCCGAACTATGGCGGCGTGTCTATTTAGCCGATTCGAAGCATTCCGCCGATGAGGACGAGCTGACCAGTGAGCGGCGACTATGTCATGAGTCGAAGAACAAAAGTGAAAATCGGGCGCAACGATCCGTGTCCCTGCCGAAGTGGTAAGAAATTCAAGAAATGCTGCTTGCCACGGCAGGATCATCCTCTTGCGAAGAGAATAATGGTGTCGAAGAACTTGCCGAAGTTTAAGCCGCTTAAAGAAGCGGCGCCAGAACTTCAGGAGAAAGCCACCCAGTTAATTTTAGAAAAGGAGCGCAAAGAAAAAGAGCGTATCGCCCGGTTCGGACAGGTCAGGCCACAAGTGTCCATTGTGTGGCAGGGCCAACGATGGGTTACGGTTCGGAACCGAATCTACTACGCGGCCGCCGAGAAGTGGAAGTTCTTCCCTGATTTCTTGCGGGACTATGTGCCGGAAATTCTAGGCATCGAATGGTGCAAAGCAGAAGCCGCGAAACCAGAAGTGGAGCGCCATCCGGTCATTACGTGGAGGGGACAAGCTGGGCGTTATATGAATGCCCAACCGCCGCAGCCGGATGGTTCCCGTGTTGCCTTGCCCTCGGGTGCGGTCGCGGCATTCGCGTGCTTGGCCTACGACTTGTTTGTAGTGGATGACAATGGTGGGCTTGATCCAGAGTTAGTGGAACGACTAAAAAGCCACGAGCACTTTCAGGGAGCCCGCCAGGAGCTTTTTGCTGAGGCAACGTGCTATCGCGCCGGGTTCACGATACAACATGAAAACGAAAAGGACGGGCGTACGCGGCACGCTGAATTTACCGCGAAGCATGTGGCAACGGGACAAATGTTTTCGGTCGAGGCAAAGAGCAGACATTTCGAGGGCGTGTTGGGGCGGGCAGGCAAAGCTTCAGAAAAGCCCTCATTCCGAATTGCGCACCTGATTAACGATGCGGTTGCAAAGAAACCTGCACATCCTCTGTTGATTTTCGTGGATATGAATTTGCCCTACAAGTGGGCCGAAAGAATTCTAGGTCGCCAAGCGGGGAAAGTCCCTCGTCCGATGCAACTCCTGCTGGACAGAATAAAGAAACAGCACAGCGGGAAAGACCCCTACTGTATGGTTGTTTTTAGCAATCATCCCCACCATTACGCAATTCATAATCAAGACCCACAACCGCACCTGTTCTGTGTTGCATCGCAGCCGCCCTGTGTTGATAACAAAATTCTGCATAGCATCGTTAGGGCTGCCACGCTGTACGGCAATATCCCACAATCGTTTTCCGCTGAAGACGGAGACCCGCCACCACCTGCTGCGCCACTGGTGTGGCCAAGAGATCGCTACGACTTCCTCGTGAACGGGACGGAAGTCCTCGTTGTACACAAAGGGCAGCCCCTTCCAGAGAGATTTGCCACGACTGACAAAGATCGTCCACAGGCTCCAAGCAGATTGCACGAATTCTTGGAAGACGGTGGTCTCTCTCGTGTGGATGCTCACGCGATCTGCGAGGCGATTGAATCTGGCAAATCGGTTGCGGGGGTGTTCCTTCCGCGTAGCGTCATACCGAAGTAGTCGGTGCTTTTCCACAAGATCGGAGTACACGCTTGCCTATGCCATGGCAGGCGATGCGGACACCTCGCAGGGCGCAGATGCCGATGCCGCCCGCGTGAGGGCACTCGCAGCTTACAAAGACTTCCTCACTCTGTGGAAAGACGCCGACCCCAACATCCCCATCCTCAAGCAGGCCAAAGCCGAGTACGCCAGGCTGCAATGAAGTGCGCTCAGGTTGCTTCGTTTGCCTCGAAACACGTATCCGGTCTCGTTTCCCAGCGCATGTTCTGCTCGTCCCAGACGATTTCCTTGCGCCCGATCCTGAGAGCGGTCCGGTTCCACAGGAGGACATGCACATGCGTACCGTTCACGCGCTCAACCAGTGCAATGCCCCGACCGAGGATCGCCACGCGGTCGCCGCGCTTGAGAGTCCTCTCCTGTTGCCGGACGGCATACCAAGATTTGCTCCGCTGAACGAGCAGTTCGAGTACTGATGCCTCGTAGCCAGAACCGCTGAGCCACAATGGCATGCTTCCTACTTCGCCTGTGACATTGATGTCGCAGCCGTATGCCGCCAAACTCTTGAGCCGTGGTTCGAGGGTGCTCATGCTGACTGGCAACATCTCAATCTCCAAGCGGAAATTCTTAGGAAGGGCGTATTGGGCACGCCATCCTAGATCATGCTCCACGACTGTGCCCCAGAGATACACCTCGCCCTGGAGGCCGAACCCGCCGTAGGCTGTCCTGCGCAGGTGGTCGCGGCTCTTGGCTGCGTAGATGCCGCACGTGCAGTTCATCTGTGGCGCTTCGTGGACATGATGCACTCCACCCCCGACGAATACCTTGCATCCCGCCGCCAGCGGCTGCCCGGGATGCCACGGGTCCCCGCAGATCGACTTCAAGCCCGCAGCGTCCCACCGCCACGCACGGTACGCAACAATGGCAGAAATGTAGTCGGGAACTTTCAACGTTGGGCTGGCACGGGGTCTGGATCAGGTTCTGGCTGGGGCGCCGGCTCAGGTTCAGGTGGCGTTTGCGGATCGTTGACTGGGAGCTCAAGCGGTTCGACGACAATAGTCCGAAGTGGTTCACCGATTTGCATAATCGCTCCTTGGTCTTTTCTGAAGATTTACGCCCTCTGGATGGCAGAGTGTCCCGGCGTGCTCGGCAGCGCCTCGTGGAGTGAACATGCAGTCGCAGATCAGGCACTGCCGCCTATCCTGAGAGACAACAATGAACACCTTGCCGATCACCTCGTCGCTGGTGATCGTTGCATCTCGGCTGCTTTGGTCGCCACTAATCATCGTCTGGTTGGTAATCCTGAGACACCGTCGGGACGACTTTTCTTCCTTCTGCCCGCCGCCCGCAGCAGCCGTTTGCGGAAGTGCGAATACGCCAGCCTCATCATTTTTAGATCGCCGCCCCGATCCCGCCACTCGTCCATGAAAGCTGAGATTAGTCGGTTTTCGGCAGCTTGAGCCTCCCGCATCAGAGAGTAGGTGCGGTTTTCCTTGGCGTCCCATTGGCGCTCAAGCTCGACGAATACAAGCTGGGCCTCCCTCATCTCGATGTCTTCGATCACTTTTCCCTCCCCGTTTCAATGCCAGCCTCAAAAGGATTTGTCTTATGGACAAGCTCTCGTAACGGAAATCGGGGGAATAACCCCTTCATTTTGAGTGGTAGCACCGTCAGTCGAAATGAAGCTTCTAGAGACAGCCTCTCGTTCTTCCTTGAGGACACGGCAAACACTCGCTTTCGAGATTCCGTGTGCCTTCGCCAGTTGATGCAGGCTAAGTCCCCTTTTGCGATCTCTGAGCAGCAAAGCACGGTTCACTTGTAGTGGTGCCCTGCCCAGCCGCTTTCCCTCCAGCTTGGCTCGCCTCATACCCGACCGGATGCGTTCAACCAACATGCATTTTTCCGCTTCTGCCAGACAGCCAACGAGAATCGTGAAGAAACGTCCCATAGGGGAGGCGCTATCTATCCCCTCTCTGGCGGAAATGAACTCGATTCCGAGATCGTGGAATTCGTCAATTACCTCCAAGAAGTGTTTGGTGCTTCTCGCCAATCGGTCGAAAGCGGCGACGAGCACTACGGAAAATTTCTTCCGACGCGCATCCACCATGAGCGCGTCCAGGCCCGGACGCCGCGCTTTGCTGCCCGAAATCCCCCGATCCTCGTACTCCCGCACGACTCGCAAGCCCCGCTGCTGAGCGAGTTTCCTCAGATCGTAAAGCTGCGACTCGACGTGCTGGTCGGCGGTGCTCACGCGCACATAGATGGCGGCAGTCTTCATTCGCTAAAGTCCCCCTTTGCGGTTCGTCAGCTCTGGTTTGTGCCGACTTGCGTTTGCGGTTCGCCTGCCGCCCGCAGCCGATCAGCGGCAACTAAACAGATCATGGCTTCGGGCGCGAGCAGGTTCAGATTTGAAAACACCTCGCCCTCCAGCAGTTTCCCTACGTCGTAATCGCTCAGTTGGCGCAAGCGCTTGGCGAGTTCGCCGGAGATCAACAGCGCCGCTGCAAAACGCTCCGCCGGGTTGCGGGAGCGTATGCGTCGCCGCTGCTCGTCAATGAGTTCCTGGATCGTCAGGTTTCTGTCCCTCTACTACTGGTATACGGAGCGGTTGGATAAATCGTCCAGGAAACTGACTGGGTGTTACCTAAGATTTCCGCACAAAGCCGGAAAGTGATTCGGCAGCCGAGAGCAGACTATTGCAGTTTTGCGTATTCGGTTTTGGCTTGCTTCAGGAAACGAGAAGGTAATGCTCCATCAATTCGGACTATCGCCACACTGACCAGCTCACGAGAGTGACCAGCCACGTACCGTTCCGCTTCTGCAATATCCACAAATGGCTTCCAAGGACTTGTTTCGGAGCAGATTGTTCCGTCGCAGAAAACGTCGTTTTGTAGTTTGCCGTCAAGTAGGTAATTTCGTTTGAACCTCGAATGCGACAACCGCTAATCTCAATGTTGTGAATTCTCTTTGTCCCAAGTGCCAAGTACGCTGCAACTTCCGCACGTCCACACACTGGCTGCGCATCAGGCGGGCAAAACTCGATATCATCGGCACACAATGCCATCAGGTTATGGCTTGCTCCAGCGATTTCGAACTCAATCCAGCTTGAATGAATCTGCTCAATCTGGCGGCGGTCATCTTCCGTGAGTTTGTCCATACAACGGGCATGGATAGCAGATGCGCACATCAGCGTGCAAGACACGATACTATTGCAGCCTGGCGTACTCGGCTTTGGCTTGCTTCAGTACAACTATGCTCACTTTATTTTCTTGAATGCAATGCCGCGAGCGTCTTGGGTAAATACACGGAAGCCGAAAACTCCGCCTGAGTCTCGCTCGAAGACAAGCCTCCCAAACTCGCCAGCGTCGAACTCGTCCTTCGCAATCGGAGTCAATTTCTGAGGCGGATCGTCGCGGTTCCGCAGAGTTAAGATGCCGCTCTCGATTGACAAACTGTAGACCGCGTCGAGTTCTGCGCTCGGAAATTGTCCCGTATAAGAAGCCAACACAGCCTCGCCCAGGCGAAGCTCCGGAACCCTGCTACCCGAAAAGTACGTCTCTCCCTTTATGTCGAGCTTCGCCTGCGTGGTGCCCTTTGAGGATTCAAATGTGATGACATTGCTTCCAAGGTCGTAGAACTGGTTTGCGTTGATCCGTATCAGCACTGCTCCCCAAGCCATCAAATTGCCGTTCGATGCTGTGAACGTGTACATCAGGTGAGTGCGAGGGTCGAGGTATTTGCCCGCGAAGGTGGCGGGATCGGGGAAGTCCTCGTTGCGTGCCGGGCTGAGGGCGCTCGCTCCGGGCTGCAACTGGTCAGCCAAGTAAACGTCGGCGACTTTTCGCGCAAGATTTGTTGGCACGGCAGTGGCGATATTGCACAAGCAGATTACGGTGAACTTCTGCTCCGGGAAGCGCAAAAGCTCAGTCCGATATCCAAAGAGTGCGCCACTGTGCTCCACGATTGGCAAGCCTCGATAGTGCCCCAAGTCGAGTCCCATCGCATAATTGATCTTGTTGCCATTGTTGAGCACACCGGGCGTCTGCAATTCCTGTATGAGCGTTCCTTTGCCAAGTCGATTCGCGTAAAAGTTCCTGTCCCAGAGAAGCAGGTCATCAACGGTGCTCATGAGACCGCCGCTCCCTACGACTGCAAACGTTGTAGACCAGTCCACATGAAAAGCGTCGTGCTGGCCTGAATCGTATGCGGCAACCCGACCGGGTACCACGAGCGTGTGGTCGTCATAGAAAAGAGTGTGCGACATGCCAAGAGGCTTAAAGATGTTCTCGGCAGCGAACTCGGCGAGCGACTTCTTGGTCGCCCGCTGTACCACCATGCCGAGGAGAAAGTAGTTGGTGTTGCTGTAAATCCACTCGTCTCCGGGGACGTTGTTCAGCCCTCTTTGACGACCCACAATCTTGAAAATGTCTTCCGGGGAATTGAAGTCCAGTACATCGCGACCAGAGAGATGGAGCAACGTAATGAAGTCGCGGAATCCGCTGGTTTGGTGAATCATCTGCCGCAACGTGATTACATGACCATAGTCGGGAAGTTCCGAGATGTATTTGCGCACATCATCATCGAGCGAAAGATAGCCCTGCTCTGCGGCGAGCACGACCGATGCAGCCGTGAACTGCTTCGAGACCGACCCCATGTAGAAGACAGATTGTGCGGAAAGCGGAACCCCCAATTCGAGACTTGCCAAACCGTAAGCTTTCCGGTAAAGGAAGTCACTATCGCGAATCACTCCTACTGAACACCCCGGTGATCCCGGTTTGTCATAAACGGAGAAGATTTGATCGACTTTCTGAGTCTGAATGTCGGACGCTGGGGCTGGGAACCGAAACAACATTCCGAGAGTAATGACGGTAACGACAGCGAATCGCATCAGAGATTACCTTCCAAGCAGACTACTACGCTACCACAGCGGAGGTTGTCTCGGCTGATTGCTTCGCGGGAGCCAGCGCGACCAGCACAACACCGACGATTGCGAACACAACCACTCCCGCGAGTTCTCGGCGCTCGATCACATTCCGGTATGCCTGCGCAGCCCTTACCCCAGCATGCGCAAGATTTACCCATCCAACTGAAGGCGATCAGGCTGCGGTTCGCGGCTGGGTTTCGCACCGCCAGCAGCAAGAAAATTCCGAGTGTGACATAGATGCTCATTATCATCGGCACCGCAGGTTCTCGCGAGAAAAACATCGTCAGCGGATAAACGCCAGCGCAGAAAAGCAATCCCACCACTACAAGCACAACCTTGAGTACCAGTTCTCGACGCATAGTGCCCTCCTGACTTGCGCTCACCTACAACATGATAGCCCGGACCGTATTGCTTTCTGTCTGCTGACTTATCAGGAGTTAGGCGGGGCGGCGACGTGCTAAGACAGCGGAAAGAGCAGACGGGTCAATAGCCAACAGCTTTGCCGACACCTCTCGCATCGTGCCCGCCTTGCAACCAGCCATTTGTGATCAGAATTGCTTGGACGGTGGCGAGACCAAACGGCGCATCTTTCACCTCATACCCCATCTGTTTCAGGATCGTAATCGTGTCCGGGGAAACACCCCTCTCAACCTCCAGAGCGTCTGGCTTCCACTGATGGTGCACGCGTGGGAAATCGACCGCATCCTGTGGATTCATTCCAAAATCAATCACGTTGACGATCACCTGCAACACTGCGGTGGTAATGATCGGTCCGCCCTGTGCGCCGAGTACGAGGAAGGGCTTGTTATCTTTCAAAATGATCGTCGGCGTCATGGAGGAAAGCGGACGCTTGCCGGGCGCGATTGCGTTTCTCTCTCCCTGCACCAAGCCAAGACTGTTGGGTGTGCCCGGCCGTGCGGCGAAATCATCCATTTCGTCATTTAGCAGGAATCCAGCGCCCGGCACCGTAACACCGCTCCCGAAACCGTGGTTGAGGGTATAAGTTACCGCGACCGCGTTGCCCTGCTCATCCACGATGCTGTAGTGCGTCGTGTTCGTGCCTTCTTTTCCCGCAGGGAGGCTGGGATTCACCGCGTCGCTCGACGTTGCGCGTTCACGATCAATCGTGGCTCGCCGGGCGCGAACGTAGGCTGGATCAAGCAGCGAAGAAACCGGGTTCTTCACGAAATCTGGATCGCCTAAGTATTCGTTTCGGTCTGCGTAGTAGCGACGCATCACCTCCGCTAGGTAGTGGTCGGTTGTCGCCGAACCTGCACCAGTCTTTTCGTAATCGGTTGTGTTCAACATGGCGAGCATCTGCAAAAGACCGACCCCGCCTGAACTGGGCGGGGGAGACGTGATGATGTGGTAGCCCTTGTAGTTACCTTCCAGCGGCGTGCGCTCGACCGCCTGATAATCGTGCAGATCGGCAAGCGTGATCAGCCCACCATTCTTCTGCATTGCGTCAGCCAGCAGGTGCCCGGTCTCGCCATCGTAGAAATCGCTGGATCCCAGACGAGCGATGCGTTCGAGCGTGCGCCCCAGTTCTGGCTGTCGGAAGGTTTCCTGCCAATCGTAGGGTTCTCCACCCTTGAGAAATATGCGCTTGGTCTCTGGAAACTTCGACAACTTAGAGATGAAATGCTCGCGGTATAACACTGGCCAAACCGGGGTGGGAAAGCCGTTGGTTGCAAGATCAACGGCAGGCTTGACGAGGTCGGCCCATGGCTTGTGCCCATATTTTTTGTGTGCCAGCTCAAGCCCCCGGACGGTGCCCGGCACTCCCGCCGAGCGCCAGCCTACGATGCTCTCGTCAGTGAGCTTCCCACTGGCATCGAGGTACATGTCGTGAGTCGCTTTGCCCGGTGCCTTCTCGCGGAAGTCGATGAACGTGACACGCCCATCTGCCATACGGATGAGCATGAATCCTCCCCCGCCGATGTTCCCCGCAGCGGGGTCAGTGACCGCCAACGCGAAGCCAACCGCCACGGCAGCATCGACGGCATTACCGCCAGACCGCAACACCTCAAGACCGACATCGGCGGCACGTTCCTCCTCAGCCACGACCATCCCCTTGCGACCGTAAACTGGATTGCTCGCATTCGCTTCTGGCGTGGCAAGGGCGAATACCAAGAGCAACGAAAGGACTCGTATTGAAAGAGCTTTGTTCATGGCTATCAACTCCATGTGCTTTCGTCTACTGCGAGATGATTTGCCCGACCATGGTTGGGAACTCAAGTTGCAATGATAGGGATGCTGAGAAGGGGCAGTCAATGCAAAGCAACAATGCTCCGGTTCAACCGCACATGCAACCCTGCTGGTGATTGCCAGCAGTAGAATGCACCTCCAACAGATGAGAACTCTCCTGAATGATCGCGACCAGAAGGAACTGCTGGATCGAGTGAACAAGGTGCGTCCCGACAGCCAGCGGCATTGGGGCAGCATGTCGGCTCATCAGATGATTTGCCATCTCAGCGATTCTTTCCGAGCGGCATTGGGTGAGAAGCAGGTCAGTTCCTCCTCGACGCTCTTCAAACGGACGATCTACAAGTGGGCGGCTCTGTGGGTGCCTGTGAAGTGGCCGCATGGCATCAAGACCCGCCCTGAAGTGGATCAGCAGCAGGGTGGTACTCGCCCCGTCGAATTCTCATCAGATGTTGAGAACCTTCGCATTCTGTTTGGACAGTTCTGCGACTGGAAGGGCGAATTCGCTCCTCACGCAATGTTCGGGCGGTTGTCGAGGACGGAGCGGATGCGCCACGCCTACCGACACATAGATCACCACTTGAGGCAGTTTGGAGCATGAAGGACAGCCGACAGGTTCGGAAGGAACGCGAGCTATTATTGCA